>JADLAC010000044.1 GCA_020848435.1 Burkholderiales bacterium | reverse complement strand
TGCCAGTGGCACCGAACCCCAGCAGATCGAAGTACAGCGCCACAGCGCGCCCCGCGGCAATTCCGCTCAAGGGGATCGTCACCTCGAGCGGGCTATCGCTCCCGCCTGCAGCGAACACCCCCCCGAGCATCACCCCGGCGGCCTTGAACACTTCCCCATCGGCTTGCACGTTCAGCAGCGCATCGCTCAACGTCAGCCCCACCGCGCTCAACAGCGCCTGCCCAGTGCCCGCATCCAGCAGCGCCACTTCGAAGGCGTCAGGCGGGATGCCCTCGGCGACATCGAACGCGGTGGAAACGATCGTGAATCGCAGCGCCAGCGCGTCGTGCGGCACGACCAAGGCTTGCGACAGCTCGGAGGTGATCCGGCTGTCTTCGACGAGCACGCCCGCGCCCGCCTCCACGCTCGCCGAGCCCCGCAGCGACCAACCGAATGGCCCGTCGTCCGGATCGGTGATATCGAAGCCGCCGTTTTGCAGCGTCGCGTTGATCGGCCCCGGCGCGAACGAGAGCACGCCATCCGCCGCCAGCGTCACGACGGCGGTATCCGCGACCGACAAGTCCGGCTGGAACGATTCTGCCGCCACGGCGCTCGGGGAGAGCCCCGCCGGCGCGCCGGCAACCCCATCGAGCGCACTGCGCCACGCGCTCAGATCGCCGGCGCTGCTCGCACTCGCAAGCATGCGCAAGGCCGCGTGCAGGTCGACCCGCCTGAGCTCGCGCTCGCTATTGGCGACGTTGTCGTCCTCGTCGTCGCCGTCGTAGACCGGGGCACCGCTCGCAGCGAGCAACGCAGCGATATCGCGCGGTCCGAGCGTCATGCCGAGGGCATCGGCGGCTTCGCGCAACGCCACCGCCATGCCGGCGACGATGGGTGCGGCCATCGACGTGCCGCTACGCAGCGCGAATCCTCCGTCGCGATCCAGGTTGAGGATCTGCCCTCCCGGCGCAAGGAGATCGACCGTGTCAGCGCGCTGGCTGCTGGAGATCACGCGATCGGGCGCGGTCGAGAAGTCCTGCGCGCCGGTCGCGAACCGGATCGAGCCGCCGGCGCTGTCCCAGACCGCGCCCACGGCGACCACGTGCTCGCTCGCAGCCAGCGCGTTGACGCTGTCCGGCGCCATCGACGGTCCATAGCTGCTGCCTGCCGCGACCGCGATCAGCACGCCCGCCTCGGCGAGCGCCTGGTACAAGGGCTCGATCGAGCGTTCCACTTCCGCTTGCAGCGAAGACGCGGCGCTGAAGGCGAGCGTCACGGCCGCGATCCGCTGCTCCTCGCGATGATCGAGCACCCATTGCAGCGCCTGCCGGATGGCATCGAGCGAGGCGTCGGTGCTGGCGTCGGGCGTCACCTTGAGCGCCACGATGTCGGCCTCGGGGACGATGCCGGTGACGAGCGGATCGGCGCTGCCGACGATGCCCGCGACGTGGGTGCCGTGACCGACTGTATCCATCGGATCGCTGTCGCCGGCGCCGAAGTCCGGGCCGAGCACGACGCGCCCCGCGAGGTCGGGATGGAGATAGTCGACACCCGTGTCGATCACGGCTACCGCGTAGCCGTCGCCGCGGGCGGCGAAGTCGGCGTGCGCTGCGTCGATGCCGGCAAGCGCGACATAGCCATCGAATGCGTCCAGGCGCAGCTCCAGCGCGCGGCCCGCTTCGCCCGCGGCAATGTCGCCCGCGAATTGCACGGCATAGCTACGCCCGGCTATGACGCGATAGCGCGCTTCGCCCGCGCTCCCCTCGGTCTCGTTGGCGAGCAAGCGCCCGCTCGTGGCGTCGATCAACAGCACGTTCGCTGTTTGCGCCGCGACGCCCGCCGCATCCAGGCCGGCCCGCACGCTGAGGATACCGCTCACGGGTGCGGTGAGCACGCCCGACCGGCCTTCGAGCAGCGACGCCCGCGCGATCCATTCACCGCCGGCATACGGATGAAGCGTGAGCACGGTGCGCCCCGCGCTCGCGGTATCGAGGGCCGGATCGACCGCCGGTAATTCCCCGTCCGCCAGCGCGTCCTCCGGCCGGCTGTCGCCAAAGGCTTCGAGCAGCGCCTCGGCCGCCGGTACCCGGCCCGCGAACGTTGCCGGCCTGCCGACGAAGTGGAAATGATCATGGTGGTTCGCGACATTGCGATTGCGGACGCCGAGGTCGGTCAGGACCTGGCGGATCCGCGCGTAATTCGCCTGCGCCCCCGTGCCGCCGACGTACACCTCCTGGAACAGCCCGAGCGCCTGGCCCGCGCGATGGAACGCGAGAATGTCCCAGACCACGCGCCGCTCCGCCGCCGTCAGCACGCGATCGATGTCACGGCCTTCGATATCGCTGCGCGCCATGAATACGTCGTCGGGTGACGATTGCGGCGGGTGGGCATAGAACTGGATGCGTTGCGCCGCGGTCACGGGCGCCGTGAACTGGGCGAGCCGCCATTGGCCGCCGCCGGCGTAAGCGGCGTTCACGTTTGCCACGATGGCGCCGTTGCTGCCGTTGAGCCGGAAGCTGTTGGCATTCACCCGGGTGATGGTGAACGTGCCGTTGGCGTGGACGTTGCCCAACACACCCGTCACGGTGACCTGGTCGCCGGTGACCAGCCCGTGGCCGTTCGAGGTGATGACGATCGGCGTACCGTTGCTCGCGCCGCTGACCGTGCCGTCGGGGCGCGTGATCGTATCCGCCGGCGCCGCCAGGTTGGCGTCGTCGAGGTCGACGTCGATGTCGAGACCGGCCTTGTGCGTGCCGTGCAGCGAGGGTTGGGTGTCGCTGTAGAGATCGCTGATGCCGTTGATGCGCATGGTGCGCACCGTCTCGCCGGTGTTGGCGGCGACGGCCGCGGTCGCCGGGGCGGTCGCGGCGGCGATCAGATCCATGATCCAGCTCGTGCCGAAGCGCTCGGTCTGCGCGCCGGCCGGGCTGTGCCACGCGAAGGCGCCCGCGGCGTCGTGGGCGCGATAGATATCGAAATTGCCGCCGAGCGCCGGGTCGATCAGCTCGCGCCAGCGCGGCGCGTTGGTCGCGTTGAGCCATTCGTGGGTGGCATCGAGCGGCGCGATGCGGCCATCGATGAGGCCATGGCCATTGAACGGATTGCCGATGACATTGTTGCCGGCAGCGTTCACCGTGACGGGCTCGGTCGCGGCTTCGAACAGCAGGATGGCTTCGACGGTATAGTTGTTGACCGCCGCGCCGGGGTTGTTGTCCCGCACGCGGCCATCGACTGGCACATCCTGGGCGCCGTCGTCCACACCGGGGGCGCCGTGCGCCGTGAAGCCAAGATAGGCGAGGCGCTGCTGCACCCGGTAGACGTCGAGCGGCTTGTTGGTTCCCCCTTGCCCGACCGAGGCCGACAACAGGGCGCTGCCGCTCGCGAAGGAGGTATAGCCCGCGTCCACGTTGATCGTCAGCATGCCGGAGCGGATCTGGCCGTTCGGCATGCCGAAGCTGAAGTTGCCGTAGACGGTGCGGCCTTCGAGCGCGTTACGGCGCGCGCCTTCCTGGTCGATGGTCGGGACGAAATAGAAAATGCCGGTGTTCTTGAACTGGCTCGTCACCGGCGCCGCGCCGGCGGCGGTCATGTCCGTGGTGACGACCCTGCGCCCCACGCCGTCTTCGAGATCGAGGGTCGCCACCTTGCCGCCGGCGAAGGAGTCGAGATCGAGCCCGAACTTCGACAGCCCGACCGACGCGCTCAAGCCGAGCTGAGCGTTGATCAGCGTGGCGAGGTCGATCTTGATGACATCACCCAGCGAGCCGCTGGCGGTCAAGCGCAGGGCGCTGGGCTGGGTGGCGAGCCCTTGCGCATTGACCCCGGCCGCGATCGGCGCACGCGCGGCATCGAACACCTTGTACACATAGTCGTTGCTCAATAGCGGATGCGGCACCTCGGTGCGATAGTCGGCGCGCAGATCGATCGCCGCGTTGGGCGCGATGTCGCCGTTCATCAGGTTGTCGAGCGGCACGCGCTCGAGTTGGCTCGCGTTGCTGGCGTTGGCAAGCTCGGCCAATATCGCCTCCACGGCGAAGACAAATACGGCGCCGGTGCCGCGGTAGCCCGCGTACAGGTACTTGCCGTCGTTGGACAACACCAGGTTGTCCGGGAAGGAGTACGGAATCGGCCGCGTCGCGGCAACCAATTGCGGATTGGCGCCGAAGGGATCGCGGATGATGCCGACATTGCCGCCGGCGAGACCGGCGCGTGCACGCCCGGCCGCGTTCGGCGCATCCGGATCGTGCGAGGGCTCGCCCTGGATGAAGCGATTGAAGCCCGTGACGAAGGCGTATTCGGGATGGCCGGGATGCGATGCGAGCGTCCCCGCGGGCAGGATCGCGATGGCTTGCGCGCTGTTCAGATCGAAAGTGTCGTTGGCCAGCCCCAGGCTCATGTCGATGTAGCGCGTGATGCTGCCCGAGCCGGACGTGCCCACGCTGATCACGCCGACGCCGGTGGGATCGCTCAATCGGTTGGTGAAGAGCACCTTGCTCGGATCCGGCGCCGCGGTCACCCCGGTCGGCTCGCGCCGCCCCGCCTGGTACGGCGCCATGAAGGTATCGAGCGCCGTGAGCGGGATGGGAAAGCCGGTATCGTTGTTGACGAGCTCGAGATCGGCCGCGAGGATGAAATCGCCGGAGCCGCTGCCAGCGCCGGAGCCGAAGACCGTGCTGCCCGGTGCGGCGCTGTACAGGCGCCGGCCGTCGCTGGTGATGGCGATACCGCGCAGGCCCTGCGGCGCCGCGCCCATGGTGGTGGTGAGCGTATGGCGGTCGGCGCCGGGCCGGATGTCGAATTGATAGACGGTGTTGCGATATTCGTCCGAGACGTAGGCAAAGCGGCCGAAGGGATCGATGGCGATGCCGAACGGCGTCCAGGGTGCGTTCGCCGCATTGCCCATCGATGTTACCGTCGCCGCATTGGTCGCCGCGCCGACGGCCGGCACCTTGACGACTTGTAGCGCGATGGCATCGATCAGCGCCACGCCTTCGCCGGAGCGCAGCGTCACGTAGGCGCGCGTGCCGTCGGGGGTGACGGCGATGTTGCGCGGCACGCCCGGCACCGGGATCTTGGCGATCAACACTTGCGTGGCCGGATCGATGACGCCGACCATGCGATCGATCGGCAGCGCGACGAAGACATAGCCCGGGTCCTTGAAGAGCCGCACTTCGCGGCTCAGCTTCTGCCGCGTCACCCAGGTCGGGTTGACGCTGTTCACGCCGGTGCCGCCGTGGCGCTCGTCCTGCTCGCGCACGACCTGGATGCTGGCGAGCCCGAGCACGACGCCGTTGGGCACCTTGACCCGCAGCTCGGTGTTGCTCGGCAGGAGAATGTCGCCCGAGCTGCCGAGGACTTCCACGGTGCGCTCGCCCATCTTGAACCTGACCTTGAGGTCCTCGATGCGGCTGCCGACCGTGTGCGGCGCGCCGGGATAGCTGAAGCGATCGCCATGCAATACCACATAGGGCGTGAGCACGCCGCCGGCGCCGGCGACGAACTCCAGCGACACGGCCGTGATCTCCGGCGGGCTCGACGGATGGTCGGGGGCGAGCGGGCCGTTGCTCACCACCACGTTCACCGCGGCAATGCCGCCGGCGAAGACTTCGACGCCCGCGGTGGTGATTTGCGGCACGCGCGTATCGGTCAAATCGATCACTTCGACCGTGTGCCCGCCGACGGTCGCCAGCAGATATTGGCTGTAGATGGCGAGGCCCACGGCAATCGCCAGCCCGGCGACGAGCACCGTCGTCGTGAGGACCGATGCAGCTTCGGCTTCCGACGGCGATTGCAACGGCTGCGCAACCTGGCCGGTCGCCAACTCGACGGCATAGTACAGCCCGCGCGAGACGGGTGAGAGCGGATACTGCGTGGCAATGTTGGCCTGGATGGCGCCGGTCGATTCCGGCGGCGCGAATGCGATCGCGTAATCGCCGCCTTGGTTGATGCCGGGGAAGACCGAGGCCGAGAGCGCGATGCGCCCGGCATCGAGCACGACGCCGGCGCCGACCTGGAACCAGGTCGGCCGCGGATTGCCCAGGGCATCGGGCAGCTCGCCCGCGCGATAGACGATCACCTCCGCGCCGGCCGCCAGCGCGCCGCTGTACGGAAGCGTGATGCCCGCCGGGCGCAGCGTCTCTTCGACGGAGAGCTCGAGGTGGAATCCAGCGACGTACTGGAACGGCTGCGGCAGCAGGTAGGGCAGCTCGTCGGCGCTCAGCGACTGAAACGCGATGTCCGCCGTCTGCGTGAGCGCGCCCGGCGCCAGCGCGATCCGTACGCCTTCCGCGGTCACGAGAATGCCGCCCCCCGCGCCAAGGCTGCCGGCATCGCTTGGTACCACCACGTTGAGGTCGACTTCGACCTCGGAGGCTTCGTGCACGACCAGGATCGCCGTGCGCCCCGCAGCCAAGGCGTGCACCGTGCCCTGGGCATCGACCGCCGCGATGCGGCCGTCGCGCACGAAGTAATGCGTTCCGCTCGCCGTGGCGCTGTAGTCGCCCGCGCCGGCGAGCACGACGCGCAAGCCTTCGCTCTCGCCCGCGGCGAGGACCAGGGCGCCGGGCAGCACGTCGATTCCGGGGGGCGTCGGCGCCTCGACGCCCTCGGGCTCGCCCTCGATCGCGCCCTGCACGCTGAAGGTGGTCGCCGCCACCATGCTGCCGCGGCTGAGCGCGAGCGTGCTGACGCCTTCGGCGAGCGCGCGAACCTCGCCCGCGGACGAGATCGCGATGATTCCAGGGCGGGTGAGCGCGATGTCGAGATAGGACAAGGGCAGCGGCACGCCGCCCTGGTCGAGGAAATCGCCGTGCGCGACGAGGGTGATCTGCTCGCCGATGTTCATCAGCGGGCGCTTGGGCGTGAACGAAAGCCCGATCAAGGGCGCCGCGCTCACCTCGATCGGCACGACGCCGACCAGCGAGGATGCGAAGCCATCGTCGGCGATGAGCGCGATCTCGGCGGCGCCGGCATAGCCGGGTTGCGGGATGAACTCGATGATGCCGTTGGCGCCGGCGGCGCGCGCCGCGCCGTGCGTGGCCGAGACGATGCGCAGACTGACCGGATCGCCTTCCGGATCGAGCACCATGCCGGCGATCGAGTCGAGCAGCGTGAGATCCGTGTGCGTGAGCAACGCCGCCGGCTGGATGATTGGTGCGCGGTTCGGCGAGTAACCGAGATTCGAGAAGGCGAGCTGCGAATCGAGCGCGTCGATCCGGCCGTCGAAATTGAAGTCGGCCGCGGCGTCGAACCCTGGCTCGCCCGCGCTGGTGCCGCGTGCGAGCGCGATGCGGCCGATGTCATCGCCATCGACCACGCCGTCGCCATCGACGTCGCCCACCGCGAATACGCGCAATGCATAAGCGCCACCGCTATTCGCCGCGCCGCTCAGCGTCAGCAGCTCGAGTCCGCTGCTCTCGATGCGATACAGCACGAAGGCGCGCCCGGCCGTGCTGCCGCTCGCGATCGGCGTCAGCCCGGCGAGGCTGGGCACCGCGGGCAGCAGCGCGCTGCCCGGGTCGGCCTCGACAACCACGCCGAGCAGGGCGGCGCCGGATGCGCTGGCCGCGATTTCGCTCGCGCGCACGGAGAGTGTGAAGCGCGCACGCTCGCCCGCGGCGATGACGCCCTGGTACGGGGAGGCGAGGTAATCGAGCGCCGGACCGAGATCCGCCGTGATGGGCGCCGGCGCGGCGCCGGCCGCGTAGTCGATCAGCACACCGCCGGCCGTACTCGCTACCGTCGTCAGACGCTCCCGGCTATCGGCATAGGCATAACGCGCGGCCGAGGACGATTGCAGGTTGCGTACCGAGACGAGGTTGCCGTTCGCATCGTAGCTGTAACTGAGCACGCCTTCGGGCGCGACGATGCGCCCGATCCGCCCGGCGGCATCGAGCGTGAAACCGACGCGCTCGCCCGTGCGGGCGGCGATGCCGCTCGCGCTCACGTCCAGCACCACGCCGTCGGCGAATTCGATCTGGGTAATGCCGTCGGCTGTGTTGAGTCGATAGCGCGTACCGTCGGCCGCCGTGAGCACGAACTGGGCGCGCGCGGGCGTCATGTGCGCCGGGTTGTACGGCGCTCCCGAATCCAGGTCGTAGAAGCGATCGCCCGCGCGCAGCAGCTTGGCCTCGATCGAATCGAGCGACCAGCCGATGCCGGCATCGGCGATCCAGCGCGGCTCGTACCAGCGATAGCCCGCGCCTTCGTGGCGCAGCGGCGCGAACGTGAAGCCGGCGCGATTGCCGTCGGGCAGGGTCAAGTAGACGCGGCTATCCAGGCGCAGCGGCGCCGCCGGACCGACGGCATCGCTGGCATAGGCGACATCGCGCAACGCGAGCCGCCAGCCGTTGCCGAAGCTGCCCGCGGCGTCGGCTGCCAGTGAATCGTATTGGCGCACGATATCGACGCGGTGGCCCGCCAGCAGCGCGGACACATCGATGTCGCTGCGCGTATAGCGGCCGGTTTTCTGGTCGGTCGATAGCTCGACGAGCAGCTCGGCCGCGCCGCTGCGACCGGCGATGTCAGAGGCGCTCAAGCGCAGGCGGTAGAAGCCGTTCGCCAGCGTGCGCGGGTCGAGTGTCGCGAGCAGCGCATCGGCGCCCGGCGCATCGCGTCCGCCGGCGAGCGTGAGCGGCGTGCTTTCACTGCCCTCGCGCACGATCTCCAGCGTCCATCGGTCGAGGTTCGCATCGAGCACGCTGCCGATTACGGATACGGGCTCGCGAATCAGCGCGCCGGTGAGCGCGTTGGAAAGCGCGACGACCGGCGCCTGCACATCCAGCGGATCGCGCACCTTGATGAGCGTTTCGGCCTGGCCGCTGAAGCCATCGATATCGACGGCCTGCGCGAGCAGCGTTATGAGCCCCGGCGTGCTCGGCGTCACGAGCGCACGACCGCGCTCGTCGAGCGCCACCGCCTGCCCGTCGACGCGAAGCTCGCGCGAAGCGATCGCCGAGAAGCTGTCGGCGAGCACGGTCACGCTGACCGGCTGTCCGGGCAGCGCCGGGAAGCTCGGCGTCAATTCGATGGCGACCGCGGGCGCGACCGGCTCGACGCTCGCCCGCAACAGCAGCGGCTCGGTCGTCACCGTCTTGCCGTCGCTCAAGTGCACCAGCACGAGATGGTCGCCGGCCTGCCCCGGACCGGGCGTCCAGGCGAACGCGCCGGTTTGGGCGTGGAGGCTCGCGCCTTCGGGCAGTCCGTCGGCGGAGAACAGCAGCGTCTCGTTGCGATCCGGATCGGCGCCGCCGATGGTGAAGGCGATGCGCTCGCCGAGCAGCACCCGATGATTGCGCAGCGTGACCACCGGCGCGCGATTGACATCGTCGATGCGAAGCTCGACTTGAAGCGCGTCGCTCGCGCCGGACGCGTCGGCGGCTTCGAAGCCCAGCAGGTAGACCCCGGCCTGATCGAAGTCGGGCGTCCATTCGAAATGACCGGTGGGGCCGTCGAAGTGCGCGCCGGCGGGAAGCCCGGTGGTGGCGCGGTAGAGCAACGCGTCGGCGTCGAAGTCGCTCCCGACCAGGAAGAACTGGATGAGCCGGTTCTCCTGCCCGCCGAGGGGCGCAATGGCGGCGAGGATGGGCGCCTGGTTGGTTTGCGCCACCGCGATGGCGATGGTTTCGCTGCTCACGCCTTGGCCATCCGACGCGCTCAAGACGATGCCGCCGTAATCGCCCGCGGCGAAGAGCGTGGGCGCATAGGTGAGCCGCCCGGTCAGCGCATCGAGGCTCGCGCCCGCAGGCAGGTTCGAGGCGCTGAAGGTCACCGGGTCGCCGTCGCTATCGATGACCGCGAGTTGCACGTCGAGCACGGCACCTTCGGCCACGCTGAGATCACCCACCGGCAACAGGATCGGCGCCGCGTTGGCATCACGCACGACGATATCGAAGGTCTCGCTCGCCTCCGCCGGCGCGGCGGCGCCACCGTTGCCGTCGTCGCGCACCGTGAAGGTGATGCTGTGCGTGCCGCGATCGGCAGCGCTCGGCGTCCATTGGAATTGCGCCGTGCCGTACTGCACGCCAGGCACGACGGACGCGCCTGGCGGCAGCCCCATGGCGGTGAACGTCAAGGCATCCTGATCCAGGTCGCTCGCGCGCACGATGAAGCTCAAGGGCTGGCCAGCGAGCGCAACCTTGTCGCCGATCGGTGCCAGGCGCGGCGCTTCGGCCGGGGAATTCGCGCTGATGACGAACTGGCGCGTGGTCGAAAGCCTCGCCTTGACCCCGCCGCCGTCGCCGTCGTCGGTAGCGGTGATCTTCACGACATGGTCGCCGCGATCATCCGCGCCAGGCGCGATGCGCAACACCCCGCTGCCGTCGCCGTTGTCGGTGAGCGTCGCAAAGCGCGGCAGGCCGCTCGCCGCGAGGCTGACCGCGTTGGCGTCCGGATCGGGGAACGACAGTGCGATCTCGACCACCTGGCCGCGATCGACGGTGACGTTGCCGATCGCCTGTTCCGCCGGCGCGCGGTTGGCATTGAGCACGTGGATCGGCACGTCGATGTGGCGCGTGAGCGCAACCCCCGTGCCGTCGCCGTCGTCGGTGGCGATGAAGCGCACCACGTAGTCGCCGGACTGATCGTAGCCGGGCGTGAAGCTGAACGTAATGGCTTCTGCGTCGAAGCTCGCGCCGGGCGGCAAACCTTCGACCGCATAGTGCACGCTGGCGGCGGTCCCCTCGAGCGGCGTCAAGCTGCCGTTACCCAATCGATCCTGCGGCACGTAGCCGGGATTGTCGGGATCGAACGCGAACGGCCGGAAGCTCAGCGTCTGCCCCTCCAACGTGCGCCAGTCGCCCAACGTGTCGAAGATGGGCGGTGCGTTGACGTTGACGACGCTCAGGACGAGCTGTTTCTCGGCGAGGGCGCTGCCGTCGCTCACCTTGAACGGAATGGTGTAGCTGCCGGCCTGGACGAAGCTCGGCACCCATTCGAATTCGCCGCTGTTCGGATCGAGGAAAGAGCCGGCCGGCGGGAACTCGGTGAAGTAGCGCAGCGGGTCGCCATCGAAATCCGTGCCGATCAAGCGCAGGCGCACCGGATCGCCTTCGCGCACGGTGCGATCCGCCGGGCCGCTCAGCGCAGGCGGCGCATTGCGCGGCGCGACCACCAGCGTGAATGAGCGTACGACGGTGTTCACGCCATCGGTCACGATGAGCTGCACATCGTCGTAGACGCCGGCCGCGTCGTAGCCCGGCGTCCAGTCGATCGCGCGCGCCTGCGCATCGAACAGCGCCGCGGGCGGCAGGTGATCGGCGAACACCGTCAGCCGTTCGGCTTCCGGATCGACCGCGCTCACCTCGAGGAGAATGCGCACACCTTCCGCGGCATCGATCTGCGCCGGCAGCTCGCTCACGACCGGCGCGCGATTGCCGCCCGCCACGTCGATCGCGAACGCCTGGGTCGAATGCCCGCCGCGCGTGTCGTAGGCGCGCAGCACCACGCTCGCTTGCGCCGCGACACCGGCCGCCGGGGTCCATTCGAGCCGGCCCGTCGCCGCATCGAGCGTCATGCCCGGCGCGCCTTGCAACAGCAGGTAGGACACGGCGATACCGTCCGGGTCCCCCGCATGCGCATCGTAGCGGTACCCCTGCCCGATCGCCGCCTGGGTGACGGGCGTGGAATCGAACAGCGGCGCCGAATTGGGATACGGCAGCGCGTAGACACCGTGGCCGATGCTCGCCCGCTGCCCGGCCGGGTTGGCGAAGGTGATGGTCTGCGTGACGGTCGACTGGTTCGGCTGGAGCCGGCCGCCGCCGACCGCGGCGCCGAGATCGATCAGCCACAAGCCCTCGTCCGAAGTATCGAACGCGCCCGCCGGCAAGCCCTGGAAATAGCGCGCAGGGTCGAGCATGAGCTTGAGCGGTACGATCAGATCGAAGGCGCTCGTATTGGTCACGCGCACGTCGTACGACAGCGTGAGGTCGAGGCGCTCCGAGCGCGTGCGCTCGAAGTCGATGCGCACGAACGCGGAGAAGTCCTCCACCGCGACGAAGTGAGTGATCTTGGGCTCGGTCATCTCCAGGCCAGCACGGCTGCGCACGGTGGGCTGGACCGCCAGCGTGTACAGCCCGCCGGCAAGCGGCCGGTAGACGAGCGTCGCGGTCTTGGTCTCGACGTCGTAATGCACGGCGTCGATCGCGACTTCGCCGCCGCCATCGAGCGTGAGACGGTAATTGGCCGGATTGAGCACCGACTCGGGACGCGAGGCTTCCACCGCGGCCATGTCCTGGTCGAAAGTGATACGGATCGCCGCCAATGGCAGCGGCACGATCGCCTGGTCCTGCGGCGAGACGTGCAGCACGCTGGGCGCGATGATCGGCGAGAGCACGTCGACCTGGTGCGAATTGGCGATCAGCAGCCGGCCGTCGGGCGTCGTGGCGAGCGTTTCGGCTTGCGGGCCGCCGACCGCGACATCGACCCGCTGCAGCGTCGCCAGGTCGACCATCACCAGCTTCGCCTGGTGCGGCTTTTCGACCTCGGTATGGCTGGAGATGAAGAGCAGGCTGTCGAGCTTGCTTCCCGCCTGGCCGAAGGCGATGGAATCGACCGGCGTGCCCAGGCGCAGCATCGACTGCGCGCGGCCTTGCGCATCGAACTTGACCACGTCGCCGCGCCGCGGCCAGGTCGTGCCCCACAGCTCGCCCGCGGGCGAGAACGCGAGATCGTCGACCCGCAGGTCGCTGAAGTGCGTGAACCGGTGGGTGAGCGGATCGAAGCGCTCCACTCCGTCAGCCGACGAGACATAGAGCAGGCCGCTCGCCGCATCGATAGCGATCGCCTGGGTGATGCTGTCGCCATAGCGGCCGAGGATTTCGCCGGTCGTGGGGTCGAGCTCGACCAGCGCACCGCCGCCGGTGCTCGCCCACAGCCGGGCGTTGGGATCGAGCGCCAGATCGAAGATGGGCTCGACGAGCGAGGCGAACGGATTGCCGGCGTCACCGCCGTCCTGATCGAACAGGTAGAGCTGGCCGCGATTGGCGCCGCCGCTGGCGATCACCTGGCCGTCGGGGCGCACCAGCAGCGCGAGCGGGCCGATGTCGGCATGGCTTTGCGGAATGCCAGTGCCGAAGGCGGTCGCCGAGAACGGCCGCAGCACGTCCTGGAATTCGGAGGCATCGGTCGGTCGCGGCGCGGGCACGCCGAGCTGCGCTTCGACGAACAGGTCGTTGGTCGAGGGCTGGTTGCCCGGCGGCGGCGGATCGCCGATGTCCTGGGTGGTCTGGTCGAGCTCGAACAGCGCGCCGAGATTCGGCCGCGAGCCGTCGTCGGGGGCCGCGCTGCCCGCGGGCGGACGCTCGCGGTTACCCGCATGGTCGGTCGAGAGCGCGAGAAACTCGTAGTCGTGGCCGGCGACACCTTCGTAGACTGCCGAGGTCGCGTTGGTCTGGCGCAGCCAGATCTTCCAGTCGCCGCCGTCCTCGGAGACGTAGACGGTGGTGTGCTTGACGCCCGAGCCGCCGGCGTCGTCTTGCGCTTGCCAGCGCACGTCGTAGTCGGCGCCGTCGGCGCCGATACGCGTCGCGGTGAATGCCGTGACGGGGGGCGTGGCATCCAGCATGTGCACGATGTCGGGGGTGTCGACCGGCGCAGCGGCGTCGAACAGGATGCTCGCCTGGGCATGCAGCGCGTTGCCGGTCTGCGCGCCGAACGCGGCTGCGACCGAATAGCTCACCGTGGCGGCGCCGCGCCCCTGCGCGTTGTTGGGACCGAGCAGGCCGCGGCTCGAATCGTTCAGCACTTCGCCCGTGAGCGGATCGATCGCCTGCAGGCGCCAGCTCGCGATGCGGGTCGCGGTATCGATGCCGGCGCTCACCCGCAGGATGAAGCCCTTGCTGTTGCGCAGGTCGAAGTCGCCCTGGAAACTCGCCCGATCGGTCGGAATGGAAACGTTGATGTCGCCGATCTTGATGCCACCCAGGCGGAAGGAGCGCGTATTGAGCCCGTCGTCGAGCTGGGTCAGGACCTGGATGTCGTTGACCCAGGCGGAAGCATCGGCGGCGTGCTCGAAGCTGATGGTGTACGGCAGCGCTTCGCCCGCCGGCACGAACTGGCTGGTGCCGTAGCCCTGCGGCCCGGTGATCGAGGCTCCTTGGGCGCCGGCGAGGGCGCTGTTCAGCAGCTCGGAGAAAGTGAGCGCGGAGAGCTCGTTCGATGCGGCGACCGAGGCGAAGTCGGGCAGCGCGCCGATCGCGGGCAGCCCCATCCAGGGCGAAAACACGTTGAACGCCTGGAAGTAGGTCGCGTGCGACAGCCCCAGGTTGTAATCGTCGAAGGCCGGCAGCGCCGGCACCGGAATGTCGTACGGCGGGCAATCCTCGGACTCGCGCGTCTCGTAGTGATCGATCAGCGCCATCTTGCCGGGCTCGTCGCCGTACCACTGGTGGATCTTTTCGAAGAAGGCGATGAGGCTCGAGTTGGTCGTGAACTGCTCGCCCGCGGTGCCTACCAGCACACCGGTCGCGAGCAAGCCCAAGCGGCTCACCACCTTCGGATCGAGGCGGATCGGCGGCGCTTCGTCCTCGGGCCGCAGCAGGCCGGCATCCTCCAGCGCGGCGAGATAGCTCGCCACCCAGGTCGCCTGGTCGGCGGCGAGATTCACCAGTGCGGCATTCGCACCCTCGTCGGCGAGGATCGCGGTGCGCAGCGCGTTGGCGTCATCGGTTTGGCGCTGTACGAACTCCGCGCGCGTCATCGGCGTGGCGGCCGACATGACATTGAAGCGGAACGGAATGTAGAGCGGATCGCACTCGTCGAGGATTTCTTCGGCGGTGGCGATGTGCTCCTCCAGCCCGGACATCAGGATGTCGAAGCCCGACAGGCCGCTCGCCGGATCGATCTCGAAATACGGTTTGGGCAGCGCGTCCAGCAGCGTGCGCCGCAATGCCACCGGGTCGCGGTCGAGCATCTCCTTCAAGCCGGCATACGTGAGCACCGAGAAGCTCATGCCGACGTAGCCGTCGGCGGTCACGTCGAAGGCATAGCCCGGTGCCAGCATGAAGCCGTCGGTATTGACCTCCGAATCGAGGCTTGCCCACGGCACATCCGTGCGCTGCGCATCGGGGGCGCCGCGCACGTTGGAATTGAAGCTCACGAACGGCAGGCCGAAGATCTCGTCGTTCACGCCAATTTCTGGGGCGCCGAACTCGAAGTAGACGTAGGGCGTGTCGACGTTGGTCAAGCTTTGCAGCGCTACCCCGTAGAGTCCCGTCGTGCCGGCGGGCAGCACCCGCGGCCCGCCCAGACCGATGGTGACGTCGATCGGCAGCGCGCGCTCGACGAGATAGCGGTAAGGCACGATGGCCGCGGCACCATCCGGGTTGATGACCTTGACGTCGTAGAGCGCGCGATCGCGGCCGGTGAAATCGAAGGTGGCGATGATGCGAGTGGCATCCACCACGCGATAGTTGGCCGGTTCGATCTCCTCGATGCCGGGCCGGACCAGCTTGACGATGGCATCGCTCTGGAAGCGCGCGCCGGTGATCGTCATGGTCACCCACTTGCTGTCGCCACCCTGATCCGGCGTGACGTTGGTGATGCTGAACGGCAGCGTGCGCGCGAGCAGCGTGATAGGCGCGTCCTGGCTCGGCCCCGACTGGCCACGCACCATGACGTAGTACGTTCCCGCCTTGGTGGAAGCAATCGTCGCGCTCTGGTTGGCCTGCAACGGATTCTGGAACGTGGCGTCGAAGATGAAGCCGTCGGGCACATCGTCATAGCGCAGGAAGATCTCGTTCGAGGCCGCGGCTTGCGGCGTGGTGAGGCCCACCTGCAAGGTTTCGTTCGGTCCCACTTCGACCTTGTAGAGTCGGATCTGCCCGGGCGACAAGGTCGATGCCAAGGGCGCGCCGAGATGCAACGCCTGCACGTCCACGCTGATGGGATCGGGCGAGGCAGCGATGTTATTGCGCTCCCCGAGCGCCTGCGCGGTGCCCTCGTGGACTTCGTTGAAAATGTCGGTGCGAACGATCAGGCGGTACTGGCCTTCGCGCACCGGCGGCAGCACCCCGGTGAGCTTGCCGGTGTAGCCCTGGCCCGCGGCGAGCCCCCCGCTGTGCGCCACCTTGCCGATCAATCGATCGCCGATGTCCCAATCGCTGTCGGCGGACAGATAGATCGCATCGGCCCACGAGCCTTCGGCCGGCAGCGCCGAAGTGTTGGTCACGACGTATTCGATCGACACCGTCTCGCCCGAGACCAGCGCGCCACCTACGTCGATGGCGGTCACTTCGAGGTCCGAGGGCAGCGGCAACTCGATCAGCAGCGGCTGGGCCGATGCGGTGGCGTTGTTGGCTTCGTTGTCGTTCTCGTACACCGCCCCGCGCGCGCTTTGCTTGTTCGGATCGGTGACGATGAAAACATAGAAGTCACCGACGATGTCGCGCGGCAGCCGGATCGAGCGGCTGACCTGGTACGAGCCGCCGGCCGCGAGCCCGCCGCTGTGCGCGACGCGATCCAAGTAGCGGTCGGCGCGCAGGTCGAGGAACGGATCGGCCGAGAGATAGATCCAGTCGTCCCAGCGGGACTGATCGGGCGGGGTGGCGCCGGCACCGGCGTTGACCACGGTATACGAGAGATCGAGGATCTGGCCGACCCGCACGCGCTCCGGGATGATGACGCCCGACACCTTCAGATCGGCCGCGGCACGCAGCGTGATGTCGATCGGCTGCGAGCGGATGTTGTTGCCTTCGTCGCGAAACTCCGGCACTGCGTCGTTCCACAGCCGCACGCCCCCGACCTCGATGGGCGCCGGCACGCCTGCGCTGGAGGCGCCATCGACGTTCGAATCGGTGAAGCCGATCAGATAGAAGGGCCCCGAGGCACCCTCGGGCATGCGCACGCTCGTAGTGACCGTGTACGCGCCGCCCGCCTCCAGCACGCCGCCGTGCAGGAACTCGCCCAGCTCGAGATCGCCTGGATCGAGCGAAGGATCGGACGAAAGGTACAGCCGATCGGTCCACAGCCACTGGCGGGTCGCGCGCGTGCCCCGGTTCTCGACCTGCATCGAGACCGTGATCGTTTCGCCCGAGCGAATCTCGCCTTGCGGCACACTGATCTGCGTCACTTGCAGATCGGGCTCCCGGTAGGTGACCGCGATGTCCGCGCGCTGGAGATTGTTGCCGCGCGTGCCTTCCCAGACACGCGTGCCGTAGTAGCCGCGCGAGAAGCTGTTGACGCCGCCGTTGAGGTGCTCCTGGCTATCGAAGCCCTGGCCGCCGTAATCGGCGAACACGTAGACGAAGTAGTCGCCGCCGATCCCGGCGGGAAGCGTGACCTCCGCGCTCTGGTTATACGATTCAGCGGGACCGAGGCCGCTGCCGGCGGCACGCACGAACGAGCCCAAGTGCACGGCGCGCGAGCCGATGAAGGTCGGGTCAGGCGAAATCCAGACGCTGTCCGACCATAGCCGCGTCCCGCCCCACACGGCCGCGCCGTCGTTGACCACGGTCCAGCTCAGGGTGGTCTTCTCGCCCGAGAAGTTTTGCGACAGGGTCGAGATCGAGGTGACGCGCAAGTCCGCCGCCGGCGTGGCCGCGGCGGCGGAGATGGTGCGCCGATTGTTGGTCTCGTCGGTTTCCCTGACCGAAGGGACGAACGCGGTGTCGGCCATGACGATGACGTACTGGCCGCTCGCCGCCGGCGAGAGCTGGAAGCTCTGGGTGTTAACATAGGCGCCGAGCGAGTCGAGCGACTTGACCCGTTGGAAATCACCCAGGTGCCACAGCTTCGCCCCGGGCGCATTCAGCTCGGGCATGTCGGAGAGCCAGACCGTGTCGATCCAATCGGCCGCCGAGCCTTCGCCGGTGTTTTCCACCGCCCAGGTCACGGTCAGCGCCACATCCGCGCTTGCCGGTGCGCTGGTTGTGATCGAGGCCACGCGCAAATCGGGCAGCGGCGGAATCGGCGTGCCGATGATGTCGATCGCGCGCGCCTTGTAGTTGTTGTTGTCGAGCTCGTTCGGATCGTCCGGATTCAAGTTCGAGGCGAGGGTATCTTCGAATACCGCGTCGTAGGCATCGGCCCACGGCGTGACGTAGTACACCCCCGATTCGATCTGCCCGGGGATGCGCACGCGCAGCGTCACGTCGTAGCTCTGGTCGCGCTCCAGGCGTCCCTCGTGCGCGGCCGAGCCGAGCAGGATGGCGCCATTGCCGCCGGGATTGGGCCGGGTCTTGTCGCGCGTGAGCCAGACCGTGTCGGTCCAGGAAGTGCGGTCGGTCGGAGCCGAGCCCTTGTTGGTGACCGTGTAGCGCACCTCGATCTCGCCGCCGTAGACGCCCTGCGCGGGCGCGACGACAGCGCTGGTCACGAGATCCGACAAGGGTACCGGGTCGACCTGGATCGCGATGGCGACGGCATTGTTGGCTTCGTTCTGCGCCGGATGCTCGTCCACGCTCGCGGAGGCATCGGCCAGCACGATGATGAAGCCCGGGCCGCGGAAGCGCAGCGGCACTACGCCGCTCGAAGTCTGCGAGCTGTAGCCCTCGCCGGGCTCGAGCGCCGCGCCGTTCTGGATGCTGCCGAGCAGGATGTCGTCGCCACCCAGCTTGTTGTCGAGCGACAGATAGACGTTGTCCTGCCAGCGCGGCGTACTGGTCGCGACCGTGCCGCGATTGAACACGGTGAATGCGACTTGCACCGTGCCGCCCGAGGAGACGCGCGGCGGGGCCGTGACCGTGCCGACCTGGAGGTCGGGGCGCGGTTTCAGGTCGAGCGCCAGCGCGGCGTCGTCGAGCAGCGCATTGTTGTTCGCCGCCGCGCCGTGTTCGTACACCGCGCCGCCCGCATCGGTGACGATCTCCACCTGCCAGGCGCCCTCGATTTTCGCCGGCAAGCGGAAGCGCTCGCTGCGCGTATAGCTCAAGCCCGGATCGAGCCCGCGGTCATAGGTGAACGCGCCCAGGTAGAGCGCGCTCGAGCTCGCGCCCGCGTGCCGCAGTACGACCTGGTCGGTCCACATTCCCGTCGCGGGTGCCGCACCGTCATTGAGGACGCTCCAGGTGATCTCGATCTCGTCGCCTTCCAGGGCCGCCGCCGGCGCGGCGATATCGACCACGCGCAGATCGGCGCTCGGCGCGAGCGTGACGCTGACCGGACCCGTGCTGGCCGTGTTGTTGCTCGCGTAGAGAAACTCGAACGGCCCGCCGGTCGAGACCGTGACATAGACGGCGCCCGAAATGCCCTCGGGCAGCATGACCTCGGCGCTGCGCTCATAGGCTTCGCCCTGGCCCAATACGCCGAGATGACTGAATACGGCCGTGGCGATCACCTGCTGGCCGGCGGGATCGCGCGAGATCCGGACGATATCGGCCCACTCGGCGCTGCTGGTGCGCCCGATCCCCTGGTTCGTCACCCGCCAGGAGACCCCGAGCGGGCCGCCCGATTGCGCGGCTGCGACCGCGCTCAAGTTGTCGATGACCAGGTCGGCGTACGCCAGGGGCATCACGTCGAGCGTGCCGGCGAGGGCGAAGGCATTGTTCTGCTCGAGCCCGTTTTCAAACACTTCGCCGAGAGCATCGGTGCGCACGAACAGCGTGAAGCGCCCGCTCGCGAGCGGCGGGAAGAACACCGTCTCGGTACGGTCATACGAGCCGCCGAGGGCGAGCGCTCCCGCACGCCGGAACTGCCCGAGCACGATGTCGTCGCCGTTGCCGGCAATAGCGTCGCGCGAAGCGATGATGCTGTCGGTCCATGCGCCCGCGATGCCGGCGCCGGTGCCGTCGTTGACGACCGTCCAGGACAGCGCGATGCGCGCCGGATCGGCGATCAACTCACCCGCCGGACCGCTCGCCGCGCTCACGCGCAAGTCGGCATACGGCGCGAGCGCCAGGGTGAGCGGCGCACTGGCGCCGTTGTTGCCTTCGCTGTTGAGCTCGCGCACGCTGCCGGCGGCGTCGGTCACCACGACGACGCGATAGTCGCCCGAGAGATCGATCGGCAGCAGCGCCTGCGCATGCGCCTCGTACGCCGCGCCGGCGGCCAAGCCGCCGGTACGGGCGACCGAGGCGAGCTCGAGCGCGTTGCCGTCGATCACGCCGCTGCGCGTCAGGTAGGCGCGATCGAGCCACTCGCCTTGCGCCGCGTGGCTGCCGCGATTCTCCACCCGCCATGAGATCGTCAGGGTCTGGCCGCCCGCGCTCGCCCCGGCCACGCCGACGCTCGCGATCGTGAGATCCGGGTGCACCAGCGAAAGCGTGGCCGCGGACGGCGCCTGGTTGTTCGCCTCGCGGCCCTGCTCGAACACCTGGCCGTGCACATCGGCCGCGACCACAAGTCGGTACGCGCCGTCGGCCCAGTCGGGCAGCGTCGCGGTCGCCGTTGGGGTGTAGCTCTCGCCCGCGGCCAGCGCGGCCGTGTGCGCCACCGTGGCGAGCAGCACGGCGCCGTTCAGGCTGCCGTCCGGGCTCAGGTAGATGCGATCGGTCCAGGGGGCACGCGCGCTGGCCTCGCCGTCGTTGCGAATCGTCCAGGACAGGGAAACGGCGCTGCCCGGCAGGCTCTGCGACGGGCCGATGACCTCGGTCACGATCAAGTCCGCCGCCGGCGAGAGGCTCACCGCGGTCGGCGCGAGCGCCGGCGCGGTATTGTTCTGGGTGGCGCCGCGCTCGAACACCTGCGCATCGACATCGGTACGCACGATGAAACGGTAGCTGCCCGAGATGCCTTCGGGCAGGGATATCCCGACGCGCGCCGAATAGCTCTCGCCCTCGGCGAGCGCGCCGTTGCGCGTGAATTCCGCCAGCAGGGAATCCGCCGCGCTCAGCACGTCGTCGGTGGACAGGTAGACCCGGTCTTTCCACTGCGCTACGTCGGTCGCGCTGTCGCCGTTATTGCGCACCCGCCACAGGAGGTCGATGCGTTCGCCCGAATTGGCGCTGGCGGGGGCGGTCAGCGCTTCCACCGCCAGGTCGGCGAACGGCGCGATCAAGCCGATCGGCTCGGCAGCCGAGGTATTGTTCGCCCGCGTGTCGGGCTCGAGCACCTGTCCATCGGCGTCCGCACGCACGAACAGATGGAACGCGCCATCGCGCCGAAGCGGCAGCGTCACCGGGGCCGCGGCCGTGTAGCTCGCCTGCGCGGCGAGATTGCCGGGATGCGCCAGGCTTGCGAGCAGCACGTCGTCGGCGTTGCCGAAGATCGCGTCGGTGGAGAGGAACACGCGATCGACCCACGGCCCGAGCGCGTCGATGCCGCCGGCATTGGTCACCGTCCATGAAACCTCGATGACCTCGCCGCCACGCGCGCTGTCCGGCGCCGCCGGCGCGCCCGCGCGCAAGTCCGCATAGGGGCGAGCGAGCGCAGCGGCGGTGATCGAAGCGGCGTTGTTGCTCTCGCCGCTGCCGGTCGCATTGGCCTCGATGACGCTGCCTAGACCCGCGGAATCGCTATCCGCGCTGACGCTGATGCGTATGGTGCCGACAGCGCGTTCGCCTTCGGGCAGCTTGAAGACATAGGCGCGGCCCACGCTTTCCGCCGGCACCAGCGTGCCGTCGGAGCCTGCGCTGCCGTTGAGGTGGACGAGCAGCAGCCGCTCGTTGGTGCGGGTGTTGGTGACTTCGATGCGATCGTTCCAGCTACCGCCGAGCGCGAGCGAGCCGTGGTTGACGTCGTCCCAGGCGATTGCGACGTTGCCGCCTGCTTGCAGCTCGCCGCTGGTGATGCGCAAGTTGGCGACACCGAGATCGGGCGCCGAGGCGATGCGCAGCAGCGCCTGGTTGTTGCTCTCGGCGCTGCCATCGCCGTTCTGCTCGAACACCTGGCCGGCGGCGTCGACGCTGACGCGGAACTCGACCGACCCGGTTACCGCAATGCCGGCGGGCCAGGTGAATTCCACCATACGCTCGACCGAGGCCCCGCTCGCGAGTCCCGCCGCCGGCTGCACGAGCTGGGTACTGAATACGCTCTGGCCGGTGGAAACGTTGACCACGGCGAGCGTCTCGGTCCATGGCCCGGCCGCCGCGCGGCTGCCGGCGTTCTCGGTCACCCAGCGCACTTCGACCACGCCGCCGTTCACCCAGGCCCCTGCCGGATCGGCGCTCAGCGCAACGGCGCGCAGATCGGCATACTGCGCGAGCGCGGACACCACGTTCGCCGCCGTGGCATTGTTGGCCTCGGCGTTGCCGCTGGTGTTCTCCTCGGCGATGCTGTTGTCGATGTCGGCCGTGATGGTGATCGCCAGCGTGCCCGCGCCGCGAGCGCCGTCGGGCAGGCGAAAAGCGACACTGCGCACGGCCGACTGCCCAGGATCGAGCGGCGGCGTCAGCGGATCGGCCGGGTCGTAGGCGAGCAGCAGGTTCGCGATCACCTCGTTGGTGGTGACGTTGCGCACGATCACCCGATCGCGCCAAGCCGCGGTCGCCGGACGCAGGCCGGCGTTGGTGTCCAGCCAGGCGACGGTGATCAGCGCGCCCGACTCGATCGCAGCGGCCGCGGACACCTGCACGTCCTCGACGATGAGATCGGGCGCGGGCTTGGCATCGAGCGTGGTGATCGGGATCGGCGCCGGGATGGGCGCCGGGTGCAGCGTAAAGCGGTAGTTGGCGCTGCCGCTGACGTAGCGGCGGCCCTCGAACATGAGCGTGTAACGGCCGTCGAACTCCAAGGTCTGCACGTCGACATCGCTCATGCCGCCGAAGAAGACCTGCGCGCCGAACGGATTCAGCAACCGCCAGTAGGTCTCGCCTTGCACCTGTTGCGCATCGAAGTAGATGCGATCGCCCTTCAGCGCGTCGAACACGTACAGGTCGGTCTCGTTGCCCGGGCTCAATGCGCCCACGACCGGCGCGCCGGGTGCAAACAATTGCGCGCTCGCATCCATATCGAGCAGGCGAAAGGCGTAGCTGCCGGCGCCGTCGCCGGGGGCGTCGATGGTCAGCCGGTAGGCGCCCGCCACGAGATCGAGCAGGGGCGAATTGTCCGGCCCGTCCGATTGCTGCAATGCGCGCCCGGAGATCACGCTGCCGAGCGGTCCAGACAAGCTCCAGGCGAAATTCACGTCCGAGAGGGTGTCGAAAGCGACGCGCGTACGCTGTGCCAGCTCGAACGCATAGACGTCGCGCTGGCCGGCGTGCGCGATCGTGCCGTCGACGCGCGTGTTGAGCGCGAGCGCGGCGGCGGCGTCATCGCTCACGCTCTGGACGGCGAACCGATAGCTGCCGTTGCCGCCGACATAGCGCCGGCCCTCGATCAGCAGCGTATATGTCCCCGCGATGTCGTACGTGGCGACGTCGCGGTCGTTCAAGCCGTCGAAGAACACCTGCTGTCCGGACGGGTCGAGCAGGCGCCAATACATCTCGTTCGACACCTGGCGCACGTCGAAGAAGAGCCGCTCGCCGAGCGCGATATCGAGCCGGTAGAGATCGGTCTCGTTGCCAGGCTCGAGCGTGCCACTCACTTCCACGCCCTGGACGAGCGGCAGCGCGGCGGCGAGATCGAGCAGGCGGAAGGCATAGTTGCCCGTCAGGTCGCCGGGCGCGTCGACGCTGAGGGTGTAGTCGCCAGGCGCGAGATCCAGCAGCGGAGAGGCGTCGGCGGAATCCGAGTAGCGCAATTCGCGCAGCGTTACCAGCCTCCCGCTCGGCCCATCCAGGCTCCACTGGATCGCGCTGTCGGCGAGCGTATCGAAGGCGATGCGCTTGGCCGTGCTCGAGCTGAAGGTGAAATAGTCGCGCTGGCCGGCGTGGGCGATGCTGCCGTCCACGCGGCTGCCGAGCGCGATCGCGACCGGCGCATCGTCGCTCACGGGCTGCACCAGGACGCTGTAGGTCGAGCTGGCGGCGCTGTTGTAGATGCGGCCTTCGACGATCAGCGTGTAGCTGCCGGTCGCAGGCAGGATCACGTCGGTGTCCGCGGTCGACGAGAAGAAGGTCTGCTCGCCCCAGGGATTGATCAAGCGCCAATAGGTTTCCGCGGACGATGCACGGAAGTCGAAGTAGAAGCGCTCGCCTGCGTTCGCGCTGAACCGATACAGGTCGGTTTCGTTGGCGGGACTGAGCGTCCCGTTGAGAACCGTGCCGGGCACATGATCGGTGGCGCTGGCGAGATCGAGCAGCCGGAAGGCATAGCTGCGGGTGCCGTTGGCGCTCAACGCCAAGCCGTACATCCCGGGCGCAAGCCGAAACACGGGATAGGCATCGGGACCGTCGCTGCCCGAAAACGCGCGGCTCGGCACGACCGGGCCGCTGGGGCCGAGAAGGCTCCAGAACATGTTGCTGTCGTAACTGCGCGAATCGAACGCGACCAGCGTCTCCTCGCTCAGCGTGAAGACATAGCGGTCGATTTCGCCGTTGGCCGAGATCGCGCCGGTGACCAGATCGCCGAGCGCGATCGGGGCGCCGCTCGGATCGGGGATGGGCGCGTTGCCGCGATGCTCGATGTTGAAGCGGTACGCGTTGGCGATGCCGGCGTAACGCCGTCCTTCGATCAGGATCGTGTACGTGCCCGTGACGTAGAGCGTATGCGGCCCCGAGTCGGCGCCGGCGTTCGTCAACACGAGCTGCTGGCCGAGCGGATCGAGCACACGGTAATAGGTATCGGTGACGTCGATGCTCTGGATGTCGAAGAACACCTGGTCGCCGCGCACCGCATCGAAACGGTAGGCATCGGTTTCGGCGCCCAGCATCAACACGCCCGACACGGGCGTGCCCAGGGCGATCGGGCTAGCGGTTGCGAGGTCGATCAAGCGCAGGGCGAAAATGCCGGTCGCATCGTTCGCCGCGTCGATGGTGAGGGTGTAGGTCCCCGGCACCAGCGTGAAAATCGGATTGCCGTCGGCCGAGTCGCTTTGCTGGAGATTTCGTCCCGAAACCAGCGCGCCGCGCGGCCCGGCGAGGCTCCACAGCATGTCGTTGCGATCGACCAGGCTGTCGAAGGCGATACGCGTCTCGACCGCGACCTCGAATTGATAGCGCGCCACCTGGCCGGCATGTTGGATACGTCCGGCCACGACACCTTGATCCTCGCTCGCGCGCTGCCAGCGCACCCGAGCATCGAGCTGCGCGGAGGCGGCATCCGCGACCTGCGCGCCGGAGGTTTCGTCGAGCTTCAGATAGAGCTTGAGTCCCGCCTCGTTGCCCGCCAGCGGCGCATCCTTCGCCGCGGCGATCTGCGCCTGGGTGCGGGCGACATTCCAGATGCGCAGCTCGTCGATCGTGCCCTCGAGCAGATAGTTGCCTTCGTAGGCGCCGCCGATCCACAACGGACCGGTCGCGCTGCGCGACGGCGTGGTCGGGACGCTGCCGTTGGCGCGCTCCTGGCCGTCGACGTAGATGCGCATCTGCTGCGCGGGATGATTGATCACCGCGGCGACGTGATGCCAGGTACCGGCCTGAATCGTTCCCGCGGGGGTTTCGAGCACCCGATTGCTGCCGTCGCCCGTCGACAAGTGCAGGAACCCGGAGGGATGGAGCCACAAGCTGTAGGTGCGCTCCCACCAGTTGCCCGTCCCCATGTAGACCAGCGCCGACCAATCGCTGCTGAAGCGATCGAGCTTGAGCCAGAATTCGACCGTGACGACCGAGGTGAGGTTGATGTCCGCGCTATTCGGCACTTCGATCGCGCGTAGAGCGTCGAAGCGGTAGCCGTTGCCGAGCTTGCCTGCATCCCACGCGGGCGCCGCGCCGGCCGACCCGCCCAGGTCGAAGGCCGTCGCCTGATCGCTCACCCGCTGCACGTTGAAGCGATAATTCTGGATCGCGCTGCTGTAGCGCCGCCCCTCGACGAGCAGCGTGTAGGCGCCCGTGCTCGCCAGCGTCACGGGGCCCGTGTCCTGGCCCCAGTTGGAGAAGAACACCTGCTTGCCGGACGGATCAAGGAGATGCCAATAAGTGTCCGAGGTCGCGGTCTGCTGCAGATCGAAGTAATAGCGTTCGCCCGCCGCCGCCGTGAGGGTGTAGACGTCGGTTTCGTTGCCGGGATCGAGGCTCGCCGCGACCGGCGTCCCCGGCGTGATCGCGACGGCCTTGCGCGCCAAGTCGAGGAAGCGGAAGGCGTACATGCCGATCGCATCGTTGTCGGCATCGATGGTGAGGACGTAATGTCCCGGCGCGAGTCGATATACCGGATGCCGATCGGCGGAATCCGAGGATTGCATGCGCACGCCGGAGAACACGCTGCCGCGCGGACCGCTCAACGCCAGGACGAACTCCTGCCGATCGGTGAAGTTGTCGAAGGCGACGAGCTTTTCTTCGGCGAGATCGAAGCTGAAGCGATCGACCTCGCCCGGCTCGTCGATCTGGCCGACGACGACGTGCTCGATGGTGTCGTACCAGTGGCGGATGCTCGCGTGCGCGCCCAGCGGTCCCGCGTCGGCGGCGTTCGCGCCGAGCGTTTCGTCGAGCTTGAGATACACCCTCAGCCCAGTCTCGTTGCCGCCGAGCGGGCCGTCCTTGGTGGTGCGGATCTCGGCCTCGCTGCGGGCGATATTCCACAGCCGGAATTCGTCGATGGTGCCTTCGAAGGCGTAAGTGCTCTCGTAGGCTTCACCGATACGCAAAGCGTTGCTGCTAGCGGTGGCGGGGGCCGCGCGCACCGCGCCGCTCGCCTTCAGCTCGCCGTCGACGTAGAGACGCATCGCCTGGCCGCCGCGGTCGATCACCGCGGCGACGTGCTGCCATTCGCCGCGGCGGATGACGCCGGCGGCGGTCTCGAGCGTCTGGTTGCCGCCGTCGCCGGTGGAGAGGTGCAGATAGCCCGCGCGATTGAGCCACAGGCTGTAGGTGCGCTGCGACGAATTGCCGTTGCCCTTGTAGACCAGCGCGCTCCAATCGTCGTTGAAGCGCTCGACCTTGAGCCAGAATTCGACCGTGAGGTTGCCTGTGATCTCGCTGGCCGCGCTCGGCACCTCGACGTAATGCAGGCCGTCGAGCCCGAGCGCATTGCCGAGCTTGCCCGGGCTCCAGTCGATGCTGCCTGCTACTCTTGGGCCGTTCAGCTCGAAGCTGGTCGCGCTGTCGGCGACGCGGTGGATCTCGAAGCGGTAGTTGTTGACGGCGGCGGCGTAGCGCCGGCCTTCGACCAGGACGGTGTACGTGCCGGTGTGAGCGAGCTCCAGGGGCCCGACGTCGACGCCCATGCCGGAGAAGAACACCTGGCGGCCGTTTGGATCGAGCACCTGCCAGTAGGTGTCGCTGTTTCCGACGCCGAGCACGTTGAAGAAATAGCGCTCGCCTGCAGTCGCCTGGAAGGCATAGACATCGGTTTCGTTGCCCGGCGCAAGCGCGCCCGCCACCGGCGTCTCGACCTCGATCGGCACGGCCGCCTGGGCAAGGTCGATCAAGCGAAAGGCATAGAAACCGCGCGCATCGCCGCTGCCGTCCACCGTGAGCACGTAATCGCCGGCGAGCAGGTCGAGAATGGGATGGCGGTCGGCCGAGTCGCTTTGCTGGAAGCTGCGGTTGGATACCACCGTGCCGCGCGGGCCCTGGAGCGACCAGACCATGTCGCCGCGATCGACCAGCGAATCGAAGGCGAGCCGCTTGTCGCTGGCCAGCGTGAAATCGAACCGGTCGACCTGGCCGATGACATCGATGCGGCCCTCGATGGCGGCGGCGGGCAGCGACACGGTGCGCTTGATGGCGCCGGCGGCGTGCGCGGGGCTCGCATCGGCGAGCGCCGTGCCTTGCGTCTCGTCGAGCTTCAAGTACACGCGCAAGCCCGACTCGTCGCCGCCGAGCGGTGCCGCACGCGCGGACTGGATCTCGGCCGGCGTGCGCACCCGATCCCAGATGCGCACCTCGTCGATCGTGCCTTCGATGGGCGCACGGTCGCCGAACGGCTCGCCGTCGTAGCCGACGAATAGTGCCTGGCTGACGGCGATCGCAGCACTGCTACGCGCCGAGCCCGATTTCACCTCCACGCCATCCAGATAGATGCGTGCCGTGGCAGCGGTGCGATCGGTCACCGCCGCGACGTGGTACCACTGGCCGATGTTGATCAGGCCGCTGGCGGTTTCTATGTAGTCGGCACTGTTGTTGGTCGTCGAACCCCAGGTGATGCGGCCATCGGCATTGAGCCACAGCGAGTAGGTTCGGTTGACCAATCCGGAGCCGGCACCCTTGTACACCAGCGCCTGCCAGGTGTTGGCGAAGCGATCGATCTTGAACCAGGCCTCGACCGTGATGTCGCCGCGAACATCGTTCGCCGCCGCGTTCGGCAGCTCGATGTAGCGGGTGCCGTCGAGGAACAAGCCGCCGCCGAGCGCCGCGGGGAGCCAGCGCGGATCGGCGCCCGCGGGACTGCCGATCTGGAACGAGGCTTGATCGTCGATCACCGGCTGGACGAAGAAGCGGTAGTCGTTGTTCCCCGTTTGATAGCGGCGGCCTTCGATCAGCAGCGTATATGCTCCAGTGAAGGCGAGGGTGATCGGCCCGGTGTCCTGCCCCATGCCGGAGGAGAACACCTGCTGGCCATACGGGTCGAGCAGCTTCCAGTACGTGTCGCTGGTCGCGACTTGCTGGACGTCGAAGTAGTAGCGCGTATCCGCGGTCGCATCGAAACGGTACAGGTCGGTTTCGTTCCCCGGGGCGAGGCGCCCCGCGACCGAGATGCCAGGCGTGAAGGGCGTCGCGTGCGCCAGGTCGAGCAAGCGATATGCGTAGATGCCCGCGGCATCGCCCGCGCCATCCACGCTCAGCCGGTACGATCCGGCGACCAGGTTGAGAACGGAATGGCGATCGGCCGAGTCGCTGCCCTGGAAGCTGCGATTCGAAACGAGCGTGCCGCGCGGCCCCGCCAGGGACCAGACGAGATCGCCGCGGTCGACGAGGCTGTCGAAGGCGAGCAGCGTGTCCGCGGCCAGATCGAAGGTGTACACGTCCACTTGCCCCGGATGCGCGATCCGGCCTTCCACCACGCCGGCCGGGAAGGCGACGGTGCGCTTCAACGTGCCCTGGAGCGCGGGCGCTGCCGCGCTCGCCGCGATGGTGCCTTCGGTCTCGTCGAGCTTGAGATAGACCTGGAGCCCGGCTTCATTGCCCGCGAGGGGTGCGTCCTTCGATTGCTGGATCTGCGTCGCGGTGCGCGCGACGTTCCAGAGGCGGATGTCGTCCATGACGCCCTGGAACAGGGAGGCGCTGTTCCAGGATTCGTTCGAGCGGCCGATGGTGAGCGGCGTAGTGCTCGTGGTCGAGGGCGTGGTGCTCAGGGACCCCGCGGCGATCTGCACGCCGTCGCGGTAAATGCGCCCCTGCTGACTCGGCCGATCGATCACGACCGCGACGTGGTACCAGCGGCCGGTCTCGAACGCGCCCTGCTCGGTGCTGATGCCCTCGTTGGTGTTCGCGCCCGAGGAGAGGAGCAGTAGACCGTTCGCGTTGAGCCAAACGCTGTAGCTGCGCTGATTGCTGTCGCCGGTACCCTTGTGGACCAGCGCGGTCCATTCCTGCGACGAGCGTTCCCACAGGAAGCGAAACTCGATGGTGAGGACGCTGTTGAGATCGGTCGCCGGCGCCTTCGGCACCTCGATCCAGCGCGTGCCGTCGAATTGGAGCGCGCCGTCCAGCGCCCCGTCGATCCAGGGGGAGGCGGTCAGTCCCGGCCCCTCGATCGCGAAGCTCGCCTGCTCGTCGAGCACCGGCTGCACGTTGAAGCTGTACGCATTGGCAGCAGTCGAATAGCGCCTGCCCTCGACCACGAGCGTGTAGGCGCCGGCATGATCGAGCGCCAGCACTTGCTGATCGTTGGTGAGATTGGTAAAAAACACCTGCTGGCCGAACGGATCGAACAGGCGCCAATACGAGTCGCTGGTCGCCGCGGTGCGTACGTCGAAGAACAAGCGCTGCCCGGCCCCCGCGTCGAAGCGGTACACGTCGGTCTCGTTGCCGGGCGTCAACACGCCGCTGATCCCAGTAC
Source organism: Burkholderiales bacterium (assembly GCA_020848435.1). GTDB lineage: Bacteria > Pseudomonadota > Gammaproteobacteria > Burkholderiales > WYBJ01 > WYBJ01. The sequence continues at coordinate 2,177 of JADLAC010000044.1, read as the reverse complement.
CCGGCGTGAGGGGCTGCGCGGTGGCGAAGTCGATCAGGCGAAAGCCGTAGCTGCCGGTCGTGTTGGCGGACGAATAGACCGTGAGCTGATAGCTGCCGGCGCCGAGCGCAAGCTGCGGATTCGCGTCGGCGGCATCCGACGCTTGGAAGCTGCGATCGGCGATGACGCGGCTGAACGCGTCGCGCAGCTCCCAGCGGATGTCGCTGCGATCGGTGCGGGTGTCGAATAGGAGCCGCGCATCGGTCGCCAGGGAGAACGAATACGCATCGCGCTCGCCCGCGGCCGCGAGCGTCCCGTTCACCAGCTCGCCGATGCTCAGGGCATCGCCCGAGGGCGCCGGCAAATCGACGTGGCCGCGCGGCTCGACGTTGAAGCGGTAGTTGGCAGCCGCGCTGACGTAGCGCCTGCCTTCGACCAGGATCGAGTACTTGCCGGGCGTGGTCAGCGTGAGGACAACGTTGTCCTGGCTCAGGTGGCGCTGGAAGAGCTGGTTACCTGCCGGGCCGATCAGGCGCCAGTAGGTTTCGCCCTGCTGGAGCTGGGCATCGAAATAGAACTGGTCGCCGCTTTGCGCTTCGAACGCGTACACGTGGGTCTGGTTGCCGGGGCTGAGCGTGCCGGAGACGGCGCTGCCCGGCACGAAATCGGTCGCCGCAGCCAGATCGAGCAGGCGAAAGGCATACGCGCCGGTCGCATCGCCATTGCCATCGACCGTGATGCGATAGCGGCCCGCTACCAGGTCGAGCAGCGGTGAGTTGTCGTTGGCGTCGGTCTGGTTGAGCGCCCGGCTGGACAACACGCTGCCGCGCGGGCCCGCGATCGAGACCGAGAGCGCGCTGTCGGAGAGCGTGTCGAATGCGACCCGCTTGTCGCTCGCCAGGTCGAATTCGAAAAAGTCGCGCTGGCCGGGATGAGCGATGGTGCCTTGAAGGAGGGTGCCGAGCGCGCCCGCCTGGGTATCGTCGCTCACCGGCTGCACGAGGAACTGGTAGTTGGCCTGGGCTTCGGTGCGGTAGCGGCGGCCTTCCAGCATCAAGGTATAGCCGCCGGTGAAGGGCACCGTCATGACGTCGCTGTCCGCCATGGCGCCGAAGAAGCTCTGATTGCCGAAGGGGTCGAGCAGGCGCCAATACGTCTCGCCCTGCACTTGCCGCGCATCGAAGAAGACGCGATCACCCTCGGTCAAGCCGATCCGATAGACGTCGGTTTCGTTCGCCGGTGCGAGCTCGCCGCTGATCACCACGCCCGCTTGGATCGCGGTCGCGTTGTCGACGTTGACCATGCGAAAGGCATACGGACCGACGCTATCGGCCACGCCGTCGATCGTCAGGGTGTACTGGCCGGCGGCGAGATCGAACACGGGATAGGCGTCGGGCCCGTCCGAGCTGCGCAGCTCGCGCGCGCTCACCACCGCGCCGCGCGGGCCGGCGAGGCTCCACTGCAAGGCGGAATCGCTCATCGTATCGAAGGCGATTCGGCGCAGATCGGTCAGCTCGAACGTGTAGCGGTCGATCTCGCCGGGGGTGCTGATCTCGCCCACGATGGGCGCGATCTGCTCCGCGACGCCAGGGACCGGATCGGCCGCGAGCAGCACTCGCGGCTCGAGCGTCTCGAACAGCGCCTTGCGCCGGCTCGGAAAACGTCGCTGCGGTCTAGGTCCCTGCAGCGTCGCCGGGAGATCGGACTGGCGCCGTCGCCGCCGAAAAGCGCGTGTGCGCTGCCACGCATAGCCGAGCGCCGATGCCGCGGTGGCAAGCATTGCCATGCCGGTCTCTCCTGTATCCCGCCGGCAGTCGGCTATCGACAGGCCGCTGCGATCGCTTGCCGCTTGTCCTTGGCAATCGCAGCGCTATGAAGTCGAAGCCGTCGCAGTGACCGGAAGTGTGAGCTTGATGTTCTTGTTCGGATTCTCGGGTGCCGCGGCGTCCGAAACGAAACCCTGTTGCCACGATGCGCGTTCGGAAGCCGATGCGATCATAGCCGAACCGAATGCGCCAGACGATGACATTGTTCTCGCTCCTGTCAGATCGATCGCCGGCGCCGCGGCGACCCCGGCGAGGCTGCGCACCGAGTCCTTCGGCGCGGCCAGGAGCGGCAGCACCGGCGCGCTCGAAAGCTCCGGGGCCGGCTCGGCGCGCCCCAGCAGCGTGTCGATGAGCGCGCTCGTCAACCGAGCG
>JADLAC010000043.1 GCA_020848435.1 Burkholderiales bacterium | reverse complement strand
CTGGGGACAACGTGTCGATCACGGTGAGTCTGATCCAGCCCATCGCGATGGAGCAGGGGCTGCGCTTCGCGATCCGCGAGGGCGGCAAGACCGTCGGCGCAGGCGTCGTCGCCAAGGTGATCGAATAATCGTGACGATCGAAGGGGGGACGGGCGAATCGCCTCGCCTTCAATCCGCACGGGAAGCATGAGCGAAGGCAAAACCGATGGCTGTGAAGAACCAGAAGATCCGCATCCGATTGAAGGCGTTCGACTATCGCTTGATCGACCAGTCGGCGCTGGAGATCGTGGATACGGCGAAGCGTACCGGCGCGGTAGTGCGCGGCCCCGTGCCGCTGCCCACGCGGCTGCAACGTTTCGACGTCCTGCGCTCGCCGCACGTCAACAAGACTTCGCGCGACCAGCTGGAAATCCGCACGCACCTGCGGCTGATGGACATCATCGATCCGACCGACAAGACGGTCGATGCGCTGATGAAGCTCGATCTTCCAGCGGGCGTAGACGTCGAGATCAAGCTATAGATTTTGAAAGCCGCGGTCCGCGCTCGCGCGGCTCGCGGCTGCAACCGTTTACCTCCGGTCAATTGCAACCGGGCCCTTCGAAACAAGGGGAACGATAAATGAGCATGGGATTGGTCGGCCGCAAAGTCGGCATGACGCGCATTTTCACCGACGACGGCGACAGCGTGCCGGTCACGGTGCTGGATGTCTCCAACAACCGGGTCGCGCAGGTGAAGAACGTCGAGGCCGACGGCTACTGCGCGATCCAGATCGTGTTCGGTGCGCGGCGACCCTCGCGGGTGAACAAGGCCTTGGCCGGCCATTACGCCAAGGCGGGGGTCGAGGCGGGCAGCGTCGTCAGGGAGTTTCGCGTCAGCGCCGACGAGGCGGCGAACCTCGCTCCCGGCGCGGTCATCGGCCCGGACGTGTTCAAGGTGGGGCAGCACGTCGATGTCGTCGGCACCAGCATCGGCAAGGGCTTCGCCGGCGTCATCAAGCGGCACCATTTCGGCTCCAACCGCGCGAGCCACGGCAACTCGATCACCACGCGCGCGCCCGGCTCGATCGGCCAGGCACAGGATCCGGGCCGCGTGTTTCCGGGCAAGAAGATGCCTGGCCACCTGGGGAACGTGCGCCGCACGGCGCAGAATCTGCGGGTGGTACGCATCGACGCCGAGCGCAAGCTGCTGCTCGTGCGCGGTGCGGTGCCGGGACACGCCGGTGGCGCCATCACCGTCGCGCCGTCGAAGAAGGCGAGGGGCTGATGGACCTGCAACTCATCAATGACAAGGGCGAAGCCACCGAATCGGTGGCCGGGTCGGACGCGGTATTCGGCCGCGCGTACAACGAAGCGCTGGTGCACCAGCTCGTGAACGCGTACCTGGCCAATGCCCGCCGTGGAACGCGGGCGCAGCGCGCGCGCGGGCAAGTCAACAAGAGCACGGCCAAGCCGTGGCGGCAAAAGGGCACGGGCCGCGCTCGCGCCGGCATGGCATCGAGCCCGCTGTGGCGCGGCGGCGGCAAGATATTCCCGGCCAGCCCGGACGAGAACTTCGCGCACAAGGTCAACCGCAAGGTTTATCGGGCCGGCATCGCGACCATCCTGTCGCAGCTCGCGCGCGAAGGCCGTCTCAAGGTGGTGGAGAGTCTCGCCGTCGAGGCGCCCAAGACCAAGCTGCTCGCCGCCAAGCTGAAGGGCATGGGGTTCGAGCGGGTGCTGATCGTAACCGACGCGGTCGACGAGAATCTCCTGTTGTCCTCGCGCAACTTGATGAATGTCGAAGTGGTCGGCGTGCGCCAGGCCGATCCGGTGAGTCTGGTCGGCTTCCCGCATGTGCTCGTGACCCGGGCCGCGCTGGCGAAGATCGAGGAGGCATACGCATGAGCGAATCGGCCAAGACGCCGAGCGCGGCGCGCCAGCAGCGGCTGATGCAGGTGCTGCTCGGTCCCGCGGTTTCGGAAAAAAGCACCATGGTCGGCGACAAGCACAACCAGGTGGTGTTTCGCGTCGAGCGCACTGCCACCAAGGGCGACGTGAAGGCCGCCGTCGAGCTGATGTTCAAGGTCGACGTCGACGGCGTGCAAGTCCTGAACGTGAAGGGCAAGCAGAAGCGCACCGGGCGCTTCATCGGCCGGCGCAACAACTGGAAGAAGGCCTACGTGCGCCTGAAGGCCGGCCAGGAAATCAATTTTGCCGAAGGTGGAGAGGCCAAGTAATGGCGCTGATCAAGGTCAAGCCGACATCCCCGGGCCGCCGCACCCTGGTCAAGGTCGTCAGTCGCGACCTGCACAAGGGGCGCCCGCACGCGCCGCTCACCGAGCCGCAGAGCAAGCGCGCGGGCCGCAACAACAGCGGCCACATCACCATGCGCCATCAAGGCGGCGGGCACAAGCAGCATTATCGGATCATCGATTTTCGCCGCAACAAGGATGGCATCACGGCGCGGGTCGAGCGCATCGAATACGATCCGAACCGCAGCGCGAACATAGCGTTGCTGTGTTACGCGGACGGCGAGCGCCGTTACATCATCGCGCCGAAAGGGCTGGTCGCGGGCGCGCAGCTCGTGAGCGGGCCGGAGGCGCCGATCAAGGACGGCAATTCCATGCCGCTGCGCAACGTGCCGGTCGGCAGCACGGTGCATTGCGTGGAGCTGCTGCCGGGCAAGGGCGCCCAGCTCGCGCGCTCGGCGGGCACCTCGGTGCAGTTGCTCGCGCGCGAGGGCAGCTACGCCCAGTTGCGGCTGCGCTCGGGCGAGATTCGCCGCGCCCACGTCGATTGCCGGGCGACGATCGGCGAGGTCGGCAACGAGGAACACTCGCTGCGCTCCATCGGCAAGGCAGGCGCCAAGCGCTGGCGCGGCATTCGCCCGACGGTGCGCGGCGTGGCGATGAATCCGATCGACCATCCGCACGGCGGCGGTGAAGGCAGAACGGCGGCGGCTCAACCGCCGGTGAGCCCCTGGGGCGTGCTCTCCAAGGGTTACAAGACGCGCAAGAACAAGCGCACGGATACGATGATCGTGCGGCGCCGGAACAGCAACAAGGGCTAACACATGGCACGTTCCATCAAGAAGGGGCCGTTCGTCGATCTTCACCTGGTGAAGAAGGTCGATGCGGCGCGCGCATCCAACGACAAGCGGCCGATCAAGACCTGGTCGCGACGCTCCACCGTGCTGCCAGATTTCGTCGGCCTCACCATCGCCGTGCACAACGGCAAGCAGCACATCCCAGTGTACGTGACGGAAAACATGGTCGGTCACAAGCTCGGCGAGTTTTCGCACACGCGCGTTTTCAAGGGCCACTCGCGGGCGGGCAGCGCGGACAAGAAAGCGGCGCCGGGCGGACCGAAGCGGTAGCGGAGAGCGCATGGAAACCACAGCCAAGCTACGCGGTGTGCACTTGTCGGCCCAGAAGGGCCGGCTGGTCGCCGACCAGGTCCGCGGCATGAAGGTCGAGCGCGCGCTCAACGTTCTGCAGTTCAGCCCCAAGCGCGCCGCCGCCATCATCCGCAAGGTGGTGGAATCGGCCATCGCGAACGCCGAGCACAACGACGGTGCCGATATCGACGAGCTGAAGATCACCAGCATCTACGTCGAGCGCGGCACCTATCAACGCCGCTTTCAAGCGCGGGCCAAGGGCCGCGCCAACCGGATCTTGAAGCCGACCTGTCACATCTTCGTGACGGTGGGCGACGGAAGGAAGTAACCATGGGTCAGAAAATCCATCCGACCGGCTTTCGGCTCGCGGTCAATCGCGGCTGGGCTTCGCGCTGGTACGCGAACAACCGCAATTTCGCCGCCATGCTGAACGAGGACATCCGGGTTCGCGATTACCTGCGCACCAAGCTCGCGCACGCGGCCGTCGGCCGGGTGGTGATCGAGCGGCCGGCCAAGAATGCCCGCATCACGGTGCACAGCGCCCGACCCGGGGTGGTGATCGGCAAGAAGGGCGAGGACATCGAAGTGTTGCGCGGCGAGCTGCAGCGCATGCTGCGCGTCCCCGTGCACGTCAATATCGAGGAAATCCGCAAGCCCGAGCTCGACGCGCAGCTCGTCGCCGACTCGATCGCGACCCAGCTCCAGAAGCGGATCATGTTCCGGCGCGCGATGAAGCGCGCGATCACCAACGCCATGCGCCTCGGCGCCCAGGGCATCAAGATCGCGAGCTCGGGCCGCCTCAACGGAATCGAGATCGCGCGCTCGGAATGGTATCGGGAAGGCCGCGTGCCGCTGCATACGCTGCGCGCCGACATCGACTACGGTTTTTCCGAAGCGAAAACTACCTACGGGGTGATCGGCATCAAGGTGTGGGTGTTCAAGGGCGAGATGATCGGCAAGGGCGATCGGCCGGTGGGGCCGGCAGCGGCCGAGACGCCGGCTGAAACGCCCGCGCCGCAACGACGCCCACGCAAGACGGGAGCCAAGCAAAATGTTGCAGCCAGCTAGGCGCAAGTATCGCAAGGAGCAGAAAGGCCGCAACAAAGGCGTGGCCACCCGTGGCAACCGGGTCAGCTTCGGCGAGTATGGTTTGAAAGCCCTGGGGCGCGGTCGCCTGACCGCCCGGCAGATCGAAGCCGCGCGCCGCGCGATGACCCGTCACATCAAGCGCGGCGGGCGGATCTGGATACGGATCTTTCCCGACAAGCCGATTTCGCAGAAGCCCGCCGAGGTGCGCATGGGCAACGGCAAGGGCAATCCGGAGTACTGGGTCGCCGAAATCCAGCCGGGCAAGGTGCTCTACGAGATGGACGGCGTGGACGAAGGGTTGGCGCGCCAGGCGTTCGACCTGGCCGCGGCCAAGCTGCCGGTGCGCACGGCCTTTGTCGTGCGCCAGCTCGGAGGATAGGCGATGAAGGCGGCGGAATTACGGAGCAAGAGCGCGGGGGACCTGGAGCAGGAGCTGACGGAGCTGCTGCGGGCCCAGTTCAGCCTGCGCATGCAGAAGGCGACCCAGCAGCTTTCGAACAACAGCCAACTGCGTAAGGTACGCCGGGACATTGCCCGAGTGCGCACCGTGCTCAACGAGAAAGGACAGCGGCCATGAGCGAGGCCAAGCGAGCGCGTACCCTGAGCGGGCGGGTCGTGGGCGACAAGATGGACAAGACCGTGACCGTGCTGGTCGAACGCAAGGTCACGCACCCGATCTACGGCAAGATCGTGCGCCGCAGCCAGAAGTTCCACGCGCACGACGAAACCAACCAGTGTCATAACGGCGATATCGTGTTGATCGAGGAATGCCGGCCGCTGTCGCGCACCAAGAGCTGGCGCGTGACCGAGCTGCTGGAGAAGGCGGCCAACATCTGACGCGCCGCGGCCGCCGGTGGGGCGCCGCGCTGTTTACTTGGGATTTCGCGCCAGGCTATAATCGCTGGCTTCCATTCGCCCTCCCTCGACCGGGGGGCGCCTGAGCCCTACGGGTTCCAATACTGGCCGCCGCAGCGCAGCTCGCGGACCAAGTTGGAAATAGCAGCACGAGAGAACGAACATGATCCAGATGCAGACCATGCTGGATGTCGCTGACAACACCGGTGCACGTACCGTCATGTGCATCAAGGTGCTGGGCGGCTCCAAGCGCCGCTATGCCGGCATCGGCGACGTCATAAAAGTGAGCGTCAAGGATGCCGCGCCGCGCGGCCGGGTAAAGAAGGGCGAGGTGTATGACGCCGTGGTGGTGCGCACCGCCAAGGGGGTGCGCCGGCCAGACGGCTCGCTGGTGCGCTTCGACGGCAACGCGGCCGTGCTCTTGAACCCCAAGCTCGAGCCCATCGGCACCCGCATATTCGGCCCCGTCACCCGCGAGCTTCGCACCGAGCGCTTCATGAAGATCGTGTCGCTCGCGCCTGAAGTCCTGTGACCGGAGAGCTGATATGCGCAAGTTAAGAAAGGGCGACGACGTGGTCGTCACGGCCGGCAAGGACAAGGGCAAGCGCGGTACGGTGCTGCGCGTCGTGGATGCCGAGCGCCTGGTGGTGGAGGGCGCCAACAAGGTGAAGAAGCACCAGCGCCCCAACCCGATGCGCGGGCTCACGGGCGGGATCATCGAGCGGGAGATGCCGCTGCACGTCTCCAAGATCGCCATCTTCAACCCGCAGACCCGCAAGGGCGATCGGGTCGGCTTTCGCACGCTCGAGGACGGGCGCAAAGTGCGCTTCTTCAAGTCCAACGGCGAAGTGATCGACGCATAGTCAAAGAGCGAGGCACGCAAAGTCATGGCGCGTTTGCAGGACCATTACCGCGAAACGGTAGTCAAGCAGCTCACCGAGCAGTTCGGCTACAAGTCCGTCATGGAAGTCCCGCGCATCGAGAAGATCACGCTCAACATGGGCGTGGGCGAAGCGGTCGCGGACAAGAAGGTGATGGACAACGCGCTCGGCGATATGACCAAGATCGCCGGCCAGAAGCCGGTGGTGACCAAGGCGCGGAAATCGATCGCCGTTTTCAAGATCCGCGCCGGCTACCCGATCGGCTGCAAGGTGACCTTGCGCGGCAAGCGCATGTACGAATTCCTGGATCGCCTGGTGACCGTGGCGATCCCCCGCATCCGCGACTTCCGTGGCATTCCGGCGCGCTCCTTCGACGGCCGCGGCAATTTCAACATGGGTGTGCGCGAGCAGATCATCTTTCCCGAGATCGAGTACGACAAGATCGACGCGATTCGCGGCATGAACATCACGATCACGACCACGGCCAAGAACGACGAGGAAGCACGCGCCCTGTTGGCCGCGTTCCGCTTCCCCTTCAGGAACTGAGGTTAGTCATGGCGAAACTGTCACTCATCAATCGCGAACAGAAGCGCCGCGCCGCGGTGAAGAAGTACGCCGCCAGGCGTGCCGCGCTGTTCGCCATCCTGGACGATGCCCGGGCCACCGACGAGGCGCGGCAAAGCGCACGCGAGAAGCTCCAGCAGCTCCCGCGCAACGCGAGCCCGGTGCGGCTGCGCAATCGCTGCGCGCTGACCGGCCGCCCGCGCGGGACCTTCCGCAAGTTCGGCTTGGCACGCAACAAGCTGCGCGAGATCGCCATGCGCGGCGAGATACCCGGCGTCATCAAGGCAAGCTGGTAGGAGAACTCGATATGAGCATGAGTGATCCGATCGCCGACATGCTGACGCGGATTCGCAATGCGCAGCTTTCGGAGAAGCCGTCCGCGGCGATGGCTTCTTCCAAGGTCAAAGTCGCGATCGCCAAGGTGCTGAAGGACGAAGGCTACATCGAGGACTTCAGCGTCAACCAGGTCGACGGCAAGGCGCAGCTCGAGATCGGCCTGAAGTACTACGCCGGCCGCCCGGTCATCGAGAAGATCGAGCGGGTGAGCCGCCCGGGATTGCGCGTCTACCGGCCGAGCAGGTCGGTGCCGCGCGTCATGAACGGGCTCGGCATCGCGATCGTCTCCACGTCCAAGGGCGTCATGACGGACCGCAAGGCCCGCGGCCTGGGCATCGGCGGTGAAGTCCTCTGCGTCGTAGCCTAGCCCGAGGGAACCATGTCCAGAGTCGCACGCAATCCGGTCGTCCTGCCCGCGGGAGTGGAAGCCACGCTGGCCGAAGGCCATCTGTCGGTCAAAGGGCCGCTCGGCAGCCTGAGCCAGGCGATGTCGAACGACGTCAAGGTACAGAAGGTCGAGAACCGGCTCGAATTCGAGGCGATCGGCCCGAGCATTCAGGCGAAGGCAATGTCCGGTACCTTTCGCGCGCTCGCGGCCAACATGGTGCAGGGCGTGTCCAAGGGTTTCGAGCGCCGCCTTAATCTCGTGGGCGTCGGCTACCGCGCGCAGGCCCAAGGCGACAAGCTCAACCTGACACTGGGCTTCTCGCACCCGGTGGTGCACGCCATGCCCAAGGGCATCAAGGTCGAAACGCCGACCCAGACGGAGATCGTGATCAAGGGGATCGACAAGCAGCAGGTCGGCGAGGTCGCCGCCCAGGTCCGGGCCTACCGGCGCCCCGAGCCATACAAGGGCAAGGGCGTGCGGTATTCCGACGAGGTCATCGTGCTCAAGGAGACGAAGAAGAAATAGGGATGGCCACCGGGCAGCGCCTTTTGCGTGGGCGCGTCGCGGGCCGGGCCGTTTCGGGTTCTTCGGTACAACGCCATGCATGACAAGAATGTAGCCAGGGTGCGCCGCGCGCAGCAGACGCGCCGGCGCATTGCGCAAGTGAAGGCGGCGCGGCTTACCGTCCACCGCTCCAACTGTCACATCTATGCCCAAGTCATCGACCCATCCGGCCGGAAGGTCCTCGCGGCGGCCTCGACCGTCGAGCGCGAGGTGCGCGAGGCGCAGCCCAAGGGCGGCAGCGTCGGCGCGGCCGCGGAAGTGGGCAAGCGGATCGCGCAGAAAGCGAAACAGCTCGGCATCGAAGCGATCGCCTTCGATCGCTCCGGCTATAAGTACCACGGGCGGGTCAAGGCGCTGGCCGAGGCCGCGCGCGCGAACGGACTGAAGTTCTAGGCGAGTCAGACAATGGCCAAGGTTCAATCGAAAATGCGGATGCAGGGCGGCGAGGAGCGTACCGACGGCCTGCGCGAAAAGATGGTCGCGATCAATCGCGTCACCAAGGTGGTGAAGGGCGGCCGGGTGCTCGGTTTCGCGGCGCTCACCGTCGTCGGCGACGGCGACGGCGGCATCGGCATGGGTAAGGGCAAGGCGCGTGAAGTGCCCGTTGCCGTGCAGAAAGCGATGGACGAGGCGCGCCGCAAGCTGATCAAGGTGCCGTTGAAGAGCGGCACCCTGCACCACTCGGTGATCGGCCGCCATGGCGCGTCGCGCGTGTACATGCAACCCGCCTCCGAGGGCACGGGCATCATCGCCGGCGGCCCGATGCGCGCCGTTTTCGAAGTCATGGGGGTGACCAACGTGCTCGCCAAGTGCACGGGATCCACCAATCCCTACAACGTCGTGCGGGCGACGCTCGCCGGTTTGTCGGCCTTGAACACTCCGGCGCAGATCGCCGCCAAGCGCGGTAAGACCGTCGAAGAGATCAGCGCGAGCTAGGGGAGCTAGGATCATGGCGGCACAGGACGGCAAGAGGTTGCGGATCACGCTGGTGAAGGGCCTGATGGGAACCAAGCAGACGCACCGCGCGAGCGTGCGCGGATTGGGCTTGCGCCGGCGCAATCAAAGCGTCGAGCTGCCCGATACGCCGGCGGTGCGCGGCATGGTGAACCGGGTGGCGTATCTGCTCGAAGTGACGGAATCCGCCTGAGGGCCGCGGCGCTTTCGGTCGATCGGTACGCAACTACGAAGCGAGTGATGCACATGCAACTCAACACATTGAAGCCCGCAGCCGGCTCGAACAAGGCGCGCAAGCGCGTCGGCCGCGGCATCGGCAGCGGCCTGGGCAAGACCGCCGGTCGCGGCCACAAGGGCCAGAAGTCGCGTTCCGGCGGTTTCCACAAGGTCGGCTTCGAAGGCGGGCAGATGCCGCTGCAGCGGCGCTTGCCCAAGCGCGGATTCGTATCGCCGCTCAGGGGCCGGGTCGCCGAGGTGCGCTTGTCGGACCTCCAGCGCTTGGGCGCGGACGTGGTCGATGTCGCCGCACTGCACGCCGCGGGAGTGATCCCGCGCTTCGCCCGCTCGGCGAAGGTGATCCTGTCGGGCAAGATCGAGCGCGCGGTGACCGTAAACGGCATGGGCGCGACCAAGGGCGCGCGGGCGGCGATCGAAGCGGCGGGCGGTAAGGTGAATGCCCCGGCGGCAGCAGAGAAATCAACCCCGGCCAAGGCGGATGCCAAGGCAGGCAAGAAAGGTAAGAAGGGCTAGTCTTGGCAGACAGTCAATCGCTGTTCGGGCTTTCCGGCAAGCTGGGTGATCTGAAGCGGCGCCTGCTGTTCTTGGTGGGCGCGCTGATCGTCTACCGGATCGGGGCGCATATTCCGGTGCCCGGCATCGATCCGGTGCAGCTCGCGGAATTGTTCCGCTCACAGCGCGGCGGCATCCTGGACATGTTCAACCTGTTCTCGGGCGGCGCGCTGGGACGCTTCACGATTTTCGCGCTCGGGATCATGCCCTACATTTCGGCCTCGATCATCATGCAGTTGATGACCGTTGCCGTGCCGACGCTCGAACAGTTGAAAAAGGAAGGCGAAACGGGCCGGCGCAAGATCACCCAGTACACCCGTTACGGGACGCTCGCACTGGCGCTGTTCCAGGGGCTCGGGATCGCGATCGCCCTGGAGTCGCAGCAAGGGCTGGTGGTGGAGCCTGGACTGATGTTCCGCTTGTCGGCCGTAGTGACGCTGGTGACGGGCACGATGTTTCTCATGTGGCTGGGCGAGCAGATAACCGAGCGCGGCGTCGGCAACGGCATATCGCTCATCATTTTCGCGGGCATCGCCGCCGGCTTGCCGCACGCCATTGGCGGCACCCTGGAGCTGTCGCGCACCGGCGCGTATTCGATTCCGTTCGTGTTGCTGCTATTCGCCGCGGTGGTGGTCGTGACCTGGGTGGTGGTCTTCGTCGAGCGCGGGCAGCGCAAGATTCTGGTCAACTACGCGAAACGCCAGGTCGGGCGCAAGGTCTATGGGGGTCAGACCTCGCATCTGCCGCTGAAGCTCAACATGGCGGGTGTCATCCCGCCGATTTTCGCCTCGTCGATCATCCTTTTTCCGGCGACGATACTCGGCTGGTTCGGCACCTCGGGCGACAACCTGGGGTGGTTGAAGAGCATCGCCGACACGCTCCATCCGGGGCAGCCGATCTACGTGATCCTGTATGCGTGCGCGATCATCTTCTTCTGCTTCTTCTACACCGCACTGGTGTTCAATCCCAAGGAGACCGCGGACAACCTGAAGAAAAGCGGCGCCTTCGTGCCGGGCATACGGCCCGGCGAGCAGACGGCGCGCTATATCGAGCGCATCATGATGCGCCTCACGCTCGCCGGCTCGATCTATATCACCCTGGTGTGCCTGTTGCCGGAATTCCTGATCGTGAAATGGAACGTGCCCTTCTATTTCGGTGGCACCAGTCTGCTCATCATCGTGGTCGTGACCATGGATTTCATGGCCCAGGTTCAGGCCTACGTCATGTCGCACCAGTACGAAAGCCTGTTGAAGAAGGCGAGCTTCAAGGGAGGGATGTTCCCCTCACGCTGATGGCCAAGGAAGAAACGATACAAATGCAGGGCGAGATTGTCGAAACCCTGCCGAATGCGACATTTCGCGTGAAGCTCGAGAACGGGCACATCGTTCTGGGCCATATCTCGGGAAAGATGCGGATGCACTACATCCGGATTCTTCCCGGCGACAAGGTGACGGTCGAGCTGACGCCGTACGATCTGACCCGCGGGCGCATCGTCTTCCGGGCGAAGTAGCGGGAGCGAACGCGACAGCGGCCGGAGGCGGCGTCCGGCGCGTGCAGCAAGGAAACGGCGGCGCAGCATGGCCGCGATGGAGCGGGCGATGAGAGTACAAGCTTCGGTTAAGCGTATCTGCCGGCACTGCAAGGTGATCCGGCGCAAGCGCGTAGTCAGGATCATTTGCAAGGACCCGCGGCACAAGCAGCGGCAGGGCTGAGCAGGCAGGCTCGGGATGGCGCGTGTACGGCCACGCCCGCGTAGGCATTCGGACATTTCGTATTAGGAGGGTCGTATGGCCCGGATAGGCGGCGTCAACATCTCCAATCATCAGCACGCGGCGATCGCGATCACGGCGATCTACGGCATCGGGCGCTCGCGCGCGCGTCGGATTTGCGATGCGGCCGGGATCGCTGCCGCGGCCAAGGTCAAGGATCTCTCCGACGCCGAGATGGATCGCCTGCGCGAGCAGGTGGGCAAGTTCACCATCGAGGGCGATCTGCGCCGCGAAGTGTCCATGAACATCAAGCGGCTGATGGATCTCGGCTCGTATCGCGGCATGCGCCACAAGCGCGGCCTGCCGGTGCGCGGGCAGCGCACGCGCACCAACGCGCGTACGCGCAAGGGCCCGCGCAAGGCTGCGATCAAACTGAACAAACCCGCGGGCACCGCGTAAGAGGACTATCGACCCATGGCCAAGGCACCCACCCGTGTCCGCAAGAAGGCGAAGAAGAACGTCGCCGAAGGCGTGGCGCATATCCACGCCTCGTTCAACAATACCATCGTGACGATCACCGATCGCCAGGGCAACACGCTCGCCTGGGCGACCTCGGGGGCGAGCGGATTCAAGGGCTCGCGCAAGAGCACGCCCTTCGCGGCCCAGGTGGCGGCCGAATCGGCCGGCAAGGCCGCCCAGGAGTGCGGCGTGAAGAACCTGGAAGTGCGCATCAAGGGTCCCGGGCCGGGGCGGGAATCCGCGGTGCGCGCGCTGAATGCCTTGGGGATGAAGATCACCCTGATTTCCGACGTGACACCCATACCGCACAACGGTTGCCGTCCGCCCAAGCGGCGGCGGGTGTAAGGAGTATTCGACGTGGCCAGGAACCTGGACGCAAAGTGCCGCCAATGCCGGCGTGAAGGCGAGAAGCTCTTCCTCAAGGGAGAGAAGTGTTTTACCGACAAGTGCGCGATCGAGCGGCGCAGCTATGCGCCCGGCCAGCATGGCCAGAAGCAGTCGCGACTCTCGGGCTATGGCGTACAGCTACGCGAAAAGCAGAAGATTCGCCGCACCTATGGCGTGCTGGAGCGGCAGTTCCGCCGCATCTATGCGCAAGCCGACAGCGCCAAGGGCATCACCGGCGAGAGCCTGTTGCAGTTGCTCGAAAGCCGGCTGGACACCGTGGCCTATCGCATGGGCTTCGGCGCATCGCGCACCGAGGCGCGCCAGATCGTGCGTCACAACGGCATCCTCGTGAACGGTCGCAGGGTCAACATCCCGTCGTTCCAGTGCAAGCCGGGGGACGTGGTCGAAGTCGCCGAGCCCGCCAAGGCGCAATTGCGGGTCAAGGCGGCCGTCGAGGCCGCCGAGGGCCGCGGCTTCTCCGAGTGGGTGGAAGTCGATGCCAAAGGTCTCAAAGGCACGTTCAAGTCCCGCCCGCAGCGCTCGGACTTGCCGTCCACCATCAATGAATCGCTCGTGGTCGAGCTTTACTCCAAGTGATCGAGGGTAACCAGCGATGCAAAGCAGCGCTCTATTGAAGCCCCGTATCATCGATGTCGAGAACTACTCTCCCACCCACGCCAAGGTGGTGATGGAGCCGTTCGAGCGCGGCTACGGCCATACGCTCGGCAACGCGCTACGCCGCGTGCTACTCTCGTCGATGCCGGGCACCGCGCCGACCGAAGTGAAGATCAGCGGGGTGCTGCACGAGTACTCGACGATCGACGGCATCCAGGAAGACGTGGTCGATATCCTGCTCAACCTCAAGGGCATCGTGCTGAAGCTGCACACCCAGAAAGAGGTCTGGCTCAACATCAAGAAGCAAGGCGAAGGCGTCGTGACCGCCGGCGACATCGAGGTATCGCACGACGTCGAGGTGGTCAATCCCGAGCACGTGATCGCCCATCTCACGCCGGGCGGCAAGCTCGACATGCAGATCAAGGTCGAGCAGGGGCGGGGCTACCAGCCGGCGGCCGTGCGCAGCAGCTTGAACGAGGAAGAGGGCCGCGCCATCGGCTCCATCATGCTCGACGCCTCGTTCAGCCCGGTGCGGCGCGTGAGCTACGCCGTCGATTCCGCCCGCGTGGAACAGCGTACCGACCTCGACAAGCTGATCATGGACATCGAAACCAACGGCGTGGTCGAGCCGGAGGAGGCGGTGCGTTACGCCGCCCGCATCCTGGTCGAGCAACTGTCGGTGTTCGCGGATCTCAAGGGCACCCAGCTCTCCGAAGAGCCGCAGAAGCCGCAGCAGATCGATCCGATCCTGCTGCGGCCGGTCGATGACCTGGAGCTGACCGTGCGCTCGGCCAATTGCCTCAAGGCCGAGAACATCTACTACATCGGCGATCTCATCCAGCGCACCGAAACGGAGCTGCTGAAGACGCCGAACCTGGGACGCAAGTCGCTCAACGAGATCAAGGAAGTGCTCGCCTCGCGCGGGCTCACCTTGGGCATGAAGCTCGAGAACTGGCCGCCGTCGGGCCTCGAGCGGCGATAGGGAGATTGCCATGCGCCACGGACACGGCCTGCGCAAGCTGAATCGAACTTCCAGCCATCGGCTGGCCATGTTCCGCAACATGGCGAATTCGCTGCTGCGCCACGAGACGATCAAGACCACGCTGCCGAAGGCGAAGGAATTGCGCCGCGTGGTCGAGCCGATCATCACCCTGGGCAAGGCGCCGAGCCTCGCCAATCGGCGCCTCGCGTTCAACCGGCTGCGCGATCGCGACGTGGTCGTCAAGCTGTTCGACGAGCTGGGCCCGCGCTATGCGAAGCGCAACGGCGGCTATCTGCGCATCCTCAAGTTCGGCTTCCGCAAGGGAGACAACGCACCGATGGCGTTGGTCGAGTTGCTCGACCAGCCCGAGCGCGGTGAGGGCGAGGCAAGCAAGGCCGCCTGAGCCGGCGCGTCTCGGGGCCATACGCGTCGAAAGACCTGACCCCAGCTCGTCCGTTCAGGATCGGCGCTTATCGTAGCGGCTCGGATTCCTGAACGGCGCTTCCGCGTCGCACCCGGCGAGCGTGACGCCGGCGAACAACAGCACGATGTGCGACAGCAGGGCGATCTCGAGGCGACCGGCGTAAAGCGCAATGGCAGGGGCCACTGCGCACCCCGTCATGAGGAAATCGGAAATACGTTCGTAGCTCGGCATGGGCGGTCCCCGTCTTGATTTGCTCCCTCGACGGGGCGCAAACCATGCGCCCGATACGGGCCGCGCCGTCGCGATCGTCGGAAGTGTTGCTCTTATCGGCAGGCCGGCCGGGCACTTGAGCCGCCCGCCCCAGCCGGGCGGGCGGCCTACAACGCGGCGCGAAGATACTCGCCGGTGTGGCTCGACGGATGCGCGCCGATGTCTTCCGGGCGCCCCTGCGCCACGACTTCGCCGCCGCCTTCTCCGCCTTCGGGCCCGAGGTCGATGACCCAGTCCGCGGTCTTGATCACGTCGAGATTGTGCTCGATCACGACCACGGTGTTGCCGTGGTCGCGCAGCCGCTGCAGCACCTTCAGCAACAGCGCGATGTCGTGGAAGTGCAAGCCGGTGGTCGGCTCGTCGAGGATGTAGAGCGTGCGGCCCGTGTCGCGCTTGGAGAGCTCCAGCGAGAGCTTCACGCGTTGCGCTTCCCCGCCGGAGAGCGTGGTCGCGCTTTGTCCCAGCTTGACGTAGCCCAGCCCGACATCGAGCAGCGTATCGAGCTTGCGCGCCACCGCGGGAATGCTGGCGAAGAACTCGCGCGCGTGCTCGCAGGTCATCTCCAGCACTTCGTGGATGTTGCGTCCCTTGAACTGGATGTCCAGCGTCTCGCGGTTGTAGCGCTTGCCGTGGCAGACGTCGCAAGGCACGTAGATGTCGGGCAGGAAGTGCATCTCCACCTTGGTCACGCCGTCGCCCTGGCACGCTTCGCAACGTCCGCCCTTGACGTTGAAGGAGAACCGACCGGGTCCATAGCCGCGCTCGCGTGCTGCGGGTACGCCCGCGAACAGCTCGCGGATCGGCGTGAACAGGCCCGTGTACGTGGCCGGATTCGAGCGCGGCGTGCGCCCGATCGGACTCTGATCGACGCTCACGACCTTGTCGAGCAATTCCAGCCCCGACACGGACACGTACGGCGCCGGCTGGTCGTTCGCGCGGTACAGGTGCTTGGCACAGATCCGATACAGCGTATCGTTGATCAGCGTCGACTTGCCGGAGCCCGATACGCCGGTGACGCACACGAACAGCCCCAGCGGCAGCCGCAAGTCGACGTGCTTGAGATTGTTGCCGTGCGCACCGCCGATGATGAGCATGCGCTCATGATCGGCGCGGTGGCGCAGGCCCGGAATGGCGATCGAGCGCTTGCCGCTCAGGTATTCCCCCGTGAGCGAGCCGGCGGTGCGCTCGATATCGAGCGGCGTGCCTTGCGCCATGATGCGCCCGCCATGCTCGCCCGCGCCGGGTCCGAGATCGACGACGTAGTCGGCGCTGGCGATGGCGTCGCGGTCGTGCTCCACCACGATGACCGAGTTGCCGAGATCGCGCAGGTGGCGCAACGTCGCGAGCAGGCGGTCGTTGTCTCGCTGGTGCAAGCCGATCGAAGGCTCGTCCAACACGTACATGACGCCGGTCAAACCGGAACCGATTTGCGACGCGAGCCGGATACGCTGCGCTTCGCCGCCCGAGAGCGTATCCGCCGAGCGATCGAGCGACAGGTAGTCGAGTCCGACGTCGTTGAGGAAGCGCAGGCGGTTGACGATCTCGCGCACGATCTTGTCCGCGATCGCCTGCCGGCTGCCCGCCAACTCGAGATCGCGAAACAGCTCCGCGGCGTGTCTCAAGGTGAGCGCGGAGACCTGGTAAATCGCCCGGCCCGCGACAAAGACGTTGCGTGCTTCCAGGCGCAGGCGGGTACCGCCACACTCTGGGCATACGTGGGTATTGAGATACTTCGCGAGCTCTTCGCGCACCAACGCCGAGTCGGTCTCGCGATAGCGCCGCTCCAGGTTCGGCACGATGCCTTCGAAGGCGTGCTCGCGGTGGTAGCGGTTACCGCGCTCGCCGACATAGCTGAAACGGATGCGCTCGCCGCCGGATCCGTTCAACACGATGGTCTGCACGTTCTCAGGCAACGCCTCGAAGGCCGTGTCCAGGTCGAAACCGTAGTGGAGCGCGAGCCCCGTGAGCATCTGGAAGTAGAACTGGTTGCGCCGATCCCAGCCCTTGATCGCGCCGGCGGCGAGCGACAGGTGGGGAAACGCGACGATGCGCTTGGGGTCGAACAGCGTGATGGTACCCAGCCCGTCGCAGCGCGGACACGCTCCCAGCGGGTTGTTGAAGGAGAACAGCCGCGGCTCGAGCTCCGGCAGGCTGTAGCTGCAAACCGGGCAAGCGAAGCGCGCGGAGAACACATGCGTGCGGCCGCTGTCGATTTCCACCGCGAGCGCCCGCCCGTCGGAATGGCGCAAGGCCGTCTCGAACGATTCGGCCAGCCGCTGCTTGGAATCCGCCCGTGCCCGCAGGCGATCGATCACTGCCTCGATCGTGTGCTTCTGGTTGCGCCCGAGCTTGGGCAGCGCTTCGATTTCGTGTACGGCGCCGTCGATGCGCACTCGCACGAAGCCTTGCGCGCGCAGCTCCTCGAAGATCTCGGCCTGCTCGCCCTTTCTGCCGACGACGAGCGGCGCGAGGATCATGATGCGCGTGTCGTCGGGGACGCTCAATACGTGGTCGACCATCTGCGAGATGCTCTGCGCCGCGAGCGACGTGCCGTGTTCCGGGCAGCGCGGCTCGCCGATGCGCGCGTAGAGCAGGCGCAAGTAGTCGTGGATCTCGGTGACCGTGCCGACGGTGGAGCGCGGATTGTGGCTGGTCGCTTTTTGCTCGATGGCGATCGCTGGAGACAGCCCTTCGATCAGGTCGACGTCCGGCTTGTCCATGAGCTGGAGGAACTGGCGCGCATAAGCGGACAGAGACTCGACGTAGCGGCGCTGACCCTCGGCATAGAGCGTGTCGAAGGCGAGCGACGACTTGCCTGAACCCGAAAGCCCGGTGAGCACGACCAGTCGATTGCGCGGCAGGTCGAGGTCGACGTTCTTGAGGTTGTGCGTGCGCGCGCCCCGAATGCGAATCGAGCCCCCGGCGAGCGTGCCGTTGTCGCTCTCGGGGGCCAGGGCCGTGGAGGGATCCTGCCTCATCGGATACGAGGGTCAGCCGATACAAACCTGCTAATATACCCAACTTCATTCGCAATTCCCATTTGGCCGATGCCTGCATCCGAGCGCATGAGCGCGAGCGAGATCCGCGCCGCGATCGGGCTCGCAGGCATCTTCGGCCTGCGCATGCTCGGCCTGTTCGTGATCCTGCCGGTGTTCGCGCTATACGCGGCGAATCTGCGGGGCGGCGACAATCTCACGCTGGTCGGCATCGCGCTCGGCGCCTACGGCTTGTCGCAGGCCGTGCTGCAGATTCCGTTCGGCCGCTGGTCCGATCGGGTCGGGCGCAAGCCCGCGCTCTACACGGGGCTCGCGATCTTCGCCTTCGGCAGCGTGTGCGCGGGCTACGCCAGCTCGATCCAAGGCGTCATCGCCGGCAGGGCATTGCAGGGCGCGGGCGCGATCTCGGCGGTCGCGATCGCCATGGCAGCGGACCTCACGCGCGACGAGCACCGCACCAAGGTCATGGCCATCATCGGCTCGACCATCGGCGCGAGCTTCGGGCTCTCGCTCGTGCTCGGCCCCTGGCTAGATCGGGTCATCGGCGTCGCCGGCATCTTCTATCTCATCGGTGGCCTGGCCCTGCTCGCCATGGCGGTAGTGCTGGCGCTGCCGGTGCCGCCCGCGGAAAGAATGCCGGCCGAGGCACGCGCCTCGGTTGCCCTTTCGGAAGTGCTGCGCGACCCAGAGTTGAACCGGCTCAACGTCGGTATCTTCGTCCTGCACGCGGTCTTGATGTCGCTGTTCCTTACCGTCCCCTTCGACCTCAACGCGGCCGGCCTGGCAGCGCATGAGCATTGGAAGATGTACGCCGCTGTCATGCTGGGCGCCGCCGTATTGATGTTGCCCGGGCTGCACTTCGGCGATCGCCGCGGTCATTCGCGGGTCGTGTTCCTGGGTTCGATTGCGCTGCTGCTCGCGAGCCAGGTGATGCTGGTGTCGCTGAGTGAGCGCATTGCCGGCATTGCAGCCGGGCTGCTGGTATTCTTCACGGGATTCATGGTGCTGGAAGCGGCGTTGCCGGCGCAGGTGTCCAGGCAAGCCCCGGCTGGCGCGCGCGGCACGGCGATCGCTGTCTACAGCACGGTCCAGTTCCTGGGGGCGGCCTGTGGCGGGGCGCTGGGCGGATACGTGATGCAGCACTGGGGGCGCATCAGCTTGCTTGCCTGCAACGGGGTCCTCATCCTCGCATGGCTGGCCGCGGCGGCGAGTATGCGAGCGGCGGGCTCGCTCGAGCGTAGGTATCCGCTACCACCAATGGACGATACCCAAGCGGCATTGCTGCGCGCTAGTCTGGTCAGGGTAACAGGCGTGCGCGAGGCGAGGGTGCACGCGCACGCGGGCCTCGCGCACCTCAAGGTAGATGCGGGCGCGTTCGACGAACGCGAAGTGTTGAAACTCATAGCGGGAGAAAGCTGATGGCATCGGTCAACAAAGTGATCCTGATCGGCAACCTGGGGCGCGATCCAGAAACCCGTTTCATGCCCAACGGCGAGGCAGTCACGAATGTCACGCTGGCCACCTCCGAAACCTGGAAGGACCGCACCAGCGGCGAGCGCCAGGAGAAGACCGAGTGGCACCGGGTGACGTTCTACCGCAGGCTGGCCGAGATCGCGGGCGAGTACTTGAAGAAGGGCTCGCAGGTCTATATCGAGGGCCGGCTGGAAACGCGCAAGTGGACCGACAAGGAAGGCAAGGACCGCTACACCACCGAGATCATCGCGTCCGAGATGAAAATGCTCGGCAGCCGCGCGGGCGCCGGGGCGCCGAGCTACGACGCTGCCGACGAGGGCGGCAACGCGCGGTCGCCGGCCAAGGCAGCCGCAGCGGCGGAGAGGCCGGCCGCCAAGGCGCCGGGAAGCATCGCCGACATGGACGACGATATTCCGTTTTGATCAGGCGCTAGCGGGCGGGTCGAAGGGGTAGCGCAGAGAAGGTGAGCGACGCGACAATGGGCACCCGCTCCTTCCGCGACGAATCCGGCGGCGAGGCGTCGCGCCTCGTCTGCGCGCCGGCTCACCCGGCTTGACTGGCGGTAGCGTTTACGATGCCGCGCTTGTTCGCGGGCAAGCCGCCTGCCGATCTCGGCGTTACCGCCGGCCGTCTCAAGCCGTGTCCGACGACGCCAAACTGCGTGCACAGTCAATCCGCCGGCCGCGCTCACATCGACCCGCTGGTTTTCCGTGGCAACGCGGACGCCGCGCTGCGAGGGGTGCGCTCGATTCTCGCCGCGATGCCGAGGGTTCGTGTCGTCGAGCACACGGATGACTATCTTCGCGCCGAGGCGAGCAGTCGATGGCTCGGTTTCATCGACGACGTGGAATTTCTGCTCGACCCCGACGCAAGCGTAATCCATGTCCGCTCGGCGGCGCGTATGGGTTACAGCGATTTCGGCGTCAATCGCGCGCGGGTGGAACGCATCAGAGCCGCCTTCGCCGCCGCAGAGCATGCGGGTCTGCTACCGAGCGCGCACGACGATCGTCAGGCGTAGCCTTGTGCTGTCATTGAAGTGATCGCGCGCGCAGCTCCTGTCATCGAGCGTCGAATCAAATCAGCTTGTCGGGTGACGGCGACATGCGCGCCGGCGCACGTCGTCAGCTTGCGACACTTCGAGCCGGATGCGTCGTCGAGAATCGAGCGCCGGCGCTTTTCGCTCACTCGAGCAGCTTGTGTGTTACCGCATAGTAGGTAAGATCGGCGTTTGTCTTCAGATTCATTTTCTGCAACACTCGAGCGCGGTAGGTCGTCACGGTTTTTATGCTCACGTTCAGCTCGGCCGCGATGTGTGTTGCGCTCTGGCCCTCGGCCAGTTTGCGGAAGACCTGAAACTCTCGCTCGGAAAGCGTTTCATGCAGCATGCAATCGGCGGCTCGCGTCAGCTCCGCGGAGACGAGATCGACGGCGCTCGCACTGAGATATTTCCTGCCCTTGGCGACGATGCGGATCGCGCGCATCAGCTCGTTGGCGGAAGTGAGCTTGGAGACATAGCCGCTCGCTCCGGCGCGCAGCATGTTGACCGCGTAGTTCGCCTCCGGATACCCGCTCAGGATCAACACCGGCAGCCCCGGATGGGTTTGGCGCAGGATGCGCAGGCAATCGAGGCCGTTCTTGTTCGGCATCGCGATGTCGAGAAGAACCACGTCGAAATCGTGGCTGTCCACCAGGCGTATCACCTCGTCGCCGCAAGCGGCCTCTGCCTCGACGCGCATGTCGGGCTGATCGGCGATGAATTGCGACAGGCCGGCGCGAACGATCGCGTGGTCGTCGGCGACCAGGATCCTAATCACTGCGAGGTGCTCCCGGTGCGACGGCGGCACGCCGAGCAAGCCAGGTCGTGCGCCGGTGAATTTCGCTTCGCGACGAAAGAAAGATCGCCATGTAGGCATATTGCAAGCGCGGGGCCTGCCTCATCGAACCCTCACCCGAACAGAGATCGATTCGACCCTGATGGTTCCCTGCCGCGCGTGCACGGCGCGAAGCGGCGCGTGCACGCCGTCGCGGCGGCTGCGCGAGAACGACGGCGGCAGGCCGTCGGTGCGACCGTACGTGGTCGAGAAGTGCGGGGCAAGGGCGTAGCATGAGACGAACTCAGGCTTCCGCGCTCAAGCGCCGGCGTTGGGATGTTGCGCTCGCGGCATGTGTAGCAGCGGCGATCGGGATCGTGCTCGTCTCGGAATCCGGTTACCGGCAGCTCGCACGCGGCTATGAAGACGGCATCGAGTCGGTTTGGACAGGCGTGCGGCTGAACGAGCTTTCCGCGCAGCTCGCCGAGGCAGAGACGCGGCAGCGCAGCTACCTGCACACCTGGAACGCCGAGCAGATCGAGCCTTACGAGCGTTCGGTCGTGGTCATTCGCGGCCTGGTCGACGAGCTGGGCGCGCATTACGCGGCGGGCATCGATCGACAGGCCGATCAGCTCTTTCGCGGCCTCGTTGCCGCGATCGCCGCCAGGCTGAGCGAGATCGAGCTGGCGGTGCGCTTGACGCAGCGCGCCCATCCCGAGCGCGTGCTCCAAGTCGCCGACAGGGACGAAGCACGCGCGACCATGGCGCGCATTCGGCTGTTGGTGCAGCAGTTGACGTGGCGCGAAAACGAGCTCGCGCGCACCGCCGCCG
The DNA here is from genome assembly GCA_020848435.1 of Burkholderiales bacterium. Taxonomy (GTDB): domain Bacteria; phylum Pseudomonadota; class Gammaproteobacteria; order Burkholderiales; family WYBJ01; genus WYBJ01. The sequence continues at coordinate 172,599 of JADLAC010000043.1, read as the reverse complement.
ACGGCTGGCGCAGCAGCCTCGCCCTATCCAGGGTGGGCATCGCGGGTGCCACGATTCTGAACGTTGCACTGCTGCTGGTCCTGTTCTCCGGCATGAAGCGTGACTGGCGACGCGCCCAGCACCGCCAGGGACTGCTCGACCGCTTGGTGCGCGAGCGGACCTCGCAGCTCGGCATGCTCGCCTCGCGGCTGCAGGAGGCAGCCGAGGCGGAGAAGGCGGCGATGGCGCGGGAGCTTCATGACGAGCTGGGCGCGCTGCTCACCGCGAGCAAGATGGATCTCGCGTGGGTGCGCGGCCGCCTCGGAGGCGAGCACGCAGCGTTGCAGGAAAAGCTCGGGCGGGTCATGCAGCACCTGGATCAAGGCCTGCTCGTGAAGCGGCGCATCGTCGAGGGCCTGCGCCCGAGTGCGTTATCCACGCTGGGCCTGGCCGTGGCCGCGCGGCAGATGGCGCAGCAAGTCGCCGAATGCGCGGGATGGCAGCTCGATCTCGATCTTCCCGAGCGGGATCTCGAGTTGTCCGAGGATGTCGAAATCGCGCTATTCCGCGTGCTGCAAGAGTCGCTCACCAACGCGGCCAAGCACGCGCGGGCTGCGCGGGTGCGTGTGCGCTTGGCGTACCACCACGGCGGCTGCGAGCTCGAAATCGAAGATGACGGGATCGGCTTTCGGCCGAACGAGATCGGGCCCAGCGCGCAGGGTCTGTTCGGGATGCGTCACCGCATCGAGGCGCGCAGCGGCATATTCGAGCTGCATAGTGCGCCCGGCGCGGGAACGCGGGTGCACGCGCGCTTGCCGATCGAGCCGCGCATCGCGCCCGCGCCGGCACCGAGGCCGAGCTTGCAGCCGCTCAAGATCGCGGACGCCTGAGCATCGCGACGGCGACAGTCCGCGTCGCCACCCGTTTGTTTCTGCGCGGTGTCCGAGTTGCCGCGGGCTGCGGATCTTTTCGTTCCGCGCGGCATCGTCCTCACATGTTGCGCTTCACGTCGCGCGCGGTGTCTTGCACTTTCTCGCCGCCGCGCTCGAGGTCGCGGCCCGCGCCTTCGATGGTATTGCACCCGGCCAGCGTGGCGAAAAACGCCGCGGCCAGCACTGCAAGCAAGGTCTTCATCGTCGTTCCTTTCAGCCTGAGGTTGGGTTCGTCCGCGCGCCGATCCGATCGGATCGATGCCGTGATGCCGCGCGACATTCGGCTGGCGCGGGTGAGCGCGAGCCGGCTCCGGCGCCAGCGTGGTTCGCACAAAGCATTCCCGCGCCGGGCCTGATAAGCGTTACTATGCGTGCTTCCCACCGTGCGAGCGTCTTCTTGACTGCATTGCCTTCGGCATTGGCGGCATTGCGCTACCGCGACTTTCGTTGGCTGTGGTCGGGAACGTTCTTCTCCACCGCGGCCCAGTGGATACAGCAAGCGACGCTCGGTTGGGTGATCTACGATCTGACGGCCTCGGCGGCCTTGCTCGGAGCCGTGCTCGGCATCCGCGCGGTGCCGATGCTGATCCTGGCGCCGATATCCGGATTGGTCGCCGAGCGCTTCGATCGCCGGCGTGCGCTCGCGCTTTCGCAGGCCGCACCCGCCCTCGTGTCGTTCCTGCTCGCGCTGCTGCTCGCGCTCGACGCGGTGCGCATTTGGCATCTTTTCGCCTTCTCGCTCATTTCCGGGGCGGGCACGGTATTCGAACGCACCCTGCGCAACACGCTGGTGTTCGACGTGGTGCCGCGCAGCGAGGCAGCCAACGCGGTGGCGTTGAACACGATTGCATTCAGCGTGACGCGCACGCTCGGTCCGGCCGTGGCCGGATTTCTAATTGCCAGCCTCGGACCGGCCTGGAACTTCGCGATCCAGGGGGCGACCTACGTCGGTGTCGCCGCCAGCGTGAGCATGGTGCGTGCCGCTGCGCGCGGCCCGCAGCGTCACAGCGGATCGGCGTGGCGCTCGATGTTCGCGGGCTTGGCGTTCGCGGCCACGCATCCGGTTGCGCGCGTGATCGTGCTGGTGGGATTGGTGCCGCCGCTGCTCTTGATCCCTTCGTTCAGCGCGCTCATGCCGGTGTTCGCAGCAGATGTCTTTCGCGCCGGACCCGAAGGTTTGGGTTTGCTCTTGTCCGCGGTCGGCATCGGCGGCATCGCGGGCGGCGTGCTGGCCGCAACGCTGAGCCGCTACGATAGCGTCGGGCGCATGCAGTCGATTGCGCTGCTCGTCTTCGCCGCGAGCCTGATCGGTTTTGCGCTCAGTCCTTCGATGCTCTCCGCGGTGATCTTCCTGATGGGCGCCGGCGTCGCGGAGATGGTGCTCGCATCCAGTACCCACACCAGCTTGCAGATGTCGGCGCCCGAAGCCATGCGCGGCCAGGTGACGAGCCTGCTGCCCATGTTCCCGGCCTTCATTTCCGTGGGCTCGCTCGGTGCCGGCCTCGGCGCCGAGATTCTCGGCCCGCAGGTGCTGGTGGTCGCCTTCGCGCTGCTTGCCGCGGCAGTGATCGCGCTGGCATGGACACAATCGAGCGCGTTTCGCGGCCTGCGGATGTCGAAGCTGGTTGCCGGCGGTTAGCCCGGATATTTCATCAGGCCGCTTCCGCCGTTCAGGATGACGGGTCGGCGCGGCTCGCGTCGGCCGAGACGATGACGCCGGAGGCCTCATCCTCACTCGCCGGCAGGGCGATGCCGCTCGTATCGGAGCGTCCGGCCAGTCTCGCCACGACGCCGACCAGGCGTTCAGGCTGCACCGGCTTCACGAGGTATTCGTGAAAGCCGGCGCGAAATGCTTCGACCCGGTCTTCATTGCGCGCGTAGGCGGTGAGCGCGACGCTCGGCAGCGCCGCGAAATACGCGGTGGGACGCGCTCGAATACGCCGCATCAGCGCGTAGCCGTCGATCTCGGCCATACCGATGTCGCTCACGAGCACGTCGGGTCGCAAGGCATCGAGCGCCTGCAATGCCTCTTCCGCCGACCCTGCGCACCATACTTGCGCCCGGCGTTGCTCGAGCATCAAGCGTATCAGCCGGCGCGCATCGGCATCGTCGTCCACGACCAGCACCTTCACGCCGTCCAGCAGCGCTTCCCAAGGCGCCTGACCCTCGGCGCCGGCCGCAGCGTGCTCGCCGAAATGGAGGGGCAGCTCGACGACGAACGTCGCACCCTTGCCCGGACCAGCGCTCGAGGCGCGCACCTCGCCGCCGTGCATCGTCACCAGCTCGCGTACGATCGCCAGTCCGAGCCCGAGCCCGCCATGGCGGCGGGTGATGGTGCCGTCGGCCTGCAGGAACCGATCGAAGATGTGCTCGAGGAAACGCGCGTCGATGCCCTCGCCGGTGTCGGCGATCTGCAAGCGCACGACGCGGTCCACTCGCTCCAGCGAGACGTCGATGCGCCCGCCCGCGGGCGTGAACTTGATCGCGTTCGACAGCAGGTTCCAGATGACTTGTTGCAGGCGCGCCGAGTCGCCGCGGATGGTGAGCGGCTCAGCGGCCACCTGCTTGCGCAGCTCGATGCGCTTCTGCTTCGCGACGGGCAGGACGGTGTCCAGGGCCGCTTCGAGCACCGCGGCGGCATCGAGCGGTTTCGAGTCCATGCTCAGCTTGCCCGAGACGATGCGATTGGTGTCGAGCAGATCCTCGATCAGGCGCGCTTGCGCGCGCGCGTTGCGATCGATCACCTCGAGCGCGGCGCTCGCTTGCTGGCCGGACACCCGGCCTGCGCGCAGCACCGACGCCCAGCCCACGATCGCATTGAGTGGAGTGCGTAGCTCGTGCGATAGCGTGGCGAGAAACTCGTCCTTCATGCGATTCGCGCGCTCGGCCTGCGCACGCGCGGCTTGCTCGCGTTCGAGCGCGACCTGGATCGCGGCGCGCGCCTGGTCCTCGCGCCACAGCAGCAGGGCCAAGGCGAGCGAAATCCCGATGCCGGCCACGGCCACCAACAGCGGGACGACGAGCGCCTCGCCGAGGGTCGTCGACGACCAGGATTCGAACTGCCAGACCTGGCCCGCGACATCGGCACGGGTCTTGAGCGAATACAAGCCCCGTGAGCGCTGGTCAGCCGAGGCATGCTGGTAGAGCAGCGTTTCTTTGCCCGGCTCGTATTCGTGAACGACGCGCAAGGCGATGCTCGGCCCGGGCGCATGCGCGAACGCGCTCGAAATGAAATCCACGGCCCGGATGGGCGCATAGACGAAACCGCGCAGGCGCTCGCGCCGTTCGGCCAGGCTCGGCGGCTCGGCCGGACCTCGATACACCGGCAGATAGAGGAGAAAGCCGGGCTGTTTGCGTGCATCGATTTCCTGAACGAGCTGCACCACGGCGGAGGCCGCGGGCGCTCCGCTGTCGCGCGCTCGTTCCATGGCTGCGCGCCGCAGCGGCTGGGTGAACATGTCATAGCCGATGGCGGCGCGATTGCGCGCATCGAGCGGCTCCAGAAAGACGATCGCATGCCATTGTTCGCGCGCATCCTGCGGCCAGATGCGAAAGTCCTGCTGGCCTTGCGCCTGGAGCGCGCGCTCCACCGCGTCTCGTTCGTCCGCGGGCACTCGCCGCGAGTAGCCGATACCGAGTATGCCGGGATAGGCATCGCGCAGGGCGGTGCGATTCATGAAGTCGCGGAACTCGCTCACGGTCGGTTCGCCGGTGTGACTCGCGAACAGCCCGGCCGCGCCACGCAAGAGCGCGATCGAAACTTCGATCCGGTCGAGCACCACGGCCTGGGCGGCGCGTGCGTTCGATTCGAAGCTGAGTCGATCGCGCTGCGCCATCGTGCTGGCCAGCACGATCACGACCAGCGCGGTGAATACGAGGCCGCAGGAGAGCACGATCGTTGCGTGGAGCCGGGACGGCTGCTTCATCGCGCTCTCCCTGCGATCGTTCCATTTGCGCCGGGGGCAGCCGGCGCGCACGCGCGCAGGCCAGCGTCCTGGGCAAGATCGCCCGGATCGAGCGTCTCGATCCATGGCGGCATCGGTGGCCCGTTCGCGGAACCTCGATAGCTCAGGCGCGCTCGCTCCCGCGCCGGCTCATGCAGCGACCGGCTTCGCCGCCGCGCGCGCGATCTGGCGGTCGTCGATCGGCCAGTTCACGGCGGCCGCGAATACCCCGGCGGCGATCGCGATGGCCCACATCACCTGGTAGGAGCCGGTCTGGTCGAACACATAGCCGCCCAGGGCGACGCCGACGAAGCTCCCGACCTGGTGCCAGAAGAACGCGATGCCGCCGAGCGTGGACAGGTAGCGCACGCCGAAGATCTGGGCGATCAACGCGTTGGTGAGAGGCACGGTCCCAAGCCAAAGAAAGCCTATGACGGCGGCGAAGACGTAGACGCTGGTGGCGCTGAGGGGGAGCACGATGAAGGCTGCGATGTTCACCGCGCGCAGGAAGTACAGCAAGCTCAACATGCGCTTCTTGCTGTAGCGCCCGCCGAGCCATCCCCAGAAGTAACTGCCGAAGATATTGAACAGGCCGATCAACGCGAGCGCCATCATGCCGACTTCGGCCTTCATACCGCGATCGACCATGAACGCGGGGAAGTGCACGGCGACGAACATCACCTGCAGCCCGCACACGAAGTAGCCCGCGCACAGCAGGCTGTAGCCGCGATGACCGAGAGCCTCCTTGAGCGCTTCGGGAATGGATTGCTGAGCCGTCGCGGCGGGCCGCTGCTCCTCCGCGAGCAGCATCGACAGCGGGGCGACCAGCGCCACCGTCGCCGCTAGCACCAGCAGCGATTGTTGCCAGCCGAGGACGTTGATGAGCATCTGGCCATACGGCAGCATGACGAACTGACCGAAGGAGCCGGCTGCGCCCGCGATGCCCATCGCGACGCTGCGCTTCTCCGGTGGATACGTGCGCGCGACCACGCCGAAGACGATCGGAAAGCTGATGCAGGAAACCGCTGTCCCGATCAGGAGCCCGGCCGAAAACATGAAGCCGGGGCCGCTGCTGACGTCCGCCATCAACGCCAGCCCGAGCACGTACAGCGCCGTACCGCCCAACATGACGCGGCCCGCGCCGAAGCGATCCGCCAGCATTCCGGAAAACGGCTGGGCGATGCCGAAGATCAGGTTCTGCGCGGCCAGCGCGAAGGCGAAGGTCTGCCGCGCCCAGCCGAGGTCAGCAGTCATCGGCTGCAAATACAGTCCGAAAGCGTGGCGGGCGCCGAGCGCGATGGTCATCGCCATGCCCCCGGCGAGCAGAATGACCAAGGGCGCGCGCAAAGTGCGGATAGGCATCGAACGATTCTAACCGATCACCCGACTCGCGGGCGCCCCCCGCGGGTGCGTGCGCCGTGCTACTCGGTCTGGATGCTCGCGTCCTTGATCACGCGCGCGAAGCGTTCGGTCTCGGCCTTCACGAAGGCGATGAAATCGGCCGGCGCGTTGCTGGTGACGATGCTCACGCCGCCGTCGCTCAGCCGCTTGACGACTTGCGGGTCCTTCATCGCCTGCGTGCCCGCCTGGTAGAGCTTGTCCACCACCAGCTTGGGCGAGCCCTTGGGCACGAACAGCCCTTGCCAGGAACCGACCACCATGTTGTGCCCTTGCTCGCGCATCGTCGGGATGTCGGGCAATGCGGGATTGCGCTCCGCTGAAATTACGCCGAGCATTTTCACGCGCCCCTGCTTGGCGAAGTTGACGGCCGAGGAGAAGGTGACGAACATCATCTGGACCTCGTTCGCGAGCAGCCCGATCATGGCCGGGCCCGCGCCGCCTTTGTAGTTGATCTGCACCGCATTGGTTCCGGTCGCGTGCAGGAACATCTCCATTTCCAAACGGTTCGCACTGCTCGGTGCCGGAGAGCCGTAGTTCAGCTTGCCGGGGTTTGCCTTCAGATGCGCGATCAGCTCCTTGACGTTGCGCGGCGGCAGCGACGGATGTACGACCAGGCAGCCCGGAACGTCGACCACCTGCGTGATCGGCATCAGATCGTTCAATGGCCGGTAGGGGAACTTGGTATAGAAGTTGGGGTTGATCGCCATGGTGCCGACATTGCCGAGCAGGAAGGTGTAGCCGTCGGGTGTTGCGCGCACCGCGACTTCGACGCCGATATTGCCTGCGGCACCGCCGCGGTTATCCACCACGACCTGCTCCTTGAGCAACTCCGCCAGCGCGGGTTGGATGATGCGGCCGACGAAATCCGATGCGCCCCCGGGGGCGAACGGGACGATCATGCGCAGCGGGCGGCTCGGATACTTGTCGCTCTGGGCGAGGGCCGGTACGGCGAGCGGGACGATGGCCGCGGCCGCGGCCAGGATCGAGTATTTCATTCACTCCTCCTGTGATCGATCGGGTTGGCAAGCTATACGAAATCGCTCGCGCGCGAAATCCGGTCCGATACGCAAGCGCGCTCCCGGTAAGAATTGCGGCTGGGATTATGCCTGCCGCCGGCCTCGCAGGAAATCCGTTCTTTTCGCTGCGTGCTGCCGTTTGGTCGCACACTTGGCTTCGCGTACGTCGGGCCCGCCACATGCGATATAGCTCCCGTGGCCCCGACGCGGGCACGTCGCTATACGACCGATTGGAAGGAGACAGGCATGAACTGGGATCGTGTGGAAGGCAACTGGAAACAATTCAAGGGCCAGGTGAAAGCCCAATGGGGCAAGCTGACGGACGACCAGCTCGACGTCATCGCCGGGCGGCGCGAGCAGCTCTCCGGAAAGATTCAGGAAGTCTACGGCATCGAGAAGGACGAGGCGGAGCGCCAGCTCACCGAGTGGGAGCGCCGCCAGCGCGACTTCGATGCCTGATGCCACAGCCAACGAGACAGGAGACGACCAATGAAGACGATTCGTAACAGCCTCGTCGCCGCCGCGGTCGGAATGGCGTTCGCCTTTCCCGCCGCCGCCGACACGATGACCAAGGAGCAATACAAGAGCGAGCGCGAGCGCGTCGAAGCGCAATACAAGAGCGCACGGCAAGCCTGCGACTCCCGCTCGGGCAACGCCAAGGACATCTGCATGGCGGAAGCGAAGGGCAACGAGAAGGTCGCCAAGGCCGAGCTGAAGGCGCGTAACGATGCCACCGCCGAGGCGCGTTACGAGGCGCGGGTTGCACGCGCCGAAGCCGACTACGAAGTCGCGAAGGAGCGCTGCGACGACAAGGCCGGCAACGCGAAGGACGTGTGTCTCAAGGACGCCAAGGCCGCAGAAGTGAAGGCGAAGGCCGACGCCAAGGTGGCGCGCACCTCGGACGAGGGATCGGCGCGCAGTCGCGATCGCGTCGCCGAGACTCGGCGCGAAGCGACCGCCGACAGTCGCGAAGCGCAATACCGCGCGGCGCGCGAGCGCTGCGATTCGCTCGCGGGCGAAGCGAAGGATCAGTGCCAGCAACGGGCACGGGCCGAGTTCGGCCGGTAATCACACTGCTAGCGACAGCGACCTATCGCGCCGGGCGCCGACCGAGGAAGCTTCGTCTTCATCGGTCGCGCTCGGCGATCTTCTTCGGGCGGCGCCGGAGCTGTGTTTTCATGCCGGCGATGGTGCAAGGCCGATCCTCGACCGCAGCAACCTGCCTAGGGCCTTGAGCACGGATACCCGCATAGCGGTCAAACCCTTTCACGCTTCATTGGCACGGTCAGGCAGCTGCGATGAGCGGGAGCAACCGAAAGCAGTGGCGCTGGGCGGGGCCGTTTTTCGCGCTCGGTACGCTCGCGCTCGCGATCGCGGGGCTGCGCATGGCGGCCTCGCTGTTGATACCCATCGGCATCGCCATCCTTGCCGCCTTCCTGCTCACGCCCGCCGTACGCTCGCTCGAACGCAACGGCATACCGCGGCTCGCCGCCGTCGGTGCGGCCGTTTGCCTGGTATTGATTGCCCTGGGCGGGCTCGGCTGGGTGGTGGCCCGCCAGACCAATGACCTGCTCGATGTATTCCCGCAATACGAAGGCAACTTGCGGCACAAGCTCGCGCTGCTTCGTAGCGACGAAGGCTCGATCTTCAGCAAGCTGCGCGACATCGCGCAGCGCGTGGATCGGCAGATCAGCGGCGACACCGCAACCAGCGCCGCCGCGCCGCCGGATGCGGTCAAGGTGACCGTGGTCGAGCCGCAAAGCCCCTTGGCGCTGGATCGACTGCCGGAAACCGCTCGCACGGCCGCGCCGGCGATCGGCGGCACGGTGTTGGCGTTCGCATTACTCGCGTTCATCCTGATGCGCCGCGAGGACTTGCGCGAGCGCATCTACGGATTGGCCGGGCGTGCGCGCTTGCCGATCACCACGCGCGCGATCGATGAAGCGACCGAGCGCATCACCCGCACGTTGCTCACACAGTTCACCGTCAACACCTCGTTCGGTCTTGCCTACGGCTTGGGTCTGTACCTGATCGGCATTCCGTTCGCACCCCTGTGGGGCCTGCTCGCGATCGCACTGCGCTATGTGCCTTTCATTGGCGCTGCACTGGCGTTCACGCTGCCCTTCGTCGTCAGCGTGCTGACGATGCAGGGCTGGGAGGGTCCGCTGCTCGTAGCCGGCTGGTTCGTCGTCCTCGAGATCGTCTTCATCGGGTTGGAAGCATGGTTGATCGGCCCGGGCATCGGTGTTTCCCCGACGGCGACCCTCATCATGCTTGCGTTCTGGACCTGGTTATGGGGGCCGATCGCGTTGTTGCTCGCTACCCCTTTGACCGCTTGTCTGATGGTCATCGCCCGCTTCCTGCCTCAATTCCGCTTCCTCGAGATCGCGCTCGGCGACCGGCCGGTGCTGGATGCGCCGGACCGGCTCTACCAGCGGCTGCTGTCGCGCGATCTCGAGGAATGCACACGGCTGGCCGGCGCGCATGCGCACAGCGATGGCTTGGTGCACGCCTACGATGAGCTGCTCCTGCCCGCGCTGCGGGTCGCTTCCAATGACGCCGTGTTGCAGCGCATTTCGGCCGGGGAATATGCCGACATCCTGAAAAGCGCGCGGGCGCTGATCGAGTCGATGGGCACTCGCGTTCGCGCTGGCGTCGAGGCAGGCGCAGCCGGAGCACGCGCCGGCGAGCGCCGGGTGCGCATTCTCTGCATCGCTCGCGACGACGCCGACCGTATCGGCCATCTGATGCTCCAGCAGGTGCTCGATCCGGGCCGGTTCGAGCTCGAGCTGTGTTCCAGCGACCTGCTGGTATCCGAGACCGTCGAGCTGATCGGCCGCTATATCGCCGATGGCGTGTGTATCGGCAGCATGCCGCCGGAGGGTATGCTCTCGGCGAAGCTCATCTGCCGGCGTTTGCGCAAGCGCTTTCCCGGCACGACGATCATCGTGGCGCGCTGGGGCGGTGACGGACGCTTCGCCCACGAGCGCGACGTGTTGCGCACGGCGGGCGCATCCGCGGTCTACACCTCGATCGACGACTTGCGCCTTGCCTTCATCGCGATCCATTCGGCACTGCAAGCCAGCGCCTCGCGCGCGCGTGCGGGTGACGGCGGGCTGGAAGCTTCGCCGGCAGCCGCGCCCTAGGAGCCTGTCGGACTTGATTTCGCGCGATGCGTTGTGGGCGCAACCCCAAGGGACGGGGCGCTTTTCGCGCATGGCGGTGTCGAACGACTTGCCGATAGTCTCGCTATCGGCTGCGTCGTCCTCCTAGCCCTGCGCGGAAATCGCCTCCGTCGCACACGTGAAATCAAGTCCGACAGGCTCCTAGCGAATAGCGCTCGCGGACAGGCACAGGTGTTGCGCCTGGAAGCGCAACGACCGCTGGTCGAGTGCGGCGGCGTCACTTCGCGTTGAAGGAACAAGGAGAGATCATGGCTATGCGTGAACGAGTGTTGCAATTGTCGGCTGCGGGCGTGCTTGCATTGGCGCTCACCGCTTGCGGCGGATCGCCGACCAAGACCAGTACCGGCGAGTTCATCGACGACCGGGTGCTGACCACCAAAGTAAAGACCTCGCTGTTGAACGACCCGCAGGTGAAGGGGACATCGGTCAACGTCGACACGTTCAAAGGCACGGTCCAGCTCAGCGGTTTCGTGCGCTCCGAGGCCGAGCGGGTGCGTGCGGGTCAGCTCGCCCGCGAAGTCAACGGCGTGGGCGAGGTCAGGAACAACCTGGAAGTGCGCGGCCAGTAGTCTGAAGCACAGCCGGCGATTCACCCGCCGGCGCTCGCGGCCGGGAATTCAGTTGACTCGAATCCCGGCGCTTTTCGCGACCTCGTTCCACTTCGCCACTTCATCGGCGATCAGCTTGCGAATCGCCGGCGGGTCCATGTCGCGCACCTCGGCGGCCTCGGTCGCAAGCCGCTTGCGCGTGCCCGGATCGCGCAGGATATCGCCGAACGCCCTGGTCAGGTGGTCGCGAGTGGTTTGCGGCACGCCGGCCGGTGCCGCGACACCCCACCATACGTAGACTTCGTAGCCCGGGAATCCGGATTCGATGAACGTGGGGACATCGGGCACCGTTGGGCTGCGCTTGTCGGCGCCGACCGCGACCAGCTTGAGCTTGCCCGAGCGCACGTGCGGCAGGCACTGCGTGAGCGAGCTGAACATGATCTTCATCTGGCCGGCCATGACGTCAATCATCGCCGGTCCGCCCCCCTTGTAAGGTACCGCGCCCATGTCAATGCCGGCGGCTCGCTTGAACAGCTCGCCGCCGAAGTGGTTGAAGCCGCCCACGCCGGTGTGGGCGTACATGAGCGCGCCGGGGTTCGCCTTGGCCATCGCCACGACTTCCTTCAATCCATTCACCTGCCAACCGGGAAAGATCACCATCGAGTTCGGCGACGAGCCGATGAATGCGATCGGGTCGAAGGACTTGTGCACGTCGTACGGTAGCTTCCTCACCGCGGCGTTCATCGTGAACGACGTAGAAATGATCAGCATGTTGTAGCCGTCGGGCGTGGCCTGCGCCGCGACGTCCGTTCCGATGATGCCGTTGGCGCCGCCGCGATTGTCGATGATGACCTGCTGGCCCATGCGCTCCATCAGCTTGTCGGCGAAGTAGCGTGCGAGCAAGTCGTTGCTGCCCCCGGGCGGGAACGGCACGATGATGCGCAGCGGCTTGTTGGGGAAGCCGTTGTTGGTGCCGTGCACCGCGGCGGCGCCCAGCGCCGAGACACACGCTACGACCAGGATCGACCAGCGGACGTTTGCCATGTTGCCTCCTCGTACCGCACGCGGCGGGGTTTCATTGGGCGGAACAGGCTATACCGCCCCCGAGGAGAGTTCAATATGTGGAATAACGTAGGTGCTTGCGCCGGCGTTAGGGTCGATGCGCCCGGCCCGGTCCGAGGACACGGCAGCGCACTCCTGCGGGCGCTCGATTGGCGGCGCTGCCACCCGCGATCGCTCCGACGCTGCCAGGGTCTATCGCAACCCTTTCCACATGAGGTGCGCTGCGGCGAGCAGCAAGCCGCAAAACAACGCGCGCCGAAAGGTTCTTTCGGATAAGCGCCCGCGCACCTTCTGGCCGACGAACATGCCCGTCACCCCGGGGATGACCGCCAGCGCGGAGAGCGCAAGCAGCTCCGGCTGATAGTTGCCGTGTCCGGCGAGGGTGAAGCCGAGCGCCGCGGCGCCAAGCGTGAACAGAATCCCCAGCATCTGCACGATGTCGTTGCGAGGCAGGTTCAAGCGGTGCAGGTACGCGATCGCCGGCATGGAGATGTTGCCCGTCGCGCCGGCGAGCACGCCGGTTGTCAGGCCGACCACCGGCGAGGCGAGGGCTTCGCGTTTCACCCGCGGCATCAATGGTACGTTGAACAGGCCGCTCAAGGCATAGATGCCTATCGCCGCGCCCAGCAGCGCGGTCATCGCCTCGGGGTGGGTGCGAAACAGCAGGAAGTAGCCGATCCATACGCCGGCGATCGTGGCGACGAGCAACGAGCGAAAGCGCTTGAGCAGGCGCCGCAGCCCGTCCCCGATCAGGGCCTGCCAGACGTTCGTGACGAACGTCGGCACGACCACGATCTGCACCGCCGCAGGCAGCCCCATGCCGAGCGAAAGCAACGCCAGGGATACCGTCGGCATCCCCATGCCGATCACGCCTTTCACGAATCCCGCGAGCAGGAAGGCGACGGCCGTGAGCAACAGTGTGTCGGGATTCAGCGCTGCGTCCTGCGGAGCGAGTCTATCGACGCGACTATACCACCCTCGCCTGGCGCGACCCACGCGCTGCCGAGGTCGAGCGCCATAGCGAAGCGCGACATCGAGCGCCGGATCGTCAATGGGGCCCGCGCACGCTGCGATGCCGCGACGCGCTCCAACGCCGTCTGTGCGCGCCGCGCGCGCGCCATGCCTTCGCTGATGGGCGCGCTCAGCACGATGCCAGCGAGCGCGTCGCCCGCGCGATGACGAGCTCCTCGTCGGTCGGAATCACCCAGACGGAAACCCGGCTGCGCCCCGTGCTGATGCAAAGCGCGTGCTGCGCGTTGGCGCGCGTGTCGACCTCGATGCCGAGCCACGCCAGCGCCTCGCACACGCGCTGGCGCACGGGGGCCGCGTGCTCGCCGATGCCGGCGGTAAAGACCAGGGCATCGATCCCGCCCAGGCACGCGATCAGCGCGCCGGCCTCGCGTACGACCGAATAGACATACAGATCCACCGCTTCGCGCGCATGCGGATGTGCGCTCGCCAACAGCTCACGCATGTCGGAGGTAACGCCGGATACGCCGAGCAGCCCGGAGTGACGGTAGAGCAGGTCGCTCACCCGTTGGACATCCATGCCGCGTTCCTGGATCAGGTAGAACACGATGCCCGGGTCGATGCTGCCGCTGCGCGTGCCCATCATGAGGCCGTCGAGCACGGTGAAGCCCATGGTCGTCGCTTGGCTCACGCCCCCGCGCATGGCGCACATGCTCGAGCCGCTGCCCAGATGGGCGACGACGGCTCGGGCCTCGCCAGGGTTGACCAGGACCTGCTCGAGCTTGCCCGCGACGTAGGCATACGACAGGCCGTGAAAGCCGTAGCGGCGCACGCCGCTGTCGATCACCGCCCGCGGCAAGGGGAATTGCTGGGCCACCTGCGGAAGCGTCCGGTGGAAAGCGGTATCGAAGCAAGCGACCTGGCACAGCGCGGCGTGCCTGCGCCGCAGCGCCAGGATGGCATCGATCTCGTAGGGCTGGTGCAAGCGCGCCATCGGCACCAGGGCCTGCAGGTCGGCGATCACGCCGTCATCGATCCGAACCGGCGCCGCGTACTTCTCGCCGCCGTGCACGACCCGATGTCCGGCCGCGATCACGCGGCCGACGTCGCCGCGGGTATCGAGCCAGGCGAGCAGGCGTTCGAGCGCATCGCCGTGGGTGTTGACCGCGCTTGCCGCCTCGGCGGCGATCGAGCGGCCGTGCGTATCGCTCGCTTCCAGCCGGGGTGACTGGCCGATGCCGGCGACCTGGCCGCGCATGCTGCGCTCGCCCAGGCCATCGCCTGCCAGCGGGTAGACGGCGAACTTGATGCTGGACGACCCCGCATTCAATACCAACAGCGATTCGGTCATGGTCATGCCCCATGAATGCACGCATCACGCTGCGCCGCCCGTGGCGCCGTCGCGCGTTTCGCCCCGTCGCCTCAGCGGATCAGCGCTCGTTCGGATTGGCGCGCGGCGCGCTGCAAGGTAGCATGTATGGTGAGGGCCGCGGGCGCGCGCCCGGCGGCATGGCGGACGGGGGATGGCGTGTATACGATGCTGGTGGCGGTCGATGGTTCCGAGCATGCTGAGAATGCAGTGCGCTACGCGCTCGACATGGCGCGCCGCCTGGGCGAGGCGCGCATTCTGCTGCTCAACGTACAACCCCCGGCGATGAGCGGCGAAGTGAGCAATCTGCTGACCGCCGAAGAAGTGATGGATCAACACACCGAGGCGGGCCGCAGAGTGCTCGAATCGGCGCAGGCCCTGGTCGACCAGGCCGGTGTTGCCAACGACACCGAGATCGCCATCGGCCGGCCTGCCGAGAGCATCGTCGAATGCGCGCACCGCCGCGGCTGCGATGCGATCGTGATGGGCGCGAGCAGCCATGGCCGGGTGCATTCGCTGGTGCTGGGATCGGTTGCATCCAAGGTCGCCCACATGGCGGAGGTGCCGGTCACGGTCGTCAAGTGAGCGCGCCCAGCCGCGACGAAGCGATATTCGTCGGCCGCAAGCTGACCAAGGTCTACCGCACCGGCGAGCAGCTCGTACACGCGCTGCGCGGCGTGGACCTCGAGATCTATCGCGGCGAGCTGCTGGTGCTGCTCGGGCCGTCGGGCTCCGGCAAGTCGACCTTGCTCAACATCCTGGGCGGTCTCGACGTGCCGAGCTCCGGCGAGGCGCGCTGGGGCGAGCACGATATCGGCGCGGCCGACGAGGCGCGAAGAACCCGCTTTCGGCGCGAGCACGTGGGTTTCGTCTTCCAGTTCTACAACCTCATTCCGAGCCTCACCGCGCGTGAGAACGTCGCGCTCGTGACCGAGATCGCCGCGCGCCCCATGCCGGCGCAAGAAGCGCTGCGGCGGGTCGGCCTGGCCGAGCGCATGGACCATTTTCCATCCCAGCTCTCGGGCGGGGAGCAGCAACGCGTCGCCATCGCCCGTGCCATCGCGAAGCGCCCGGAGGTCCTGTTATGCGATGAGCCGACCGGCGCCCTGGATTACGAAACCGGCAAGCTCGTGTTGAAGGTGATCGCCGACGTCAATGCCGATCTGGGCACCACCGCGGTGGTGATTACCCATAACGCCGTGATCGCCGCGATGGCGAACCGCGTCCTGCGTCTTGCCGACGGCCTGATCGCATCGATCGAGATCAATGCCGAGCGCGCGGACATCGAGACGCTGCGATGGTGAGCATGCTCGATCGCAAGCTCGGGCGCGATCTGTGGCGCTTGCGCGGCCAGGCGATCACGATCGCGCTGGTGGTCGCGTGCGGCATCGGCGGCTTCATCGCCACCCACTCGACCCACGACTCGCTCACCCGCGCCCGCGACCGTTTCTACGAGAGCGCGCACTTCCCGCACCTGTTCGCCGACTTGAAGCGCGCCCCCGATGCGATCACGCACACCATCGGGCGCATCGCCGGCATCGCCCAATTCCAGACCCGGGTGGTGCAGGACGTGCAGATGGACCTCCCCGGGGTGATCCAGCCGTTGAGCGGGCGCATCATCAGCCTGCCGCCCGACAATAGCGGCATGGGGCGCCTCACGCTGCGCAAGGGACAGTGGATCCTGCGCGAGGGCTCCGACCAGGTGCTGGTCAACGAGCGTTTCGCGCAGGCGCGTGGCCTCGAGCCCGGCGACACCCTCCAGGTGCTGCTCAACGGTAAACGGCAAGCGCTCACGGTGGCCGGGATCGTGCTATCGGCGGAGTACATCTATGCCACGCGCGGCGGCGGCCTGCCGGACGACGAATGGTTCGCCGTGCTGTGGATGGATGCCAAACGCCTGGCCGCGGCGTTCAACATGGAAGGCGGCTTCAATTCGTTGCTGGTACGCCTCGAACCGGCGGCATCGGAAGCGGCGGTGGTGCGCGCGCTCGATCGGGTTTTGGAGCCCTATGGCGGCCGCGGCGCGAGCACTCGTTCCGAGCAGATCTCGCACAAGATCGTCTCGCAGGAGATCGAGCAGCAGCGCGTGAACGGCACCATCCTGCCGTCGATATTCCTCGCCGTCGCGGTGTTCATCCTCAATGTGGTGCTGCACCGCCAAGTCGCCGCGCAGCGCGAACAGATCGCCGCATTGAAGGCGCTGGGCTACGACGACCGTAGCATCGTCCTGCATTATCTGAAGCTCGTGGCCGTGATCGTGTTCGCGGGCATCGTGCTCGGCATCGCGCTCGGTCAATGGCTGGGCCACTACATGACACGCATGTACACCGCATTCTTCCACTTTCCGCAGTTCCGCCATCAGACCCTGCCGTGGGTGATCGTCGCTTCCGCGGGGGCGGCACTGGGCGCCGCGGCCCTCGGGACCGTGCAGGCGATTCGACGCGTGGTCACGTTGCCGCCGGCGCAGGCCATGCGGCCCCCGGCGCCGCCGGCGTATCGGCCGGCGCTGCTCGAGCGCATGGGCTTGAGCCACTGGACGACGCCCGCGGTGCGCATGATCGTGCGCAACATCGAGCGGCGGCCGGTGCGCGCCGCCTTCACGGTGCTAGGCATCGCGGGCTCAGTGGCGATCCTGGTTTCGGGAACGTTTTGGCGCGACGCGGTGGATTACTTCATGGATGTGCAGTTCCAACGCGCGCAGCCCGGCATGATCTACCTGAGCTTCGTCGAGCCGCTCGGTCCCGAAGTGCTCTCCGAGGTCGCGCGCCTGCCGGGCGTGGTGCGCGCGGAAGCATATCGCAGCCTCGCCGTGCGGCTGCGCCATGGGCATCTGACCTATCGCGCCGCCATTAGCGGCCTGCCCGCGGGCGCGCGGCTGCAGCGCGCGATCGACGTCGACCGCGGCGAGCAGGCGATACCGCCCGCGGGCTTGCTGATGAATGCACGCTTGGCGCGCAAGCTCGATGTGCGCGCGGGCGACCGGGTATGGATCGAGGTGCTCGAAGGCAAGCGAGCGGTCCGACAAGTGCAGGTGAGCGTCGTCTTCGACGAGCTCGTCGGCCTGAATGCGTACATGGACGCGGCCGCGCTAGATCGGCTCGCCGCGGAAGGACCGCGGTACAACATCGCGGCGTTGACCGTGGATGCCGCACGGCGCGATGAGCTACTCGCGCGCATCAAGACCCTGCCGCGCGTGAGCGCGGGCATCGTAAAGGCGAGCTTGCTCGAGAGCTTCCGCAGTACGACGGCGCGCAACCTGCTGTTCTTTACCGGCGTCCTGACGCTCTTTGCCGCCACCATCGCCGTCGGAATCGTGTATAACAGCGCGCGCATCAGCTTGGCCGAGCGCGCCTGGGAGCTTGCTTCGCTGCGCGTGCTCGGGCTCACGCGCGGCGAAGTGTCCGCGCTGTTCCTGGGCGAGTTGGCGCTCATGCTGGCGGCCGGCATTCCGCTCGGGTTCTTGCTCGGCTACGCCCTGGCGGCATTGATCGTGGCGCTCACGCACGTGGAGGCGTTCAAGATTCCGCTCGTCATCCTGCCTCGAACCTACGCCTACGCGGGCTTGACCGTCGTGGCCGCCGGAGTGCTCAGCGCATTGATCGTGCGCCATCGCATCGATCGTCTCGACCTGGTCGCCGTGCTGAAGACGCGAGAATGACGTGAAGACCCGCACCCTCGTGCTGTGGACGCTTGCGCTCGGCGCGGCGGCGGCGCTGACCGCGTGGGCGCTTCGACCGCAGCCGATCTCGGTCGAGACGGCCGCGGTGACGCAGGGCCGTTTCGAGCAGACCATCGATGACGACGGCAAGACCCGCGTGCGCGATCGCTATACCGTAGCTGCGCCACTCGCCGGGCGGCTGCTGCGAATCGGCTTCAAGGCGGGGGATCGGGTCGGGCGGGATGCCGTCGTCGCCATCATCGTACCGAGCGCGCCGGAGCTGCATGATCTGCGCACGATGCGCGAGCTCGAAGAGCGCAGCGCCGGCGCCCAAGCGAGCGTGCTGCGTGCCGGTGCCATGGAAGCGCGCGCGAAGGCCGCGCTGGACCAGGCGCGTGCCGATGCCGATCGCACCGCGCGCCTGGCCGCGGAGGGCTTCGTCTCGGCGTCGAGCCGGGAGCAGTCGGAGCTCGCGGCGCGACTGCGGGACAAGGAATTCGAGGCGGCGCGCTTCGAGCGCCAGGCCGCCGAGCGCGAGCTCGCGCAAGCCCGCGCGGCGCTGCTACGCGTACGCAGCGATCAGCGCGCCACTACGAAGACCGCGGGTGGTTTTCAAGTGCTGGCCCCCATCGCGGGACAGGTTTTGCGCGTCCTGCACGAAAGCGAAGGTCCCGTCGCCATCGGTACGGGTCTGCTGGAGCTGGGCGACATCGAGCAGCTCGAGGTAGTCGTCGACGTGCTGTCGACCGAGGCGGTGGCCATTGCTCCAGGTGCCGATGCCTCCATCGACGCGGGCAGCGACAAGGCGCCGTTGCGCGGGCGCGTGCGCCGCATCGAGCCCTCTGCGTTCACCAAGGTCTCGGCGCTCGGCGTGGAGGAGCAGCGCGTGAACGTCATCATCGACCTGGTCGTCACCGGTGCCGAAGCGCTCGCCTTGGGCGATGGTTACCGGGTGGATGCGCGCATCGTGGTGCACCGCTCCGAGGCTGCCACGCTGGTGCCCTCTGGCGCGCTGTTTCGCGACGGCGACGGGTTCGCGGTGTTCGTCGTAGAGGCAGGCGTGGCGCGCAAGCGCGCAGTCGGCGTGCCGCGGCGCAACGACCGTGTCGCTCTGGTCGTGCAGGGATTGCAGCCCGGCGAGCGGGTGATCGTGTTTCCCGGCGACACGGTGCGCGATGGTGTGCGCATCCAAAGCCGCGACGGATAGGCGCGCGCAGCGTCCAGGCCCGAGGCTTCGTCAGCGGCGCCTTTTCTGCTACCGTTCGGCTGCGCTGCGCAAGCTGCCGGCATGGAGGAGTCAAATGGGCGAACCGGTCGAGACAATCGAAGTTCATCGCGGCCTCAAGGGCGTCTATTTCGATCGCTCTCGAGTCTGTCATATCGATGGCCGGGCCGGCGAGCTGCGCTATCGCGGCTACTCGATCCACGACCTGGCGCAGCAGTCCACGTTCGAAGAAACGTGCTACCTGCTGCTCAAGGGCGATCTGCCGACCGGCGCGCAGTTGCAGGGCTTCGTCGCCGAGCTGAAGGCGGCGCGCAGCCTTCCGGTCGAAATCTACGAGCTGATCCGGATCATCCGCCGCGCGCATCCGATGGACGTGCTGCGCACCTGCGTTTCCGCCCTCGCGGCATTCGATGCGGAAACCGCCGACAAGTCGCCGCAAGCGACGCTGCGCAAAGGCATACGGCTCACCTCGCAAGTGCCGATCATCGTCGCCGCGCACGAGCACATCCGCAATGGCCGCGAGCCCGTCGCGCCCGATCCGTCCCTGCCTCATGCCGCGAACTTTCTCTACATGCTCAAGGGCGAGGCGCCAAGCGCCGACAGCGCGCGCTTGATGGACATCGACATGGTGTTGCACGCCGAGCACGGTTCGAACGCCTCGTCGTTTGCGGCTCGGGTCGTGGCCGGTACCGATGCCGACTTGCATGCCGCGATCACGGCCGCGGTCGCCGCCCTGGCTGGCCCGGCGCACGGCGGCGCGGCGGAGAACGTGATGCGCATGGCGCAGGAAATCGGCGATCCGGCCAAGGCGGCGGAATACGTGAAGCGCAAGCGCGCGAACAAGGAGCCCGTGATGGGATTCGGCCACCGCGTGTATCGCGCGGAGGATCCGCGCGCCCGGCATATGCGCGCCGGGGTCGAGCGGCTCTCGCGCGAGATGGGACAGCCGCAGTGGTACCAGATTCTCGAGGCCGTCGTTGCCGCGATGCAGCCCTATGCACGCCACGGCGTCAACGTCAACGTCGATTTCTATGCCGGCGTCGTGTATTTCCTCAACGGGATCGCCGAGGATCTGTTCGTGCCGATTTTCGCCCTCGGGCGCGTGCCCGGCTGGACGGTGCAGGTGCTGGAGCAGCTCGAGAACAACATCCTGTTGCGGCCGCTCACTCTCTACGATGGTCCGGGTCCTCGGGCCTACGTGCCGATCGGGGAACGCTAGACGGCGCGTCCGCGGGCATCGCTTGCGCTGCACGCATCGAAGCGCGCTACCATCGGGCACTATCCGGCAATACCGTTCGAGACGGTGCCGCGCTAGCGCGACCGATGTCGCAGCGGCGCACGCCGGCGGCTCATGCGCTGGCCACCACCAGCGTAGCGGTTGCCACGATGTCGTCGACGCTCGCGCCGCGCGACAGGTCGCTCAACGGACGCGCGAAGCCCTGCAGGATCGGGCCGATCGCCCGCGCCCCGGCGAGCCACTGGGTGAGCTTGTAACCGATATTGCCGGCATCCAGATCCGGAAAGACCAGGACGTTCGCTTGGCCAGCGACCGGGCTAGCGGCGGGGAGCTTCTTGCGCGCAACCTCGGCCACCAGTGCCGCATCGGCCTGTAGCTCGCCGTCGATCGCGAGCGTGGGCTCGCGTTCCCGCGCGATCCGAAGCGCTGCTTGTATCTTGTCCACCCGCGGGTGCTTGGCGCTGCCGCGGGTCGAGAACGACAGCAGCGCGATGCGCGGTTCCTCGCGCAGCAGCGAACGGCAGCTTCGTGCCGAGGCGAGCGCGATGTCGGCCAAGGTCTCGGCATCGGGATCGACGTTGACCGCGCAGTCCGCGAATACCAGCGCGCGCTCCGGCTGGCCGCGCACAGCCGGGACGAGCATCAGGAAGAAGCTCGACGGCGTGCGGATGCCCGCGGCCAGCCCCACGGTCATCAGCCCGGCTTCGATGACGCGCGCCGTGGTAGTCGAGACGCCGGCCACCATGGCGTGCGCATCGCCCGCCTTGACCATCATGCCGGCGTGAAACAGCGGTTTGCGTACCAGCCGCTCGGCGACTTTCGCGCTCGCGGCCGGCCGCGCGGCGGCATAGAGCCCCGCGTAGCTCGCGCAGCGTTGGCCGTGATCCGGATCGGCGCACTCGACGCCTTCGAGGCAGACGCCGCAACGCTGCGCAGCCGCTTCGATAACCGAGCGCGCGGCCAGAAGGATCGGAACTGCGAGGCCTGCGCGCGCGATCCGCGCAGCTGCGGCCACGACGCGTTCATCGCCGGCTTCGGGAAATACGACGCGCCTGCGCAGCGCGCGGGCGCGTTCGGCGCAGGCGTCAAGAATATCGTGCGGCGCCATCACCAGGCATCCTTAACGCGCACGCGGCGGCCCGCAGTGCGCGCAGCCACCACCCGCTCGTTGGCGCCTGCAGGGGCTGGTCGATGCAAGTACGCGGGTCGCGTGCGCCGCCTTGCGCTCGTGCCAACAATGCAGCAGCCGGCACGCACTAGCCGCTGCATGCGTGCCGCCGGTAGCCGGAAGCTGAACCGGCACGCGGCCGGTTCATGCCGCAGCTTAGAGGGCCTTCAGGTTCACGGCCGAAACCCGGCCGTCCCGACCCCGCTCGAGCTCAAAAGAGACCTGCTGCTTCTCGGACAGTCCGGGCAAGCCCGAACGCTCGACGGCGGAAATATGAACGAATACATCCTTCGAACCATCCGAGGGCTGGATGAATCCGAATCCTTTAGTGGTATTGAAAAACTTTACGGTGCCGGTTGGCATTGCTGGTATCTCCGAATCTGCTGCAGGTGTTGCCCGGATTGACGCGAGTATCGAACCGCCGCGGGTCGGGACAGGCAAGCGCGAAGACGCTTGGCTCGACCGCTGCCGAGAGAAATTCGACCGGGCGAGTATGCGCGACGCGCTATTGAAACGCAACGAGATTGCACGGGCCCAACGTTTGCTAACCGCGTCCGCGGCGTGGACGTTGTTGGGGGAGTTGTCGCGCGCGGCACGCTACGCGCTTGACGGTGCCGTGCGCTGCGCCGGCTGCGGTATGATGCCAGCCGTCGATCCCCCACGTTGGCCGCCGCGCATCATCTACCCAACCCTGCAACGGACGGTCCTAGCCATGCCGCGGCACGCTCTGGCGGCTTGCGCAAGCCTCGCGCGCGCGCGGCTGCGTTCGGGCGCTGCGCATCCTGCTTGCTTGCTCGCTTCGCACGGCGATGGATGAGCAGACTCTGCGTGCGCTGACGCGCCGAGTCATCCTGGCGCTGTTCCTGGGCGGGTTGCTGCTGCTCTCGTACCAGGTGCTGCATTTCTTCCTGGTGCCGGTCGCGTGGGCCGGCATTCTCGCCTACGTCACCTGGCCCGTGTACCAGCGCCTGATGCGCGCGGCGCCGCGACTGCCCAACCTCACGGCATTGGCAATGACGATCG
This sequence comes from Burkholderiales bacterium, assembly GCA_020848435.1. Lineage (GTDB taxonomy): Bacteria > Pseudomonadota > Gammaproteobacteria > Burkholderiales > WYBJ01 > WYBJ01. The sequence goes on along the minus strand of JADLAC010000043.1, from coordinate 149,883 downwards.
CATTGGCGGCGGCTTTCGTGGCGCCGATGATCTGGTTGGTCGCCGTCTTGCGTGACGAGGTCGGCGCGGCGTATCTGCTGCTGCGCGGTGAATTGTCCATCAGCCAGGTCCGCCTGCCCGAGTTCGTGCTCGCCATCCCCTGGCTGGGGGAACAATTGCAGGCGATCCTCGACCGGGTTTCGAACGATCCCGATGCGCTGCGCACCGAGATCTTGCAGTGGCTCGATCCTTGGCTCGGCAAGGTCGGTGTGCTGGCGGGCAACATCACGCACATCGCGGCCAACATGGTGTTCGGACTGCTCACCGTGTTCTTCTTCTATCGCGATGGCGCGGCGTTGACGCTTCAGTCGAGGCGGGTGCTGCAGCTATTCATCGGCCGGCGCTCGGAGCAGTACATCGACGCGGTCGCCGCCACCACCAAGGCGGTGGTGTACGGCATCGTGCTTACCGCGTTGGCGCAAGGTGTGCTTGCGGGCCTGGGATATTGGGCCGCCGGTCTGCAGGCGCCGGCGCTGTTGGGTGCGGTGACGGGGCTGATCGCGCTGATACCGTTCGGCACGCCCTTCGTCTGGGGCACGGCGGGCATCTGGCTGTTGTTGACCGACCACACCATGGCCGGCATCGGGCTGCTCGTCTGGGGCACGCTCGTGGTGAGCTCCGTCGACAACCTCATCCGCCCGCTCGTCATCAGCAGCGCGACGCGCATCCCGTTTCTGCTCGTGATGTTCGGCGTGCTCGGCGGCTTGGCCGCGTTCGGCCCGGTGGGCTTGTTTCTCGGCCCGGTCGTGCTCGCGGTGCTGCTCGGGGTCTGGCACGAATGGCTCGAGGGCGGGTATCGTTCGGCGCCCGCGGCCGAGACCGGACCCGCCGAAGCCCCGGCGCAGCCACCGCCGCCGGACCGCTTGGGTTAGCGGCCGCGCTCGCTGCGGCGCTCAGCGCATCTGCTGCTGGTCGGCCCGCGCCGCCGTGAGCGATTCGGCCATGTCGCGCAACCGCGCTTTCTGCACCTTGATCGCATTGGCGCTTTGCACGGTGGGAAAAGCCTCGAGACAAACGATCCGCGCCGGGACCTTGTACCTGGCCATGCGCGCGCGTGCGAAGGCGAGCACGGCGCTCTCGTCGAACGGCTCGCCGCCGCGGCGCGTGACGAATGCATAAGGGCGCGTGCCCGCGCTCGTCTCCACGCCGACCACTTGGCACGCCTCTACCGAGGGATGCTCGGCAATCACGCTTTCGATCTGCGCGGGGCTGACGAGGAAGCCCGAGAGCCGCAAGGCATCGCCGAGTCGCGCCTGGAAGATGAAGCGGCCATCGGCAAGCGTGTAACCCAGATCGCCGGTGCGAAAAAAGCCGTCGTCCGTGAATGCCTCGGCGCTCGCGGCCGCATTGCCGAAGTAGGCGCTGAACTGCGAGGGCGCCTGGATTTCGAGCGCACCGCTTTCGCCGTGCGGCAGCAACCCCGCGCTGGTCACGTCGCGGGCGCGCACGCGCGCGGCTGGCGAGACGGGCCAGCCGCCGCCGTGCGCACGCTCGGCGAGCGGGGCTTCCAGTCGATCATGATGGGCGAACAAGGCCTGGACTTCGCTCGACCCGTAGACGCCGGCGATGCGCAAGCCCTGTGCCGCCGCCGGCGCGATGACTTCCGCGCTGCCCGAGCCGCAGCCGCAAAAGCGAATGGACGAAAAGGCGCCTTCGCCCGGCGCCGCGGCGAGCAGCTCGGCAATCATGTGCCCGGTGAGATTGGTGTTGGTCAGCGCGTGGCGACGGATCAGCGTGATGATGCGCTCGGCATCGAAGGCGGTTTCGACCACCAGCGGCGCGCCGGCCGCGAGCGGCGCGAGCCCGGTCGAGAATCCATACGTGCCGCAGAACGGCAGTACACCGAGCCCGACCGTGGCGGGCTGCGCGTAGCCGAAACCCCGTGCCACGTCGTGCGCGTGCTGCACGATGGAACGCTGCGTATGCAGCACGAACTTCGGCGCCTTCGTCGTGCCGGAAGTGGTGAACATGAGACAGCCGCGATCGGCGCTGCCGAGGTCGCTCGCGAGCGCGGCGTGCTCGGCCAGGCGCTCGTAGCGATGCACCGCGATGCCATGCACTCGCGGCGGCGGATCGGGATCACCCGCTTCGCTGTACGCGACGATCGACTCGAGGGCGCCGACCGAGGCCGCACCGAGCGCATCGACGATCGCGCTGAAGTCGATGCCGCGGAAAGCGGGCCAGTACACTAAGACCTTGGCTTCCGAGCGGCCGAGAATGTCCTCCATCTCCGAGCTACGGAAGCGCGTGTTGGTCGCGAGCGCGATCGCGCCGAGGCGGCAGCAGGCGAAGAAACACGCGAGCCACGCGGGTGTATTGGGGAGCCAGATCGCCACCCGGTCGCCCGCGCCGACACCGAGCCGGGCGAGCCCGGAGGCCACCCGCGCGCTCTCGGCCTGCAACTCGGCGAAGCTGACGACGCGGCTGCCGTAATGCAGGGCAGGCCGCGCGCCGTGCGCGGCAGCCAGGTGCTGAAGCAGGCGCGTCAGCGTGCGCTCATCGGTCATGGGCATGAGGCTGCTTCGACTCCAGGCTGCGCCCTGGGAATGACTGCGGGTATCGACCAACGTTCAAATCGGATCCCAGGACAGCACGTCGCGCGAACGCTCCAGCGGCACGAGGGATGCCTTGAACGCGGGCAGCACGCGCTCGGCGATCGAGCGCGGCGTCCAGCCTTCGGAGTTGTGCGCCGAGCGTATCGGCCGCGGCTGGCTGAGGAGGAAGATCTCGTTCGCGCGCACGGAAAATATCTGGCCGTTGACGTCCTTGGCGAGGTCGCTAAGGAGAAAGATCGCCATCGGCGCGATCTTGGCGGCGGACATTCCGCGGCGGCGGGCCTCGACGTGGGCGGCCTGTTCCGGCGTATTGGTGGGAATGGCTTCGATCATGCGGCTGAAGGCCGAGGGGGCGATGCAATTGGAGCGCACGCGAAAACGCGACATCTCGAGCGCGATCTGGCGCGACAGCCCGCAGATGCCCAGCTTGGCGGCACCGTAGTTCGCTTGGCCGTAATTGCCGAACAGCCCCGAGCCGGATGTCATGTGCACGTAGGCGCCGCTTTCCTGCTTGCGAAAATGCGTCGCCGCGGCCCGGCTCACGTTGAACGCGCCGTACAAGTGCACCTTGATGACCGCGTCCCACTCTTCCGGCTCCATCTTGTGGAATATGCGATCGCGCAGGATGCCCGCGTTGTTGACGACCCCGTCGATGCGGCCGTAGGTCGCAACCGCCTGTTCGACGATTCCCGCGCCGCTCTTGTAGTCGGCGACGCTGTCGGTGTTGGCGACCGCTTCCCCGCCGGCGGCGCGGATCTCGCGCACGACCTGCTCGGCGACCTTCTCGTCCTTGCCTGCGCCGGTGACCTCGGTGCCGAGGTCGTTCACCACCACCTTGGCGCCGTGCGCGGCCGCGAGCAAAGCAAATTCTCGGCCTATGCCCCGGCCCGCGCCGGTGATCACGATCACCTTGTCTTCGAGTACGCGTTCGTTCGACATGCTGCTGTCTCCTGTATGGATCGATAGTCGCTGCCGATGCGGCTCGCCGGCGAAATCGCCGCGCCGCGTCACAGGCAGCTTCCCGGCCGGTGGCGCACGCGTCCGGTGACGGTAATGGAAGGGATCCGCAACCGCTCGCCTATCCCCGCGTGCCGTGCGTATCGGGTATCGGGTGTCGGGGATCGGGGATCGGGGATCGGGGCGCCGCCGCGCGAGGCGGACCGTTGTCCGCGGCCCGTCGAGACTATGACGGCGGCCGCGCAGTGTCAATCGGCGCCAGGCTCGTGCCGGCGATCGGAACGGACGCGTGTTTCTGTCGAAAAGGAGCAGCGCTCCGGCGACAGGAAGCGCTGCAAGGCGGTCACGCCGCTGCGCGCGTTGTTGCGCACTTGGAGTGCGCCTGGAAGGCGCGCGCGCCGGCGGCGCATAATGTCGCATCTCGGACTCGGCATCACTGTACCCACTCGGAGACTCGCCATGAAACGCAAAGCCATCAAGTCGGACATCGCCTGGAGCACGCCGGAGAAGATCACCATCAAGGGACGCGATTTGTGCAGCGAAATCCTGGGCAAGGTGTCGCTCGGCGACATGGCGTTTCTCGAGCTCATGGACAGGATGCCCACGCCCCAGGAGGCGGTCGTATTCAATGCCATCGCGGTGACGCTGGTGGAGCACGGCCTGACGCCGAGCGCGCTGGTGACTCGCCTCACCTACGCCGGCGCGCCGGAAGCGATGCAGGCTGCCGTGGGCGCCGGGTTATGCGGCTTGGGCAGCGTCTTCGTCGGCAGCATGGAGACCGCGGCGCGCACCCTGCAAGAAGCACTGCCGCGACCCGATCCGGACGCCGACCTGGCGGCGATCGCACACGAGGTCGTGCTCAAGTTCCATTCCCGCAAGCAGATCATCGGCGGCATCGGCCATACCTTCCACAAGCCGGTGGATCCGCGTGCGCCCCGCCTGTTCGAAATCGCGCAGCAGAACGGTCTGCACGGCCAGTATTGCACCTTGATGAAGCTGATCGCGCAGGACGCGCAGAAGGTGTACGGCAAAGTGCTGCCGGTCAATGCGACCGGTGCGATCGGCGCGATCGCTTCCGAGCTGGGGCTGCCGTGGCGGATCGTGCGCGGCCTCGGTGTGATGGCGCGCGCGATCGGCCTGGTGGGCCACATCCTCGAAGAGATGCGCGATCCCATGGCCTACGAAGTAAAGACGCGCACCGAGCAGGACGCCACCGCGCATCGGCATCAGGCCGCACGCTAGCAACGCCATCACGCCTGCCGGCGGGCCCCGATGGCGCGCGGTGGAACTTAGCCCGGACCGAAATTGCCTTAGAGAGCATCAATCGCGCATTGTGCCGGGTCGCTCGGAAAGCGTACGAGCGATCGGCTGCGCCTTCATTGAACTGTCTAAGGAGCTCGTCATGACTCGGAGTTGGATTGCGGCCGGCTTGCTGGCCGCGGGGTTCGTCGCCGGCGCGGGCATCGCGGTGCTGCAGCCCGATTTCCTCGGTGAGATTTCCCGGCCCGCGCATGCGGCGGCTGCGAGTGGCCCGCAGAGCGGCGTGTCGCCGACCTTGCTGCCCGATTTCACCTCGATCGTCGAGCGCAACGGCCCGGCGGTCGTCAATATCAGCGTGGTGCAGGAGACTCAACCGGCGGCCGATCTGCCGCAGCTTCAGCCGGGCGATCCGTTCTTCGAATTCTTCCGCCGCTTCGGCGTACCGATGCCGCAGAACCGCATGCCGGTGCGCGGCATGGGCTCGGGCTTCATCATCAATCCCGACGGCCTGGTGCTCACCAACGCGCATGTCGTGGCGAGCGCCAAGGAAGTCACCGTCAAGCTGACCGACAAGCGCGAGTTTCGCGCCAAGGTGCTCGGCGTCGACAAGGCGACCGACGTCGCGCTGCTCAAGATCGATGCGACCAACCTGCCCTCGGTGCGGATCGGCAATACGACCGACCTCAAGGTCGGTGAATGGGTCACGGCGATCGGCTCGCCCTACGGTTTCGAGAACACCGTTACCTCCGGTATCGTCAGCGCGAAGTGGCGCTCGCTGCCCGACGGCGCCTATGTGCCGTTCATCCAGACCGACGTGGCCGTCAACCCGGGCAATTCCGGCGGCCCGCTGTTCAACATGAAGGGTGAAGTGATCGGCATCAACTCCCAGATCTACAGCCGCACTGGGGGCTATCAGGGCTTGTCGTTCGCCATTCCGATCGAAGTCGCGATCAAGGTGAAGGATCAGCTCCAGCAGTACGGAAAGGTGACGCGCGGCCACCTGGGCGTCACCATCCAGGAGCTCAACCAGAGCCTGGCCGAATCGTTCGGCTTGAGGCAAGCCGACGGCGCATTGGTGACGGCGGTGACGCCGAACAGCCCGGCACAGAAAGCCGGCGTTCAACCCGGCGACGTGATCCTCGGCTTCAACGGCAAGAGCATCCGCAGCTCGGCCGAGCTGCCGCTCGCCGTGGGCGACGTCCGCCCCGGGGAGTCGGCCAAGATGCGCATCTGGCGCAAGGGCAAGGAACAGTCGCTCACCGTCGTGGTCGGGGCAACGCCGCAGGCCGCGGTGGCCCAGGCTCCCGATCCCGCACAGACCGAGCAGCCGCGCCTGGGTGTCTCGGTGCGCCCCCTCACACCGGAAGAAGGAAAACAAACCGGCCTGCGCTCGGGACTCGTGGTCGAGCAGGCGACCGGTCCGGCGGCTGCCGCGGGCATCGCGCCGGGGGATGTGATTCTCTCGGTCAACGGCACACCGGTGACGAATTCCGCCGAGCTGCGCGAGCAGATCCAGAAGGCGGGCAAGCACGCGGCGTTGCTGGTGCAACGTAACACCGGAGCCGATCGCGCGACGGTGTTCGTGCCGGTCGAGTTGGGCTAGCGCAGGCGGGGGGGCAGCCCAGGCTGGGGGGTAGCCCAGGCTGGGGGGTAGCCCAGGCTGGGGTCTTTCACGTTCCAGGCGCAGTGATGAAGTCTGCTGAAACGTGGATGACCTGACCCCCAGCTCACCCCAGCTCGGCCTCTATCCACTGGACCAGGCTCTGGCGGTCGAGCGCGCCGCTGCGGCGGGCGATCTCACGGCCGCCGCGAAAGAGCACCAGGGTCGGGATGCTGCGTATGCCGAATCGGCTCGAAACGTCCGGGGCCTGTTCGGTGTCGAGCTTCGCAACCCTGACGTTCGGCTCCAGAACTGCCGCGGCCTGCGCGTACGCCGGCGCCATCGTCCGGCATGGACCGCACCACGGGGCCCAGAAGTCCACCAGCACCGGAATGTCGGTCTGGCGCACGACGGTCTCGAACATCGCCGCATCGAGCTCGGCGGGGACACCGCTGAACAGCGCTCGCTTGCACCGGCCGCAGACGGGCCGCTCGGCGAGGCGCGCGCCGGGGACACGGTTGGTTGCGCTGCAATGTACGCACGCGATCTGTAGCTTGCCGTTCGCTGTCATGGCCTGTGCTCGCCGCCCCGGCGTCGCCGGCCAGCGGCTCTCAGCTATCTGAACATGTAGAACATTGGGGCGATCCAATGCGGGTGCAACGGCGCCCTGACGAGGGGTCACGCACGCGCCCCGGCACATTGAAATGCCGCTGGTGCGGCCCAACATTTCCGACACGCTGGCGGGTCTGCTCGCTATAATCCCCAGTCGCCTTCGGGAGGCTTTTTCATGCCCATCTACGAGTATCGATGCACTGCTTGCGGGTTCCAGAACGATTTCCTGCAGAAGATATCCGAGCCGCCGCTTACGGATTGCCCCGAGTGCGGCAAGAGCACGTTCTCGAAACAGGTCACGGCCGCCGGCTTCCAGTTGAAAGGCAGCGGCTGGTACGCGACGGACTTCAAGAACAACGGCAAGCCCAAGACTGAGACCAAGACCAAGGAAGAGAGCAAGGCGACCGAGAGCGCGAGCGCCGCGGACAGCGGCGCCAAGCCGGATGCGCCGGCCTGCGGGGCCGGGGCGTGTTCGGCTTGTAGCTGATGAAGCGATATTTCATCACCGGGCTACTGATCTGGATACCACTCGGCATCACGGTCCTGGTGTTGAGCTGGTTGATCAATACCATGGATCAGTCGTTGGATCTGCTGCCGACGCGGCTGCGGCCGGAAGCGCTCTGGGGCGTGCACATCCCGGGTTTCGGCGCGCTGGTGACGATCGTGGTGGTGTTCGTCACCGGGCTGCTGGCGGCGAATTTCATCGGCCAGCGCCTGGTGCGGTTCTGGGAAGGGGTGCTCGCCCGCATACCGGTGGTGAAGTCGATCTACTACGGCGTGAAGCAGGTGTCGGACACGGTGCTGGCCGATACCGGGCTCGCGTTTCGCAAGGTTCTGCTGGTCCAATACCCGCGTAACGGCTCCTGGACGATCGCCTTTCAGACCGGCAAGCCCGGCGGGGATGTCGTCAACCATTTGCGCGGCGAATACGTCAGCGTTTATGTTCCGACGACTCCCAATCCGACTTCCGGGTTTTTCTTGATGATGCCGCGCTCCGACGTAGTGGAACTGGACATGAGCGTGGATGAGGCGCTGAAATACATCATTTCGATGGGCGTGGTCGCTCCGGCGGCGGGGCGAGAAATCAAAATCGCCGTGGCCGTGGCCGGCGCAGAAGCGCGGCAAGCGCAGCCCGCACAGCGCTGAGGGCGCCGATCAGGCCGCTCCGATACCGCACGGAAACGTTGCAATGCGCACCGAGTATTGTGGTTTGATCAGCCGTCGGCACCTGGGCACCGATGTCGATCTGTGCGGCTGGGTGCACCGGCGCCGCGACCACGGCGGGGTGATCTTCATCGACCTGCGCGACCGCGAGGGCATCGTGCAGATCGTCTGCGATCCCGACCGGCCGGAGAGCTTCGCCAGCGCCGAGCGGCTGCGCAACGAATACGTCGTCCAACTGCGCGGGCGGGTGCGCGCCCGGCCGGAAGGCACGGTCAACCCGCACCTGGTCAGTGGCGAAATCGAAGTGCTCGCCGAGCGCTTGGAGATTCTCAACACCGCGGTCACGCCGCCGTTCCAACTGGACGACGAGCAATTGTCGGAAACCGTGCGGCTCGAGCATCGCGTCGTCGATCTGCGCCGCCCGTTCATGCAGCGCAATCTGCGCTTGCGCTACCGGGTCGCGATGAGCGCGCGCCAGTTCCTCGATCGCCACGGTTTCATCGATATCGAGACGCCGATGCTCACGCGTTCGACCCCGGAGGGAGCGCGCGACTACCTGGTGCCCTCGCGCGTGCACCCGGGCATGTTCTACGCCCTGCCGCAGTCGCCGCAGCTCTTCAAGCAGATGCTCATGGTGGCCGGGTTCGATCGCTACTACCAGATCGTGAAGTGCTTTCGCGACGAGGATCTGCGCGCCGATCGCCAGCCCGAGTTCACCCAGATCGACGTCGAGACCTCCTTCCTGAGCCAAGCGGAAATCATGGCGCTCATGGAAGCGCTCGTGCGCGAGGTGTTCCACGCGGCCGCCGGCGAGAGCCTGCCCGACCCCTTCCCGCGACTGTCCTACCGCGAAGCGATGGCGCTGTACGGTTCCGACAAACCCGATTTGCGGGTGCCGCTGAAGCTCACCGAGCTCACCGACATCATGCGCGACGTAGACTTCAAGGTGTTTCGCGACGCCGCCCGCCTTGCCGACGGCCGAGTGGCCGCGCTGTGCGTGCCGCAGGGCGGCGAGCTCACGCGCAAGGAAATCGACGACCTCACCGAGTTCGTGAAGATCTACGGCGCCAAGGGGCTCGCCTACATCAAGGTGAATGCGGTCGAGAAGGGCATCGAGGGCCTGCAATCGCCGATCCTCAAATTCCTGGCGGCCGATGTGATTCAGACCGTCCTCGCACGCACCGAGGCCTGCGACGGCGACTTGATTTTTTTCGGCGCCGATCGCGCCAAGGTCGTCAACGAAGCGATGGGTGCGCTGCGCGCCAAGGTCGGGCACGAGCGCGGCTTGGCGGAACAAGGCTGGCGGCCGCTGTGGGTGGTCGATTTTCCGATGTTCGAGTGGAACGACGGCGAAAAGCGCTGGGACGCGATGCACCATCCGTTCACGGCGCCGGCGGAAGGCCACGAGGACCTGCTCGAGGCCGAGCCCGGCAAGGCCATGGCCAAGGCGCACGATATGGTGCTCAACGGCTGGGAGATCGGCGGCGGTTCGGTCAGAATCCATCGCCAGGAAGTGCAGCAGAAGGTGTTCCGCGCGCTCGGCATCGACGCCGCGGAGGCGCAATCGAAGTTCGGCTTTCTGCTCGATGCGCTCAAGTACGGCGCACCTCCCCATGGCGGCATCGCGTTCGGGCTCGACCGCATCGTCGCCCTGCTCGCGGGGGCGGAATCGATTCGCGACATCATCGCCTTCCCCAAGACGCAACGGGCGACCTGCCTGCTCACCCAGGCGCCCAACCAAGTCGACGAGCGCCAACTGCGCGAGCTACATATCCGGCTGCGCGCGGCGCCCGCCCCGGAACAATGAGTCGGCAGGGCGGATCCGCCGGTGAGCACGCCTTCGCTGCGCGGTCTCGGCAGCACGTTGCTGGCGTGCCTGGGGCTGTTGGTCGCGCTGGCCGCCTGGCCGCGCGAACCGAGCGCGCCGATGGCCGAGGTTGCGCTGGCGCAGTTGCCGCGCGAAGCGGCGCACACCTTGGCGACGATCAAGCGCGGCGGCCCGTTTCCCTATCGCCGCGACGGGACCACCTTCGGCAACCGCGAACGGCGCCTGCCGCTCGCGCAGCGGGGGTACTATCGTGAATACACCGTCCCCACGCCGGGGTCGCAAGACCGCGGGGCGCGCCGTATCGTCGCCGGCCGCGGCGGGGAGTATTACTACAGCGACGATCACTACCACAGCTTCCGCAGAATTCGGGAATAGCATGGAAGTCCTCGAACAGCGCCTGCGCGAGGCGCGCAAATCCGGTGTCTATCGTGCCGCGGAAGCGCCCGCCGACCTGGCGGCCGCGGCCCATTCGGCACGGCTGCATTTCGTCGCCATCGATGCCTCGGCGGTACGGACCAAGTCGCAGTTCCTGGGTCTGTTGAGCCGTTCGCTCGCCTTTCCGTCCTGGTTCGGCCGCAATTGGGATGCGCTGGAGGACTGCCTCACCGACCTGTCTTGGATCGAGCAGCCGGGCCTGGTCGTTCGGATCGAAGGCTTTGCCGCCTACGCCAAGGCCGATCCGGATGGCTTCGTCATCCTGCTCGACATCTTCAAGACCTCGGCCGAGTATTGGCGCGCCGAAGGCAAGTGTTTTTGGGTGATCTTCACCGGCAAGCCGGCGGCCGATCTGGAGCTTCCGATCCTGCTGATCTAGTGTCCTGAGTCCGAAATTCGCCGCACAAGAGATGTCGAGAATCGACGCCAGACTTTGTCGCGAATCCTCGCCAGATGTCCAAGCCTCGCCTGCGGTTCGCTTCGCGTCTGACGCCGATTTCGACGCTCTTGCCGCTCAGGGTACAGTCGTAGCGTTGGTCGCTCAAGCAACGAACTTCAGACTCAGGACACTAGGATTGCGACTGCCGATCGCTTCGACATGCCGATGCGAGCGCCGAGACGAGCGGGCGTGACCGAGATCGCGGGCTCGGGTGTGAAGTACAAGATCCCCTTGTCGGTGATGGTCGTCATTCACACAGCCGAGCTCGAAGCCCTGCTGATCGAGCGCGCCGACCGTCCCGGCTTCTGGCAGTCGGTGACCGGCAGCCTCGATGAAGGCGAGAGCTGCGTGCAGACGGCCATCCGCGAGGTGCGCGAGGAAACCGGAATCGATGCCGGCCGCTTTCCGCTGCTCGACTGGCATATCCAGAATCGCTTCGAGATCTTCCGCCACTGGGGCAGCCGCTATGCGCCCGGCACGACCCACAACACCGAGCGCGTATTCGGCCTTACCGTGCCGCAGCGGCTGCCGGTGGTGCTCGATCCGCGCGAGCACTTGCGCTACCAGTGGCTGCCCTGGCAGGACGCGGCTCGATTGGTGTTCTCGTGGAGCAATGCCGATGCGCTTCGCGTCCTGCCCATCGTGATGCGCGAAGCGCGCGCCCACGCGGCGCTGCCAGCCGCATGATGGACACCCTGCACGTCGCGACCTACAACATCCACAAGGGGTTTTCGAACTTCAACCGCCGCATGGTCGTGCACGAGCTGAGGGATCGCTTGCGCCAGCTCGGCGCCGACCTGGTGTTCCTGCAGGAAGTGCTCGGCGATCATCAACGCCATGCCGAGCGCATTCCGAACTGGCCCGAGGAGCCGCAGTACGAGTTCCTCGCCGACGCGGTCTGGCATGACTTCGCCTATGGCCGTAATTCGGTCTACGACCTCGGTCACCACGGCAACGCGGTGCTGTCGCGCTACCCGATCGTGCGTTGGGACAACGAGGACGTGTCTGCGCATGCGCTCGAATCGCGCGGGCTGCTGCACTGCGAGATCGACGTGAGCGGCTGGCGCGCGCCGCTGCATTGTGTGTGCGTCCACCTGGGTCTCACCGCGCGCGGGCGCAGGCAGCAATTGATGGCGTTGCGCCGGCGCATCGAAGAGATGGTGCCGCCGCACGCGCCGCTCATCGTCGCGGGCGATTTCAACGACTGGCGCCTGCATGCGAGGGCACTGCTCGCGCGCCCGCTGCACCTGGCGGAAGTGTTCGAGATAACGCGAGGGGGTCCGGCGCGCAGTTTCCCCTCGGCACTGCCGCTGCTGCACCTGGATCGCATCTACGTGCGTGGATTTCGCGTGCGCCGCGCGAGCGTCCATCACGGCTTTCCGTGGTCGCGCATCTCCGACCATGCGGCGTTATCGGCGACCATCGTGCGGGTATGATCCGATTCAGCGATGGCAACGAGGTGCGCCTGCTGATCGGCGGCGGCGATTATTTTCCCGCTATCGAAACGGCGATGGACGCCGCCGGCGAGGAAATCTATCTCGAGAGTTACATCTTCGAGAACGATGCCGCGGGCAAGCGCATCGCCGCGGCGCTCGCGCGCGCCGCACGCCGCGGGGTGGCGACGCACGTGCTGATCGACGGCTTCGGCTCCAAGCGGCTGCCGGCCTCGCTCATCGCGGGGCTGAGCGACGCCGGGGTCCAGGTCCTGGTGTATCGGCCCGATATCGCCCACTTCAATTTCCGTCGTTCGCGTCTGCGGCGCTTGCATCGCAAGCTCGTAATCGTCGATGCGCGTACGGCCTTTGTCGGCGGGATCAACGTCATCGACGACATGTACACGCCCGGCCACGTACCGCCGCGGGTGGATTTCGCGGTAGCGGTGCGCGGGCCGGTTGTCGACGACGTGCACGAGGCCGTTACGCGGCTTTGGGTGATGGTGTCGTGGACGCAGTTCCGGCGCCGCTGGCGGAACTGGGCGCTACGTTGCGCGCCCAATCCCAGGGTCGGTACGCAGCGCGCCGCCCTGGTCATCCGCGACAATCTCGGCCACCGCCGCGACATCGAGGAGGCGTATCTCGAAGCGATCGCTCGGGCGCGCAGCGAGATCATCATCGCCATGGCGTATTTCCTGCCGGGCCTGCGCTTCCGCCATGCGCTGGCCGAAGCGGCCCAGCGCGGCGTGCAGGTCGTGTTGTTGTTGCAGGGGCGGGTCGAGTATTTCTTCCTGCACCATGCCTCGCGCGCTCTCTACGGCAGCCTGCTCGATGCGGGCATCGTGATCCAGGAGTATCACAAGAGCTTTCTCCACGCCAAGGTCGCCGTGATCGACGGCTGCTGGGCGACCGTCGGATCGTCCAACATCGATCCGTTCAGCTTGTTGATGGCGCGCGAAGCCAACGTCGTGATCGACGACCGGACCTTCGCCGCGCAGCTCCGCGCCTGCCTGCTCGACTTGATCGAGCAGGGTGCGCGTGCGGTGGTGCGCGAGCGCTGGTCGAGACAGCCGCTCATCGCGCGCTCGCTCGCCTGGGTGTCCTACGCCATATTCCGATTGAGTACCGGGCTGCTGGGCTACGCCAAGGAACACGAATCGGCTTGAGCGCGGGAACGAGCTCCGAGTCGTGGCGGCCGATGGCCATCGACTCGCGTTCGCCAAGTCCTCCAGGAGCAGTCGCACCGCGCCGGCCGGTCCGCTGACCGAAAATACGGCTGGAGTGAGGAAACTTCGACAGCTACGGGTCCGGGTATGACCGCGACATGGTCTGGTTCGCGGGGTAATTTACCGCCGTACCCGCTGGCATCGCGCTTGCTTGCTGGTTGAGGCGAAGGCCCGGGCGCATGCTCGGGTTTTCGACCCTCCTCCTTTGGTAGCGACTTTCGGGCGCAGAACACTGCGCCCGTTTTTTTTTCTCGCTCCCGCCCGGGCGCCGCCACGGCCGCCCGTGTTCTGCCAGACGCCGCGATGGCGCTCGAGGATGAGATCACGCGGCCGCCGGGACGGTACGGCGGCTGCCCGTGTTAGCATACGCAGGCACCCAGCCGAGCGCTCCCGGCGGCGCGCCGGCGAACGTTGAACATGCTCCTCAAGACGCTGAAGGCAGGCGTAAATTCCCTCAGACGAAAGTCTCCGCGAAGCGCGCTCGCCGGGTCCGAATTGCCGTACGAGATCGAGAGCCGCATCGGCGCGCTGCACGCTCGCGCGCCGCTCGCGCGCCATCTCGATATCCTGCTCGGCGATGTGGTGGTCGGCGGCGAGCCGTTTCCTGCGCTGTACCGGCGCTGCCTGGAGGATACCGGCACGGTGCTCACGCCGTATAACGTGTTCCAGCGCTTTCTTGGCCGCCTCAACCTGGTTCGCTATTTCGTGGCGAGCCTCGAGCTGCCCGGGGCGCGGGCCGAGATCGGGGTTTACCGGGGCGCCAGCGCGCTGCTGCTGTGCCGGGTTGCGCGCGCTCGCCTCGCCGGCTTCGATGGCAGCGATGTCTACCTGGTCGACAGCTTCGCCGGCGCCCGAGGTGAGGGCGAAGAGGACTTGATCGCGGTGCGCCGTGCCGGCGGCACGGTCGAGCGCGAGGCGTTCTTCTCGCGCCCGGATGCGGCGCTCGATGTCCAGAGCGTGCGCCGGCATTTTGCCGAGTTTCCGCGGGCAAGCGTCGTGCAGGGATGGGTACCGGAGGTGCTGCACTCGCTCACCCCCGAGCGCTGGGCGTTCGTGCATCTGGACGTCAATCTGTATCGGCCGAGCCTCGCCGCGCTCGAATACTTCTGGCCGCGGCTCGTCGCCGGCGGCACGATCGTTTGCGACGACTACGGCTCGCCGTTCACGCCAGGCGCCAAGCGCGCCTGGCACGAGTTTTCCGATCGGCATGACGTTGCCTTCATCGTGCTGGGCGAGCGTCAAGCGGTGATCCTCAAGGAGTAATCGTGGACCGGCACGCTGCACGCCGCCTCGAGCCCGGTCCGCCGCCGGCGCAGCGCAACGACTGGCAGACCCTGCGCACGCTGCTCCCCTACCTGTGGGAGTTTCGCTGGCGCGTCGTGCTCGCGCTCGCCTGCCTGTTCGCCGCCAAGGGCGCGAACGTGAGCGTGCCGCTGGTGCTGAAGGGGATCGTCGATCGCCTGGACAATGCGAGCGCGGCGGTCGCCTTGCCCGCGGCGTTACTGATCGGGTACGGGTTGCTGCGCCTCTCCACCACGGTCTTCACGGAGCTGCGCGAATTCGTGTTCGCGAAGGTGACACAGCGCGCGGTGCGGCGCGTCGCGCTGGAGGTCTTCGGTCACTTGCACAGCCTGTCGCTGCGTTTTCACCTTGAGCGCCAGACGGGCGGCCTCACCCGCGATGTCGAGCGCGGCACGCGCGGCATCTCCTCGCTGATGGGATACGCGCTGTTCAGCATACTGCCCACGCTGGTGGAGATTTCGCTGGTCACGGCGATCCTGCTGGTCAAGTACGATCCCTGGTTCGCCGGCATCACCCTGGTCACGCTCACGATCTACATCGGTGCGACCGTGACCATCACCGAGTGGCGCACGCATTTTCGCCGCAACATGAACGAGCTCGATTCGCGTGCGAATACGCGCGCGATCGACAGCTTGCTCAACTACGAGACGGTCAAGTATTTCGGCAACGAAACCTTCGAGCAGCGCCGCTACGACGAGGCCATGCGGCGCTGGGAAAGCGCCGCGATTCTGTCGCAGACCTCGCTGTCGGCGCTCAATGCGACCCAGAGCGCGGTCATCGCCCTCGGCGTCACGCTCGTGATGTGGCGCGCGGCCGCGGCGGTGCTGGCGGGCACGATGACGCTCGGCGACCTGGTGCTCGTGAATGCATTCCTGATCCAGCTCTATATCCCGCTCAATTTCCTCGGCGTGGTGTACCGCGAGATCAAGCAATCGCTCGCCGACATGGAGCGCATGTTCGGGATGCTGCGCCAGCATCGCGAAATCGAAGACAAGCCCGGTGCGGGCGCGTTGCGCGTGAGCGAAGGCCGGGTACGCTTCGAGCAGGTTGATTTCGCTTACGACGAACGCCGGACCATACTGCACCAGGTGAGCTTCGACATCGGCCCCGGCGAGACGGTCGCGGTGGTCGGAGCGAGCGGCTCGGGCAAGTCGACCTTGGCGCGGCTGCTGTTCCGGTTCTACGACGTGGATGCGGGCCGGATCACGATCGATGCCCAGGACATCCGCGACGCGACCCAGGCAAGCGTGCGCGCGGCGATCGGCATCGTGCCGCAGGACACGGTGCTGTTCAACGACACGATCTATTACAACATCGCCTACGGACGTCCGGATGCGAGTCGCGAGGAGGTGCTCGAGGCGGCCCGCTCGGCGCACATCCACGAGTTCATCGTGTCGCTGCCGGAGGGTTACCAGAGCCCCGTCGGCGAGCGCGGCTTGAAGCTCTCCGGCGGCGAGAAGCAGCGTATCGCGATCGCCCGGGCGCTGCTGAAGAACCCGCGCATTCTGGTATTCGACGAGGCGACCTCGGCGCTCGACTCGAAATCCGAGAAAGCGATACAGGCGGAGCTGCAGCGCATCGCGCGCGGGCGCACCGCCCTGGTCATCGCGCACCGCCTGTCGACCATCGTTGCCGCCGACCAGATCCTCGTGCTCGACCACGGCCGCATCGTCGAGCGCGGCACGCATAGGCAATTGCTGGAGCGCGGCCAGATCTATGCCGGGATGTGGGCGTTGCAGCAGAAGGAAGCGAAGGCACGCGAGGAATCCGAGTCGCTGGCCGATCCGCAGCCTGCCGCCGGCGCCGCGCTTCCAGGTTGATCGCCGCGCGCGCGTTCGCGCCGGCGCGACGGGCGCGCGCGGAAGCTACGCGCTGGCCGCGCCTTCAAAGGCGGGCTCGCTGGCCGCGGCGAGCTTGAAACGCACGCTCACACGCGTCCCCGCGCCGCCGGCGCCCTCGGTCAGGTCGATCGAGGCGGCGTGCAGGTTGGCGATCTCGCGCACGATGGCGAGCCCCAGGCCGCAGCCTTCGGCAGCGCCGTGGCCGAGGCGCTGGAAGCGCTCGAATACCCGCGTGTGCTCGCCGGCGGGTATGCCCGAACCATTATCTTCGACGCTCAACACCGCCTGCGCGTCCTGGCGCTCGACGGCGACGGTGACGCGCCCGCCGGGCGGGGTGTAGCGCAGCGCATTGTCGATCAGGTTGCCGAGCAGCTCGCGCACCAGCACCGCGTTGCCGTGTATCGCGATCGGCGCGGCGCCGAGGTTCACGCCGAGGTCGAGCCTGCGCTCGATCGCCAGCGGAACCCAGTCGGCCGCGACGTCTTTCACGAGGCGGTCGAGATCGATGCGCGCCATCGCGGCGACCGACCCGGCCTCGGGCTCGGCGCGGGCGAGCGACAGGAGCTGATGGGCCAAGTGCGCGCTGCGATCGGTCGCGAGCATCAGCGCACGAACGCGCTCTCGCATGCTCGCCAGCGATTGCTCGCGCAACGCCAGCTCGGCGTGCGTCTTCAGCCCGGCGAGCGGGGTCCGTAGCTGGTGCGCCGCGTCCGCGATGAACTTCTGTTGCGCCATGATCGCGCGCTGCAAGCGTTGCATGAGCGCGTTGATGGCGTGCACGAGCGGGCGGACTTCGCGCGGCGTGTGCGGCTCGTCGAGCGGGGTGAGGTCGCGATGCGAGCGGCTTTCGATCTGTTGGCGCAGGCGCACCAGCGCGAGCAGCCCGTGGCCCACGCCGAGGTAGACCGAGATGACGATCATGGCGATCAGCACGAGCTGCGACAGCGCGACCGCGATCAGGATATCCTGGCCCAGGAGCTGGCGCCGGATGAGCGTTTCCGCCACCAGCACCAGGGCGAGTGCGTGCTCGTCGTCCGGATCGTAGGGCACGCGCAGCGCCACCAGCCGGATCGGCTGATCGCGATAGGTCGCGTACAGGTACTGCGGCCGAATGTCGTGCGACGACTCGGGCTGGGGCAGGTCGCCTTGACCGATGACGAGCTCGCCGGAATCGGAGCGCACGGCGTAATACACGCGGTCGAGCTCGTCGATCTCCAGCATGTCGGCCGCCGCGGGCGGCAGGTCCACGAACAGCCGACCGTCGCGCAAGCGCAGGCGCCGCGACAGATCGAGCGCCGAATCGTACAACGCGCGATCGTAGGCCTCGGTGACGAAATCGAGCGCCAGCTTGTACACCACCAGCGCCGAGCAGATCAGCGCGATCGACAAGGGCAGGACCAGCCAGAAGATGAGCTGGCGGCGGATCGACGCTTCCGGGAAGAGGCGCATCGTCGCGATCAGATCGCGAGGGCTATCCCACGCGATGCCGCTGGCATGGTATCTCGTTCATGTGCCGGCGGGCGGCTTGTCGAGCAGATAGCCCAGGCCGCGCACGGTACGCACGCTCACCTCGGCCGGCTCGAGCTTCTTGCGTAGCCGATGAATGTAGACCTCGATCGCGTTGACGCCGGGTTCCTCGCCCCAGCCGGCAAGCTGCTCGGCGAGCTGTTCCTTGCTCACTACCCGGCCGACATTGAGCAGCAAGGTCTCGAGCACGGACAGCTCGCGCGCCGACAGGTCGAGTGGCCGATCGTCGAGCAAGGCCCGCCTGCCTATGGTGTCGAAGCGCAAGCGGCCGTGGACGAACTGCGGGCTCACGCCGAACTTGCCTCGGCGCACGAGCGCACGCGCGCGCGCTTCCAGCTCCGGCAGGTCGAAGGGCTTGGTCAGGTAATCGTCGGCGCCGAGATCGAGGCCCCTCACCCGGTCCTCGAGGCCGTCGCGCGCGGTCAGAATCAACACCGGCGCCGTGCCCGCCGCACCGCTGCGGCGGCGCATCCGGCGCAGCACTTCGAGCCCTTCCATCTTGGGCAGCCCGAGATCCAGAATCACCAGGTCGTAGCTCTGGTTGAGCAGCATGTGATCGGCGGTGAGGCCGTCGGGGGCGAGGTCGATGGCGAAACCGATCTGCGCGAGCGAACGCGCCAGTCCGTCGGCCAGCATCGGATCGTCTTCGGCAATGAGCAGTCGCATCGTTCGCTTCTCGATACCCGCAGGTGCCGGCGCCACAGGCTCGGCTGCGCACGCACGCAGCATACGCCTTGGCGTGCCTGACGCCCGCGGACTGCGGCTCTACCGGCCCAGCGCTTCCCGCGGGACTCCCCGTAAGATTACCGTAAGGCGAATCCCGTACCATTCGCCGTCGGTTGTCTAGTTGGTTCCTCCTCGGGAGACCTTACGCCGCGGGTGACAAGCAGCGGCTCGGGGCCTGGGTTTCCCCTTATCACGCCGCCCTGATATGCGGGGGCGGCGTTTCTTTTTTCCGCTGCGCGGATTCGCAGCCTGCGGCCGGCTTTGTCCCCGGCGTTGCGGAGTACCCGATTCGCCAATTAATTTGCTATCTTAGCGGCTGTCCGAGGGCATCAACAAGGAACCGGCCGGTGAACAACGCCGCAATCACGATCCTGCTCGCGCTAAGCGTCGGCTGTGCCGGCTCGGTAGTCTGGGCCGCTCAAAGCCCCAAGGTCGCGGTCAAATCCAGCGTCGCCGCCAAAGCCAACGCCAAACGCGTGACGGTGTCGTACTCCAAGCACGGCAAATCGTCCAATGCCGCCGCCGCGGCAGCAGCGGCAGCAGCGGCCGCCGTAGCGAGCGGGCAGGTAAACGCGAGCGAGCGCAACGGCGGCGATGATCTGGATCTCAAGTCGACCGCGGCCCTGGTGCTCGATACCGCCGAGGGCACCACGCTCTATGCGAAGAACACGGGCCAGATTTCGGCCATCGCATCGATCACCAAGCTCATGACCGCGATGGTGGTGCTGGATGCCGACCTGCCGCTGGAGGAATCGATTCGCATCGAGCGCGCCGATATCGATACGTTGAAGCATACCGGCTCGCGGCTGCGCATCGGGTCGGCTTTCTCGCGCCGGGACCTGCTGCATCTCGCGCTGATGTCGTCGGAGAACCGTGCGGCGAGCGCGCTAGGGCGCAATTATCCCGGCGGCGCGCAAGCGTTCGTCGCCCGCATGAACGCCAAGGCGGCCGAGCTGGGCATGCGTAACAGCCGCTTCGTCGAGCCGACGGGGCTGTCGAGCGAAAACGTATCGACCGCGGACGATCTCGCGCTGATGGTGCGGGCGAGTCTGGACTATCCGCTGATCCGCACGTTCTCCACCGCACCGAGCGCGCAGATCCATACCGCCGATAGCGGCCAAGCGTACGGCTTCGGCAATTCGAACGGCCTGGTGCGCACGCCAGATTGGCACATAGACGTGTCCAAGACCGGTTATATCGCCGAGGCGGGCCAGTGCCTGGTGATGCACGCGCGTATCCGCGATCGGCCGATCATCATCGTCCTGCTCGATTCCTGGGGCAAGTACACGCGCATCGGCGACGCCAACCGCATCAAGAAGTGGCTGGAAACGAGCACACTGCTCGCGGCTCGCGCGAGCTGATCGCTCGATTGCACAACGTCCACTGCCGGGGTCGAGATGGGCGAGCGGGTCTCGTTCTACGACTATTCGACCGCGGCGAGCCGGTTTCGCGAAGACGTGCTCGATGGCTTGCGCCGGCCGCGCAAAGAGCTTCCGCCCAAGTATTTCTACGACGCCGTCGGCTCGGCGCTGTTCGACGCCATTTGCGCGCTGCCCGAGTACTATCCGACGCGCACCGAAACGGCATTGATGCAGCGTCATGCGCCGGCGATGGCCGCGTGCATCGGCGCGCGCAGCGCCTTGATCGAATTCGGCAGCGGCGTGAGCCGCAAGAGCCGAATGCTCATCGCCGCCACCGAGCCTGCGGTCTATGTACCGATCGATATCGCGCGCGAGACGCTGCATAGCGCGGCGGCCAGCCTCGAGTCCGCCTTTCCGCGCTTGCCTATCGTCGCTATATGCGCCGATTATTCGCAGCCTTTCGAGCTTCCCGTGCTCGAGCGTTTCTGCCCGCGCCGGCGCACGGTCTTCTTTCCCGGCTCCACCATCGGTAATTTCCACCCCGATGAGGCGGTCGCGTTTCTCGCCCAGGCGGCGCGCTTGGCGGGCGCCGGCGGCGGGCTGCTGATCGGCGTCGACCTGCGCAAGGACAAAGCGGCGCTCGAAGCCGCCTACGACGATCCGCAGGGCGTGACGGCGGCGTTCAATCTCAATCTGCTCGCGCGCATCAATCGCGAGCTCGGTGCCGATTTCGACCTGCGTGCGTTTCGCCATCGCGCGCTCTACCTGGAAGCCCACGGCCGTATCGAAATGCACCTCGACAGCCGCCGCGACCAGTCGGTACTGCTCGGCACCGAGCGGATCGAGTTTCGCGCCGGTGAGTCGATCCACACCGAAAATTCCTACAAGTACGCGGTGCAGGAATTCCAGGCGCTGGCGGCCTGTGCAGGCTTCCGGCCGAGGCAATGCTGGGTGGACGGCGCGGGCCTGTTCTCCATACACTACATGGAGTGTTAGCCGCGCTCGCCCGCGCGCGAATTGCCATGAGCTCATCGAGCCGCCAGGAGCTTCACGACGACGCGACCGACGGCGATGCGCCGGTCTTGCCGCACGGGCTGAAGAACTACATTTCGCCGGCGGGCCACGCGCGCCTGCGCGCCGAGCTCAGGCACTTGCTGGACGAAGAACGGCCCGAAGTCGTGCGTACCGTCGCATGGGCGGCCTCGAACGGCGACCGCTCCGAGAATGGCGACTACATCTACGGCAAGCGCAGGTTGCGGGAGATCGACCGCCGCATCCGCTTCCTCACCAAGCGCCTCGATCAGGCCGCGGTCGTGGACCCGCTCGCGCGCGAAGCGACCGACCAGGTGTTCTTCGGCGCGACCGTGACCTATGTCGATGCCGAGGGCGAGGAGCGCACCATCACCATCGTCGGCATGGACGAAGTCGATCCGCGGCGCAATCGCGTGAGTTGGATCGCGCCGGTGTCGCGAGCGCTGCTGAAGGCGCGCTCGGGCGATGTCGTGAGTTTCCAAAGCCCGCGTGGGCTGGAGGAGCTTGAAATCGTCGACGTCCGCTACGAGGTGATCACGGAGTGAGCGTGCTCGGCGCGGTTTGCGTGCGCCGCGCGCGGCCGCCGCGGCGGCCATGCCGCTAGCCCGAGCGCGTGATCTCGCCCTGACGCGCAAGGAGCGTTCTCTCCTGCTGCGCTACGCCGATCCGCGCGAGTTGCAGCGCTACATCAACGCCATTCCCATCAATCACGAAACCGAAGGCGATACCTGCTATACCGTGCGCCAGGTGCTGAAGCAGCGGCGGGCGCATTGCATCGAAGCAGCTCTGGTGGCTGCTTGCGCGCTATGGCTGCACGGCGAGCCGCCGCTCATACTCGACATGCGAGCATGCCGCGACTGGGATCATGTGGTGGCGCTGTTTCGCCGCGGCGGCTTGTGGGGCGCGATCGCCAAGAGCAACCACGTCGCCCTGCGCGGGCGCGACCCGGTCTACCGCACGCTGCGCGAGCTGGCGCTGTCGTACTTCCACGAGTATCACAACAAGCGCGGCGAGAAGACGCTGCGCGAATACTCGCGCGCCTTCGACTTGCGTACGCTCGACCCCGAGCACTGGGTCACCGGGGAAGCCGGTGCGTGGGAGGTCGAGCGCCGGGTGGATCTCGCCCGCCACTACGCGCTCATCCCCGCTTCGCAATGCCGCTACTTGAGCCGCATCGATGCGATGGAGTGGAAGGCCAAGGAACTGGTGGAATACCCGCACCCGCATCGGCGCGGCTGAGCGAGACCGGGGGGGATTCGCTCGCCTCAACCGCCGGCCGGCTCGATCCGGGCCAGAACGCCGTCGGATTCGTCGGTGAGGACGTAGAGATAACCGTCGGGGCCTAGTCGCACGTCGCGGATGCGGCCGAGCACGCCTTTGAGCATCCGCTCCTCCTTCACCACCTTGTCGGCGTCGAAGCGCAGCCGTACCAGCATCTCGTCGCGCAGCGCGCCGACGAATAGATCGCCACGCCATTTGGCGAACTTGTCTCCCGTATAGAACGCCATGCCCGACGGGGCGATCGAGGGCACCCAGTAGTGGATCGGCGGCGTCATTCCGTCCTTGTGCGTGCCCTCGCCGATCTTCGTGCCGGTGCCGTAGTTGCGCCCGTAGGTGACCACCGGCCAGCCGTAGTTGGCGCCGGCGCGAATGATGTTGATCTCGTCGCCGCCCTGCGGGCCGTGCTCGTGCGCCCACAGCTCGCCCGTGGCTGGGTGCAGAGCCGCGCCTTGGACGTTGCGATTGCCCAGGGTGTAGATCTCGGGCTTCGCACCGGCGCGCGCGCGAAAGGGATTGTCCTGCGGAATGCGGCCGTCATCATGCAGGCGCACGATCTTGCCGAGGTGCTCGTCCAGCCTCTGGGCGCGATCCTGGTCGCCGCGCTCGCCTAGCGTGATGAACAAATGACCTTGGCGATCGAACACCAGGCGCGAGCCGAAGTGCCGCCCGCCGCCGACCTTGGGCTGCATCACGAATATCTGCTTCACGTCTTCCAGGCGATCCTGCGTGAGCCGCGCGCGCGCGACCTCGGTGCCCACCCCGCCGGGGCCGCGCGCGGCGTAGGACAGGTAGATCCAGCCGTTGTCGACGAAGCGCGGATGCAGCACGACGTCGAGCAGTCCGCCTTGACCGCTCGCCGCGACCGGCGGCACGCCCGCGACCGGCTTCGGCTCGAGCTTGCCATCGCGCACGATGCGCAGCCGGCCCTCGCGCTCGGTGACAAGCATGCGCCCATCGGGCAAGAAAGCAACGCTCCAGGGATGCTCCAAGCCTCGTACCAGGACGCGCACCCGCACGGCGTGCTCTTCGGTGCGCACGGCCGGCATCTCGCCCGCGGCAACGATACCGGCGAGAAAGAGCGTCGCGGCGAGGGGCAAGATCGAGACGGCCCGGATCCGCTCGCCGAGCCGCTGTCGAACGCGTTTCATCGGCTCACCTGCGTGGAGACCCCGGGGGCAGGCACGCGTTACCCGACGCCAAACGCGAACGTCGTCTGTCCGGTTCTGCAGATCCATTCTGCAAGTAGCGGCCGTTCATGCCGCGTGCACCTCACGCGCGCGGCACGTAGCCCATCGCGCGCGAGATCTGCTCCGCAGTCTCGCGCACGCGCGCGGCCCAGGCGGGATCCAGCCGATCGGACGGGGCCGAGACCGACAAGCCCGCGACCAGGCGGCCGTCGTCGTCGCGGATGCCCGCGCCGATGCACGAGACGCCTTTCTCGGCTTCCTCCCGGTCCATGGCGTAGCCCTGCAGCCGCACTTGGCCCAGCTCGCTGCCGAGGACGGCGATATCGGCGAGCGTGTGCTCGGTAAGGCGGTTGAGCCCGGCACGCTGCGCATAAGCATTGGCAGCATCCGCGCCGTCCTCGGCCAGAAAGACTTTGCCCACAGCCGTCGCGTGCAACGGGGCGCGCGTACCGACGGTCTGGACGACGCGCATCATGTGCGCGCTGGAGTCGACGCGCTCCACGTATACCACTTCGTCGCCTTGGCGCACGCTGAGATTGACGGTCTCGTGCAGCGCCTCGTGCAACCGCTGCATGAACGGCAGCGCCTCCTGGCGCACGTTCAGACGAAATCGCACCAGGTTGCCCAGCTCGAGCAGTCGGATGCCGAGCCGATACGTGCCGGGCTCGATGCGGTCGACCAGACGATTGTCGACCATGACGGCGAGAATACGGTGGGCGGTAGACGGATGTAGCCCCGTCTCGACCGCGAGCTGCTTGAGGTTGGCCGGACCGGGATGGCGTACCAGGGCGTCGATCAGGCTCATCATGCGATCGATCACCTGGATGGTGGACTTGGTCTGCGCGTCGGGCACGGCAGTCGGCGGCCTTTTATGCTTCGGGCCGATTTTATATTATGAAACGATCCCCAACAATCGGCCGATGCTGCTTCGGCCCCCGCGACTATGACCTCCGAACCATGCTCTTTCGTCTCCCATCTCGAGTGCAGTGCGACCGGGGAACACTACGAGGCGGGGCGCCTGCATGCGCTGTCGCGCTCGGGTAAGCCGCTGCTCGTGCGCTATCGGCTCGATGAGATCGAGCGCGCCTTCCCCCGCGAGGCGTTGCGCGAGCGGGCGTGGAGCATGTGGCGCTATCGCGAGCTGCTGCCGCTGCCGCGTGCGGCCGAAGTTGTTTCGCTGGGCGAGACGGTGACGCCCATCGTCGCGGCACCGCGCGTCGCACGTGCCGCCGGCGGCGGCGAGCTGTTGATCAAACAGGAAGGGATGCTGCCCACTGGATCGTTCAAGGCGCGGGGTCAGGCGGTCGCGATCTCGATGGCGAGGGCGCTCGGCGTGAAGGCGGCCGTCATCCCGACCGCGGGCAATGCGGGTGCTGCGATGGCGGCGTACTGTAGTCGCGCCGGCATCGAATCGCACGTGCTGTGTCCCGACGATACGCCGCAGACGATCGTGCGCCAGGCGGCGCTGCAGGGCGCCTCGGTCTACCTCGTCAACGGCCTGCTCGACGAATGCGGCAAGCTCGCCGGCGCGCTCGCGCGCGAGCGCGGCTGGTTCGATCTGTCCACCTTGAAGGAACCGTATCGCATCGAGGGCAAGAAAACGATGGGCTTCGAGCTCGCCGAGCAATTGGGGTGGGAGCTGCCGGACGTGATCTTCTATCCGACCGGCGGGGGCACGGGCTACATCGGCATGTGGAAAGCATTCGACGAGATGGAATCGCTCGGCTGGATCGGCCGCAAGCGCCCGCGCATGGTGTGCGTGCAATCGAGCGGCTGCGCCCCGCTGGTGCGCGCTTGGCGCGAAGGACAGAGCCACGCGCGGCGCTGGGACGAGGTCGAGACCTACGCGAGCGGCTTCAAGGCGCCGGCGACGATCGGCGATTTCCTGGTGCTCGACATCTTGCGCGCGAGCGAGGGTTTCGGCATTACGGTGAGCGACGAGGAGATCGTCGCGGCACAACTCGACATGGGGCGCGCCGAGGGCATCCTGCTCTGTCCCGAGGGCGCCGGCTGCTTCGCCGCCTGGCGCAAAGCGATCGCGGCCGGACAGCTCCGCGGCGACGAGCGCACGCTCGTGTTCGATACCGCGAGCGGCTTGAAGTACCCCATGCCGGCGGCGGGCATCGCGGTGGATAAGAGCGTGGGCTTGGCGTCGGCCTAGGAGCCTGTCGGACCTGATTTCACGTGTGCGACGCAGGCGCGCGATTCAGAAGACGTCCGCAGCCGCCATTGGGCCGTGCCGTCACGCGCGCTTCGTCAGCGTCTATAATCAAACGCGCACGCGCCTTGCGGCGCTCCCAGTCCGATCCCACCGAGCGATCCCTCCATGACGGCGCGACCGAACATTCTGCTCATAACTTCTGACCAACAGCGCGCGGATTGCTACGGGTTCGAGAATCCGGCGCTGAAGACGCCGCATCTCGATCGCATGGCGCGGGAAGGCACGCGCTTTGGCGCCTGCATCACGCCGAATCTCGTCTGCCAGCCCTCGCGCGCCTCGATATTGACCGGCCTGCTGCCGCTTACGCACGGGGTGTGGGACAACGGGGTGGACCTCGACCCGGCCGTGGGCGGGCGCGGTTTCGCCGGCACGCTCGCCGCCGCCGGCTACAGCAGCGCATTCATCGGCAAGGCGCACTTCGCGACCAAGTCCACGTTCGTCGCGACCGGCACGCCCGAGTGCAACAAGAGCCAAGACCGGTACGGGGCCGACTGGTTCGGCCCGTACATGGGCTTCCAGCACGTGGAGCTGTGCGTCCTGGGGCATTTGCATCGCACCCGGGCGCTCGAACGGCCCCCGGTCGGCCATTACGAACGCTGGCTGTTGAGCCGCGGGCGCGACGAAGAAGCCCTCGAACTGTGGAGAACCGATCTGGGGCCCGACGTGGGGGCGGCGCAAACCTGGAATTCGGCGCTGCCTTCGGCCTGGCACAACAGCACCTGGATTGCCGATCGCACGATTGCGTTTCTCGCCCGCCGCAAGCCGGACAAGCCGTTTTGTCTGTGGGCGTCGTTTCCCGATCCGCACCACGCCTTCGATTGTCCGGAGCCGTGGAACCGGATGTACGACCCGCAATCGCTCGCGCTGCCCAAGCATCGCGAGCGCGACCTCGAGCGCCGGCCGTGGTGGCACAAGGCGGTGCTCGAAGGCAAGCCGCAGTTGAGCGATCCGTCGATGTACCGGTTCCGGGCCGAGGGCTCGCGCGTGCCCGACCAGAGCGACGAGCAGCTCGCGCATATGACGGCGAATTACTACGGCATGATCTCGCAGATCGACCACAATGTCGGGCGCATGCTGGAGGCGCTCGACCAGTACGGGCTCGCGCGCGATACGCTCGTCGTCTACACCACCGACCACGGCGAGCTGCTCGGCAATCACGGCTTGTATCTGAAGCACCCGATCCCCTACGAGGACTTGCTGCGGGTGGGCATGGTGGTGCGCGGTCCCGGCGTCGTCGCCGGGCAGGTCGTGCGCGAGCCGGTATCGACGCTCGACCTGGCCGCCACGTTTCACGATTATTCGGGCGTGCCGCCGGCGCGATCGCTGCAAAGCCGCAGCCTGCGCCCGCTGCTCGAAAACCGCGGCGAGACCCGCGACGTCGCCTATAGCGAATGGCACGTGCATCCCTCGCGCTGCGGCGTGGCGGTGAAGCTGCGTACCGTGCGCACGAAAACCCACAAGTGCACCTTCGAGCTCGATTCCGGTGCGGGCGAGCTGTACGACTTGGTGAACGATCCGCAGGAGATGACGAACCGCTACGACGATCCGGCCTACGCCGGCGTGCGCAGACAGCTCTACGAGATGATGCGCGCCCGGCCGGGCAACGTGCTCGAAGTGCTGCCCGAGCCGATCGGCATGGCTTGAGCGCCGCGCGCTGCGATAGCATTCGCGCGATCCGACGATAACCCGCGTATTGGATATCCCATGAACGCACCCGATAGCGCCGCCCGAATCATCTCCAAGCGTGTTCGCAGCATCAAGCAATCGCCGAGCAACTACGCCAATCAACTGGCGATGGAGATGAAGGCCCGGGGCCGCGACATCATCTCCTTCGCCCAGGGCGAGCCCGACTTCCCCACCCCCGAGCACGTCAAGCAAGCCGCCATCGAGGCGCTGCGCAAGGATTTCACGCACTACACGATGGTCGACGGCATCGTCGAGCTGAAGCAGGCGATCTGCCGCAAGTTCAAGCGCGAGAACGGGCTGGACTACAAGCCCGAGCAGATCTCGGTTTCCACCGGCGGCAAGCAGGTCATCTACAACGCCTTCCAGGCGACGCTCGATGCGGGCGACGAAGTCATCGTCCCCGCGCCCTACTGGGTCTCCTACATCGACCAGGCGGTGCTGTGCGAAGCCGTTCCGGTTGCCGTCGCCTGCTTGCAGGAGCATGGCTTCAAGCTCCAGCCCGAGCAGCTCGAGCGCGCAATCACGGCGCGCACCCGCTGGCTGGTGCTCAATTCACCGAGCAATCCGAGCGGGGCGACCTACACCCGCGCCGAGCTTGCCGCGCTGGCCGAAGTGCTGTTGCGTCATCCCCAGGTCTGGGTCCTGACCGACGACATGTACGAGCACCTGCGCTACGACGGCAGGCAGTTCGCCACCATCGCCGAGGTCGAGCCACGCTTGTACGAGCGCACCCTCACGGTGAACGGGGTGTCGAAGGCCTACGCCATGACGGGCTGGCGCATCGGTTACGGCGCCGGCGCGAAATTTCTCATCGAGGCCATGCGCAAGCTGCAATCGCAAAGCACGTCCAATCCGAACTCGATCGCGCAGATGGCGGTGATCGCCGCGCTGGATGGGCCGCAGGAGATCGTCGCCGAGCGTACGGCCATCTTCCAGGCGCGGCGCGACCGCGTGGTCGGCGCATTGAACCGCATCCCGGGACTTTCATGCCCCAACCCGGAAGGCGCCTTCTACGTGTTTCCTTCTTGTACGGGCTGGATCGGCAAACGCACGCCGCAAGGCAAGGTGCTCGCGACCGACCAGGACGTCGCGCTGTACTTGCTGGAGGTCGCCGAGGTCGCCGTCGTACAGGGCGACGCCTACGGCATATCGCCCAACTTCCGCATCTCGTATGCGACCTCGATGGACCAGCTCGACGAGGGCATCGCGCGGATCGAGCGCGCGGCGCGGCAATTGCGCTGATCGCGCCTGAGCAGGCGCGCGGCGATTGTTCTGCGAGGCGCTCGACAAGGGTGCGTCCAGCCGCGGGTCGGCGTTCGTGGCGCTAACTTGCAGCGCCGACCCGATCACATCCTCACCAGCCGCCACTCGACCATCGCCCCGCCTTCGGGCATGCTTAGCAGTTTCGCGGCCCGTCCCCTGCGCGGACAGCGGCCGGCCAAGACCCTCACCGAAGGAGCAGCGATGGCCCCGATCGACCTCAGAAGCGATACGGTTACCAAGCCGACGGAAGCGATGCAGGAAGCGATGCGTCACGCCGAGTTGGGCGACGACGGCCGCGAAGGCGACCCGACAGTACGTAAGCTCGAAGCGCTGGCGGCGCAAAAAGTCGGCAAGCAGGCGGCGCTGTACCTGCCGAGCGGCACCATGGCGAACTTGTGCTCGTTGCTGACCCACACCGGCCGAGGCGCCGAAGTCTTGCTCGAACGCACGGCGCACATCATCAGCTACGAAAACTCGGGGATTTCGCTGTTGGGTGGATTGTTCTATCGCCCGATCGCCGGCACGCGCGGCGCGATGGACCCGACCGCGCTCGAATTCGCGTTCGAGTCGGGGCTGGCATCCAAGCAGCTCGCTCCCGCGCTGGTGTGCATGGAGACGACCCACAACACCGCCGGCGGCGCCGTACTAGCGCTCGAGCACATGGCTTCCGTTCAGCGCGTCGCGCGCGCGCACGGGGCCGGCGTGCATCTGGACGGCGCGCGCCTTTTCAATGCAGCAGTCGCGCTCGGCGTCGACGCGAGCCGCATCGCCGCGTATGCGGATTCAGTGTGCTTCTGCGTATCGAAAGGCCTGAGCGCTCCCGTGGGATCCTTGTTGTGCGGCAGCGCGGCCTTCATCGAGCGTGCCCGCCACTTCCGCCGCATGCTCGGCGGTGCGATGCGCCAATCCGGGATCGTGGCTGCCGCCGGCATCGTCGCGCTCGAATGCATGATCGAGCGGTTGCGCGACGATCATGCCAACGCTCGACTGCTCGCGGAAGGCTTCGGGCAGATCGATGCCAGCCTGGTCGATGCCGCAGGCATCGAAACCAATATCGTGCGGGTCGATATCTCGGCCAGCGGACGCTCAGCGCGGCAATGGGTGAGCGACCTCGCCGCCGAAGGCGTGGCGACCAGCGATTACGGGCGCTCGCAGCTACGCTTCGTGACCCACCGCCACATCGGCCGGGTCGAGGTCGAGCAGGCCGTGACGGCCGTGCGCCGCGTATGGGAACGCGCCGTGCAACCGCGCGCTCGGGCGGCCGGCTGAGGCAAACCACGCGATGAAGCGCTGCAATACACCCTCACGAGCGCGCGCAAGCTCGCGCGCATCCGGTCGGCAAGCGAAGTGGCCATCGAGGCCATGGGCAAGCAACCGTAAGATCGCCGGCATCAACGCCGACTCTGCGGCGATGGCGTCCGCGACCGCGTGCGACATGGCGCCACCCGATGTCAGGGCGGCGCTCGCCGCGCCGAAACGAGTGAACAAGCCAGCGAAGGAGGCGCGTCGATGAATGCACCCTTGCTTACGTCTACCCATTGGGGCGTGTACGAAGTCGAGGTCGAAGCGGGCAAGGTCAAGGCCCTCAAGCCCTTCGCCCACGACCCGCAGCCTTCGCCCATCGGCAATTCGATCCCGGGCGCGCTGACCTCGCCGACGCGCGTGCTGCGGCCCGCCGTTCGCAAGAGCTATCTCGACGCCGGGCCTGGCGCGGCGACGCACAAGCGCGGCGCCGAGCCGTTCGTCCAAGTCTCGTGGCAACGCGCGCTCGACCTGGTGGCCGCGGAGGTGGAGCGCGTGCGCAAGCGCTTCGGCAACTCGTCCATATTCGCCGGCTCTTACGGTTGGTCGAGCGCGGGGCGCTTCCATCACGCCCAGAGCCAGGTGCATCGCTTCATGAATTGCGCTGGCGGCTATGTCGCGCACGTCGGCACGTACAGCCTCGGCGCCGCGCGCACGCTGCTGCCGCATATCGTCGCCGACATGGACCAACTGCGTCTCCAGCACACGCCCTGGAGCGTGCTGGAGCAGCACTGCAAGCTCTTCGTTGCCTTCGGCGGGGTGCCGCTGCGCAACTCGCAAGTCAACTCGGGCGGGGCGTCTCAACATGAAGTCGGCTTGTGGCTTCGCCGGCTGGCGGCGGCCGGGGTGAAGCTGGTCAACGTGAGCCCGGTACGCGGCGATCTCGTCACGAACCGCGCGGTCGAGTGGATTCCCATCCGGCCGAACACCGATGCGGCCTTCATGCTCGCGCTCGCCCACACGCTGGTGACCGAGAACAGGCATGACGCCGGCTTCCTTGCGAGCCACTGCGCCGGTTTCGAGCGTTTTCGCGCGTACCTGTTGGGCGACGTCGACGGCGTCGCCAAGTGCGCCGGCTGGGCAGCGCCGATTTGCGAGGTCTCGGCCGATAGGATCGTGGATCTGGCCCGGCGCATGAGCGCGAATCGGACCATGATCTCGGCGAGCTGGTCGCTGCAGCGGGCCGATCATGGCGAGCAGCCGTTCTGGCTCACGGTCACGCTGGCCGCGATGCTCGGGCAAATCGGCCTTCCGGGCGGCGGCTTCGCCTTGGGATACGGGCCCGTCAACGCGGAAGGCGCGGATGCGCACGCGTTCTCCGGCCCGGTGCTGCCGCAGGGCAACAACGCGGTGAAGACGCCGATTCCCGTGGCGCGCATCGCCGACATGCTGCTCGATCCCGGTGGGACCTACGACTTCGACGGCAAACCCTGCGTCTATCCCGACATCCGCCTGGTGTATTGGTGCGGCGGCAATCCCTTCCACCATCACCAGGATCTCAACCGCCTGTTGAGCGCTTGGCGCAAGCCCGAGACCATCGTCATCCACGAGCAATTCTGGACCGCGGCCGCCAAGCATGCCGACATCGTGCTGCCCGCGACCACTTCGCTCGAACGCGACGATATCGGCTCGTCGGGGCGCGACCGGTTCATGATCGCGATGAAGAAGGCGGTCGATGCACCGGGCGAGGCGCGTGACGACTATGCCATTTTCAGCGAGCTGTCGGCGCGCCTCGGCACGCAGCGCGCCTACACGGAGAACCGCGACACCATGCAATGGCTGCGCTATCTCTACGAAGCCTCGCGCGAGCGCGCGGATCGCTATGACATCGCGCTGCCCGGTTTCGATGACTTCTGGGCAAAGGGCTATTTCGAGGTGCCCCGGCCCGATCACCCGCACGTCATGTTTCGCGAGTTCCGCGCTGATCCGCTTGCGCACCGGCTGCCGACGCCTTCGGGCAAGATCGAGATCTTTTCCGAGCGCATCGCCGCCTTCGGCTACGCCGATTGCGCGGGCCATCCGGCATGGTTCGAGCCGGTGGAGTGGCTGGGCGACAAGGCGTCGCGCCATCCACTGCACCTCATATCGAGTCAGCCGGCCACTAAGCTGCATTCCCAATACGATCACGGCGCCGTGAGCCGCGGGCGCAAGATCCAGGGACGCGAGCCGATCCGCATGCACCCGCACGACGCCGCCGCGCGCGGCTTGCGGGGTGGCGATATCGTGCGCGTGTTCAATGATCGCGGCCAATGTCTTGCCGGGGTGCGCATCGAAGCGGGACTCAAGCCCGGCGTCGTGCAGATGTCCACCGGTGCCTGGTACGATCCGTTGGTTCCCGGCGAGATCGGGACGCTCGACAAGCATGGCAATGCGAACGTGCTGACACTCGACAAGGGCACGTCCAAGCTCACCCAGGGAGCGAGCGCCCATAGTTGCCTGGTCCAGGTCGAGCGCTACGAAGGCGAGCTTCCGCCCATCACCGCCTTCGATCCACCGCCGTTCGCGGGCGAGACGCCGGGTGCGTGATTTTCGGACTGCTTCGTCGCGTAGCCGATTCGTGCATTGACGGTAGACAGCATGTTGGAGCAGGTCACCGTACCGATGTTCGTGGCCGGCGGGGCGACGATCGCCCCGTAAGGCGAGGCTCGCGTTCGGACAGCCGCCCCGCCGAGCCCGCCCACTCGAAGTCAAGGAGACAAACGTCATGGCCCCACAATCCGCGTACCCCGAAGTGCTGTTGTTGATCGATGGCGCTTGGTGCCCGGCGGCTTCGGGCAAGACCTTGCCGGTGGTCAATCCGGCCAGCGGCGAACCGATCGGTAGCGTCGCGCACGCCGAGCGCCCGGACCTGGATCGGGCGCTGGAGGCGGCGCAAAAGGGCTTCGCGACCTGGCGCAAGACCTCGGCCTTCGAGCGCTACAAGACGATGCGCAAGGCTGCGGAGATCTTCCGCGCCCGTGCCGACGCCGTCGCGCCGCTACTCACCCTGGAGCAGGGCAAACCGGTCGCGGAGGCAAGACAGGAGGCGCTTGCCGCGGCCGACGTCATCGATTGGTTCGCGGAAGAAGGACGCCGCGCTTATGGCCGTGTCATTCCGGCGCGCAGCGCCGGGGTGTACCAGTTGGTCGTGAAGGAACCGGTCGGCCCGGTCGCCGCCTTCACGCCGTGGAATTTTCCGATCAACCAGGTCGTGCGCAAGCTTTGTGCCGCCGTTGCGACCGGCTGCTCGATCATCGTCAAGGGTCCCGAAGAGACGCCGGCCTCGCCCGCCGAGCTGGTGCGCGCTTTCGTCGATGCGGGCGTGCCGCCGGGTGTGATCAACCTGGTCTACGGCGTGCCGGCGGAGATTTCGAGCTATCTCATCGCTCATCCGATCATCCGCAAGATCTCGTTCACCGGCTCGACCGCGGTCGGCAAGCAGCTTGCCGCACTGGCGGGAGCGCACATGAAGCGCGTCACCATGGAGCTCGGCGGTCACGGCGCGGTGCTCGTGTTCGACGATGCCGACGTGGATGCGGCGAGCCGGATGCTCGCGGCCGCCAAGTATCGCAATGCCGGCCAGGTATGCGTGTCGCCGACGCGCTTCCTGGTGCAGGAGAAGGTGTTCGACGATTTCGTAGGCAAGTTCGTCATGGCCGCGGGCAAGGTGAAAGTGGGCGACGGATTGCAGCCAGGCACCACCATGGGTCCGCTTGCCAACACGCGCCGCGTGCGCGCGATCGAGACGCTGGTCGACGATGCGCTCAAGGCCGGAGCCGAGCGCAAGATGGGCGGAAGTCGCATCGGCGAAAAGGGAAATTTTTTCGAACCGACGGTGCTCACGCGTGTGCCCAAACAAGCGCGGGCGATGAACGAAGAGCCGTTCGGACCGCTCGCCATGATCAATTCCTTTGGCAGCTTCGACGAGGCGGTGGGCGAAGCCAATCGTTTGCCCTACGGCTTGGCGGCTTACGCTTTCACGCGCTCCGCGAAGACAGCGACCGCGGTCGCAGCCGAGGTCGAGACCGGCATGTTGACCATCAACCATCTCGGACTGGCCCTGCCCGAGGTGCCCTTCGGCGGGGTCAAGGACTCGGGTTACGGCACCGAAGGCGGCGCCGATGCGATCGAGCCCTACCTCGTGGCGAAGTTCGTCACCCAGAGCGGGATCTGATCGGCCCGTTAGAGCACAGGCTTGCGATGCGCGTCGGACTGTTCGTCACCTGCCTGGTGGACCTGATGCGCCCGCGCATCGGTTTCGCCGCGCTGGAGCTGCTTCGATCCGCGGGCTGCGAAGTGATCGTGCCGCGCACCCAGACGTGCTGCGGCCAACCCGGCTACAACTCGGGTGATCGCGCCGGCGCCAAGCGGCTCGCGCAAAAGCTGATCGCCGAGTTCGAGCCCTGCGATTACGTGGTCGCGCCTTCGGGCTCGTGCGCGGGCATGATCCGCACGCATTATCCGGAGCTCTTCTCCGCTGCGCCCGATTGGCAAGCGCGCGTGCGCGCGCTGGCAGAGAGGACCTACGAGCTGACCGATTTTCTCGTGCGGGTGGCGAAGCTCGCTACCGTCGCGGGCGAGTTTCGCGGCACCGTGACCTACCACGATGCCTGCTCCGGATTGCGCGAGCTCGGCGTCAAGGCACAGCCGCGCGCGTTGCTTGCCAAAGTGAAGGGTCTCGCGCTGACCGAAATGGACGAGGCGCAGGCGTGCTGTGGTTTCGGCGGCACGTTCGCGATCAAGTTCGGCGACATCTCCACCCGCATCGTGGACGCGAAATGCGAGCGCATCGCCGCGACCGGAGCCGACGCGGTGGTGCTGGGCGATCTTGGCTGCATGCTCAATATCGAAGGCCGCCTGCGCCGCCGGGGCGAGGCGCGCATGCAAGTCCTGCACGTGGCCGAAGTCCTGGCGGGCAAGACGCGGGAGCCGTCGTGAGCCAGGCGCGTAGCCTGCGCCGGCGTGGCTCGGCCGCAACCAGAGGCTGAGCATGCACGCCACATCGATGCACTTCAAGTCGCGGGCCGCCGAGAAGCTGGCCGATGGAGATCTGCGCGCGGCGCTCGATGGGTTGAAGCGCCGTTTCGTTCCCGCGCGCGCGGCCGCGATCGCCGAGCTGGACGACTTCGAGGCAGTGCGTGAAGCCGCCGCGGAGATACGCGATCGCGCTCTGGAGCACCTCGATTTCTTCCTCGAGGCCTTCGAACGCAACTGCACCGCGCGCGGCGCGGTCGTGCATTGGGCCGAGACCTGGGCGGACGTGAACGCCATCGTGGTTGCGATCGCCCGTGACAACGGCGTGCGCAAGGCCGTCAAGTCGAAGTCGATGGTGAGCGAAGAATGCGCGCTGAACGCCGCGCTGGAAGCCGCCGGCATCGCAGTAGTGGAGACCGACCTCGGCGAATACATCCTGCAGCTCGGGCACGAGCCGCCCTCGCACATCATTGCGCCGGTCATCCACAAGACGCGCGACCAGGTTTCCGATCTATTCGCCGCAAAGCACGCCAGCCCGCGCAAGACCGATATCGGCGAGCTCACGCGCGAAGCGCGCGAGCGGCTGCGGCCGCATTTTCTGAGCGCGGACATGGGGATCACGGGCGCCAACTTCATCGTGGCGGAAACCGGATCGACCTTGATCGTCACCAACGAGGGCAACGGCCGCATGGCGACCACGCTGCCGCGCGTGCACGTGGCCATCACCGGCATCGAAAAGGTCGTGCCGACGCTCGAAGACGTCGCCACGCTGCTGCGGCTGCTGCCGCGTTCGGCCACCGGGCAGTCGATCAGCAACTACGTATCGCTCACCACCGGCATACGCGATGCAGCCGAGCTCGACGGTCCGGAGCAGTTCCACGTGGTGCTGCTCGACGGGGGGCGCTCGCGTATTCTGGCCAGCGAGGTTCGCGCGATCTTGCGCTGCATCCGCTGCGGCGCATGCATGAACCATTGCCCGGTGTACCAGAGCGTCGGCGGCCATGCCTATGGCTGGGTGTATCCGGGACCGATGGGGTCGGTATTGACGCCGAGCTACCTCGGCCTGGAGAACGCGCTCGATCTCCCTCATGCGGCGACATTGTGCAATCAATGCGGCGTGGTATGCCCGGTGAAAATCCCGTTGCCCGGGCTGCTGCGCAAGCTGCGCGAGCAGCAGTACGAGCGAGGCTTACGCCCCTGGCACGAGCGCATGGCGCTCGCCGGCTGGGCGCGGCTCGCCGCGCACCCGCGTCTCTACGCGCTCGCAACCAGCCTCGCCGCCAAGCTGCTGTGCTGGCTGGGCGGGCACGAGCGACGGATTGCGCGTTTGCCCTTCGGGCGCGGCTGGAGCGGTGGCCGCGACATGCCCGCGCCCGCGGGCAAGACCTTCCGCGCCCTCTACGGCAAACAAGACTGAAGGTGGAAGGTGGGGTCAACTGAAGGTGGGGTCAGGTTTTGCACGTTGCAAGATGTGCTGCAATGTCCGAAACATGCAACGTGCAAGACCTGACCGCAGAACCAGGAGCGATGCAATGAGCATAGTGGATACGAGCACGGGCGGCACGCTGCCGCTGTGGATCGGCGGCCGGGCGAGCGACGCGACCAGCACGCGTACCGCCGATATCACCAATCCCGCCACGGGCGAAGTGATTCGAAAAGCGCCCATGGCCAATGCGGCCGATGTGGATGCGGCCGTGCGCTGCGCGATGCAGGCATTCGGCGTATGGCGCGAGACCCCGAGTGTGCGGCGTGCGCGCATCCTCACCCGTTTCCGCGAGCTGCTGGAAGCGCACCGCGACGAGCTCGCCCGGCTGATCACCCAGGAGCACGGCAAGACCTTGGCGGACGCGGCTGGCTCGCTTCAGCGTGGCATCGAAGTGGTGGAATTCGCGAGCGGCGTGCCGCACCTCGTCAAGGGCGAGCATGCGGAGGATGTCGGCCGCGGCATCGACTGCCACTCGCTGCTGCAACCGCTCGGCGTGTGCGCGGGCATCACGCCGTTCAATTTCCCGGTGATGGTGCCGCTGTGGATGTTTCCGGTGGCGATCGCATGCGGCAACACCTTCGTGCTCAAGCCTTCCGAGAAGGATCCGTCCGCCTCGCTGCGCATGGCGGAGCTCGCGACGGAGGCGGGCCTCCCCGACGGCGT
This sequence comes from Burkholderiales bacterium, assembly GCA_020848435.1. Taxonomy (GTDB): domain Bacteria; phylum Pseudomonadota; class Gammaproteobacteria; order Burkholderiales; family WYBJ01; genus WYBJ01. The sequence continues at coordinate 112,504 of JADLAC010000043.1, read as the reverse complement.
GCTCAACGTCGTGCACGGCGACAAGGAGGCGGTCGACGCGTTGTTGCAGCACCCGGGGATTCGGGCCGTCTCCTTCGTCGGCTCGACCCCGATCGCGCGCTACGTCTACGAGACGGCAACGCGCAACGGCAAGCGCGTGCAGGCGCTCGGCGGAGCGAAGAACCATGCCGTGGTTCTGCCCGATGCCGATCTCGAGTTCGCCGCCGATGCGGTCGTGGGCGCAGCCTACGGCTCGGCAGGCGAGCGCTGCATGGCGGTGTCGGCGGTGGTCGCGGTCGGAGCGATTGGCGATCAGCTCGTGGATGCCATACGCGCCAAGGCCGCCAAGCTGCCGGTCGGTCCGGGCGACCGGCAGGGTATCGAGATGGGACCGCTGGTGACGCGCGAGCATCGCGACAAGGTCAAATCGTACGTCGACTCGGGCGAGGCGCAGGGCGCCAAGCTCGTGCTCGATGGGCGCGCCTTCGAAGTGAGCGGGCGCGAGAAGGGTTTCTTCATCGGACCGACGCTGTTCGATCACGTGACGCCCGACATGACGATCTACCAGGACGAGATCTTCGGCCCGGTGCTGGTCGTGCTGCGGGCCGAATCGCTCGACCAGGCGATCGATCTCATCAACCGCAATCCCTACGGCAACGGCACCGCGATTTTCACTCGCTCCGGTGGCGCCGCGCGCCGCTTCCAGAACGAGATCGAAGTGGGCATGGTCGGGATCAACGTGCCCATCCCGGTGCCCATGGCGTTCTTCTCCTTCGGCGGCTGGAAGAATTCACTCTTCGGCGACTTACACGTGCACGGCATGGAAGGGGTCTATTTCTATACCCGCACCAAGGTCGTGACGACGCGCTGGACCGAGGACAAGCCGCTCGGTCCGAGCTTGGCGATGCCGACGCTCGGCCGATGACGTGAGCAGCGCGCGCGATCGCATTCTCGCTTCGGTGCGCGCCGCGCTCGGCCGCAGCGGGGCGCCGCCCCAGGCGCAACAAGGGGCGCTCGCCGCCTACATCGCGGCGCATTCCTCGGGACCGTGTCCCGGTGCCGACTGGGATCTGCTCGCTCGCTTTCAGAGCCGTGCGCTGCTGCTGTCGTCGACGCTCGACGACGCCGAGACGATGGCTGGCGTGCCGGCGGCGGTCGCCCGCTATCTCGCGGCGCAGGGGCTCTTGCCCCAAGCGGTAGTGTCGCCCGAGTTGGCCCGTCTCGACTGGCAAGGAGCGGGCATCCATGCCGAGGCGCGCCGTGCGCAGGCCCACGACCTGGTCGGGATCACGGGGAGTTATTGCGCCATCGCCGAAACAGGCACGCTCGTCATGGTCTCGGGCGCATCGGCGCCGCCGTCCAACAGCTTATTGCCGGAGACGCATATCGCGATCGTTCATGCGGCGCGTATCGTGCGCTGCATGGAAGATGCCTTCGCACTGCTTCGCGCCGAACAGCCACGCTGGCCGCGGTCGGTGAACTTCGTATCGGGACCCTCGCGCACCGCCGATATCGAGCAGACCATCGTGCTCGGCGCGCACGGCCCGTATCGCGTGCACGTGATCGTGGCACGCGCGGGGAGCCTCGCCGCCGAGGCGGATTCGTCGCAGTGCCATGCGAGGGCGCGACAGCGCTCCTGACAAATGGGGACGCACGCTGTTCCCGCCCCCGGAAACAGTGTCCCTGCGGAAATAGTGTGCGTCCCATTCATTCCTTACTCAGGCGTCACCGCGCCCGCTTTGATCAAGCCACGCAGGCGCTCGGCTTCGGTATTCATGAACTGGGTGAAGTCCTCCGGCGTGCCGCCGCCGATCTCCAGTCCGAGCTGATCCAGACGCTGCTTGGCATCGGCCGCCGTGAGTGCCTTGTTCACCTCGGCATTGAGCTTCTGCACGATCGCGCGCGGCAGCTTGGCTGGCCCGGCGAGCCCGAACCAGACGATCGCCTCGGCATTCTTGATGCCTTGCTCTTCCAGCGTGGCCAAGTTCGGCAGCACGCTCTGGCGCTTCTTGGCGGCGATGGCGAGCGCCTTCAGGCGCCCGGCCTTGAGATGGGTCTCGGCGCTCACCGAGGTAGTGTACATGGTGTTGACCTGGCCACTGACGATGTCGATGAATGCCGGCGCCGTGCCTTTGTACGGCACGTGCGTGACGTGGATCCTGGTGGCGGCGCGGAACAGCTCCAGCCCGATGTGCAGGCTCGAGCCCACGCCGGAGGAGGCCCAGGAAAGCTTGCCGGGATTGGCGCGCGCGTACTCGACCAGCTCGCTGGCGGTGCTCGGCGGAAACTTCGAATTGGCGACGATGATGAGCGGCGCATAACCGAAGAACACGATAGGCGTGAAGTCTTCGAACCGGTACGGCGGCTTCTTGCGCAGCAGGATGTTGTTGACGTTCGGCCCTGGGTTCGCCGACAGCAGGGTGTAGCCGTCGGGGGATGCCTTAGCCACGATCTCGCCGCCGACCAGCCCGCCCGCACCGCCGCGGTTGTCGATGATGAACTGCTGGCCGAGGCTATCGCCGATCTTCTGCGCCAGCAGCCGCGCGATGATGTCGTTCGATGCGCCGGGCGCGAACGGCACGACCCAGCGCACCGGCCGATTCGGATAGTCCGAGCCCTCGGCAGCGGCTGCCGTCGCGGATTGAGCCAGCATGGGCGCGATCAGCGCGAGGCAGGCGAGGTAAGCTCTTGCAGCCACATCATCCTCCTTGATACGGGAAGCGATCAGCGCACGGCAGGATTCAACCGCGCGTGCATGCGCAACGAGCTGTGGTTCAGCGCGCCGCGGCGGCATCCTGGCGGACATGCACCGAGCGCGCCTGCGCCAAGCCGGCGCGATTGCGAGAGTATCACGGCGAAGAGGGTATCAGGCTCGCGACGCGCGGCCCGGCGCTCGTCTTGACAGCCCGTACGGCGATGATCGAGACTGGCGGCGTGGTTGGGGTGCTTGGGGTCAGGTCTTGCACGTTGCACAAGCAATGATGTTGCGCCGGTCCATGCAAGGTGCAACGCCTGACCCCAACTGAGGCGTGACCCCAACTGAGGCGGATGTTGCACCGGGTCGACGCAGCGACGCGGTACAGGGAGGCATGCATGGTAGCTTTCGCGCGCCCCGTCGGCCCCCAGCGCTATCGGGAGAGCCACGGCCGTTATTTCGAGGAGTTCGAGATCGGCGACGTGTACGAGCATCGTCCCGGGCGTACCATCACGGATGCCGACAACATCAACTTCTCGCTCATGACGATGAACTTCCACCCGCTACACTGCGATGCGGCCTACGGCGCGAAGAGCGAGTTCGGCCGCTGCCTGGTGAATAGCGCGCTCACGATCGCGATCGTGCTCGGCATGAGCGTGGCCGACGTGAGCGCCAAGGCGATCGCGAACCTGGGCATCGACAAGCTGCGCTTGACCGCGCCGGTGTTTCCGGGCGATACCGTCTACGCCGAGTCCGAAGTCATTGCCAAGCGCGAATCGCGCACGCGCGCGACCCAGGGCATCGTCACCGTGCGCACCACGGGTCGCAAGGCCGACGGCAGCGTGTTCATGACCTTCGAGCGCTCGGCGTTGATACCGAAGCGCGGTCACGGCATCGAGGATCGTCCGGACGCGGCATGATGCACGGCCGCTTCCGCGCTGATCGTCGTTGGAGTCAGGTCTTGCACGTTGCACGGTTTATCGATATTGGCTGCGCTCTGGCGAGTGCCGTCGTGCGACATGCAAGACCCGACCGCAGCGACCTGACCCCAGTGACCCTCGGAAAGCCCACCCATGGATGACAAGGATCGCAGCCTGCTCGATGCCGTCGATCGGTTTATCGAGCGCGAGGTGCGCCCGGTGGCGCGCGAGCTCGAGCACGCGGACACCTGGCCGGCGCAGATAGTGGAAAAGATGCGCGCCATGGGATTGTTCGGCTGCATCATCGAGGAGCGCTTCGGCGGCCTGGGCCTGGGTGCGGCCGTGTACGCCAGCATCATCGAGCGCATCTCGGCGGTCTGGATGTCGGTCGCCGGCATCATCAACTCGCATCTCATCATGGCGGCCCTGGTGCAGCGCGCGGGCACCGAGGCACAGAAGGCGCGCTTCCTGCCGCGCTTCGCATCCGGCGAGCTTCGGGGCGGATTGGCGCTGACCGAGCCGGATTGCGGCACCGACTTGCAGGCCATACGCACGAGCGCGCGGCGCGAGGGCAATCACTACGTCGTCGACGGCACCAAGACCTGGATCTCCAATGGCATCCAGGGGCACTGCGTCGCGCTGTTGGTCAAGACCGACCCGCACGCCGAGCCGCGCCATCGCGGCATGAGCGTTTTCATTTGCGAGAAGGGTCAGGGGTTCGAGGCGAGCCGCAAGCTCGACAAGCTCGGTTACAAGGGCATCGACAGCGCCGAGCTTGTGTTCCAGGGGTACCGCGTGCCGGCCGCGAACCTGGTCGGAGAAATCGAAGGACACGGGCTCAAGCAGGTGCTCGGCGGGCTCGAGCTGGGGCGCATCAACGTCGCCGCCCGCGGCGTGGGCATCGCCCGTGCCGCGCTCGAGGACGCCGTTCGCTACGCGCAGACGCGCAGGACGTTCGGCAAGCCGATCTGCGAGCACCAGGCGATCCAGATCAAGCTCGCCGACATGGCCACACGGCTGGAAGCCTCGCGCCTGTTGACCGACGCGGCCGCCCGCGCCTACGACCGGGGCGAGCGCTGCGACATGGAAGCCGGCATGGCGAAGCTGTTTGCGACCGAGGCGGCGCTCGACAACGCGCTGGAAGCCATGCGCATTCATGGCGCCTATGGCTACTCGAAGGAGTACGACATCGAGCGCTATTACCGCGATGCGCCCTTGCTCGCGATCGGGGAGGGTACCAACGAGCTGCAACGCATCATCATCGCGCGCCAATTGGTGAAGCGTAACCCGGCCTGAAACGAGACCCGGCATGGCAGCGTGCGCGGTGCTTGCACGATGATCGAAGCGGACACGCACGTCGCGACCCTGGCGGCGGCGGCGCTCGCCTTGGCGAGCGGGATTGCGCTCGCCTGGTGGCTGCGCGGCCGGACGCTGGCGCGACTGCGGGGCAGCCGCGATCGCCTGCAGGCAGCCTGCGATGCCCGCGAGCGCGACTTGGCGCGGGCGCTCGCGCGCGGCCATGAGCTCGACGCCGAGATCGCCGCGCTCAGCGCCCAGCTCGACGAGCAGCGGACGCGAATCGAGCAACTGCGCGACCTGGTGAAGGTGCACGTCGCGCGACGGCGCGAATTCGACGAATGGGCTGCACCGATCAAGGGCTCGCTGGGCGAGGGTGTCGGCGCGGTGTTGCGTGCGCTCAAGGACGAGCTGGCGCGCCAGGAGGCGACGCTGGAGCGTAACGAGCGCATCGTCGCGGATGCGCGCGATCAGTACCGGGGCAAACGCGAGGAGCTGGAACGCATGCGGCGCGAGCTCAAGCTGAAGAACTACCACATCGCCGCATTGAACGAGCGCTTCATTCGCATCGAGGAACGCATGCAGGCACTGGGCGCGCAAGTGGCCGGCTTGCCGGCGGCGGCGCCCGCGGACGCCCCCGCGAACCCCGCGGCCACGACGCGCGCCGAGCCCTTGCAACGCGCCGCCGCGAGCCCGGAGACCGAGCGCTTCACGCGCGAAGACGGCGCCAACGATTGGCTGCGCGTGCTCGAGGACTGGCACCGTGAGCTCAAGGAGCGGTTCGATCGCATGGATGAATTGCAGGAGCGGATTCGCGGCAGCGCCACGCCGGGGCCCGAGCCGAGCCCAAGGCGCGCGGGAGATGGCGGCCATGCGGCGTAACCACGCTTGCGTGCGCGCATCGCTACTCCTTTCGCGCATCGCATCGGCATCGCCTGTCGTGGCCTCCAGTGCGCATCACGCCGCGCGGGCGCGAGCGCAATTCGCCGCGCCGACTGTCGCTGATGCACGCGCGCCGCACGCAGTGATTCGAGACCGAGCCACGGATGCAGCATTCGTGACCGGCATTGGCGGCGCCGAGCGCGACCTCGGCGCGCGCCGTTCAGCGCGAGGACGGTGGCGATGACGCTGCCGCTCGCCGGGCTCACCGTCATCGCCATCGAGCAGTACGGCGCCGGGCCGTGGGGTAGCGCCTACCTCGCCGACCTAGGAGCGGAGGTGCTCAAGATCGAGAATCCCGCCGACGGCGGCGACGTCGGCCGCTACGTCGGTCCGTATTTCTTCGGAACCGGCGACAGCCATTTCTTCCAGACCTTCAACCGCAACAAGAAGAGCGTGACGCTCAACCTCAAGCATGACGCCGCCCGCGGCGTGCTGCACGATCTCGCGCGCTCGGCCGACGCGGTGCTCGACAACTTGCGCGGCGATCTGCCGCGCTCACTCGGTGTCACCTACGATGACTTGAAGGGCGCCAATCCGCGTATCGTGTGCGCGCATCTTTCCGCCTACGGGCGAGAGGGCTCGCGTACGAACTGGCCGGGATACGACTACCTGATGCAGGCCGAAGCCGGCTTGATGTCGCTCACCGGCGAGCCGGACGGACCGCCTTGCAAGTTCGGTGTCTCGATCGTCGATCTGGTGACCGGACTCACCGCCGCCTTCGCCTTGCTCGCGGCCGTTACCGGCGCGCGTGCGAGCGGCATCGGTCGCGACATCGACGTCTGCCTGTTCGATGTCGCTCTGCATAATCTCAACTATCCCGCGACCTGGTATCTCAACGCGGGCGTGGTGCAGGGTCGCGAGGCGCGCTCCGCGCATCCCTCGCTCACGCCGTCGCAACTGTACCGCACGCGCGACGGCTGGATCATGATCATGTGCAACAAGGAACGTTTTTGGGGAGTCCTCGCCGAGGAGCTCGGCCATCCCGAATGGCGCACCGATCCGCGCTGTGCGGACTTCGCAGCGCGCCTCGAGCACCGCACCGAGGTGACCGAGATGCTGGAGCGCGAGCTCGTGCGCATGGATACGCGCGCATGGCTCGCCCGTTTCGCGGGCAAGGTACCTGCGGCCCCGGTCAATGACGTCGGCCAGGCGCTCGACTCGAGCTTCGTGCGCGACCAGCAGCGCGTCGCCGATTACCGTTATGCCGGCGAGCAGCGGACGGTGCGCCTGGTCGACGGGCCGATCCGCGTCAACGGCGAGGAATTACCGCACGCCGCCGCGCCGAAACTGGGCGAGCATACCGACGAGGTACTGCGCGCATTGGGCTATGGCGACGAGCGCATTGCCGAGCTGCGCGCGCGCGGGGCGATATGAGCGGGGTCTGCGCCGGCGAGGTGATTCGCAGCGCGCCCGCGCCGCGCGAACCGTTGGCCGCATTCGCGGGTTTCGAGTGAAGGCGAAGCGCAAGCGGCGCACGCATGGCCGTGCGCGGGCTGCCGCACGCCTGGCACGCTCGGCGGCGGCGGTGCGCGCGGCCGCGCCGCTCGGGCTCAGACTGCGCGCCGCGCGCTCCGTATTGCTCCTCGTCGACGTGCACGAGCGTCTCGCGCCGGCGATCGAAGATGCCGAGAGGGTGATCGCGCACTGCGCCGTGTTGCTGCAAGCGGCTGCTTTGCTGCGCGTGCCAGTGGCGCTCACCGAGCATTGCCCCGAGCGGCTCGGACCCACGCTCGGTGCTTTGCGCGCGCGCGTGGCGGCGGAGGCGATCGTGCGCAAGGTGCATTTCTGCGCCGCCGACGAGCCCGCCCTCGCGCAGCGCATCGCCGCGATCAATCGCCCGCAGATCGTGTTGGCGGGCATGGAAGCCCACGTGTGCGTGCTGCAAAGCGCGTTGGGTTTCGCCGAGCGCGGCTATCGGCCTTACGTGGTCGCGGACGCGTGCGGCTCGCGCCGCGCGCACTCCCACGCGCTGGCGCTGGAGCGGCTGCGCGCGGCGCAGATTCCGGTGGTGACGACCGAAATGGTGCTGTTCGAATGGCTCGATCATGCCGAGCACCCGCAGCTGCGCGCGCTGCTCGCACTGATCAAGTGACGACGATCGAGGTGACCGAGATGACGATTCTTCGCAGCATGCTGTTCGTGCCGGGCAACAACGCGCGGCGTGTCGACAAGGCGCTCGGATTGGATGCCGACGCGGTCATCCTGGATCTAGAGGACGCCGTGGCGGCCGCTGAGAAGCCCGCGGCGCGCGCCGCCCTCGCCGCTGCGCTATCGCGGCCGCGCAAGTGCTTGGCTTACGTGCGCATTAACGCGCTGGAGACCGAGTGGTGCTACCGCGACCTGGTCGCTGTCGTGCAGCCTGGGCTCGACGGCATCGTGCTGCCGAAAGCCGAAAGCGCCTCCGACGTGCGCACGATCGACTGGCTCATGCGATCCCTCGAGCGCGAGCGCGGCATGCCGCTCGGCAGCGTGGATCTCATCCCCATCATCGAAACCGGCAAGGGCGTGGCACGGATCGACGCGATCTGCGCCAGTCGCACGCGCGTGAAGCGCGTGGTGTTCGGCGCGGCCGACTATACGCTCGACATGAACATGCAGTGGACGCGCGAGGAGACCGAATTGGCGCCAGCGCGTGCGGCCATCGTGCTCGCCTCGCGCGTCGCGGGTATCGAGCCGCCCATCGACACCGTGTGGGCACGGTTGCAAGACCTCGACGGCTTGCGTGCTTCGGTACGGACCTCGCTCGTCATGGGATTCCAGGGCCGGATGTGCATCCATCCCGATCAGCTCGCGGTCGTGCACGAGGTTTTCACGCCGAGCGCGGAAGAGCACGCGCGCGCGCTCAAGGTCGTGGCGGCGTTCGAGGAGGCCGAACGCGGCGGGCTCGCATCGATCCGGGTCGACGGCCAGTTCGTCGACTATCCGATCGTGGAGAAGGCGCGCCGGGTGGTGGCACTGATGCGCCGGATCGAGACGCGAGGCTGAAGCACGCATCGAGCGCGAGGCTCGAGCGCCTCATTCCCGCTCGCGCAGTGATTGGTACAGATCGACCAGCATCAACACCACGCCGAGCGCGATCACGAGCACGAGCGCGAGGTCCTTCAGCTTGATCGCGGGCGGGACGAGGTAGGCGAGCATCAGCACGATTGCGATGATGCCGGCGAAGATTCTGAACATCATGACAAGCTCCGTCTCGCGTCAAACTCCGCTCAAGTACGTGACCAGCCAGCGCGCGGTGCGCAGCAGGCGCGCATCGTCGCCGCGCTTGCCGACCAGCTGTACGCCGATAGGCAGGCCGTTCGCGCCGGTCAACAAGGGCAGCGTAATGGCTGGCATGCCGCACAGCGTCCACAACGTACAGAACGCGGGGTCCCCGGTCGCGTCCAGACCCGCGGGAGCGGTCCCCGGCGCGGCTGGCGTGACGATGGCATCGACGCGATCGAACACTTCGTCGAAGCCCTGGTTCAACCGCGGAATCTGCGCGAGCGCGTGCAAGTAGTCCACGGCGAGCGCGCGCCGGCCGCGCTCGATCTGCTGGCGTAGCGACTGCGACAAGCGCTCGGCGCCGTGCTCGTATTCGGCCGCCATGCTGGAAGCGATATCGGTTTCCATGATGGTGCGCTGCCAGTCCCAGGCCTGGCCCAATGCTGCTGGCAGCGTGTGCTGTTCGATGCGATCGCCGAGATGGGCCGCCAGTTCCTCGAATGCGGCGACCGTTTCGGCGTCGGCGCGATCCCACACCGGCGTGCGGATGAACGTCAAGCGCGGCGCAAGCGGAGGCTCGTCGTTGGCAATGCGAACGAACGGCGGCCGCGCGATCGGCCGAGTGTCGGCATCGCCGGCGTCGTAGCCGGCGATGCACTCCGTGATGCAGGCGACATCGGCGACGCTGCGCGCCATTACTCCCACCGTATCGAGCGCGCGCGATTGCCGCAGGATGCCGGTGCGCGGCACCAGCCCATGGGTGGGCTTGAAGCCCACGACACCGCAGAACGCCGCCGGGCGGATCACCGAGCCGTTGGTCTGCGTGCCCAGCGCGAGCGGCACCATGCCGGCCGCCACCGCCGCCGCGGAGCCGCTCGACGAGCCCCCTGGGGTATGGCGCTCGTTGTGCGGATTGCGCGTCTTGCCCGGCGCATAGGTCGCCAGCTCGGTGGTGACCGTCTTGCCGAAGATGACGGCGCCGGCGCAGCGCAGCATCGCCACGACCGCGGCGTCGGCCGAGGGTCTGCGCCCGGCGTGCAGCACCGTGCCGTCTTCGGTCGGCATGTCGGCGGTGTCGATGATGTCCTTGATGCCGACCGGCAGGCCGTGCAGCGGTCCGACCGGTGCGCCCTGGCGGCGGCGCTCGTCGAGCGCGCGCGCCTGCGCCAAGGCGTGCTCGGGGTCGAGGAAGGCCCAGGCGTGCACCTTGTCGTCGACCGCGCGTACCCGCGCGAGGCAAGCTTCGGTCAGCATCTGCGCGCTGATCGAGCCTTCGCGCAGCGCTTGCACGGCATCGGCCGCGCTAAGCCAGTTGAGGTCGGCGAGCGTCATGGATCACTTGCCGTAGATGGCATTCGGCAGCCACATCGCGATTTCGGGAAACACGTAGACCACGACCATCGATATCAGCACGACGTACAGGAACGGCATGCAACCGCTGAAGATCTGCGTGAGTAGCACGCTCGGCGGCGCGACCCCCTTGAGATAGTACGCCGACATCGCCATCGGCGGCGACAGGAACGCGGTTTGGAGGTTGAGCGCCACCAGGATGCCGAACATCAGCGGATCGATCTCGAAGTGCTTCAGCAGCGGCAGGAAGATCGGCACGAAGATGATGATGATCTCGGTCCACTCGAGCGGCCAGCCGAGCAGGAAGATGATGAGCTGCGACATGATCAGGAAAGTGATGGGGTTCATGTTCAGGTGCAACACGAACTCCTTGATGATTCCTTCGCCGCCCAGGTAGGCGAAGATGGAAGCGAACGTGGATGAGCCGACAAACAGCCAGCACACCATCGCCGAGGTGCGCGCGGTGAGATAGACCGCTTCGCGCAGCCGGCCCCAGGTGAGCGAGCGATATGCCACGGCCAGGATGCCGCCGCCCAAGGCACCGACAGCCGCCGCCTCGGTCGGGGTCGCCAAGCCGAACATGATCGCCCCCAGCACGGCCAGGATGAGCAAGGCGAGGGGAAAGAACGACTTCATCAGGAGCGCGATCACCTCCATCAGGCTGTAGCGATGCGGATCGACGTAGCGTGGCGCCGCGCTGGGCTTGACCATGGCGTACACGACGACATAGACGATGTACATCCCGGCGAGCAGGAAGCCGGGCATGAACGCGGCCGCGTAGAGCTTCACCACCGAAATGCCCGCCTGGGCCGCATACACGATCAGCATGATCGAGGGCGGAATGAGGATGCCTAGGCAGCCACCGGCGCACACCACCCCCGCGGCTAGACGCGGATCGTAGCCGGCGCGGATCATCTGCGGGAACGCGAGCAGCCCCATGAGCGTCACGACGGCGCCGACGATGCCGGTCGCCGTGGCGAACAGCGCGCACGTGGCCAGGGTTGCGACCGCGAGCGAACCGGGGACGGCGCGGGTTGCGATCTGCAGGCTCTTGAAGAGATTGTCCAGGATGCCGGCGCGCTCGATGAGATAGCCCATCAACAGAAACAGCGGGATCGACACCAGCGCGTCGTTGTTCATGACCGTGAACGTATTCTGGGTCAGCAGGTAGAACACGCGGTTGTCGACGAACGCCTGGCCGGGCTGGAAATACGCGTAGTAGCCGAACGACACGCCTAGCGCCATCAGGGTGAAGGCAACCGGAAAGCCGATCATGATGGTCGCGACCAGGATGCCGAGCATGACCAGTGCAAGAACTGGATCGCTCACTTGGTCTCTCCCGTGATGGCGCGGACGTCGACCTTGCCTGCCTGCGCTTGGCGCAGGATCTGGTTCTCCAGCTCTTCGACGTCATGCAGCCGGGGCGGCCAGCGGCCGTCCCTCATGCACTGGAAACAACGCAGCACCTCGGCCAGGCCCTGCAGCGTGAGCAGCGCGGCGCCGATCGGAATCATCATCTTGAGCGGCCAGATGGGCACGCCCGCGGGGCTGTTGACGCTCACTTCGAAGATCCGCATCGAGGAGGTGCCGTAGCCCCAGCCCGAGATGACGAGCGCGGTCACCCCGGGGAAAAAGAACAGCACGTAGAGCGCGGCCTCGACCGCGGCCTGCACGCGCACCGGCCATAGCCGATAGAACATGTCGGCACGCACGTGACCCCCGCGCGAGAGCGTGTAGGCGCCGGCCATGAAGAACACCGCACCGTACATGAGATAGCTCATGTCGAACGCCCACGATGTGGGCGCGTTCAGCGCGTAGCGGACGATCACTTCGTAGCAGGTGCCGATCGTCAGGATGACGATGCACCAGGCGAAGGCGTGGCCAACGCTCTTGCTGAGCTGGTCGATGCCGTAGATGAAGCGATTGACCATGACACCCCTCGCGAAGCAAAAAAAGGGCGGCCCGTGGGCCGCCCTTCACCGCAGTCAAAGCCGCGACATCGCGCTCAGGCTGTCGGCAGCTTGGTCTTGAACACGTGCTCGTAGCCCATGCGGTATTCCGCGTCGTTGAAGAACCAGTAATAGGCCACGCGCTTGGCCCATTCCTTCTGCGATTCGGCGACCTTCTTGAAGAACGGATCCTCCGACGATAGCTTTTCGGTGATCGAATCCCAGGCCTTCAACTGCGCTTCGAACACGCCGCGCGGGGTGCGGATCACGTTCACCTTGTGCTTGCTTACGAGATCCTGCAAGTCGCGCGAGTAGTTATCCATCGCCGTCCAGAAATTCGACGACGAGGCGGCTTCGACGCCGTAGCGCAGGATCGCCTGCAGGTCCTTCGGCAGCGCGTCGTACTTCTTCTTGTTGAAGATGATCTCGAAGAACTCCATCGCCTGGTGGAAGCTGCCCATCATGTAGTTCTTGATCGCATCCTGGGCACCGAAGCGCATGTCGGAGGTCGGGTTGTTGAACTCGAACGCGTCGATCACGCCCTTTTCCAACGCGGGGATGATTTCCCCGCCGGGGAGCTGCGTCACCTTGGAGCCCATTTCCTGGAAGAGGTCCGCGGCCAAACCGACGGTACGGTACTTCAGGCCGTTGAGATCCTTGGCGGTCTTGACCGGGTTCTTGAACCAGCCGAGCGGCTGGGTCGGCATCGGCATGGCGAAGAAGCCGACCACGTCGAGCTGCAACTTCTGCAACAGCTCGTTGTACATCTCCTGGCCGCCACCGCGGTAGATCCAGGCAAGCGTCTGGTGCGCATCGCAGCCGGTGATCGGACCGGAGCCGAACAGCGAGGCGACCTTGCTCTTGCCGTACCAATACACCGGTACGGTATGGCCCGCGTCCAGCACCCCTTTGCTCACCGCATCCATGACTTCGAACGGCTTTACCACGGCGCCGGCAACCAGGTAGTCGATGCGCAGCCGGCCCTCGGTCATTTCATTCACGCGCTTGACGAACTCCTCGGCCATCTCGTTGAAGATGTCCTTGGCGCCCCAGGCGCCTTGCATCTTCAGCACGACGGTCGAGGGCTTGACCACGGCGGCCGGGGCGGCCGCGGTGTCGGGCGCCTTGGCATCTTTCTTTTCCGCGACGGGCTCGGGGGTTTTGGAGCACGCAGCGAGCAGGCCGGCGGCTGCGGCTCCGGCGGCGCCCAGGGTCGCCGTACGCAAGAAGCGCCGGCGCGTCGGGCCACTCGGTTGTTCGGGAATGACGGGGGCTGAATCCGGCGTCGCCGGGGTGCGGATATCGGACATCCTGGTCTCCTCCTGAGTGACCGTCCGGACGTGCGACCGGTGCGATCGGCGTCCGGGCATGGAACTGCGCGCAATCTTGCATGCCGATGTGCTGCTGCACCTTATGGTACCGGGAGTTTCGCGTGAAAAGCAAAAACTTCACGATGGCGAGGGCGCAGTCGATGGGGCCGATGTGTCCAGCCAGGGCAGGCAAGCGCCCCGCTCGGCTGCGCGGGCGGCGTGGCGGCCTCGGCAAATCGCAGGCCCAGCGTCTCCTCGGATGGGCGGCAACCACCGCATACGCACCGTCGGGGTCTTCTGCACCGTGCCGCCTTGTGCCGGACGCTTTCCCGCGGGCCGGCTGGGGCACGACGGCCGCGGCCGTGCGGTTATACTTGGTGAAGCGCTTTCGGCCGGGACCCGCCCTTCGGGTTGCACCTGCGGCATGCGCTGATTGCTTTACTCCCGAGACGCTCTTGCGCCAACCTCGTCCCATCGCGCCGAGACAACAATGAAACCAAAAATCCTCGTGACCCGCGAAGTGTTCGCCGAGGTGCTCGCCTTCCTGGGCGAGGAGCTGGAGGTCGATTCCAACCAGGCGGACATCGCGTTGGCGCCCGAGGTGCTGCGGGAGCGTCTCCGCGACAAGGACGGCGTCATGTGCGCGCTCACCGATCGCATCGATGCCGCGCTGCTCGCCGCGGCGCCCCGCCTGAAGGCGGTGTGCAACATCGCGGTGGGCTACAACAACATCGATGTGCCGGCGTGCAGCGCGCGCGGCATCGCGGTGACCAACACCCCTAGGGTGCTGGACGAGACCACCGCCGACCTGGTATGGACGCTCATGCTCGCGACCGCTCGGCGCCTGACCGAGGCCGAGGCGTATCTGCGTAACGGCGAATGGACGGGCTGGTATCTCAAGCAGTTGCTGGGCGCCGATGTTCATCATGCCACCTTGGGCATCGTCGGCATGGGCCGCATCGGCCAGGCGATCGCGCGGCGCGCGCTCGGCTTCGAAATGCAAGTCCTGTATCACAATCGGTCGCGGCTCCCGGCCGAGATCGAATCGCCCTTGTGCGCGCGCTACGCCGGCATGGACGAGCTTCTCGGCCGAGCGGACTTCGTCGTCCTGCAAGTGCCTTATTCGCCCGCGACGCACCACCTGATCGGCGCGGCCGAGCTGGCGCAAATGAAACCGAGCGCGGTATTGATCAACGCGGCCCGCGGCGGCGTGGTGGACGATGCGGCGCTGATCGAAGCGCTCGGCCGCGGCACCATTCGGGCGGCCGGGCTGGACGTGTTCGAGAATGAGCCCAGGCTCAATCCCGGCTTCCTCGCGCTGAAGAACGTCGTGCTGTCACCGCATATCGGCAGCTCGACGCACGCGACCCGGCTCGCGATGGCGATGACCGCGGCGCGCAACCTGGTGGCCGCGCTGACGGGCGGCACGCCCCCCAACCGGGTGAATCCGCGCTGAGGGCGGTGGGGTGATTGTTCTGCGGCGTTGCTCGGCTTGCCAATACTCCCGATATTGGTCTGCACCGAGCGCCTTGCCTGCGGGCGTTGTGGGCACAACGCATCGCGCGAAATCAAGTCCGACAGGCTAGGAGCCTAGGGCAGTGAGACGATCCGACCCCGGTCCGACCTCGATCCGACCCCGGTCCGGGGCCGACCCCGCTCCGCGTCCCTGGTCCGACCCTGCTCAGACCCGTATCATGGCGCGCAGTCAGTCCAACAGGAGCATCGCATGATCGACACGCAAGCAGCGCTGCGCGCGCTCTATCCCGCGCCCAAGACGCGCGCCCTGGCCAAGCAGCTCGACCGCCTCGATGCGCATTGCCGCAAGTTCGTCGCGCTGTCGCCGTTCCTGGTGCTTGCCACCAGCGGCAAGGATGGGCGCGTGGATGCTTCCCCGCGCGGCGGCGCGCCGGGCTTCGTCAGGGTGCTCGACGACAACACGCTGCACCTGCCCGACGCGCTCGGCAACAACCGCCTCGACTCTTACGGCAACATCGTCGACACGGGCAAGTGCGGCATGATCTTCTTCATTCCCGGCATGGACGAGACGCTGCGAATCAACGGCGACGCCCGCTTGCGCGACGAGCCCGAGCTGTTGCGGCAGTTCCCGCACGAGCGGCACCCGCCTCGGATCGTGGTCGAGATCGACGTCGAAGAGGCGTACCTGCATTGCCCGAAGGCGCTCATGCGCTCGCGCCTGTGGTCGGGCGAGCATCGCATCGAGCGCGCGCTGTTCCCCTCGCTCGGGCAGATGATCAAGGACCAGAGCGGCTCGGCGGAGCCGGTCGAGTCGCAGCAAGCCGCGCTTGCCCGCTACGTGACCGAGCTCTGAGCCGGCACGAGGGCGCTGCTACGGCTCGCGCCCGGACACCTTGGGCGCGCCGATGTTCTGCTCCAGTGGCGGCAGCGTGTGCGCCACCCCCTTGTGACATTCGATGCAGGTCTCGCCGGCGGCGAAGCCCTTGGTATGCGCGGCCACCGCGCGGCGGCCCTGCTCGGTGTAGTCCATGGAATCGAACGAATGGCAATTGCGACATTCGCGCGAGTCGTTGTCCTTCATCCGGTTCCATTCGTTTTGCGCGAGCTTGAGCCGCTTGGCGTTGAATTTCTCCGGCGTGTCGATGGTTCCGAGCGCCCAGTGCCATAGCTCGTTGCTCGCCTTGATCTTGCGCCCGACCTTGTGCACCCAGTCGCGCGGCACGTGACAATCCGGGCAGGTGGCGCGCACGCCGGTGCGGTTCGCGTAGTGGATGCTGTGGCGGTACTCCTTGAACACGTTGTCGCGCATCTCGTGGCAGGAGATGCAGAACGGCTCGGTGTTGGTCAGGTCGAGCGCCCAGTTGAACCCGCCCCAGAACAGTATGCCGGCGGCGAATACGACCAGCACGGTCCAGGGACCGGCGCGCCGCAGCCGCTGCATCAAGCTTGGTTTGTTCTCGCTCATCGTCGTTTCCCTGTCGGCGTGGCCGAGCTGTTTCAGCGTTGCAGTGCGTCCACCGGTTTGAAGGTGTTGCTCACCAGCGGCTGGGCGTCGGTCTGCGGCACGTGGCATTGCAGGCAGAAGTAGCGCCGCGGCGAGATGTTGCTGAGATCGCGGCCGTCGCGGTCCTTGAAGTGCGTGAGGCTCACCTTGGTCGCGCCGGCTTCCTTGGCCTTGGACCAGCTATGGCAATCCATGCACTTGTTGAAGTTCACGGTCACGTTGTAGCCGCGCACCGCATGCGGGATGAGCGGCGGCTGGTGGACGAAGTCGCGCGCGAAGGGCTCGCGGTCGCGCAGATTGCGAAACGAATCGGCGCGCGATGTCGCCTCGATCGGCGTATCGCGCAACGATTTCAACTTGACACTGTCCTCCGCGCCGTAGGCCTGGCCGCAGGCGAGGGCAACAGACAAGGCCGTTGCAATACGGAGCAGGTTCATGACGGGTCTCTCCTCTGATCGAATCGGATGGTGAAGCGGAAAACGTCCTTGCTGCATGCGTCGATGCAGCGGCCGCAATTGGTGCAATCGCCCGAGCGTATGACGGGGCTCGCCGCGCCCTTCAAGGCCGGCACGATGACGTGCGGCTCCGGGCAGACGCGGTAGCAGTCGGCGCAATCGTCGCAGGCGCCGCTGCGGCGCGCCGAGACGCGAACGAGCGCGAAGCGCCCCAGCAGAGCGTAGAACGCGCCCACCGGGCAGACGTGGCTGCACCAGCCGCGCGGCGCGACCAGCAGGTCGAACAGGAATACCGCACCCAGGATCGCCCACGCGAGTCCGAGCCCGAACAGGATGCCTCGATACAGCATCGACACCGGGTTCACCAGCTCCCAGGCGATGGTGCCGGTCGCGAAGGCCGCCGCCAACGTCGCGCCGAGCAGCCAGTAGCGCAGCGCGCGCGGCGGGGTCCGGCCTCGGCGCAAGCCGAGCTTGCGGCGCAGCCATGCAGCCGTATCCGTGAGCACGTTCACCGGGCAAACCCAGGCGCAGTAGGCGCGCCCGCCCGCCAGGAGATAGAACGCGACCACGATGAGCGCGCCGAGAGCCGCGGTGCTCCCCGCCACGTGGCCCGCGGCGAGGCTTTGCAGCAGCAGGTAAGGATCGGTCAGCGGCAAGACCTCGAGCGTGAGGCTCGACGAGAGATTGCCCTTCACCAGCCATAGCCCGGCCCAAGGCCCGGCAAGGAACAAGGCGAGGATGCCGGCTTGCGACCAGCGCCGCGCGATCAGCCAGCGGTGCGCGCCGAGCACGCCCTTCGCCTCGATCGCGGCGGCGAGCGGCGAGCTGCTCTCGGCTGCGACCGCGGGTGCTGCGGCGCGAGCGACGCGCGAGCTCATGGCGCCGCCTCCGGCCGGCGCACCGGCAGCTCGATCACCTCGGGTCCGAGCGCGCGGCCGGCCTTTTCCTTCTCCTTCCAGCCGAGACGATAGTGCGCGCCGAGCGCCCCGCGCGCTTGCACCAGCGGCAGCACCTTGATGGCAGCCTCGTCCAGCACGCAGGAACGCTCGCACTTGCCGCAGCCGGTGCACTGATCGGCGTGGACCGTGGGTATGAACATGGCATGCTTGCCGGTGCGCTCGTTATGGCGCAGCTCGAGCGTGATGGCCCGGTCGATGAGCGGGCACACCCGGTAGCAGACATCGCAGCGCAGCCCCTGGTAGTTGAGGCAGGTCTCCTGGTCAACCAGGACCGCGAGCCCCATGCGCGCGGCGGCGATGTCGCTCAGCGCCTTGTCCAACGCCCCCGTCGGGCACGCTTTGGCGCACGGGATGTCGGGGCACATCTCGCACGGGATCTTGCGGGCAACGAAGTAGGGGGTGCCGGTGACGACATTGTCGCCGGGCTCGGAGAGCTTCAACGTGTCGTAGGGACAGGCGCGCACGCACAACCCGCAGCGCACGCACGCGGCCGAAAACCGATCCTCGTCGAGAGCCCCGGGCGGGCGCAGGGCGTCAGCCGGCAATGCGCGGGTCTGGCGCGCGTACAGCGACAGCCCCAGCGCGCACAGCGAGGCGCTGCCTGCCGCGCCCGCGATGCCTTGCAGGAAGCGGCGGCGCGCGGCTGCGGAGCTCGACGAATCCATGACGGCCGCGATCCTCGCATCAGACCCGGGTGATCTTCACCGCGCACTTCTTGAAATCGGTCTCGCGCGAAATCGGGCAGGTCGCATCGAGCGTGAGCTTGTTCACGAGCCGTCCGGCGTCGAAGAAGGGCACGAACACCAGACCCGGCGGCACCTTGTTGCGCCCGCTGGTTTCGACGCGCGCGACCATTTCGCCGCGCCGCGACACGAGCTTGCATTCCATGCCGCGTTGCAGCCCGCGCTGCTTCGCGTCGTCGGGATGCATGAACACAACGGCATCCGGGAAAGAGCGGTACAGCTCGGCCACGCGCCGGGTCATCGAGCCCGTGTGCCAATGCTCCAGCACGCGCCCCGTGCACAGCCACAGGTCGTAATCCTTGTCCGGGGCTTCGGCCGCGGGCTGGTAGGGCAGGGCGAAGACGACCGCCTTGCCGTCGGGCTTGCCGTAGAAGCGGAAGCCTTCGCCCTTCTTCACATAGGGGTCGTAACCTTCGCGGAAGCGCCACAGCGTTTCCTTGCCCTCGACCACGGGCCAGCGCAGCCCGCGCGTCTTGTGATAGAGGTCGAACTCGCCGAGGTCGTGCGCCTTGTTCAGGCCGAACGGCCGATACTCCTCCCAGATTCCCTTCTGCACGTAAAAGCCGAACGCCTTGGTCTCATCGTTAACGGCGCTGCCCTTGGGCAGGTCGGCCGCCTTGAACTGATCGATGACGCCGTTGGCGTACAAGACCTGGAACAAGGTCTTGCTCTTCACTTCGGGCATTTTCGCGATCAGCTCCGCGGGCCACACCTCTTCGATCTTGAAGCGCTTCGAGAACTCGAGGTACTGCCACAGGTCGGACCTCGACTCGCCGGGCGCCTTGACCATTTCGCGCCAGAACTGGGTGCGTCGTTCGGCGTTGCCGTAGGCGCCTTCCTTTTCCACCCACATCGCCGAGGGCAGGATGAGATCGGCGGCAAGCGCGCTCACCGTCGGGTACACGTCCGACACCACGACGAAGGCCTGCGGGTTGCGCCAGCCCGGGTAGATCTCGCCGTTGATGTTCGGACCCGCCTGCATGTTGTTGGTGGTCGAGGTCCAATAGCACTTGAGCTTGCCGTCCTTCAGCGCCCGCGACTGGGCCACCGCGTGCAAGCCGATCTTGTCGGGCAAGGTCCCCGGCGGCAGCTTCCAGCGCTGCTCGGTGATTTCGCGATGCTTGGGATTGGTCACGACCATGTCGGCCGGCAGCCGATGGGCGAAGGTGCCGACCTCGCGCGCGGTGCCGCACGCCGACGGCTGGCCGGTGAGCGAGAACGGGCCGTTGCCCGGCTCGGAGATCTTCCCGGTCAGGAGGTGGATGTTGTAGACCAGGTTGTTGACCCAGGTGCCGCGCGTGTGCTGGTTGAAGCCCATGGTCCAGTACGACACCACCTTGGTCTTCGGATCGGCGTAGATCTCGGCCAGCGCGCGCAAGTCCTTGACCGGCACGCCGGAGAGCTTGGCGACTTTCTCGACGCTGTAGTCGGCGACGAACTTCTTGTACTCGTCGAAGCTGATCGGCTTGGAATCGTTCGCCTTGGCCGCGTCCTTCGCGTTCTTTTCCAGGTCGTGCGTCGGGCGCAGGCCGTAACCGATGTCGGTCACGCCGGCATGAAAGTTGACGTGCTTGGAAACGAATGCCTGGTTGACCTTGCCGCTCTGGATGATGTGGTTGGCGATGTAGTTGAGGATCGCCAGATCGGTCTGCGGCGTGAAAATGATGGGCATATCGGCCAGCTCGTAGCTGCGGTGCTCGAAGGTCGAGAGCACGGCCACCTTGACGTGCTTGGCGGTCAGGCGCCGGTCGGTGAGGCGCGACCACAGCACGGGGTGCATCTCGGCCATGTTCGAGCCCCACAGCACGAAGGCATCGGCGTGCTCGAGGTCGTCGTAGCAGCCCATCGGTTCGTCGATGCCGAAGGTGCGCATGAAGCCCGCAACCGCGCTCGCCATGCAATGGCGCGCATTGGGGTCGATGTTGTTGGTGCGAAAACCCGCCTTGAAGAGCTTGGCTGCCGCGTAGCCTTCCCAGATGGTCCACTGACCGGAGCCGAACATGCCGACGGCATCGGGTCCGCCGGCCTTCATCGCCTCCTTCCATTTTTCAGCCATGAGGTCGAACGCCTGGTTCCAGCCGATCGGGGCGAACTCGCCGCTCTTGTCGTACTTGCCGTTCTTCATCCGCAGCAGCGGGGTCTGCAGGCGGTCGGAACCGTACATGATCTTGGACAGGAAATAGCCCTTGATGCAATTCAAGCCCCGGTTCACGGGCGCGTCCGGATCGCCCTGGGTCGCGACCACGCGCCCGGCCTTGGTGCCGACGAGCACGCTGCAGCCGGTACCGCAGAAGCGGCACGGTGCCTTGTCCCATGCGATATCGTCTTTCGGCTGCGCCTCGGCACTCGCGCACGGCAGCGCGACGCCGATGGCCGAGGCCGCGGCCGCGGCCGCGTTGCTCTTGATGAATTCGCGCCGGGACAGTTTCATGACGGCAACTCCTCGTAGATGGTTTCGTTTTCGTCCGAATACTGATAGACCAGGTCGACGGCATACACGCCGGGCAGCGCGTGCAGCCGCACATAGGTATCGGCGGCGCTCGCGCTCGCATGGTCCTCGATGGTGACGGCGAGGCGGCCCTCCGCGCTGCGGGCGTGGACGTGCACTCCGGGCAGCGCGTTGAGGGCGTTCTCCAAGGCCGCGCCCTGCTCGGGGCGGGTGCGAACGACGACGCCGGAGACGTTCATTCAGGCTTGGACCTCTAGGTTCGCGGGCACCATGCCGATCGCGCTCAGCGGACACGCGCGCGCGCATTCGCCGCAGCCGCGGCAGCGCGAGGCATCGATACGGGGGCTGGCGAAGGCGCCGGGTGCGGGTGAGGGCGCGATGACGATGGCGCTCGCATCGCACCGCTCGCCGCAGACGCGGCATTCGATGCGATTGAGCGCGAGGCAATGGGCTTCGATGCGTGCGATGGTCCCCCGTGCCGACGACACGGGGGTTTCACTCCATCCGCCCGGGCGGGCAGAGCCCGTGCCGAGTTGCAGAAACCTGCGCCGGCCGGCGCTTTCGACCGAGACTGCTTTCGTGCTCATACGAGCATGAAAGTAGCACCGGCATCAGGGGTATCGATTGATCTCCGTCAAAATCGCGTACGTGACAGCGCGATTCACCGGCATGCGCGCGCGACGCAGGGTGGAAGCGCTATTGCGGCTCGATGGCGGCGAGCTTGACGAGCTCGCGAAAGCGAGCGATCGATTCCTCCACCAACGCTTTGAACTCGGCCGCGGGCCGGCCGTCGGGCTCGAGCGCTTGCGGCGCGAAACGCTCGCGCATCGCCGGCTGGTGGACGGCGTCACGAATCTCGCGCTGCAGCCGATCGACGATCGCGGCAGGGGTGCGAGCCGGTGCGAAGACCCCGTACCAGCTCGCGTCCATGCGCGTGCCTTTCAGCCCCGCCTCTTCCATCGTTGGTACATCGGGCAACGCGTCCAGGCGCTTGCCGTGGTTGTAGGCCAAGGCGCGAATGCGGCCCGCCTTGATATGGGTCATGCTCGAGCTCGGGGTCGTGAACAGCACCTGCACCTGTCCGCCCATCAGTGCAGCCACCGCCGGACCGGCGCTCTTGTACGCCACGTGAACCATGTCGGTGCCCGCGCGCGCGTTGAAGAGCGCGCCCGCCAGGTGCGTGGTGTTGCCGGTGCCCGCGGAACCGAAACTGAGCTGAGCGCCGGGCTTGCGCGCCAATGCGATTAGCTCTTGCACGCTCTTTGCCGCCAGGCTCGGGGTGACGCACAGGATGAGCCCACCGCCCACGGCGATGTTGGTGATGGCCGCGAAATCACGCACTGGATCGTAGGGCAGCTTGCGATAGATGCTCGGGTTCGCGGCGAAGGAGGCCGAAGTGACCAGGATGGTGTAGCCGTCGGGGGTGGACTTGGCGACGATATCGGCGCCGATCACCCCGTTGGCGCCGGGCCGATTGTCGACCACGAAGACCTGGCCCATGCGCTGGCTCAGGGGCTCGCTGACTTGGCGTGCGACCAGGTCCGGTGCGCCGCCCGGCGCGAATCCGACCACGATGCGCACCGGCCGGGACGGGTACGATTGGCCGCAGACCGGCGCCGCCCAGACCGGCGCCACGAGGGCCAAGCTGGCGATGAGCAAGCGGCGCGGCCTGGAGGAC
Source organism: Burkholderiales bacterium (assembly GCA_020848435.1). GTDB lineage: Bacteria > Pseudomonadota > Gammaproteobacteria > Burkholderiales > WYBJ01 > WYBJ01. The sequence continues at coordinate 89,595 of JADLAC010000043.1, read as the reverse complement.
ATGAGGTCGACTATAGCAAACATGGCGGCGGCCGCGTTACGCCGGCTCGGCGCATCCGGCCGACGCCGAGCCGGATATTTCATCAGGCCGGCCCGCGGTAACAGCAACGCGTTGAATGATCCGTGCCCTTCCGGTCAGCGCTGTGGAGAGCGATCATGGCATCGGACGGCGTGGCGAAATATCCGGGCTGGCCTTCGACTCGGCGCGACAGACTGAGTACACTTGCAGCTTCAGCGAGTCGCGCTCCCGATGTGGGTGGGGCGCCGAGACAATTTCGACGCGAGTCGAGCACCGAACCGGCGCCCGGGGTTGCGAGGTAGCGACAGGCCGCAACGAGCGCCGCTTCCAGCGGCATCGCGCGGGGGGACGTGGGTCGATCATGATGGGCGCTCGACGGGCCGGGTGGATGCTGTGCGCGCTCGCGCTCAGCGTATTGCCTGCCGGCGCCCGAGCCGCGCAGGACAAGGTCGAGCCGCCGGCTTCCGAATGGGCGCGCGGCAATCGCGTGCTCCTCGGCGTGACCCAGCCGCGCATCGGCTTGTCCGCGCAGTGGCTGTTCCAGCGCGCGGCCAACGGCGACATCCTGCTGGAGAAGGAGGAAAGCCGCGCGGGCCGCACCGAAGCGGGCAGCCTCATACTGGTGGGCAGCGGCGCGCTGGTCGCGCGCAATCTCGTCCTCGAGCCCGGGCGCGAGCTCGCTAGCATCAACGGCCCTTTGCTCGTGCTGCAACTGGTGCTGCGTTTGCTCGAGCGCGGCGTGCCGGGCGGCCCGGCGCGCCTCAAGGGCGATGTGCGAATCGATCTATCCGAGCGCGCCGCGGGCATCAAGGTGGCCGGCATCGGGGCCGAGGGCGAGTTCTTCGCGCCCTGGACGCTCAAGGGCAGCGTCGGTCCGGGCGCATCGGGTCAAGTCAAGCTCGAGCTCGAATTCGTGTCCGCCAGCGGTGCGCGCTCCGGCGCGCCGGCGCATGAAACCAGCATCGCCGGCATTTGGCAGGCGGGACCGGCGGCTTCGTTGCCCGATTCGACGCCATTGCGGGGATGGCGCGTCTACCAGATCCGGCCGGTGGTGAAGCCGCGCGGAGCGATCAACATCGTCGGTCTCGGTGCATCCGCGCCGATGGCGTTTGCGACCTTGGGCGAGGTCAGGCGCCAGGTAGCCGAGTGGGCCGACGCGGGGGCGCGACGCGCGCGTTGGCAATGCAGCTAGTGCGTGCGCGCAACCCGGCGCGGGTGGCGCGGAAAGCGCAGCCGTGAGAATACGCCGTCCCGAGGAAGCATCGGCACGGCCCTTGCGTTCGATGGCGAGCCCGCCCGCGGAGGTTCGCGGACGCAATGACGAGTGCAACTTGGGTCACGAATCTACTTCATCGCCGGCTGTGGACGAGTCGCTGCTGCCGGCAGTCGACGATAACCAATGGCTGAAAAGCCTGCTCGAAGCCGTGCCGGTCGCGGTCGTGGTCGAAGATCCGCAGGGACGCATCCGTAGCTGGAACCCGCAAGCCGAGCGCCTGTTCGGCTGGCAGGCCGCGGAGGTCGTCGGTCATGCGCTGCCTTTCGGGCCGGATGCCGATCGCATCACCGCGGAGCGGCGCCTTCAGCGCGTGCTCGACGGCGAGCGCATCGAGCACGCCGAGCTCGAATGCGTGCGCCAGGATCGCAGCCGGCTGACCGCCGCGGTGCTCGCGCTTCCGCTCATCGGGCGCGACGGTCGAGTTTTCGGCGCGCTCAGCCTCTACACCGACAACAGCGCGCGCAAGCGTGCGGAACGTCACATGATTCTGCAGAGCGTGGTGATGCGCTCGCTGTCGGAGTCCGAGACCGCCGCCGAAGCGGTGATCCGCGTCATCCAGGCGTTCTGCGGCTTGTCCGATTGGATATGCGGTGTGCATTGGGTGCTCGATCCCGCCGACGGCAGCCTGCGCTGCCAGGAAACCTGGCACCTGCCGAACGATCGCGAGCTCGAGCGATGCGTTGCCGCGCTGTGTGCCACCGCGGTCGGGCCGCAGGAGAACGCCACCCTGGCCCGCAAGGTGCTCGCCAAGGGCATGCCGATGTACGCGGCCGATCTGGCGCAGAGCGATTCGCCGCTCGCCGCCATCCTGCGCGAGCCGGCGTTGCGCTCGGCGTTCTCGTTTCCGATCCGGGTGGACGGCGAGATCTTCGGTGCCATCGAGCTGTTCGCCCGCGCCGATCATGCCGTCGATCCGGATCTGCTGCGCATCGCGGCCCAGCTCGGCGGACTGCTCGGCCAGCACATCGCGCGCCGCGAGACCGAGCGCCGGCTGCAATTCGTCGTCAGCCACGATCCGCTCACGGGATTGCCGAACCGCACGATTTTCAGCCAGCGCCTGAGCCAGGCGCTCGCCCAGGCGGCACGCTACGATCACAAGGTCGCGCTGCTGTTCGTCGACTTGGATCGTTTCAAGATCGTCAACGACACCATGGGGCACGAGGCCGGCGATCGGCTGCTGCGCGAAGTGGCCGATCGGCTGCGCGAGAGCCTGCGCGAAGGCGACACCGTCGGGCGCCACGGCGGCGACGAGTTCGTGGTGCTGATCGAGCAATACGAATCCGCCGTCCAGGTCGCGGGCGTGGCGCAGAAGATCATCGACCAGGTGGGCTTGCCGTACCTGTTCGACAACCACGAATTCCACATTTCGGCGAGCATCGGCATCGCGACCTATCCCAACGACGGCCAGGACGGCGCCGCCCTGCTCAAGCACGCCGACATCGCGATGTACCGCGCCAAGGAAGCCGGCAAGAACCAGTACCAGTTCTATTCGCCGCATATGAACCGGCTCTCGCTCGAGCGCCTGGATCTCGAGGCGGCGTTGCGGCTCGCATTGGAGCGCGGCGAGCTGGTGCTGCTCTACCAGCCGATATTCGACATGGAGGGCCGCGACGTCCTCGGCATGGAAGCATTGTTGCGCTGGCGGCGTTCGGGCACGGAGCTGGTGCTGCCGGCGGAATTCATGTCCTTTGCCGAAGACACGGGCCTGGCGGTGCATATCGGCGAATGGGTGTTGCGCACCGCGTGCGCCCAGGCGCGGATGTGGCAGGATCGCGGCGGCGCGCCGCTCGCGATCGCGGTCAACGTCTCGGCGCGGCACTTCGCGCACGGCAACCTGGTCGGCTGCGTCGACGACGTGCTGCGCGCGACGCGGCTCGCCCCGGGATCGCTCCAGTTCGAAGTCACCGAGCCGATGCTGCTGCAGAACGCCGAGCGGGCGCTGCGCGTCCTGCGGACGTTGAAGGAGCTCGGCGTGCGCGTCGCGCTGGACGACTACGGCGCCGGCGTCGCCTCGCTCGACAACCTGCGGCGCTTTCCGGTCGATGTCGTAAAGCTCGATCGGACATTCGTCGGCACCTTGCCGCAATCGGGCGAGGCGGTCGCCGTGGCGCGCGCGGTGGTGGCCATGGCACACAGTTTTTCGCTCAAGGCGGTCGCGGAGGGTGTGGAGACCGAGGAGCAAGCGCGCTTCCTGCGCATCCAGGGCTGCGACGCGATGCAGGGATTTCTTTTCAGCCGGCCGCTGACCCCGGAGCAGGCGCTCGATCTGCTCGATCGCGGCGTACCTCCCGCCCAGGCGTTGCCCGCGTAGTCCGGGGAATTGGGGACAGGTTTTTTTCCAATCGGTGATTGGGGAAGCCGAGGCGATAACGTGCTCTCGACGGCACGCCCGCGAGCACGGTGCCCCAGCGCGGCCGAGCGCTTTATCCCGGCGCGTTATTTGGCTAAGATGACTCGACCGCGCGCAACCGTGGTTGCTCCAACGACACGCAAGGAGGGCCTATGAAAACGGTCCGTCAGTTACTCGAGACCAAGGGTCACGACGTGGTTTCGGTCACGTCCCAGAGCAACGTGTTCGATGCGCTGAAGGTGATGGCCGAGCGCGCGATCGGCGCGCTACTGGTGGTCGACGCGGGTCGCCTGGTCGGCATCATGTCCGAGCGCGACTATGCGCGTAAGGTCATCCTGAAAGGCCGCGCCTCGCAGGACACCGCCGTGCGCGAGATCATGACCGAGCGCGTGATCTATGCGCGCCCGGAGCAGACGGTGCCCGAATGCATGGCCTTGATGACCAGCAAGCGGATACGCCATTTGCCGGTGCTCGACGGCGAGCGCCTGGTCGGCGTGTTGTCGATCGGCGACCTGGTCAAGGAGACGATCTCCGAGCAGGAGTTCATCATCCGCCAACTGGAGAACTATATTCACGGCTGATGCCGTGGCGGCGGCGCCGAAAGCAATCACCAACGAATGGGCGTGCGCGGCAATCGGATGTTGGCGTTTGATCTCAGCTCGCGCGGCGAGCACGGTCGCGGTCCTCGCTCTGAATCCGGGTCGCTGCATCTTGCCCTGCGCGCACAGGGGGGCGCGTGAGCGGCGCCGTGCCCGCCGCCGCGCCGAGCTTGAGCGAGTCGACCGACCAGCGCGGGCGGCGGCTCGTTCAGGTCGAAGGCTGCTGGAAGCTGCAACGGCTCGCACCCGAGCTGCAACATATCGACGAGCGCCTCGGGCGCATCGCGCGCGGCGGCGAGGCGCGCTGGGATTTGCAGGGGATCGAGGCAATCGATCATGCCGGCGCCGCGCTCCTGCGCCGGGCATGGCTTCAAGCCGGTAGCCCCGAGGTCCTGACCAGGCCCGAGCACGAGCCGTTGTTCCGGCGCATCGAGGCTGCCCGCGCGAGCCCGCTGCCGAGCGCGCGCAAGCGCCTGCCTCCATGGCTGGTACCCGGCGTCTGGGTGCTGCATGTACTGGGCCATCTGCACGGCTTCGTCGTGCTGGTCGGCTTGGTCGCCATGGATATCGCGCGCGCGCTGGCGCGGCCTTGGAAGGCACCGTGGCGCGAGATCTCCGCCAACCTGTACCGGACCGGGGCCCAGGCGCTCGCGATCACCGCGCTGGTCGGCTTTCTCATCGGCGTGGTGCTGAGCTTCCTGTCGTCGAACCAGCTCAAGCTCTTCGGCGCCGATCTGTTCATCGTCAACATCCTGGGTGTGAGCATCATCCGCGAGCTCGGCCCCGTGCTCGCCGCCATCCTGGTCGCCGGACGCAGCGGTTCGTCGATGACCGCGCAGCTCGGCGTCATGCGCGTGACCCAGGAGCTAGACGCCATGTCGGTCATGGGCATTCCGCAGATGTATCGGCTGGTGATGCCCAAGGTGGTCGCGCTCGCCATCGGCTTGCCGCTGCTCATCTTGTGGACCGACGCCGTCGCGCTCCTGGGCGGCATGGTGGCCGCGCAGGCCGAGCTCGGCTTGAGCATGCTCTTTTTCATCGACACGCTGCCCGCGGTCGTGCCCATAGCCAATCTCTACCTGGGCATCGGCAAGGGCGTGGTGTTCGGCGTGTTGATCGCGCTGCTCGCCTGCCATTACGGCTTGCGCATCCGCCCCAACACCGAGAGCCTCGGCGCGGGTACGACCAGCTCGGTAGTCACCGCCATCACCATGGTCATCCTGGTGGATGCGGTGTTCGCCGTGCTGTTCCGCGACGTCGGGCTGGGCTTCTGAGGGGCTGCCATGGCTGCCGACACCAATCCGGGCGGGACCGACCCCGTGGTCGAAATCACCGGACTATGGACGTGTTTCGGCCAGACCATCGTGCACGCCGGCATCGACCTCGACGTGCGCCGGGGCGAGGTCATGGGGCTCGTGGGCGGCTCGGGCAGCGGCAAGACCACGTTGTTGCGGCAGATGCTGGCGCTGGAGCGGCCGCACCGGGGCAGCGTCAAGGTGTTCGGCGTCGACCTGCACGGCTGCGCGCGCGCTGAGTTGGAAGCGGTGCGCAGCCGCTGGGGCGTGCTGTTTCAGAATGGTGCGCTGTTTTCGGCCTTGAGCGTGTACGACAACATCGCGCTGCCGCTGCGCGAGCTGCGCGCGCTCGACGAAGCGCTGATCCACGACCTGGTGCTCTCGAAGCTGCAAATGGTGGGCATCGAAGCGCAGCACGCGCGAAAAATGCCCTCCCAATTGTCGGGTGGTATGATCAAGCGCATCGGTCTCGCCAGGGCGCTCGCGCTCGACCCGGAGCTGTTGTTTCTCGACGAGCCCACCGCGGGCCTCGACCCCGACCGCTCCGAGAGCTTCGTCAAGCTCATCCAGGAGCTGCGCGAGGAGCTGCACCTCAGCGTGGTGATGGTGACGCACGATCTCGATACGCTGGTCGCGCTGGCGGATCGAGTCGCGGTGTTGTGCGAGCACCGATTGCTCGCGGTCGGGCCGATACGGGAGGTCACCATGCTGGAGCATGCATTCGTGCGCAACTTCTTCCGCGGCGAGCGGGGCTTGCGCGCGCTGGAAGTGCTCGAGGACATGCAACGCCTGATGCCGATCTGACGTGCACTAAGGCGACCCGAGGCGATGGAAAACAAGGCGCATGCGCTGGCGGCGGGATTGTTCACGCTCATCCTGGGCATCGCGCTGGTGGCGGCGGCGTTCTGGATTCGCGGCGAGCCGATCGCGCACGATGCCTACGTGCTGCATACCAAGGGCAGCGTGAGCGGGCTCAACGCGCAGGCGCCGGTGCGCTATCGCGGCGTCGAGGTCGGCAAGGTCGAGAGCATCGCGTTCGACCCGAACGATCCCCGCACCATCCTGGTCGGGATCTCGGTGCGAAGCGGCACGCCGCTCACCCGCGGCGCCTACGGCCAGCTCGCGGCCCAAGGCATCACCGGACTGTCCTACGTTCAGCTCAACGACGATGGCAGCAGCGCCGCGCTGCGCGATCCGAATCAACCTGAACAAGCGCGGATCGAGCTGCGGCCCTCGTTTCTCGACCGCGTTTCGGACTCGGGCGAGCACCTGGTCGCACGCATAGCCCTCTTGACCGAACGCCTGGAAGAATGGCTGAGCGCCGACAACCGCCAGCAGGCCCTGCGCACCCTGGCGGCTTTCGAGACGGCCGCAGGCGGGGTGACGGCGCTCGCTCAGCGCCTGCAGGCGGGCGCGGATTCCGTGCCCGAGCTGGCGCGACAGGCGCGCACGACGCTCGCCAATGCCGACAGCCTGATGGCGGAGGTGCGCGCGCTCGCCGCGGCCCTGGGCCAGCGCGCCGAAACGCTGGACCGCGTCGCTGCCAGCGCCGAGCGCATCGGTAGCTCGGTGGCCGAGCTGAGCCGCTCGGCCAACGCGCTCGCTGCCGCGGCGGGCCGCGAGACCCTGCCGCGGATCAACCAGACCCTGGACGAGATTGCGCGCAACTCGCGCAGCCTCGAACGGCTGCTCGGGGAGCTGAACGCCAATCCGGCGAGCCTCGTTTTCGGCCGGGCCGCCCCCGTCCCCGGACCGGGCGAGCCGGGCTTCGTCCACGGAGCGGCGCGGTGAGACGGCGCGGCTTCCTCGGACTCGCACTAGCGAGCGCGGCTGCCGGCTGTAGCTTCGGCCGCAATGGCGCTACGGATACGGCCACCTATGACTTCGGCATCGAGCTGCCGAGCGCGCACGCGCCCCGCTCCGGCCGCGACCTCACGCTCGACGAGATGTCAGCCGCCGCCTGGCTGCAAACGCCGGCGATCCTGTATCGGCTGATGTACCGCGATCCGGCGCGGCTGCACGCCTATGCGCTGAGCCGCTGGACCGCGGCACCGGCCGATCTCATCGCCCAGCGCGTACGCCTGGTCCTGAGCAGCGCGCCCCAACGGGGACTGGGCAGGGTGTCGCAAGGCGTTGGGGGTGCCCGCGTGCTGAAGCTCGAGCTCGATGCCTTCGAGCAGATCGTGGAGTCGCCTTCCGCCAGCCGCGCCGTGGTCCGAATGCGCGCGGGCCTCGCCGACAGCGCCGATCGGAGTTTGCGGGCGCAGCGCTTGTTCGGCGTGGAAGCGCCTTGTCCCAGCGTCGATGCCCCCGGCGCGGTCTACGCCTTGCGCGCCGCGACCGATACGCTGATCGCACAATTGCTCGCCTGGGTCGATGCCGGCCTGAGTTCCTGAAGCTTTCTGCGCCGCCCCGGTTCAGGCGACGCCGGCGCGAACGCGCGCTTGTGCTTCGCCGATCACTCGTGCCAGCTCGATCGCGGCGCCGTTGGCCTCGATCGAGCGCAGGGCCGCATTGACGATCGCGACCGCCACCACGCCGTTGTAGGCCGAAAGCTCGGGCGCGCGGCCGGTCGCGATCGCCTCGGCGAACATCTCGAGCTCGTCGACGAACATGTCGTTCGCCGGCAGTTCGAGCAGCTCGCGCTTGCCGTAACCGTCCTTGCCGCGCTGGATATACAGGCTCGACGATTCGTGCAAGCGCTGCGGGGTGTCCCACGCGCCGAAATCGACTTCGTAGTGCATCAGGCCCTTTTGCCCGAACACCCGCAGCGAATAAACGCCCGGCGAGGTCCACGAGCTGCCGGCGTAGCCGAGCTTGCCGTCGGCGAACTTGAGCACCGTCATGGACTGATCGTCGACCTCGGCCCCGACCGGCGAGAGCTTGGATGCGTGCGAGGAGACCGACTCGATCGCCCCGCCCAGGCAATGCAGCGAGTCGAATATGTGCACGGCGAGCTGCGACAACGGGCCGCCGGGTGTCTTGGCCTTGTACCAGCGCCAGGTCTGCGGCGTGAGCTCGAGCGCGCGCTCGTTCGAGAAGTTGCCTTCCATGAAGACCACGCGGCCGAGCTCGCCGGCATCGATCGCTTGTTTCATCAGCCGCGTACCGGCGAGCAAGCGCGCCGAATGGCCGACCTCGATCTGGATGCCGTGGCGCTCGGCGAGCGCGCCGAGCTTGATGCCGTCGACCAGCGTATCGGCGATGGGCTTTTCGGTGTAGACGTGCTTGCCGGCGCGGGCCGCTTGTTCCGCGATCGCCAGGTGATGCTCGTTCGGCACGGTGAGAATGACGCCTTGAACGCCCGGATCGGCCAGCATGGTCGCCAGCTCGTCGACCACCGGTATGCCGAATTCGTGCGCGTAAGCCGCGCGCGTCTGCGCCGAGCGGCTGTAGCCGGCGACGATGTTGAGCTTGGCCGATTTGCGGGCGGCCCGGGTGAGCACTTTGGCCCAGCGGCCGAGGCCGATGATGCCCAGGGATACGGGGGCGCTGCACATGGCGCGATCTCCGGCTGGAAACGCAGGCCGAGCTTGGAACGGGCGTGACCTGCCGCTGCCGCGGCGTGGTCGGCGCGCGCTACTCGCTCTTCAATCCGGCCGCCTTCACCACCGCGGCCACGTTCCTGATTTCGTCGGCGACGTGTTTGCGAAATTGCTCCGCCTCCGTCAACACGACTTCCGCGCCCTGCTGGGCGAGCTGCTTGCGCAACTCGGGCGAATTACCGACTTTCTGCAACGCCGCGCCGACCGTGCGCAGGATGGGCTTGGGCGTGCCCTTCGGGGCGAGCAGCCCGTTCCAGCCGCTGTACTTGAATCCCGGGACGATCTCCGAGATCGACGGCAGGTCTTTGAGCAGCGGCGTGCGCTCGGGCAGGCTGTGGCCCAGCGCACGCAGCCGGCCGCTCGCGACGATGCTCATGGCCGCCGGCGCGGGCGTGATGGTCCAGTGCGATTCGCCGGACACCACCGATGCAACCGAGGCGCCCCCTCCCTTGTACGGCACGTGGGTCGATTGCACGCCCGCCGCGACGATCAGCGCCACGCCGGTCAAATGGCTTTGCGAGGCGACGCCGGCGGAGGCCATGTTGAGCTGGTTGCCGCGCGTGCGCGTCCATTCCAGCCATTCCTTGAGGTTCTTTACGGGCTGCTGCGGGTTGACGAGCAGCAAGTTCGGGGTCACGGCGAACATGCCGATGTATTCGTAATCCTTGATCGGATCGTACGGCAGCTTCTTGTACAGGTGCGGCGCGATCGACATCGCCGCGGTGGAGGCCGCCACCAGGGTGTAGCCGTCGGGGTTACCGTTCTTGCCGATTTCCATACCCACGATGCCACCCGCGCCGGCGCGATTGTCGATGACGATCTGCTGGCCCAGGGCTTCGCCGAGATGGGCGGCCACGATGCGTCCGAGGGTGTCGTTCGCGCTGCCCGGAGCGTTCGGCATCATGAGCCGTATCGGCTTGGTGGGATAGCTCTGGGCGCCGGTCGCGGCGCTGCTCAGGATGGTTAGCGCCGCGACGGCGGCGGCGACGATGCGGCTCATGGGCTCCTCCGTGCGAACGGGTATGGCGGCGCGCGATATTGAACCAAATCGCAGGCAGGCGCAAATCGCCGTGCGAGACCGTACGCAATGTCAGCAGGGACATGCCGCGGATCGTCGCGCGCGTCATGAGGCGTTGCGCGCGGCAAACAGCGCATGCCGATAGTTCTGGCGTGCGCGCCGAATCGCCGCCCGATGCGTTCACAATCGGGCGGCGACTGCGGTAAGCTTTGCAGTGGTATGGAACAGCGCCGCGATTGCATACTGATCGTCGATGACGATGTGGAGATCCGGACGCTCTTGCACGATTACCTCGAGCGTAACGGCTATCGCTGCGTCTCGGTGGCGGACGGCACAGGCATGCTGGCCACGCTCGATCGGCAAGCCATCGATCTCATCGTGCTCGACGTGATGCTTCCCGGTCACGACGGACTGACGCTGTGCAGGGACCTGCGCACGCGCTCCGATGTGCCGGTCATCATGTTGACCGCTCGCGGCGAAGATACCGACCGTATCATCGGCCTGGAGATGGGCGCGGACGACTACCTGTCGAAGCCGTTCAACCCGCGTGAGCTGTTGGCGCGGGTCAAGGTGATCCTGCGCCGCGCGCGTGGCGCGATGCGCGTGCGCGCGAGCGACGAGCCGCAGCGCATCCGCTTCGCGAGCTGGAAGCTCGACCTCACCACCCGCAACCTGGTATCGCCCAATGGCGTGGTCATCGCCTTGAGCGGCGCCGAGTTCCGCTTGCTCAAGGTGTTCCTGGAGCGGCCCAACCGGGTACTGAACCGCGATCAACTGATGGAGCTCACGCAAGGTCAGGGGGCCGATGCGCTCGACCGCAGCATCGACGTGCTGGTGAGCCGTGTGCGCCAGCGGCTCGACGAGGATGCGCGCGAGCCGCGCATCATCAAGACGGTGCGCGGCGAAGGCTACGTGCTGGCATCCCCGGTGGCATACGAATGAGCGTTTTTTTCGCCCCCAGGTCGCTCAAGGGCCGCCTGCTGCTGCTGCTGATCGGCGGCTTGGTGGCCGCGCAGATCGCCTCGTCGCTGATCGCCTATTACGATCGGACGGCTTCCATCGAACGGGTGCTGGCACGCCGCAACGCGGTTCGGGTCGCCGATCTCGTGCGCATGCTCGATGGCTTGGGCGAAGGCGACCGGGAGCGGGCGGTCGCGGCGCTGCGCTACCCCCTGATCCGCCTGGGTCCGCTCGCCCTGCCGCGCGCCGACGGCATGCCGGAAGACAATGTCGGCGCGGCGACGCGCGAGGGGCCGATTCCGGAGGCGATGGCTCAGGCTTTCCGGGAACGTCTCTATCCAGCGCGCGATGCCGAAATTCGCGTCGGCCAGACGCCGCTGCACTATTCGTCGGAGATCGGCGTGCCGCCGACCCCCGGCTTGGCGCGACCGAGCCAAGTCGGCTGGGGCGTGAGCGTTCGCTCGACGCTGGCGGACGGGACGCCGGTCGTCGTTTACGTCGAAGTGCCGCGCGCCCTGGTTTTTTCGGTGGCGTCGATGCTGTGGCAGTTTTTCGTCCTGAGCGCGGTCACCATCATCCTGGTGGCGCTCGCGGTGGACTGGGTGACGCGACCGCTGAGCGAGCTGGCAGACGCCGCCGAGCGCCTGGGCAACGATCTGGACGCGCCGCCGTTGCCGGAGCGGGGCGCCTCGGAGCTGCGCCGCGCGGCCCGCGCGTTCAACAGCATGCAGGAGCGCCTGTCGCGCTATCTGAAGAGCCGCGTGACCGCGCTCAGCGCGATTTCGCACGACCTGAAGACGCCGATCACGCGCATGCGCCTGCGCGCCGAGCTGATCGAGGATTCGCCGCTGCGCGAATCGCTGCTGCGCGACATGTCCGAGCTGGAGAAGATGGTGCGATCGGCGCTCGAGTTCATCCGCGGGCTGGACAGCAGCGAGCCGCCGCAGCCGACCGACATCAACGCGCTCATCGCGAGCGTATGCGATGATTACCGCGATGCCGGGCACCAGGTCGATACGCAGGGCAAGGCCAGCGCGCCCTATCCGGCGCAAACCCAGGCGCTCAAGCATTGCCTGAGCAACATCATCGACAATGCGTGCAAGTATGGCGGCAAGGCGAGGATCGTCGTTCAGGACAGCGAGCGCGAGATGATCATCAAAGTGCGCGACTTCGGCCACGGCGTGCCCGAGACCGAGCTGGAGAAGGTATTCGAGCCGTTCTATCGGCTCGAATCCTCGCGCAGCCGCGACACCGGCGGCACGGGCCTGGGGCTCGCGATCGCGCGCAACATCGCGCAACTGCACCGCGGCCGGGTGAGCATCCGCAATCATCCCGAGGGCGGCCTGGAAGCCATCTTGGCGCTGCCTCGCATCTGATGGCTGCGAAGTCGTGTACCGGGGCGGGATCGGCGGGGTCGGACCCGGATTCGCCGCCATGAGCTCCGAGAGCTGCTCCCGCGGAAAGTCTGGTTCTCGGCTGAAGCTCGATTCGGGGTCTGACCCTGGCTCCGGCGCCTGTTGGCGCGCGATCGTGTTCACGCTGTTGCTCCTTGGCGCGAGCGCGCTCGCGGCGCAGGGCGCGGAGAGCTATGCCGAAGAGGATCGAAGCTGGGGCATCGCCCCGCCGCCCGGCTATCGCGCCAAGGACTATCACGCGCCGACGCCGGACAGCGTCCCCGGGGCGCGCGTGGTGACGACGCTGGAGCTGAAGGCCATGCTCGAAAGCGAACCGCGCCCGTTCCTGATCGACGTATTGAGCGGCCCGGCGCATCCCACCGTGCCGGGCTCGATCTGGCTGCACAACGGCGGCCTGGGCGATTTCGATGCCGCCGAGGAGAAGCGTTTCCTCGATACGCTGGCGCGTCTCGCCGGTCACGATCGCGTCCGCCACCTGGTCTTCTTCTGCTCGGGTGTGCGCTGCTGGCTATCCTATAACGCGGCGCTGCGAGCGGCCCGCGGCGGTTACACCAACGTGTACTGGTATCGCGGCGGGATCGAGGCATGGCGCGCGGCCGGGCTGCCGACCTTCACCGCGGACAATTTCCAGTGGTGAAGCGCTCGGCCCGCTAGCCGACATCGCTCTGCACGGCGATGGCACGGCGGCGGGGAATCGCGCCCCGATCCCAATGCGCGATGCCCCAGCACAGGATCTCGGTGGCGCTCGCGCCGGCCAATTCGGGCGGCGGACACTGGCCCAGGAAGCGCAGTGCGGCGAGCAGCGTCGCGCCGGCGCGCAGGGGATCGAGCGGGCGAGCGAGGGTGGTCTTGGAAAGTTTCGCGCCGGCCGCGTTCACCGCAACCGGCACGTGCAGATACGCGGGCGCCGGCAGGCCGAGCAGCCGCTGCAGCAGCATCTGGCGCGCGGTCGAGTCGAGCAGGTCGGCGCCGCGCACCACTTCGCTGATCGACTGATCGGCATCGTCCAGCACGACCGCGAGCTGGTAGGCGAAAATGCCGTCGGCGCGCTTAAGCACGAAGTCGCCGATCTCGGCCGCGACATCCTGGCGCAGCGCTCCGAACACGGCATCCTGGAATGCGATTTCGCCGGCGGTGACCCGCAGCCGAAAGGCCCGCGGGGCGCGCCCCGCCGCAACGCCCTGGCGGCATGTGCCCGGATAGATGAGACCCTCGATGCCGCGGCGCGCCGTGCGCGCAATCTCGCTGCGGCTGCAACCGCAGGCGTAGGCGTGGCCGGCTCGAATCATCCGCGCCAGCGCGGCAGCATAGCGCTCCTGCTCCTTGCTCTGGTAGCGCACCGACTGGTCCCAATCGAGCCCGAAGGCTTGCAAGGTCCGCAAGATGCCGGCGGCCGCGCCGGGCCGAGCACGCGGCTGGTCGAGATCCTCGATCCGCACCAGCCATTGCGCGCCGCGGCTGCGCGCGTCCAGATAGCTCGCCAGCGCGCTCACCAGCGAGCCGAAGTGCAGGGGTCCGGTCGGTGACGGGGCGAAGCGCCCGCGTGGGGTGACGCCGCTCGCCGCGGGCGCCGGCGCAGTATGGTCGGCCATCGGCAGCGAGTGTAACCGGGTCGCCATAGAATCGGGGTTCGAAGCGGATTTTCACGAGGAGGTGCGAGCATGAAGACGCGCGCAGCCGTGGCGCACAAGGCGGGTGCTCCGCTGGCGATCGAGACGGTCGACCTGGAGGGGCCGAAGACGGGTGAAGTGCTGGTGGAGATCAAGGCCACCGGCATCTGCCACACCGACGAGTACACCTTGTCCGGGTCCGACCCCGAAGGCCTGTTCCCGGCGATCCTCGGCCACGAAGGTGCCGGCATCGTGGTCGATGTGGGTCCCGGCGTCGGCTCGCTCAAGCCAGGCGATCACGTCATTCCGCTGTACGTTCCGGAATGCCGCCAGTGCGAATACTGCGTATCGCACAAGACCAACCTGTGCCAGGCGATTCGGATCACGCAAGGGCAGGGTCTCATGCCCGACGGCACGAGCCGCTTCCGCTTAGGCGGCCAGCGCCTGCTGCACTACATGGGCACCTCCACGTTCTCGAACTACACGGTCGTGCCCGAGATCGCGCTCGCCAAGATCCGTCCCGATGCGCCTTTCGACAAGGTCTGCTACATCGGCTGCGGTGTCACGACCGGCATCGGCGCGGTGATCAATACGGCCAAGGTGGAGCCGGGCGCCAACGTGGTGGTGTTCGGGCTGGGCGGCATCGGGCTCAATGTCATCCAGGGCGCGCGGCTCGCCGGGGCCAACCGGATCGTCGGCGTCGATACCAATCCGCGCAAGCGCGCGCTCGCCGAGCGCTTCGGCATGACTGATTTCGTCAATCCTACGGAAGTCCGAGGCGACCTCGTGCCCTACCTGGTCGATTTGACCCACGGCGGCGCCGACTACAGTTTCGAGTGCATCGGCAATGTCGATGTCATGCGCCAGGCGCTCGAATGCTGCCACAAGGGCTGGGGCGTGTCGGTCATCATCGGCGTGGCCGGCGCGGGCCAGGAGATTCGCACGCGGCCGTTTCAGCTCGTCACCGGCCGCGTCTGGAAGGGCAGCGCGTTCGGCGGCGCGCGCGGGCGCACCGACCTGCCTCGGATCGTCGACTGGTACATGGACGGCAAGATCGAGATCGACCCCATGATCACCCACACGCTCAAGCTGGAAGAGATCAACCGGGGCTTCGACTTGATGCACGCGGGCGAATCGATCCGCGCGGTGGTGGTCTACTCGGGTCGGACCGAGGTAACGGATTGTTCGATAAGCCAAACAGCACTTGGCACGCGGCCTTTACGCGCTTAGCAGCGCATTTACAGGTGGAATTCGCGGCCGCTACGCATGAGAAGGCTTATTGCCATTCTCCATGACAAGACAGCGACCGGCAAACAAGAGGATCAGACTCCAGTTAGGTTCGGATACATCCAATATCGCCTTCGCAAGGCTCGCTCATTGAGCGGGGCCTCGGGTCTTGCTGCGCCTGAGTGGCATTGCTCGCCGTGCTCGTGGCGCGAGTCCATGCTCGTGGTGCGAGTCCGTGCTCGGTATGATTTCGCCCGACAGCGCGCTTTTCTATCTCTCGAAAGCTGTCGGCGGTACGCTTGAAATCACACGCTGCATCGCCTTCGGATACCCAGCATGCGGATCGAAGAGCTCCCCTACCATGCCGACACCGCTGCGCTCTTCGAGGCGGTCGCGGACGAGCCCTGGGCGGTGTTCCTCGACAGCGGCCGTCACGATCCCGCGCGCTCGCGCTACGACATCGTCGCGGCAGCGCCGTGGGCGACGCTGGTCACGCGCGGGCCAATGACCGAGATCCGAAGCGGCGAGGGCGTGCGGCTTTCGCCCGAAGATCCGTTCCAACTGCTGCGCGAGATGCTCGGCGAGAAGACGCCGGCGCATGGCACGCTGCCGTTTCACGGCGGGGCGATCGGCTACTTCGGCTACGACCTCGGCCGGCGGCTGGAGCGGCTGCCGGCCACCGCGCGCGACGACGAAGCGCTGCCGGAGATGGCGATAGGGATTTACGACTGGGCGCTCGTGATCGATCACACGCAGCGGCGCGCCTGGCTCGCGAGCCCGGAGCGCTCGCCCGCGACAGCCACGCTCTGGGGTGAGCTGCGCAAGCGTTTCAGCGCGCCCGCTGCCGAGCGCGCGCGGCGTCCATTTCGCACGCTGTCCGAGGTCCGCTCGAGCTTCACGCCCGAGCAGTACGTCGCCGCGTTCGACCGTGTCATGCGCTATATCGAGGACGGCGACTGCTACCAGGTGAACCTCGCCCAGCGCTTCGAGGCGCTGGCCGACGGCGACCCGTGGACGGCCTACCAGGCGCTGCGCATCATGAATCCCGCGCCTTTCGCCGCCTATCTCAACTTGCCCTTTGCCCAGGTGCTCAGCGCCTCGCCCGAGCGGTTTCTGCAGGTGCGCGGCCCGCATGTGCTCACCCAGCCGATAAAAGGCACGCGGCCGCGGGTGGGCCATCCGCGGCTGGATGCGCAAATGGCGGAAGATCTGCGCGTGAGCGAAAAGGATCGGGCCGAGAACGTGATGATCGTCGATCTGTTGCGCAACGATCTCGCCAAGAGCTGCCGGCTCGGTTCGGTCAGGGTGCCGCGGCTGTTCGAGGTGCAGAGCTTTCCCAGCGTGCATCATCTCGTCAGCTGCGTCGAGGGCGAGTTGGCGCCGGGCCGCGACGCCCTCGATCTGCTGCGCGGCTGCTTCCCCGGAGGGTCCATCACGGGCGCGCCCAAGCTGCGTGCCATGGAGATCATCGAAGAGCTCGAGCCGTATCGGCGCGGCCTGTATTGCGGCTCGATCGCGTATCTCGGCTGCGATGGCGCCATGGACAGCAGCATCGCCATCCGCACCCTGGTCTATCGCCGCGGGCGGTTGCTGTTTTGGGCCGGCGGCGGTCTCGTCGCCGATTCGCAGGCTCAAGCCGAGTACCAGGAGACGCTGGACAAGGCAGCGCCGTTCTTGCGACTGGTGCAGCAGTGCGCCGGCGTCTCGGGCGTACGACGCAGCTGAGGGCAGCGCCTCTCTCCCCTTGACGAACCCGCCGCAGGACGAGTCGCATCGCGCGCGGCCTCGATTCTCGCCAGGGCCGCTGCCGCTGTCATCTCGCCACCGTCGAGCGCGCGCCGGGAGCCGATTCAGAGCGTGCCGCTACGCTTGATATCGAGGTAACGATTGACCAGCGCGAGCGCGAGCTGTTGCGGCTCGACGTCGAGCATCAGCGCCCCCGCGCGTTGGAGCTTGGCGAAGCTCGCGTTTCGCGCCTGCAAGTAATCGGCGGTCGCGGCATGCGTGAGCGCGCCATCGAGATCGCGCACGCTCGCCGACAAGGTCCGCGCCAACACCTGCTCGCGCAGGCTCGCGAACAGCACCAGGTGGCGGCGGCGCATCAGATCCAGCGCCGGGCGCAAGGTGTCGTCGTCCTCGTCGCGCAGGTTGGATAGCACGACCACGAGCGCGCGCTTGCGCACGCGCTGCATGAGATCGAGCGCGGCGGCATGGTAGTCGGGCGGGCGCAGGGTCGGCTGCAAGTCGTAGAGCATGTTCAGCATGAGGGTGATGGTCGAGCGCGCCTTGCGCGGCGCGATGAAGCGCTGCTCGCCCGCCATGGTGAGCACGCCCACCGCGTCGCCATGGTGCAATCCGACGTGCGCCAACAACAGCGCGGCGTTCAAGGCGGCATCGAAGTGCGACACCTCGCCGTCCGCGGCAGCCATGCGCCTTCCGCAATCGAGCAGCATGACGATCGCCTGGTCACGTTCGTCCTGGTATTCGCGGGAAATCAACCGGTGCATGCGCGCCGTCGCCTTCCAGTCGATCCTGCGCACGCTGTCGCCCACCCGGTATTCGCGCAATTGGTGGAAATCGAGGCCTTCACCGCGCCGCCGGCGCTGGAGCACGCCGAGCTGAGAGAGGCGGTGGTCGGTGGCGAGCAGGGCATAGCCCGTGAGCGCGCCGAAGTCGGGATAGACGCGCACGGCTTGCGGCGCGCCGATTCGCGCCTGGCGTTCGAGCAGACCGAACCTGGAGCGCAGCCGGATTTCGATCGCGCCGAATTCGAAAGCGCCGCGCTTGCTGGAGCGCACCGCGTAGGTGGTGCGGACCCAGCCGCGAGCCGGCAGCGCCAGCGCGGCGGGAAGATCGCGGCACTCGAAGCTTTCCGGATGCAGATCGTAGATGCGCAGCGCGGCGCTCCGCGGGGCATCGTTCGCGGTCACGAGGACGATATCGTGCCAGCGCCCCGCCGCCAGCGAATGCGGCGCCTCGCGACGGCCCTGCGGCAGGGGTTGGCGCAGCAGCCCGTAGGCCTCGAGCGCCAAGGCGGCGAACAGCAGCACGCCGGCGTAGGCCGCCGCCGCGGCGTCGATCCAGCCGAACATGGCAAGCACGCTCGCCATCAGCCATAGGCCGGCCAGCGCAAGCGCACGGCGGGTGGGCAGCAAACGCATGGACGGGCCGGCTCGGCGGACGATTCGGCGCCTATGCTAACCGATGCGGCGAGCGCGCGAAGCGGCGCCGCGGCCATGACACAGTTGGCTTTCCTTTCGGGCCGCGCCGATGGTAGTGTCGCGCACACGCATGCGGGAGGCGCGTGACCGGCTGGTAGAATCGGCATCGCCGTCAAGCCGGACGCGCGGCATATCCCCACGCTCATCGACAGGAGAGATCGAAATGGCGAAAGCCCCCAGCGAAGAACAAGCCAAGGACCGACCGGCGAGCGGTACGCCCGACCAGGCGAGGGTGCGATGGGCCACGTCCCAGCTCAAGAGCTCGTACTGCAACGTCGCCAACGCGACCAGCACGCGCGAAGAGGTGGTGCTCAATTTCGGCGTCAACCAGAACTGGGACCGCATGCAGCAGGAGTTCGAGATCGAGCTGCAGCATCGCATCATTTTGAGCCCGTTCGCCGCCAAGCGCCTGTCGGATCTGTTGGGCAAGCTGATCAAGGAGTACGAGACGCGCTATGGCGAGCTGAAGTAGGCGCGCAGCTCGCGCGCTGTTCATCCCGCTGCCGACGCCCATGCCGCAGTCGATTTCGCTTCAGACCGCGCTGCTCGCTCTGTCGCTCACGGCCGCGCTGGCCGACGCGGCCGATTTCGATTGCGTCATGGACCCGCGCCAGGTGATCGAGGTCCGCAGCCCCGTCGAGGGCGTGATCGAGAAACTGACCGTCGATCGCGGCGACTTCGTCAACAAGGGGCAGCTTCTGGTGCAGCTCGATGCGGCGGTCGAGCGCGCCTCGGCGGCGCTCGCCTTGCAGCGCTTTCAGCTCGAAGGCGCGGTCCGCTCGGGCGAGAGCCGGGTCGAATACTCCTCGAAGAAGCACACCCGGCAGGAAGAGCTGTACAAGCAGAATTTCATTTCGGCCCAGGCGCGCGACGAGGCGGCCACCGAGCGCAAGCTGGCCGAATCCGAATTGAAGGAAGCGGTCGACAACCGCCGCGTTGCCGAGCTCGAATACAAGCGCCAGACCGAGCTGTTGCGCCTGAAGACCATCACGAGCCCGCTGGGCGGCGTGGTAATGGAGCGGCTCATGCACCCCGGCGAGGTGGCCGAGGCGGGTGTGGGCCGCAAGCCCATACTCAAGATCGCCGATATCGACGTCCTGCACGTGGAAGTCGTGCTGCCGGTAGAAGCGTACGGCAAGGTCAAGGTCGGCACCAAGGTCGATGTCATTCCCGATGCGCCGGTCGGGGGCAGGCATCCGGCGGTGGTGAGCGTCGTCGACCGCGTGCTGGATGCCGCCAGCGGCACGTTCGGTGTGCGCCTGGAGCTGCCGAATCGCAGCCGCAATCTGCCGGCGGGCATGCGCTGCAAGGCTAGCTTCGCCAGCATCGGCGACGATGTGCCGGTGCGCATGGGCGCAAGCCCGAAAGCGGCCGTCAAGCGGACCGTGGCCCCGGCGGCAAAATAGGGCTGGCGATCAGCGTGCGCTCGGTCCGAAGCGCTCGCCGCCGGATTGCAGGTACGCCTCTTCGGCCGGCGTCGAAGCGCGTCCAACGACCGCATTGCGATGCGGAAAGCGGCCGAGCTCGGCGATGACGCGCCGGTGCCGTCGCGCGTAGTCGGCGAAACCTTCGAACAGGTCCTCATATCCGGGCGGCGCGCGCGTCGCCAGCCTCTCGAACAAAGCGACCGAGCGCGTTTGCATGGCGATGTCCTCGGCGTGCTCGAAGGGCAGGTACAGAAACACGGCCTCGAGCGGATGCAAGGACGTGTCCCAACCTGCGTCCAGCGCTAGCTGGGCGCCCGCGAGCGCGCAGGCGTCGAAAGCGAACGCGTTCGGGTGGTCTCGATAGAGATTGCGCGGAAACTGATCCAGGACGATGACCCGTGCCAGCGCGGCGCGTGGATCGCGCAGCCAATCGTCGAGCTCGCCGTCACGCGCGCGTTGCGGCAGGCTACCGAAACGGCGCGCCAGCTCGGCATCGAAGCGCGGGTCGTACGAAAACCAGACCTTGGCCCGCGCCTGCGCGGCAGCGGCGGTGGCGAGCGCATCGCCGAACCAGAGCTCGATCACCTCGCTCGCCTGCGGCAGGCTCATGGCATTGGCACGTGCGCCGGGATTCAAGGCATGAAGACCCGATTGCCCGATGCGGGCGGCACGATCTGGACGTGACACCAGCCCGGGGTCGCGCTCGGATGCTCCAGCCATAGGCCCAGCTCGGCGAGGGCGTGCAGGTTCGCCATGCACCACGCATCGAGCGCATCGGCATCGTCGCACAAGTCGATCGCCTGGCAGCTTATGTGCCTGCTGCGCGGCGATGCGTTCGGAACCGCGGCGTTCAGTGCGCGCGGCCGCCAGCCGGAGTTGATCGTGCAGCCCGTGAATCTGGCGCGGCGCAGCAGCGCGTTGGCGCGCTCGAGGGTCGATGCGGCGTTGGCGTGCAGCTCTGGCGTGAGCTCGTGCGCATAAACGCGCTCGCGCCCCATGAGGTAATCGGTCAAGGTCAGCAGGGCCATGTCAGCTTCGCGGCGCTTCGACGTTTTGCAGCAGCGCGGCCAGGATCGCGTCAGCGTCCTGGCCTTCGATCTGCAGCTCGGGCGTCGGGGTGAGCCGATGCCGCAGCGCGGGCAACGCCATGCGCTTCACGTCGTCCGGCGTCACGTAATCCCGGCCCGCGATGAGCGCGGCCGCGCGCGCAGCGCGCACCAACGCGATGCCCCCGCGCGGCCCGGCGCCGGCGGCGAGGCCATGCCAGGTTCGCGTCGAGCGCACGATGCGCACGGCATAGTCGAGCACCTGGTCGGCGAGCGTGAGCCGGGCCGCGATGCGCTGCAAGGCAACCACTGCTGCCGGTGTGACCAGCGGCGTGACCGCCGACACGTCGAGGCGGTCCCCGACCCGATCTCGCGTGACCTGGCGGACCAGCCCGACTTCATCCCCGTGCGTCGGGTAGTCGATGCGGATCTTGAGCAGAAAACGGTCGAGCTCGGCCTCGGGCAGCGGATATGTGCCCTCCTGCTCGATCGGATTCTGGGTCGCGAGCACCATGAAGGGCGGCTCCAGCGCGTGCGCCTCGCCCTCGATCGTCACTTGCCCCTCCTGCATGACCTCGAGCAGCGCGGCCTGGGTCTTGGCTGGCGCGCGGTTGATCTCGTCGGCGAGCAGCAAGTGGGTGAACACCGGGCCGCGGCGCGCGACGAAGCGTTGCGCCGCTTGATCGTAAAGCGTGTGTCCCGTGACGTCGGAGGGCATCAGGTCGGGCGTGAACTGGATGCGGCTCGCACGCCCGGCGAAGCTGCGCGCGAGCGCCTGCACCAGCAGCGTCTTGCCCAAGCCGGGCACGCCTTCGACCAGGACATGGCCGGAGGCGAGCAATGCCGCCAGCACGTGCTCGATGACCTCGGCCTGGCCGATCAGTGCCTTGGCGACCTCGGCTTGCAGGCGCGCGACCAGCTCGATCGCCTCGGCGGTGGATTGCGGTGTCACGGGTGAAGTCATCGGCGCTTGCGTCGCAACGGCGCTTGCGAGCGCGCGGCGCCGCTCAATTGGGCATGAATACTAGCAAGTGTGCCCACGACCTGCACGAATTGCGCCGTGGTGCGGACTTCCGAATCAAACGCCCGGCCGATCGCGTGCGCGCCCGCGCCGAGCTGTCGGGACAGCTCCAGATCGCGCTGTCCGGCAGAAAGATGGGCGAGACGCGGCTGGGCGGCGAGGATATGGCGGCGGCACACATCCCGGGCAGCGGCCAGCAGGCCGGAGCGTCCGCCGTGGCGCCAGCGGAAGCGCCCCGTCGCGCGTAAGTGATCGAGCAGTTGGCGCCGTTCGGGAATCGCCGCCGGCTGCAGCGGGCCGAAACGCGGCACGATGTGCGCGAGCCATAGCGCCAGTAACACCGCGGCCGCCAACAGGGCCGGTTGCGCATGTTCTCGCAGCCACGGCCACAAGGGCAGCTCGCGCGGCGTCTGCACCAATAGCACCCGAGGATTCGCGCCGGAGAGCGCCAGCACTTGCCGCAACAGCTCCGCGTGATCGTGGCTGCCGATCCAGCGGTTGTGGAATCGCTGCATGCCGCTCAGCACGGTGACCCGGCCGCTACCGCGCGCGAAGCTCACGAGCCACGGTCCGGCCGAATCCATGGCGACGATATCGGCGCTCACGCCGGCGAGGTCGAGCGTCGGACCGAAGGTTTGCGCAACCACGACAACCTCGTGCCGTGCCGTGAGGCGCGCGTTGAGCGTCTGTCCGGGCTTGTGCCGGCGCACATCGCGCCGGCCGATGCCAAAGGATTCCAGCAGCACGTCGCGCTCCCGGCTCGGTTCCGGTTCGATGATGGCGTGACCGCCGCGCTCGATCCATGCGTGCACCGCTTGCAGCCGATCGCGCGTGAATGCCACCCGTCGCGCCGGCAGGATGAGCGTCGCGCCGGGAGGCAACCGGTCGAGCTGCGCGGGTCGGTCCGCGATCTGCGTGCCAAGGCCGATACGCTCCATGAAGCGCATGGCGGCGAGATACGGGTTCATGCTCGCCGCGCGCGATGGCCCGACCCAGACCTTGGTCTGCACGCGCTCGTGCGTGGTCACGAACCAGGCCGCCGCGACCGCGGCGAGAGCCACCAGGAGTGCCCCGGCCGCGAGCACGCGCTTCATGCCAGGGCAGCCGATTGCACGAAATGGCGCGGCCATTCCACACACAAACGCTGCACGAGCGCGGGATCGAGGGCGCGGCTGCCATACGCGATCTGCGACCAGCAGCGCACCAGCCGCGCGAAATACTCGACCCGCTCGTTGCTGCACGCGCTTTCCACTCGGCGCAGGCAATCGGCCTCGGTCGCACCGCCCTCGATGGCCAGGCGGTCGCGATGGATCAGGGTCGCGAGCGCACCGCGGTAGAGCAGACTGAGCGCCATTCGAGGATCGGTACGCGCGGCCGCGGCGGCGGCTGCGGCCAGGTCGCGCGGCAGGGCTTCGGGACGAACATCGAGCCCGAACAACACCTCCGGAGGCGCGCGCCGACGATCGCGCGATCGCCCGGCCGGCTGGCGCCGCGCCAGCTCGCGCCACAGATAGCGCAGCGCGAGCACGAGCACGGCGGCAATCACGCCGTAGGCGGCGAGGCGGGTGAGCTGGGAAGCCGACGCAGCGAGGGCTTCGAGGGTCCGCGCCAGCCACGCCGGGGCCGCGCGCTCGGGCTGGGCGCCCTCGGGATCGCGGGCTCGCCACGTCCACTGCGTGCGGTACTCCTGGAATTCGGGCGCAGCCAGCACCTCGCGGATGATCTGTTTCGACGCGTCTTGAGCGAGCAGCGGTCGCGGCGCGCACGCCATCGCGACGATCGCGGCCGCGCATGCGAAGTAAACGGCCGCCCGAGCGTGCTTCGAGGCGGCGTCGATGCCGATGCGCCGGAAGCTCAGCTCCAGGTCCCAGGCTTCCAGAAGCGTGCGGCGATTGAGGTAAAGCGCGAATCCGCCGGCGACATAGAGGGGTTCGACGGCGGATATCGCCAGCACGGCGAACGCGTTGTAGAGATACACGGCGCCGTTCTGCGCATCGGCGCTGAGCAGGTTACGGAAAAAAGATTGCGGCCCATAGTCGGTGCGGATGCCCGCGGGGGTGAACAGATCGACGCCCGCGCTGAGCGAGAGCGCCAGCACCAGCTCGAACATGAGACAGGTATACAGGAGCCCCGTGGCCTGTCCGGCCGTGCGCCGGCCGAGCACTCGTTCGCGGCTGCGCGCCGCCGTGGATCGTTGCCCCTCGAGCTGATACACGGGCAGATTGAACGATCGCGCGAGGTCCAAGCGCCGCCAGGTGAGCGCCGCGAGCAGGCCGCTTTTGCGCACTACGTCGCCCAGGCTGCGCAGCGTCGCGCGCGTGCCCGGCGGCTTGCCGAAGACCGCTCGCGACAAGACGTGCAGTACGATCCGGTCATACAGCGGTTTGAGCCACCACGTCGCCAGCAGCGCTGCCCAGGGCCACGCCGCCAGGGCGAGGTGGAGGCCTGCGGCCACCGGCAGCACGATCGCGAACCAGGCGCCGTAGACCGGCCGCCACCATGCGCGGATCATGACCGTGCCGAGGTCGACCGCCTCCCATGGCGCGCGTGTCCGCAGGGCGAAACTGGATTGGTCAAGGCGCACGCGTGCGGCCCGCGAAAATGAAATACAGCAGCACGAGGGTCCATAGCACGGCGCCGGCCGCGTACTTGATCGGGGCCGGAACGACGCCGAGCGGCGACCAGAAAGCCTCCACGAACGCGGCAGCCGTGAGCATGGCGCCCGCGCCGTAAACCAGCGGGACAGCCGCTTTCGCCCGCAGGCGCAGCGCGCTCGCGCGCGTGAGCCGGCCCGGAGCGATCAAGGCGCCTCCGAGCATGAGTCCCGCCGCGCCCATGAGGACGATGCCGCCGAGCTCGAGCGCACTGTGACCGGAGACGAAGCCGAAGAACGTGCGGGCAAAGCCGATCTCGATCAGATGCCCGGCGGACGCGCCGATCAGCACGCCGTTGACCGTGAGGAAGAATACCGTCCCGATACCGAACAACATGCCGCCGGCAAAGGTCTGGAAGCCGATCCGCACGTTGTTCCAGATGTAATGCCCGAGCATGTAGCTGTCGACCTGCGCGCCGCGCTCACCAGCGCGCCGCTGTGCCGGGTCGTACATCTGCTCGTAAGCGGCGATCTGCTCGGCAGGCATGAGCATGTGAACGAGATCCGGGTACTGCTGCATCGCCATGGCGACCACGATGAGCGGCCCGAAGAACAGCGCGCAGGCCCATGCGATCGGCCGCCATTGCGTACGCACCGCGCGCGCCAGGTCGCGGGCGAAGAAACGCACCAGCGCCGGACCCGTGTCGAGATGAGCGCCGTACAGGAACTGGTGCCCACGAATGACCAGGCCGTTCAGCCGTGCCACCAGTCCCGGACTGTAACGGCGTTCGCGGGCGAGCGCGAGGTGCTGGCACAGGCAGCGATAACGGTGGGCGACCGCAGCCTCGGCCAGCGCGGGTGCGGCCGCGCTGCGCTTGGTGCGGCTTGCGGTCATTGCGTCCAGCCATTGCTCGAACTCCAGCCATTGCGAGCCGTGGCGCGCTTCGAATGTCTCTTGCGGCATCATTTGCGCCCGCTCAGGAAGCTCGCCACTTCGAGCAGGCGTTGGGTCGCGCGTTGCGGCGAGACGCCGGTGATGGGTGAGGCCAATTCCGCGATCTCCTGGGCGCGCTGCGGCGTCAGGGTGGCGGCGCGTTCGGCGAAATCCAGCACCGCGCGATGTTCCTCCAGGCTCAAGGGCCGTAGCGGCGGCACCGGTGCCGCGGCCGGAATCGGAACCGGCCGCTGCGCGGGATCGCGATAGACCACCACGGTGCCGGCTGCGATGTCGCCGAGGCGCTTGAAGTCGCGATTGATCGACGCGGCGACCAGCCCGAAACCATAGCCTACCGGCAAGAAGTCTATCGCCCGGAGCAGGTTACGCACCAGCGCCGCGGCCCAGCCGACGGGCGTGCCGTCGTCGTGCAGCACCATCAAGCCGAGCGATTTCTTGCCCGGCGTCGATCCGTCGGCCCAGACCTCGAATGCCGCGGGTGCGAGCCACTCGAGCAGGAACGCGAGGATGAGCAGAACGCCCCAACCGAAGCGCCCGAGCATGGCGAGCAGCCAGCCGGCGACGAGTAGCACGGCGAGCCTGAGCATCGTGTCGATGAGCCAGGCGAGCGCCCGCGGCACGGGGCCCGCGAGACGCAGCACGAGCTCGATGCCCTCCGGCGTCGGGACAGCGCGCGTGGTGTCTAGCATCCGCTAGTCATACCATCGCCGTCGGCGTATGCAGACGCTTCAAGCGCGATGATGCCACGACCCCATAGCCTCAATGCTGGAGGAAGATTTCCTTGTACGCGGCGTAGGTCGACCCGGCCAGCACGGGGAGCAATACGAGCCAACCGAGGCCGGCGGGAAGGGTCGCCAGCAGCGCGAGCATGAAACCGAGCACGCCGTAGACGAGAAAGGCGAGCACGTTGCGCAGACAGCCGCGGAAGCTGCGCTTCATCGCCTCGACCGGGGGCACGTCGTTCAGCGTCGCCAGTCCGGGGGCGAACCAGATCGCCATCGCCAAGGGCACGATGACCAGGCCGACCGCGAGCAAGGCGAGCAGGATGCTGGTGAAGGCCGTGCCGACATCGAAACCTCCGCGCACGAACGCGAACGCGGTGCCGCCCGTGATGAGCGATACCGCCACGATGAGCACGAACAGGCCCGCGAGATACAGCGCGCCGATCACGAGCAGCGGCGAGCGATGGCTCTGGAAGCCGGCGAACAGATGAGCAAGCGTCAATTCCTCGCCCCGATCGAGGGCACGGCACCCGAGCATGACACCGCCGGCGAACAGAATCGACAGGAACGTCGTGGCGAGCTGACCGATGATCGGGATCCACGCCAGCAGCGCGAAGACGACGATGCCGATCACGCAGATGGCAACCCAGATGAGCGGCGCTTGCCTGAATATCGCCCAGCCCTGGGTGAGCCAGACCAAACCACGGCCCGCATCGACCGCGTTCGGTTCGGCCGCGAGCCCGCTCTCGGCGGCTTGGACGTCGGCCACCGCGGCCCGTGGGGCCTGATAGGGGTTGATCTCGGCCATCGTGAGGGCTCCCTCGAGTTGTAGGCGTTCAGGATGAAGGTGCTCGCGCTCGAGACGCGAACGCACCGGCCGCGACTCGCGGGCTATGCTAAAGGATGGATGGAACAAAAAAAAGCGCGGGAGCTGGCCCGCGCTTCGAAGCCCCTAGAGGAGGAGGTTCTAGGGGAGGAGGAGACTGGGGCCTTAGGCCCGGATGCTCGGCTTGAGCGACACGACCGCGGCAATGCGCTTGACCGCTTGAGCGAGGGCCTCGACGATTTCGACCACGTCCTCCGCCACCTTCATGGCGCCGACTGCTTGCGCCCGCTGGGATGGGGTCAGATCCAGCTCGTTCAGCTTATCCTCGACATTGAACCCTAAATGACTTTTGCCGTTACTCATGTGTCGCTCCTGAATGTGTGAGTCACGTAGCTCGCGCTCGAGCCGCTCACCGTTGTTTACGGCACCGTTTGCGCTGACTACAGTGCTTATTGACTGAATTCGGGCCGCTTTGTTGCGTCGCAACAGATGACTTGTTATCATTGTTGCGTTTAGCTTTTGTCATGAGTCCATGGCGTGAGCAGCTCGTTACCGCCGCTCAATTCGTTGCGCGCTTTCGAGGCGGCCGCGCGCCATCTGAGCTTCCGCAAGGCGGCCGAGGAGCTGCACGTCACGCCAGCGGCGATCAGCCACCAGCTCAAGGCATTGGAAGACTTCCTCGGCATCAAGCTGTTCCGGCGCGCGAACCGGCGCGTCGAGCTGACGCCCGCCGCGCGGGTCGCGGCCCAGCACCTGCACGAGGGCTTCAAAGCCATCTTCCAGGCGGTGGAAAAGCTGCGTGAGGGTGAACGGGACAACCTGCTGACGGTCAGCGCCGCACCTTCCTTCGCCGGCAAATGGCTCATGCCGAGGCTGCATCGCTTCGTCAGCCGCTATCCGCAGATCGATGTCCGGTTGTCGGCGCGCATGCGCTCGCTGTGGCATGCGTCACACGGTTCGCCGCGCCGGGACATCAACGACACCTCGCTCGACGATGCCGACGTGGCTATCCGCTTCGGCGACGGCCATTTCCCTGGTCTCGACGCGACGCTGCTGCTGACCTTGTCGGTGGCGCCGATGTTGAGCCCGCAGCTCGCCCATCCCTCCGGTCCGCTGAAGCACCCGGCGGACCTCAAGCGCTACCCGCTGCTGCACGACGATACGGCCTACTTCGCGAGCGGCCGGCAGAATTGGGACTGCTGGCTCGACGCAGTCGGCGCGCTCGGCATCGACACCTCGCGCGGAGTGCATTTCAGCCATGCCAACCTCGCGATCGAAGCGGCGATCGATGGCCTGGGGGTGGTCCTGAGCCTGCCGGCGCTCGCTGCCGGCGATATCGCCGCCGGGCGCTTGTTTCTGCCTTTCGAGCGGCTGGTGCCGGCCGACTACGCCTATTACATCGTGTGCGAGCCTGGCGCCTGCAAGCGGCCCGCGATCCGCGCATTCACCGACTGGCTGCTGGAGGAGGTTGCGCGGCCGGTGGAGTCGGCGCCGGCGTTGAGCTGAGCCTCGCCCGGTCGGGTCGAGCGATGCGCGTCTCGTCGCCGTGCGCAGCACCGAGCCGCCGGCCGTGGCCGAGCGCTATGCGCTGAAACAACAGACACGCCCGATGGCGTGCTACGCCGAGGCGACGCCATCGGCGAGCGAGGGTGCGGGGGAAGCTGGTCGAGGACGAAGCGCTGCGCGCGGCGATGGATGGCCACTCGGCTAGAATACGGCGCCGCGCGCGCGGCGGCGCAGCCGCCCGAGGCGCGCAGGCTCGAATCCAATGCAACCAACCAGGAGAGCAGGAATGAGGCTGAATCGCCCCGCCGCAATCGTTCTATTCGCCAGTGGCTTGATCGCAGCGGCGCTCGCCGGCGCCGCGCGCGCGGAGCAACCGCAGCCCGCGTCCCTGCACATTGCCCAGGCTGCCGCGCCGGCGGCGCGCACGCCCGACGTGATTTTCGTGCCGACCCCGCAATCGGTGGTGGACGAGATGCTGAAGGTGGCGAACGTGAAGAAAGGCGACGTGCTCTACGACCTGGGCTCGGGCGACGGTCGCATCGTCATCACCGCCGCCAAGCGCTTCGGTGTTCGCGGCATCGGCATCGACATCGACCCGCAGCGCATCGCCGAGGCGAACGACAACGCCCGCAAGGAAGGTGTGAGCCACCTGGTGACGTTCAAGCAGACCGACCTGTTCACCACCGACATCGGCGAGGCCACCGTGGTCACGCTTTATCTCCTGCCGCGGCTCAACGTGAAGCTTCGTCCCAAGCTCTTCGCCGAGCTGAAGAACGGCACCCGCATCGTCTCGCATGCCTTCGACATGGCCGAATGGGAGCCGGAAAAGCACCTCAAGGTCGAAGGCCGCGATGTCTATTACTGGACCATCAACGACGCGGCGCGGGCGAAGTTCGGTACGGCGGAAAAGAAGTAGCCTGTTGCCGTGGGCGCTGCACCGGGGTCAACCCGGCAGCGACCCGATCTCGAGCTGTGTGAGCCTTCGACTTCGGCGGCTGGCGGGCATTCAGCCCGACAGCGCCTGGTCGAGATCGGCGATGAGGTCCCCCGCCTCTTCGAGCCCGACGGAGATGCGAACCAGCGCCGGGTCGACGCCCGAAGCCCGCATCTGCGCTTCGGTGAGCGTGCCCGCCCAGGTGGTGGCAGCGTGCATCGCGAGCGCTTCGATGCCGCCCAGGCTGACCGCCTGGGCGAACAGTTTCAAGCGCGGCATGAGCGCGGCGGCATCGCCGCCGCCGCGCAGCGCGAACGACAGCACCCCGCCGTAGCCGCGCATTTGCGCCTGGGCGAGCGCGTGTTGTGGGTGGCTCGCGAGCCCCGGATAGTGGATCGCCGCCACCGCCCGGTGCGTCGCGAGGAATCGGGCAACGGCGAGCGCGGTAGCGTTCTGGCGCTCGACCCGCAGCGCGAGCGTGCGCAGGCCGCGCAGCAGCAACCAGGCTTCGAACGCCCCCAGGTTGCCGCCGAGCACCAGCGACATGTCCCAGATGCGCTCGATCGTAGCCCGCCTGCCGGCGACGACGCCCGCGAGCAGGTCGTGATGGCCACCGAGAAACTTGGTGGCGCTGTGCACGACCACATCGATGCCGAGCGCGATCGGATTCTGGTTGATCGGGGTGGCGAAAGTGTTGTCCGCAACGGTCGTTACGCCCCGTTCGCGGGCGATGCGCGCAACGGCGGCAAGATCGGTCAAGCGCAGCAGCGGATTGGACGGCGATTCGACCACCAGCAGCTTCGTGTGCGGCTGTAGCGCCGCGGCGAACGCCGCGGGATCGGTCTGGTCGACGAGGGTCGCAGCGACTCCGAAACGCTCCAGCACGCTCCCCACGAGTTGCGTGGTACCCATGTAGTGCGAGCGCTGGGCGACGACATGGTCGCCGCTTCGGACCAGGGCCAGCACGGTGCTCGCCATGGCGGCCATGCCGGATGCGAGCAGCAGGGCCGCTTCGGCGCCTTCGAGGTCCGCGAGCAGCGCTTCGACCCGCGCGTGCGTGGGGCTGCCGTAGCGGGCGTAGAAACGAGGATGGCGCGCCTGCGTGGCCATGTCGCGAAACTGCTCGGCGCTGTCGGCGCGATAGGTGACGCTCGGATAGACGGGTGGGGCGACCGAGGTATCGGCATCGAGCCCACTGTCCGCGTGTACCAGGCGGGTGTGCACGTCATTCGCCGGGCGTCGTGTCGAGCCGGTCATGGCGTGCGGCCGATGCCAGCGCGGCGTTAGCGGGCCGCGCCGCGGCCCCTCGCCAGCGCCTGCGCGAGCTGCGCTCTCACGCGCGCTCGCTCGCGAAGGCGACGATCACGCGCTTGTTGCGCCGGCCTTCGTTACGGATGCGAGTCACGGCGACGGGCCCGATCTCGCCGCTGTTGCGGACGTGAGTCCCGCCGCACGGTTGCAGGTCGACGCCGGCGATGTCGAGCAGGCGCACCCGCCCGCTACCGAGCGGCGGCTTCACCGACATGGTACGCACGAGCTCGGGACGCGCCGCCAGTTCTTCGTCGCTGATCCAGCGCGGCACGACCGGGTGGCCTGCCGCGATCAGCGCGTTGAGCTTCGCCTCGATCTCGTCCTTGCGCAGCCGTTCCATGTCGATGTCGAAATCGAGGTGGGCGCGCTCGGGGGTGATGCCGCCGCCGCTGACCGCGGCCGGCACCACGGCGCACAGCAAGTGCATGCATGTATGCAGCCGCATCATGCGATAGCGCCGCGGCCAATCGATCGCCGCGCGCACCGGGGTACCCGCAGCGGGGAGCGCGCCCTCGCTGGCGAATGAGGCGTCGCGGATGTGCAGAAGCTGTCCCGGTGCCTCGCCCTTGCGCGTATCGGCGATCCGGATTTCGCTGCCGTCGGGGAGCACGAGCGCGCCGCTATCGCCCGCCTGGCCGCCGCTCGCCGCATAGAAGACGGTGCGATCGAGCTCGATGCCGCGCTGGTCGCAGTGCACGATCCGGGCGCTGCATT
This sequence comes from Burkholderiales bacterium, assembly GCA_020848435.1. Classification (GTDB taxonomy): domain Bacteria; phylum Pseudomonadota; class Gammaproteobacteria; order Burkholderiales; family WYBJ01; genus WYBJ01. The sequence continues at coordinate 58,006 of JADLAC010000043.1, read as the reverse complement.
CGGCGAGGTAGGCGTCGTCTTGAAACAGCGCTTCGGTCACGTTCGCGCTCGACACGAGACTATTGCGACCGATGGTAACACGGGCGAAACGCCGCACGCCGCGATCAGGTATTGCGGCCGCGGCTCGAATCGACTTTTGCCCCGGCTGCGCGCGCCGCGCGGGCGTCCTCACCGGCGAATTGGAGCTCGATCTCGACGCCGTCGGGATCGCGAAAGAACAGTTGATGCAGCTCCCGATCGGGCACCGCGAACTCGTCGAACTTGACGCCGCGCTGCGCGAGCTTGGCGCGAAAGGCAGCGACGTCGGATGCCGTGAACGCGATGTGATCGAACGCATCCGACTTCTGCGATGTCGCCTTGCGGCTGGTCGACAGGTGCAAGATGGGCTGCTCGCCGAGGTACAGCCAAGCCCCGTGGGTCGAGAAGGGCGGGCGATCGCCCGGGTCGAGGCCCAGCACCTCGGCGTAGAACTCCACCGAGCGTTCGAGGTCACTCACCATGACGTTATAGTGGTTGATGGCGGATATCGGCATCAACGATCTCCCGGATTCAGCGCACGACCAGGACCGGCACGCTCGAGTGCGTGAGCACCTTCAAGGTCTGCGATCCGACCATCAGGCCGGCGATATTGCCGCGACCGTGGGTGGACATGACGATGACGTCGGCTTTCAGGCGCTTGGCGGCCTCGACGATGTTTTCGTACGGATGAGTGCCGTCTTCGATCAACACCTCGGCCGTGCGTCCGGCGGCCACGGCGCGCTGGCAGGCGTTGTCCAGCATCTGCTTCGCGTCCTGCCTGATGTCCTCGGCGTATTGACTCTCCAGGCGCTTGAGGCCTGGCACCGGGCGACCGCCGCCGATGAGCAGGTGGTGCGGCGTCACGACATAGATGAGCGTGATCTTAGCGCCGGCATCCTTGGCCAAAGCGATGCCTTCGTTGAGCGCCTTGTCCGAAAGCTCGGACCCGTCGTATGCCAGCAGAATGTGCTTGTACATGGTGTGCTCCTTGATCGAGGTACACTGCCCTTGCGAGCGACAACACGGCCATGATGCGCTCCTTTGGGGTTCGGACATTGACAAAGATCATGCGCGGTTCAAGTCGCGGCCCACGCAACCAAGCTCCGCCCGGCCGTATCGCGGCAAGCCGGCGAGCAGAACGTCCCCTGCACCCTCGTGAGCGCTGGACAGCATGGGTCGCGGCGACGCGCCCACAATTCCTGACCATGACGATCGCGGGGGTGGTGCTCGGATGGGCAACCGCGGCGAGCGAGGGCATCGCGTTGTCCTACGCGGGTGCCGCGTTCACCCTGGTTGCCGCGCTGGCGCTGCACGCCGGTGCCAACCTCGTCAACGACTACCACGACCGCTACGCCGACGCGGTGAACGACGAGGCTCTCCCCCCTTACACCGGCGGCAGCCGCATGATCGCGCAAGGCCGCTTCGCGCCGCGCACGATCGCGCTCTACGGCTACGCCATGATTGCGGCGGCTGCCGCCGTGGGCCTTGCGCTGGCATTGTCGGGGCGACTGGAGCTGCTCTCGATCGGGGCGATCGGCATTGCGCTCGCCATCGTGTATTCGGCACCGCCCTTGCGCTTGTCGGGACGCGGCTGCGGCGAGCTGGCCGTGGCGCTCGCTTGGATGGTGCTCGTCGTGGGCTCGGATCTCGTTCAGCGCGGAACATGGGCGCTCGCCCCCGCCGCTGCCGCCATGCCGTTCGGCTTGCTGGTTGCGGCCATCCTGATCGTCAACGAATTCCCCGACCGTAGCGCGGACGCAGCCGCGGGCAAGCACACCCTGGTCGTCAAGCTGGGGACCGAGGCGGCCCGCTGGGTATACCTCGGTGTCGTGATCACCGCCTACTCCGGCTTGGCGGCCGCGATCGCGAGCGGCGCCCTGCCGCGGCTTGCCTGGTACGGGCTGCTCGCGGCACCGTGCTCGCTGTTCGCGGCATGGAGGCTGTTGCGCTTTAGCGCGAAACAACCAGTAAGCCTGCTGCTGCCCGCGATCAAAAGTACGCTGCTCGCCGCGCATGTTTACGGCATTGGCTTGGCGTGCGCGTTATTCCTCACGCTCCGGTGAGCGCTCGGGCTCGCCAGCGCGGCCGTCGCGGACGGCGCGCGCGAACGGCGAATCCGCGCCGCCCTCGGTGCCTGCGCGGGGGCGCAGAAGCGCTGGTAAAGCAGGCCGATCAGCGCCCGCGCATCCTCGCTTGCCAGCGAGTAGTGAATCGACTTGCCGTCGCGGCGCGTGGTGACCAGTCCATCGGCACGCAGGCGCGCAAGCTGTTGCGACAGCGTCGGTTGGCTGATGCCGAGGATGGCTTCCAGCTCGCGCACCGTCTTCTCGGCCTCCACCAGGTTGCACAGCACGAGCAAGCGGTGCTCGTTGGAGAGCGCCTTCAAGAACCGGCTCGCGCGCCGTGCGCTGGTGGCGAGCAGGCGCTTGTCTACACCCTGGACCATGGTTCGATATCGATGCGACGCACGGACGGCGAGCGTGACGCTAGCTCATACCGGGACTACTTGCAGCCTTGAAAGCCGTCAGCCTGCATCTTGGCCTCGTATTTCGCGGCGACCGCGGTGCCCGGCGTCAGCGTTGCCTTGACGCTCGGCCAATCGCTCGGCTTGATTTCGACCAGCCAGCCTTGTCCGTAGGGATCGTCGTTGATGAGCGCCGGCCGCGCCGCGACCGCGGTATTGACCGCGGCGATCTCGCCGGCAGCCGCGCTCTTCGCCGGGCCGACCCATTTCCCGCTTTCGATGGTGGCGCACGACTTGCCGGCATCGACCGAGCGGCCGACTTTCTTCGGTGTCACCGCGACGACCTGTCCCGCCAAGGCGGTCGCGACCGCCGTCATTCCCAGGCGTACGTTGCCGTCGGGCAGCTCGGTGAACCAGATATGGCTGTCGACATCGTACAGCAGCTCATCGGGCAGATTGCACCCGCGCACAATAGGCATCGCTCGTCTCCGCTGTTCCTAGCAGTTGGTCTCGGCGTGCAGCGGGCGTGCCGAGCAGCAGAACTCGCCCAGCTTGGCGTTCTGCAGCTTGCCGCCCACGAACAGGATCAGGTGCAGCACCAGCATCGCCATCAATCGCGCCTGCCGGGGCGCCTCGGGCGAGACGCGCTCGGCGGCGATGACATTGTGATGGTAGACGATCTCGCGGCAGGTTTCGCGGCAGGCGTTGAAGCTGGGATCGTCCCGACTGCCCTGGCGATGCAATGCGAGCAAGCGGAATCCTTCGCGCTTCGCGCCGGTCGGCATCAGGTCGTGCGCGAGCAGCCAGTGCTCCAAGGTCGCTTCGGCGAGCGCGAGCAACGCCTCCGAGCGTTCCACCGGCGCCGCTTCGCCGTCGCGAACGCGCACGGCGGCGGTTTCGAGCTCGGCCAGCGTTCTCATGCCAGTCCCTTCGCTTCGAGCAGCGCCCGGGCGTCGGAAACATTCTCCTGCACGCCGAGTCGGCGCGGGGGCAGGCCGAGCGCGATCCCGAGAAGCTGCGTGAAGTAGAGCATTTTCACGGCCGTCTTGCGGCCGAAGTTCTTTTCCGCGCGCACCTGGTGCATCTCCAGGCCCGAATGGCAGGTCGGGCACTCGGTTGCGATGATGTCGGCGCCGCACATCTCGGCGGCTTCCAGGATGTTGAGCACCAGCTTGGTGGACGTATCCGAATCCGAGAGCGTGTGCGCGCCGCCACAGCAGGCTGTCTTCAAGGGAAACTCGACGATCTCGGCGCCGGCCGCTCGCAGGATGTCGTCCATGAAGTGCGGCTTCGCGGTCGACTCGCTGCCGGGGCCCTTGTCCTTCTCCGGGAAGATGTGGCGCGGGCGCGTATACAGGCAGCCGTAGTAGTTCGCGATCCGGATGCCGGCGAGCGACTTCTTCACGCGGCTGCGGATGCCGTCCTCGCCAATCGCTTCCTTGATCCAGTCGAGCGCGTGTATGGTCTCGAGCGAGCCGCTGCGATACGGCTCGTGGCCGCCCTTGCGGGCGAGCTTCTCGACGACTTCGACGCTGGCCGGATCGTGCGCGAGATCGTATTCGGCCTTCTTGAGATTGTGATAGCAGCCGTTGCACGGCGCCATGACGGTGTCGAAGCCCATTTCGCCGGCGGCGATGCTCATGACGCGCGACGACAGGTAGGTCTGGAGCTTCGGATCGATATTCTTCGCTTCCATCGCGCCGCAGCAGTTCCAGTTCTTCACTTCGACCAAGTCGAGGCCGAGCGCCTTGCCGAGCGCCTTGGTGGAACGATGGTAGGCGTGGCCGCTACCCTCCAGCGCACAGCCGGGGTAATAGGCGACCTTGCGGTATTTGTTCGTCATTGCTGCCTCGTCAACGGCGTCAGCCCTCCGAGCCTTTCATCGGCGCGCCTGCCGCAGCCCTGGCCGTGCCCGCCGAGCGCGCATTGCGCTCGTGCTCGGCCAGGTGTTGCGCGAGCGCCGCACGCACTTTCCCCCAGCGCCGCGTGCGCGGGCGGAACACTGCGGCAAGCCCCATCTTGATCATCAGCGTGAGCGGCAGCTTGGCGAGCAGCCGTCGCGCCATCTCCAGCAGCCAATCCTGCTTGAGCGGCTGGCCGGTGCGGTCGAAGAACTGGCGTATGACACGGCCTTCCTCGATCCGGCCGGTGGCGACGATCTGGCTCGTGAACACCTCGTCGAAGTGCGCGGCGGGCGACTTCGGCGTGTGGCCGTTGAGCGCGAGCCAGTGCGCGGTCGCCTTCATCACGCCTTCCGGGACGACATCGCGCGGGCAGGCGTAGGTGCACTTGTGGCACGACACGCACTGCCAGATGATGTCCTTGTCGCGCACCAGCTCCGCTTCCATCCCCAAGCGGATGAGGTAGATCCAGTAGCGCGGATTGAAATCCGGATTGATCGCGTTGACGGTACACGCGTTGGTGCACGACCCGCATTGCCAGCAGCGGTGGATGTTCTCGCCGCCGTCGAGGGCGGCGATCTCTTCCTGCAGGCGCTCGTTGTAGTCGGTGAGCGCGCGCGGCTGGATGAAGGTGCTCCAATGCCCCGACACGTCGACCCCGTCGAGCACGAGCTGGTCGTGCGTGACGAGGTTCTCGGGGCGGATCAGCGATTTCTCATGGATCGGCATGGGCTCGGTCGCGCATCAGGTCTGGTGCGCCGCGGGGTGCAACACATACGCGCGGCCGTCGGCGAGCTTCAAGCGCGTCAGGCCGCTGTCGATATCGATGCCATCGAGCCCCAACATGCGGCGGACGTACTGCATGGGATCGTGCTCGGATGAAAAGTCGGCACGCAAGTAGCTCCCGCCTTGTTCCGCGATGTAGCTCGCATAGACTTGCGCGCACAGCAGGTCCACGTACAGCGGTACGTCGCGAAAGAAGCCGTTGTCGGTCAGGTATTGTGCGAGCTCTGCGCGCAGGACGAGGAAGGTGTCGCGGCCATCGGCGATGCGGTTCAGCGCGGGGTCCGCAGCGTCGTGCCAGATCTCGCGCAGGACGCCGCTATCCGCCGCCTGGTCCCACACCCAGCGCGTCATGAGAGGATGGCGTTCGAGCGCGCTCCAGTGCAGCAGCTCGGCGGCGAGATCGCGCGCGTAGCGATGCTCGCGATCGGCCGGAAACCCGGCGCAGAAGGTGGCAATGCGATCATCCGTGCTCGCTGCGTCGCGCGCTTCGTCGAGCAGCTCTCGCAAGAGCCTGCGCGCGGCATCGAAGCCCGTGCGCGAAAGCCACGCAGCGATGCGCCGGCGCACCGTGGGCATCAGCGCGCACACGCCGAGGAAGGTATGCTCGTCGAGCGCGCCGAGCTGCGAGTTGTGGAGCGAGCGTTCGAACACCGCCGCCTTGAGCTTCAGTCCGCCGACCCAGCGCTCGATGCCGCCGGCGGCCTCGGTGCCGGCGAGCAGGCGCTCGAGCGCAGTGCGCAGCTTGGGACCGCTCAGGTGCAGCGTGGGGTGCGCAACCGAGGCCGGCGCCGCGACGCTTGCTGCTCGCATGCGATCACGCTGCCAGCGCGGCGCTGGCGCGCACCACGCCGAGGGCGGCCATCGCCGCTGCTTCGCCTTGGGCGATCGAGTCGTCGATCGTCTCCGGTCCGGTAGCCGCACCCGCCACGAACACCCCGGGACGTGTCGACAGCGCCATGCCGGCATACGCGCTGGCGCGCGCGACGTAGCCGTGGTGCTGCAGACCGACTCCGAACACCGCGGCCAGCGCGCGATTGTCGACATTGGGATCCATGCCGATCGCTTGCACGACCAGGTCGAACGGTATGGTGATGGGGCGCTTAACCAGCGTATCCTCGCCCTTCACGACCAGCCGCTGGCCGTCGGAAGTGACCTCGGCGATCCGTGCCTTGATGTACTTGACCTTGAACTGTTCCTGGCTGCGCCAGTAGTACAGGTCCTCGTTCAAGCCGAAGGTGCGGATGTCCATGTAATAGATGTACACATGGCACTGAGGCAGCTCTTCGCGAATCTCCATGGCGAGATTCGCCGACACGGTGCAGCATACCTTCGAGCACCATTCGCGGCCGATCTGCCGGTCGCGCGAGCCGACGCACAGCAGGATGGCGACGCGCTCGGGCTTGCGGCCGTCCGAGGGGCAGCGTACGCCCTGGCCAGAGGAGATCATCTGCTCCACCTGGGTCGTGGTCACGACATCGGGATAGGTGCCGAAGCCCCATTCGGGCTTGTTCACCGAATCGAAGTGGGTGAAGCCCGTGCACAGGATGGCGGCAGCGCATGGCACGCTCTTGCCGTTGCTCAAACGGGCGGTGAACTTGCCCGCCTCTCCGTCGAATGCACTCACCGTGGTGTTCGTTTCCACGCTCACGAGGGCCGCCTCTTCGACCCGGCGCACCATGCCGCCGATCGCATCGCGCGCCCATTCGCCCGAGGGAATCAGCTTCGCATAGCCGGAAAGAATCGGCGCGCCGCCCAGGCGCTGCGCCTTGTCCACCAGCGTTACCGGCTGGCCGACCCGGGCCAGGGCATACGCCGCCGCCAACCCGGCCGGGCCGGCACCCACTACGAGTATGGTCATGGTCGTTACGCCATCACGGGTTTGCGCGCGCCCGGCCCGGAGGTAATGGCGCGGCGCGGGTCGTACAGATGCTCGCCACGGCCATTGCGCACTGCTTCGAGATAGCTCTCGAATTCGGCCTTGGCCCGCTGCCAGTCGATGCCCATCTGCGCGAGCAGTTTCTCGACCGGCGAGGCGTGCCAGTGCAGCTGCGCGATCTTGTACGGGTGCGCCCCGCAGGCGAGCGCGGCGAACTGGCAATCGGCGACGATCGGGATCTCGGCGTGCTTGCCGGCCGCTTTGCCGATCCACTGGTTCTTGTCGAGCGTGGTTATGCAACCGGTATCGTGACCGATCATCACGTCGGCGTGCGCTTCCTCGACCGCGACCTTGACCTTGCGGTCCATGGCGAACGAGCGGGTGAATTCGCGCTCGGAGATGATGTGGCGGAAGCCGAAGCCGCAGCAGTCGTACCAGGTTGAATAATCGATCACCTGCGCGCCGAGCGCCTGGACGAGGCCGGTGGACACCGCGACCCGGTTGCCGTCGAGCACTTCATCGTCGTAGATCGCGTCCTCGGGGACCATCTTGTAGACGTGGCATGCCGGGTGGATGACGGCACGCAGCTTGCCGACATCGATGGTCTGGATCGCGCGGATACGGCTGCGCATGACGTGCAGCCACTCCGAGTAATGCACCACCTCCTCGGGAATGAGCAGCTTGCCGTCGACCAGCCGGCCGAGCTTCGCCAGCACCTTCTTCACTTTCTCGCGCAGCTCCGCCGAGCGCAGCAGGTAGGCGCGCACTTCCTTGTAATTGCCGAAGGAGGTGCCGCAGTGAACCAGCGGGAAATAGTAGCCATCGGGCAGCCCTTGCGCGCGCGCCGAGACATAAGCCTGGTGGAAGTTGCGCAGGAAGACGCAGGCGAGACTCTCCAGGTTGCCGATGCCCGAGCCGTGGTAGTTCCAGGCGGTGCACGAGGTCTGGTCGGTCTCGTCCAGGTAGACCGTGCCGAGCTGGTTCATGAGCCACAGCAGCGAGGTCGGGTAGCCCGGAATGTTGCCGCACTGGCCGCAGGACTTGTGATGCCAGAGCTGCGCCGTGGGGATGCGCTTGGTCCAGCCGTAGAGCGTCTTGGCCTCGACCGGTGCGTGCTCGTCGCGGATGCGGTGCACGACGATTTCGCCGTCGCGCTCCAGCTCGCGCATGCGATCGCGCACGTCCTCGACGCGATCCTTGCCGGTCAAGGCCGCGCGGTCGACTTTCGCCTCCACCCAGGCGGTCGCGGCCCGCGCATCCCGCGCGCTGAGCTTCGCGTCCTTCCACTCCGGTCCGTGACCGGTGAAACGAGTGCCCTCGATGTCGTTCATGCCATGCCTCCGCCGGCGTCCAGCGCCGTCACTCGTTGCCGTCTTGCGACTCGCGCCAGTCCTCGTAGTCCTCGCGCTTCTCGTCCATGATGTCGGTGATCACGTCGAACAGGTTTTCGTCGATGATCTCGAGCTGCTTCAGCACGCCGGTCATCTCCCATATGGTATAGAGCTCGATCGAGGTCTTGAGGTTGACCTCCCAAGCCGTCTGCATGGTGTTGAGCGTGGGCATGGGGATCGCCTGGCGCAACAGCTTGAGCGGCGCATCGATCTTGGAGATGTTCGGCCCCCAGTCGGCGAAGTGATCGGCGGTGATCATGTCGGGCGAGAGCTGGTTGCCGGTCGAGATCAGCTTCAGCATCACGCGCGAGAACGGCCGCAGCACGTCTTTCGCCGATTGCAGCCCGTGCTTGATCGCCACCTCGCGCATGATCATGATGAGGCTGCCGGGCGAATTGCGGAAGGGGCAGCGCGCGGCGCAGGTATAGCACTGGGCGCAGGCCCAGATCTTTTCCTGCATCGCGTCGTAGATGCCCTCCAGGTTCTCGGTCCACAGGAGCTGGACGATTTCGCGCGGGCTGAAATCGTAGTACTGCGCCGCCGGGCAGGTCGCGGTGCAGATGCCGCAGTTCAAGCACCCGTTCAGCTCGTGGTCGTAGCGGGCGTCGGCCTGGATGTCGTTGAAAATCGCTTCGAGCCGCGCCCGATCGAGCACCGGCTGCGGCGACAGCGGATCGCCGATGTGCTGCTGCTTGCGGCTGGCCGTGGCGTGCATGGCGGTGCTCAGTAGCTTAGGACCTTGCAGTCGCCTTCCATCACCTGCTCGATCAGGTAGGCGCCGCCGACGACACCCGCGCATTCCGGGATGAGGTCCGCCTCGGTCACGCCGAACAGCTCCAGGTTGGGCGAACAGGCGTAGAACTTCACCCCGGCCTCGTGGGCGTCCTTGATGAAATCGTACACGGTCTTGGGCGAGCCCGGTTTCACCACCAGGTTTTCGGCGACGCCCTTGTTCATGAGCCGCCCGGCGGTCGCCGTGCAGATCACTTCGACCTCGTAATCCATCGCGGCCGCGACGCTCGCCTGGAACAGCGGCGCGCCGAGCTCCTCGCCGTTACGCGTATCGGTGTTCACCATCACGATTACCAGCTTCTTGCTCATTGTCGGCATCCTTCGCGGCAACGATACCCGGCCTGATCATATAACGCAAATCGAATATGTTTAAGCGTCCCGCGTCACCTCCGGCGCCGCGATCCCGGCGCTGGCGAGCACGCCGGCCATGATGCCGACAAGGGCATCTTCGATTTGTGACTGGAGGCCGCGCAACTTGGCGAGCCCTGTAGCCGTATCCGCGGGGGCGTCGTCGAATTCCATGATGAGATCCTCGACCATGGCGGACTTGATGCCGGGATGCCCGCTGAAGCCAAGGCCATGGGGGCCGACCTGGAACAGCGCGCTCTCGCCCGCCTCGTCGCGCGCCAGTATCCGCGCATAGCTCGGCGGCTGCGGCCGATCGCGCATGTACACCACCAGGGGATAGTCGGGCGGCAGCAGGCCGTTCAGGGCAGTATCGTCGGTGCGGGTCGCGCGTCCGACCGTGAACCGCAAAGGCGCCGATTCCGCGCTGCCCCCGGCCGCGATGGCGAGGAGCTGTGCGCCGAGACCGATGCCGATCACCGGTTTGCCGCGCTCGAACGCATCGCGCGCAAGCCGCACGGCGACATCGCGCCCGGGCAGTTGCGGGGGACCCAGAGCGCCGTAGGGACCCCCGCCGAGCAGTATCAGCCCGCAGGCCGCGCGCGTGTTCTGCGGCAGCCTCGCGCCGGCGACGTGCGGGCGCAGGTAGGTGAAGCCGATGCCGCGGCCTTCCAGGTGGTCCTCGATGAGGCCGAGGTATTCGGCATCGGTCGGCTGGAAAACATAGAAGCTCGGGCGTGCGGGCGCCATGGCGATTCAACGCTGCCCGGCTGCGTCGGCGGCTTGCTCCAAGGCCGCGCGAAAATCCGCCGGCGTCACCGACAGCACCTCCACGTGCCGCCCGGCAAAGAACCGCTCCACGGCCGCGCCGATATCCTGCACCGGAGCTCCCCGTAGCGCGGCTTCAAGGTCCAGAACGAGGCGCGGAGGGGCGGCGAAGAAGTCGCCGGTCACAAGCGCTTCGCCGACCCGCGGCGTCCCCGCGGTTTCGAGCTTCAGGTACGCGGTGATGGTGCCGCCGGGGGTCGTGCGGGTGCCTGCCGCGGCCGCGCCGTCGGCCGCCGGATCGTCGATGTCGAACACGAAAGCGTCGGTGCCGATCTCCTCTTCCAGCAGGCGCTGCGCGATCGCTTCCTCGGTTTCGCTCACGCGGCGCCACTGGGCATCGAGGTCGAGCCCTTCGCTGAAGCCCGCCAGCAATGCCGCCTTGATCCGATCCGGGCTCGGCAGGCGGACGCCGAGCAGTTCGTGCAAGGTCACCATGCGCTGCGCTGCCGTTTCGAGACCGCGCTTGGCGAGCTTGGGCTGCGGCACGTTGAGCGCACGCACCACCGCAGCCAGGTCGCACTCGATCAGCAGCGTGCCCTGGAAGAACACCACGTCAGCGTCGACGAACCCGCCGCTGCCGCAGAGCTTGCGACCCTCGACCTCGATGTCGTTGCGCGGCCGAAACGCCGCGGCGACACCCAGGCGTTGCAGCCCTTTCGCCGCTGCCGAACAAATCGCCGCCGTGGTCTCGGCCAGCGAGTCGAGGCCCAGGCTCTTGCGCTCGAACACCAGCTCCCAGCCGAGCTGGCCCGGATCGAAGTAGATCGCGCCGCCGCCGGTGATGCGACGCGCCAGCCCGATGCCGTGCGCGCGGCAATAGTCGAGCTTGATCTCGCGCCCGATGGCCTGGTGCCTGCCGACCAGGGCACTCGGCGCGAAGCTGAGGAAGCGGATGGTGTCCCCGATCACGCCGGTGCGCCGCGCCTCGATCAGCGCGGCGTCGAAGGCGATATTGGCCCGGCCCTCGCGCAGGCCGGTATCGATGACGCCGAACGCCGTCGCCACGGCGAGCTCAACGCGCGCGCTTGCGCATGGCGAGATCGCGCCGGATGCGCACGATGTCGCGGCCGAGCGGCTGGAACGGGTAGCTGGCGATGTTCGACGGCGGCGAGTCTCCGTACGGCCGGTCGCAGGCCGAGACGTCGTCGCGAAACTTGCCGGGACAACCTGAGGTGCGAAAGGCGATGCCGGCATCGACGATGGCGTCGAGCTCCGAGCGCGGCAGGCCGAAATCGCTCACGCGGCCGAGCTCGTCGAAGCGCATGTGCTCGAGGCGCACGCCGCGGTAGTCGATCAGGTAGCGCGCGAGCTGCACCCGGCGCCATTGGTCGCGCGGCGTGGCCGGCAGGTGATCCATGAGCGAACCCTGCTCAGGAAAAAAGCAGAACATGTGGCTGTGGCCGCCGAGATCGACCAGCCGCTGCACCACCGAGAGCGCCTCGAATTCGCTCTCGCCCATGCCGATGATGAGGTGCATGCCGAACTTCTCGCGGCCGAAGATATCGCGCGCGTCGTGCAGAATCTCCCAGTACTTGCGCCACGAATGTGGCGACTGGACGCCGCGCCCGCGGGTGCGCTCGAACAGCTCCGGAGTGCAGGCGTCGAGCGCGACGGTGAAGATGTCGGCGCCCAGGTCCTTCAAACGCTGCACGTCGGCGCGGCTCATCGTGGTCGGATTCGACAGGATCGATACCGGGAGCGAGCGCGGATCGACGCGGCGCGTCCAGCTGCGGAGCACCGCGACGGTGTCGGCGTCCGAGCGCGGGTGGGTGATCATGCTGATGCACATGCGGTGGAACGGCGTGCCACTGGCCGCGCCGGCGACCATGGCGGTCACCTGCTCGAGCGGCAAGGCCGGCCAGTCGACGCGGATGAAATTGCGATCGGCATAATCGCGCTCGGCTTCGCGATGGCGGGCGAGCCCGCAGTAGGCGCAGTTCGCGCGGCATCCCTCCGGGTACGTGAGCAGCAGGTTGAGGCAGCGCGTACACTCGCAGCGATGCATCTTGCCGGGCATGACCCCGAGCGTGATAGCGGCCGCGCGCGACATCTGCACGTATTGCGGCGAGCGCATGTGGGGCGTGAGGATATTGATGTCCGGGATGTAGGCCCCGGCGGGCGCGACGTTGTGCGACTTCACGCGCGCCCCGTTGCGCAGTGCCTGCGGGACCGGCGGCGAGGCGCGCGGCTGCATCGCGCCGTAGGGGTTGAAGTCGAGCGTGCCCGCCGCGTTCGCTCGGGGCAGGGCATTGTCCGGGGTGACGCACGCCACGGCGCTTCTCCTCGTCGTTATCGATCAGGCCGTCCAGTACTCGGGATAGGCGATCCAGCCGCGGCGCTGCGCCGCGCGCGAGAGAACCTCGCCGTTGCGCTGCGCTTGCGCGAGCGCGCGCCGGCGCGACAGAGCGCGTTCGAGCGCGGCGCCGAAGATGCATTGCAGCTCGTCGCGGTAGTCGTGCAAGGCGTTACGCTTGCCTGCTAGCCATGCGGCGGCCGCCTCGCCTGCGAGCGCGCCGGAGTACACCGCCGCGGCGATGCCCGCGCCGGTCACCGGGTTGGTGAGGCCGGCTGCATCGCCCGCGAGCAGCACGGGTGTCTCCCCCAGGCGCGCGATCGGATCGAGCATTCCGCTCGCCGGGATGGCGCCGCCGGTGCGCTCCAGGACCGATGTGCCCACGCGGCCTTGCGCGGCCAGCTTGGCGTGCAGCCGCTCGACGATTTTCCGCAACTGCGCCCGCGCCGCCGGCGCCACGCCGGCGCCGACGTGGGCGACATCGCCTTTCGGAAACAACCAGCCGTAGCCGCCCGGAATATTGCATGACAGGAAGATATCGGTGGCCGCGTGCCGGTGCGTGAGCGGCACGCTGACTTGCCGCGCTTCCAACAGCTCGCGATTGCTGCGACCGGCCAAGCGCCCGATGCGCGAGCGCGGGCCGTCGGCGCCGATGATCACGCCGGCATGGATGCGGCTGCCATCGTTCAAGCGCACGGCACCGCCTTGCTCCAGTGACTGAAAAGCGATTCCGCAACGGCAATCCGCGCCCGCCGTGCGTGCCGCATCCGCGAGCGCGGCATCGAAGCGCCTTCGATCGAGCATGGCGCCGGGAAAATGCGGCGCGACGTCGCAGGCGCCGTCCTCGATATAGGTGTGCATGGCCTCGATGCTTTGTACCGTGGCGCGGCCGAGCTGGGGCAGCTCCTGCTCGAGGGCCATGGGGACCAGTTCGGCGCACTGCACCGGTTCGCCGATGCGCGGCTTGCGCTCGATGGCCAGCACGCTCAAGCCCGCGCGCGCGGCTGCCCAGGCAGCGCGGCTGCCCGCCGGCCCGAGCCCCACCACGAGCACGTCGATCGCGGGCGTCATGCCGCGCAGGCCCCGCCGAAGGCCGAGCGCGCGCGCGCGCCGAGCTTGACCGCGCAGCAGGCGTGCTCCTGGTGGATCGGCCGCCCGATCGCGCGCGCGAGCGCAACCGCGCCTTCGGCAGGGAAGGCGATGCCGTCGAGACCGGCCATGACCGCATAGGCATCGGTCAGACGCTTGTCCATCCCCGCGGGACGGGCGCAGCCGAGCAGCACGTCCTGCGCGGGCAGCATGCGGCGCGCGGCCAGGAAAATGCGCCCGGCCGCGGCCGGCTCGGGGGTCGCGAACGTCCCGGCCTTGGCATAGAACGGCATGACGACGACCAGCACCAGCGCGTGCACGCGCTGCCGGGCGACTATCGCGAGTGCGTTCTCCTCGCCTAGCAGGCGGCCGTAGTGCAGTCCGATGACGATGTGCGGGACGATCTGCATGCGGGTCGCGCACAAGGCCGCGAGGGTGTCTTCGAAATCCTCGACCGAGCGCTCCAGGTGATAGACCTCGCGGATGGTCGCCTCGGCCCCGATCACGTCCATCATCGCCGTATCGATGCCGGCGCTTTCGAGCTGCTTGGCGCGCGCCGAATCGAGCAGCGCGCTGTGAACCGCGATCCGCAGATAAGGGAACTCCCGCTTCAGCCGCTCGATCGCCGGGAGGAAGCGCTCGTAACGCACTTCGTTGCGGCGATTCGATCCGCCCGAGAGGAGAAAGCCGCGCAGGTCCTGCAGCCGGACGAGGTCGCGCACCTTGCGCTCGAGCATCTCCGGGCTGGTCGCCGGGATCATGGGCTCGAGTATCTTCGCCTGGCAGTGGTCGCACATGAGCGCACAGCCGCCGCCGGTGATCGAGAAGGCGGGGAAGCTCATCTTCGAGCAGCCCTTGATGTCGGCGCTGTCGAAGGTCTTGAACGTCGGCGTGGAGACCTTGAGCGGACGCTGCCTTATGGCCGCCGCCTCGCGCTCGCACTCGGCGATGAGCGCCGCATCGAATGGCGCATCCTCGAAGGGCTCGATTCGCGCGCTGGCGGCACGCCAATCGTGCCCGGCGTGGTTGCGTTCGGTCATGCTGCCTCCGTCGCGCCGAGCAGCCCGGTGCGGGTCAAAAAGGCGAGCGCGGGCGCGGCACAAGCCTCGGCGAGCGCGCGGCGCTCGCGCGATTGCCGCACCCGCCGCGCCAGGGCGTCCGCGTCATCGACGCCGAGCGAGCGTAAGCTCGCCGGCGTGGGATAGAGCGTGGCCTCGAGAAAACGGCGCAGCAGCGCGCGCACGAGCCCGGCAAACGCGTGCCGGCGCAGGGCCCCCAGGCCGGCAATGCGGGCTTCCAACAGCGCGCGTGCCGCGGCGAGATGATGCGCTTCGTCATGATGGTGCAATGCCATCACTTGGCGCGCCAGTGGACACAGTGCCGCGCCCGCGGCCGCTGCCCGCAGCACCTTGGCGGCGAAAGTGTTGGTGACCGATTCGCCGAGATAGACCATGGCCCAGAACTCGGCTTGATCCGGCGCGAGCCGGCGCGCGAACGCCGTCAGAAGCCGCGTCGGTCCGAGCAGCGGCACAGCGGACATGCCGGCGCGCTCGATCATGCGCAAGAACATCAAGCTGTGTCCGGCTTCCTCCCGCACTTCCTGCAGCATGACGCACGCCTCGTCGATCGGTGCGCCGACGAAGCCGCGCGCGGTCGCGCGACTCATGAGCAGGCCCTCGAGCCACACGCCGGTTGCGCACAGGCGGGCGAAATCGACCCGGCTCAGCCGCACGCGCTCGGCCTGCGACATCGCCGCATACTCGGGCAAGGCAGCGAGGCTCAGAAGCTCGTACGGAATCCAGGGCAGCTTGGGGTCGGCCACGGAAAAATCCAGCAGGGCGAGCGGATCGCGATAACGCGCCGCGCGCCGATGGATCCTGGCGAGCGTCGTGCTCAAGCGGCCTCCTCGACTGCGGCTGAAGGCCCCGCCGCGGCAAGCGCGGGCAGCACGCGCTCGGCGAGGAGGTCGATACAGGCTTCGAGCTGCGCGGCAGCCAGGTCGCCGCCGCCAATGACGAGCTGTACCCGGTCCAAGCCGGACGCGGCGAGCCGGGCGAGCTTCGCCGCGACGTGCGCCGGATCGCCGACCGCGGCCAGTCCGAGCAGCTCCAGCAGGGGCAGGCTCAGCCGCTGCTCCATCAGCATGGAAGCGACGCCCAGACGGCGGTAATACTCGTAACCTCCGGTGCGGGTGCTCAGGAACGGGCGCGCGACCTCGACGATATGGCGGAACGCCCAGACGATGCCTGGGCCGGCGCGCCTGCGCGCCGCGGCATGGTCGCGCTCGCAATAACAAGCGAGCGTGAACGAGGTTCGCCCTTGCGGGCGCAGCAGGCGATAACGCGCCAAATCGGCACGCACCCAGCGCCAGGGTTTGAATGGACCGGCCATCACGTCGAGGCCGAGCTCGGCGGCAAGGGTGTAGCTCTCGGGGCTCACCGCGGCCATCCAGCCCTGCGCGAGCCGCGCCGCGGGGGCGGGGCGAAGCTTCAGCGCGCGACCCCCGCGCACGACGTCGCCGCTGCGCAGCACCGCGGCCAGCTCCGCGTAGCGACGCAGGAACTCGCCGCGGCTGTGCGCGGGCTCGACGCCAAAAGCGTGCAGCTCGGCCGCTGTGACGCCACGGCCCACGCCCCATAACGCGCGTCCGTTCGAGAGCAGATCGAGCGTCGCGAGCCGCTCGGCGACGCGCACGGGGTCGTGCAGCGGCAGCGGGATCACGGCAAAGCCCAGGCCGATCCGCCGGGTCTCGCGCGCCATCGCCGCGGCCAGCATCTCGGGTGCGGCCGCGTTCGAATAGTCGCCGAGGAAATGGTGCTCGGCGAGCCAGACGGCCCCGAAGCCCGCCCGGTCGGCGGCGCGGGCAGCCGCGAGACCGTTGCCGAAAACCTCGTCCAGGCGATGGCCTGCCGCCGGCGGCGAGGCGAATTCGAGGAACACGTCGACGTGCATGGCGCCAAGTCTAGCTGCAAGCCGAAACCCGGCCATTGTAATCATATTCGCCTTTTCATATATTATGTTTTCGCGCGGCGAGGCGCGCCGGTGCGATTGCCGGCAGCAGGCGCGAATGCACGCCGGACGCAACCGTTTAGCGAGGAGGGTTCATGAAGCGTTCACGCAGGCGTTTTCTCGAAGCAAGCGCGGGCACCGCGGCATGGGGAGCGGCCGCTGCGCTCGGGCTGATCGCGGTCATGCCGGCCGGGGCCGCGCGCAACGCGGCCGGGTTCGACTCCAAGGCGGCGGCCGAAGCGGTCAAGCACCTGGGCGCGACCGATGCGCTCGAGTCGAAGGACATCATCATCACGGCTCCGGACATCGCGGAAAACGGTGCGGTCGTGCCGATCGCGGTGACGAGCAAGCTGCCCAATACCCAGAGCATTTCCATCATCGCGGAAAAGAATCCGTTCCCGCTGGCGGCGACGTTCGATTTCGGCAGCGGCGCCGAGGGCTACGCCTCGGTGCGCCTGAAGATGGGCCAGACCTCGAATGTGCGCGCGATCGTCAAGGCCGACGGCAAGTTCTACACCGCGGTGAAGGAAGTGAAGGTCACCGTCGGCGGATGCGGTTGATACGCTCGCTGCGACGCGACCAGGGAGAATGCCGTAATGGCTGAGCCGATGAGAATCAGAGCCACGCTGCAGGGCGACGTGGCCGATGTGCGCATCCTCATGCGCCATCCGATGGAAACCGGGCAACGCAAGGACGCGAAGGGGCAGGTCATTCCGTTGCATTTCATTCAGAACGTGGTGGTGAGCCACAACGGCAAGACGGTATTCGACGCGCAATGGAGTCAGGCGGTGTCGCGCGATCCGTTTCTCGGGCTGCGCATCAAGGGCGCGAAGGCCGGCGACAAAATCATGGTGACCTGGACCGACAACAAGGGCGACAAGCGTTCCGACGAGGCAACGGTCGCGCCGCCCTCCTGATCGTACACAGTCCAAGCATAGGAGGAGGAGCATGCCCACACGACCCATTCGCGTGGCGGCGCTCGCGTTCGCGTGCCTGTGTTCGGCCGCGAGCAGCGCGCAAAGCCCGGGCGAGGGACTCGAAATCGGCCGCAAGATGCTGGTGGAGGACAACCCGGGCGAGCTGTGGCTCGATCGCGGCAAACGCCTCTACCACGAGAAGCGCGGCCCGAAACAGGCGAGCCTCGAGCAGTGCGACTTCGGGCTCGGCCCCGGCAAGCTGGCGGGCGCCGCGGCCCGGCTGCCGCGCTATTTCGCCGATACCGATCGGGTGCAGGACCTCGAATCGCGCCTGGTCACTTGCATGGTGCGCTTGCAGGGCTTCGATCAAGCGGCCCTGGCCAAGAGCGCGATCAGCGCGCCCTTGAGCGACGGCTCGGATATCGAATCGCTCGCCTTGTACGTCACCTCGCGCTCGAACGGCATGAAGATGGATCCGCCGCTCGCGCATGCGAAGGAGCGCGAGATGTACAAGATGGGCGAGTATCTGTTCCACCGCCGCTCGGGGCAGACCGATTTCGCCTGCGTCACCTGCCATGGCGAATCGGGCAAACGCATCCGTCTGCAGGATCTGATCAACATGACCGAGCCGGCCGGGATTCAGGGGGTGGTGTCGAGCTGGCCAGCCTATCGCGGCTCGCACGGCGTGGTGCGCACGATGCAGTGGCGGCTGTACGATTGTTTCTGGCAGATGCGCCTGCCGGAGCTGACTTATCTTTCGGATGTGTCGATCGCGCTCACGACCTATCTGCACCGGCAAGGCCACGGCGCCGTCATCGAGGTGCCCGGGTTCAAGCGCTGAGGAGCAAACATGCGAGCTGGATGGTGGAAATGCATTGCCGCTAGCGTGCCTGCCGCGCTGGCGCTCGGTTGCGCGACCTTTCCGGATGCCGCCGAGACCCGGGCGAGCGCCGAGAAGATCGTCAGCGCGAGCTTTACCGCCCCATCGCCGCAGCTGCTCAAGCGCCTTGAGCAGGATCGCGCGCAACGCCTCTGTAGCAAGGTGGAGGATGCCGCCCTGACGCAGGAAGAGGCCGCCGAGGTCATCGAGCTCGCTCGCACCTCGATCCAGTATCCTGCCTCGGGCAAGCTGGTCGGCAACTGGAAGATCGGCGAAGCGCTGGCGCACGACGGGGCGGGCGATCGCATCGCTCGCGGGGTGCTGGAAAAGCGCAAGGAGAATGGCGGCCTGTGCCAGAACTGTCATGCCCTCGCACGCGGCGAGATCAACGTTGGCAACGTGGGCCCCGCGCTGACCGGATTCGGCACCAAGCGCGGCAATTCGCCGGAGACGGCGAAGTACGTCTACGAAAAGGTCTACAACAGTTGGCTGTACTTCCCGTGCTCGAACATGCCGCGCCTCGGCGCGAACAAGCATCTCACGAGCGATCAGATCACGCACCTGGTCGCGTACCTGATCGACCCGCAATCGCCGCTCAACCGCTAGCTCGCGGCGAGGCCAAACTCAGCGCGGCGGACACCATTCGCTAGCCAGCATGTCGATGACGCGGCGCGAGTTTCTCGAGGTCCTGGCGGCCGCGCTCGCGGCCGGATTGCCGCTGGCGACGCGCGCGGCAAGCGAGCCGCAAGCGCTCTACGTCCTGCCGAAGCGGCGCGGCCAGGTCACGCTACTGCATTTCACCGACTGCCACGCGCAGCTCCTGCCGGTCTATTTTCGCGAGCCGGACGTCAACATCGGGGTCAAGGAGGCGCGCGGCAAACCGCCGCACCTCGTCGGCGAGGCGTTGCTGCGCCATTTCGGCATCTCGCCAGGCACGGCGCTCGCGCACGCCTACAGCCACCTCGATTTCGTCGAAGCGGCGCGTAGGTACGGCAAGGTCGGTGGCTTCGCGCACTTCGCCACGCTGGTGAAGCAAGTGCGCGCGCAGCGTCCCGGCGCTCTGCTGCTCGATGGCGGTGACACTTGGCAAGGCTCCGCGACCGCGCTGTGGACCCAGGGCGCCGACATGCGTGCCGCTTGCCGCGCGCTCGGCGTGGACATGATGACGGCGCATTGGGAATTCACCTATGGCGCGGCGCGCGTGAAGCAGGCGCTCGCCGAGGATCTCGGCAGCATCGAATTCCTGGCGCAGAACGTGCGCAGCGCGGATTTCGACGATCCCGTCTTCAAGGCGTACTCGCTGCGCGAGCTCAACGGCGTGCCGGTCGCCATCATCGGCCAGGCGTTTCCGTATACGCCGATCGCGAATCCGCGCCACTTCGTCGCCGAGTGGACCTTTGGCATCCAGGAAGAGCGGCTGCAGAAGACGGTCGCGGAGGCGCGCGCCAAAGGCGCCTGGGCCGTGATCCTGCTCTCGCACAACGGCATGGATGTCGATTTGAAGCTCGCATCGCGCGTGACCGGCATCGACGCCATTCTCGGCGGTCACACGCACGACGCGGTGCCCCGGCCGGTTGTCGTGAAGAACGCGAGCGGCACGACCTTGGTCACCAACGCGGGCTCGAACGGCAAGTTTCTCGCCGTGCTGGACCTGGAGGTCACGCGCGCCGGGGTGAGCGGCTACGACTACCGCCTGCTGCCGGTATTCGCCAATGCGCTCCCCGCCGATGCCGACATGGAGGCGCTCATTCGCAAGTACCGCGCACCGTACGCGGCGAAGCTCGGCGAAAAGCTCGCCGTGAGCGAGGGCTTGCTCTACCGGCGCGGGAATTTCAATGGCACGCTGGACCAGGTCATTCTCGATGCGCTGCTCGCGGTGAAGGGCGCCGAGATCGCGTTCTCGCCCGGCTTTCGTTGGGGCACGAGCGTGCTCCCCGGGACGCCGATCACGACCGAAGACGTCATGAACGCGACCGCGATCACCTATCCTTACGTCACCGTGAACGAGCTGAGCGGGGAGAGCATCAAGGCGCTGCTCGAAGATATCTGCGACAACCTGTTCAACCCCGATCCCTATTACCAGCAAGGCGGCGACATGGTGCGCATCGGCGGCATGCGCTACGCCTGCGATCCGACGGCCGCGATGGGCAAGCGCATCGGCAACATGACGCTGAAGGGCCAACCGATCGAGGCCGGCAAGCGCTACAAGATCGTGAGCTGGGCGCCGGTGGCCGAGGGCGCATCCGGCGAGCCGGTGTGGGAGGTCGTGAGCACGTATCTGCGCAACAGCAAGACCATTCGCCCGCCGGCGCTGAACCGGCCGGCGCTTTCCGGTGTCGGCGCCGATCCCGGGATCGCGCCCGGCGCTTGAGGCACGAGCCGTTCGTGCGGAGGTAACGCCATGGATTTCACGATACATCAGCAAGTCCTGCTCTGGGTTTTCGTCATCGCGCTCGTGGTCGGCGCGGTCGGTCAGAAGACGCGCTTCTGCACCATGGGCGCGGTGTCCGACTGGGTCAACATGGGGCACACGGGACGCATGCGCGCCTGGGTGTTCGCGATGGCGATCGCGCTCGCCGGCGTGATCGTGCTGGAGGCGGCGGGTCTGGCTAGGCTCTCGACCGACACTTTTCCGCCGTATCGCAGCGCCAGTTTCTCGTGGCTGCGTTATCTTGCCGGCGGCCTCACGTTCGGCATCGGCATGACGCTCGCGAGTGGCTGCGGTAATCGCACGCTGGTTCGGATCGGCGGGGGCAACGTGAAGTCGCTGACGGTGCTGGCGGTGGCGGCGCTATGCGCCTACCTCATGTTGTGGACACCCGTGTACGAGAAGGCATTTCTGCCCTGGGTGCAGGCGACCAGCATCGATCTCGCCCGCCACGGCATGGCCTCGCAGGAGGTGGGCGCGATACTGGCGGGCATGTTCGGCTTCGAGGCGAGCCCGGCAGCGAAGCTCGGCGTGGCCGGCGTGGCTGCCGTGGCGATGCTCGCGTGGGTATTCAAGTCGCGCGACTTCACGGGCGACTTCGACCACATCCTGGGCGGCGCGGTGGTCGGCCTCGCCGTCGTGGCGGGCTGGTATCTCACCGCGGGGCCTATGGGGCAGGCGTGGAAGGAATACGCCGAGATGGCGACCGAGATCCCGAGCCGCGTGCAGGCGCAATCCTTCACCTTCATCTCGCCCATGGGCGACAGCGTGCGCTATCTCATGGACCCTGCCCGGCTGTCGCTGGTCAATTTCGGCGTGGTCGCGCTCGCGGGCGTGATCCTCGGCGCGCTGCTGCATGCCCTTGCGGCGAAAGATTTCCGCGTCGAACGTTTCTTCTCGTGGGGAGATTTCGGCAACCACGTGCTGGGTGGCGCGCTCATGGGCACCGGCGGGGTGCTCGCGATGGGATGCACCATCGGCCAGGGGGTCACCGGCATCTCCACCTTCGCGCTCGGCTCGATTCTCACCTTCTTCGCGATCGTCATCGGCGCCGTGCTCACCATGAAATACCAGTACTGGCGCATGCTGCGCGAAGCCTGACGGTGGACTTGGGGTCAGGTCTCGCGGATTGCATTGTGGACTTGTGTGAACTTCGTGACCCCAACTTTGAAGATGACGATGAGGGTGAAGGCATTGAAAGCAGCTCGATTCGTCGCAGGCGCGGTCGTGGCCGCCATGGTGAGCGCCGCGCACGCCCAGAAGGAAGCGACCGACTACCCGAGCCGGCCGATACGGCTCATCGTGCCGTTCTCGCCGGGCGGGGTCGGCGACACTTTGTTGCGCCCGATAGCGGTCAAGCTCACCGAGCGCTGGAAGCAGCAGATCGTGTTCGATCATCGTCCCGGCGCGAACACCATCATCGGCACCGAGCTCGGTGCCAAGGCAAATCCCGACGGCTATACGCTGCTGTTCGCCTCGGCGGGCTCGATGTCGATCAATCCGCACGTCTACGGCCGCCTGCCCTACGATGCCGCTCGGGATTTCGTGCCGGTCGCGCCCATAACCGCGTATTCCTACGTCGTCGCCGCGCATCCATCGCTCGCCGCCAACGCGCCCGCGGAGCTGATCGCATTGGCGAGGTCGAAGCCCGGCACGCTGGCGTTCGCATCGACCGGAAACGGCTCGGCCGGGCATCTCGCCGGCGCCATGTTCGAGCTGCTGGCGGGGGTGAAGCTGCTGCACGTCGCCTTCAAGGGATCGGCGCCTGCGACGCTCGAGCTGCTGGCCGGGCGCGTGCTGCTCAATTTCACGGGCATGGCGCTGGTGGCCCCGCAGATGAAGAACGGCAAGCTCAAGGTGATCGGCGTGTGCAGCGAAAAGCGCCTCGCCATGTTTCCGGACATTCCGGCCTTCGGCGAGGTTGGGCTGAAGGGCTACGAGGGGGGAACCTGGTTCGGCATCGTCGCGCCCGCGGCCACGCCCGCACCGGTCGTCGCGGCGCTGAACGCCGCGATCAGTGCCGCGGTGCTCGCGCCCGATGTCAAGGAACGCCAGACGAGCCTCGGGCTCGACGTCTACACCGACACTCCGCGCGGCTTCGACAAGTTCATCCAGACCGAGCGCGCGCGCATTGGCGCCGTGGTGAAGGCGTTCAACATCCGCGTGGACTAAAGTGCCGTTGCAGCATTCGACCCCAACCGTTTGACCCCAACCGTTGCCCCGACCGTTTGTGTTGCAGACTGGGACATCCGCGATGAAGACCATCGAACGCTTTCCGCACACCTGGGCCGAGACCGACGACTGCTGGATACCGATGCCCGACGGCGCGCGACTTGCCGCGAAGCTTTGGCTGCCCGACATGGCCCGCAGCCGGCGCGTGCCTGCGATCATCGAAGTGCTGCCGTATCGCAGCCGCGACATCTCCGCGCCGCGCGATGCAATGCACCACCGCTATTTCGCGGGCCATGGCTACGCTTGTCTGCGCGTGGACATTCGCGGCTCCGGCGACTCCGACGGCCACCAGGGCGTGTTCGCGATGCGCCAGGAACAGGACGACACCTTGAGCGTGTTGGAATGGATCGCCGCCCAGCCCTGGAGCGACGGCCAGGTCGGGATGTTCGGGCTCTCCTGGGGCGGCTTCCAGGCCATCCAGACGGCATACCGCAGCCCGGCTCAGCTCAAGGCGATCGTGCCGTGCTCGTTCGCGCCGGATCGATACATTTACAGCCAGGTGTATCGCGGCGGCTGCGTGCTGCTGCGCTCGATCCGCTGGTCGACGCAGATGATGGGCTATAAATCGCGCCCGCCCGACCCCAGGCGGGTCGGCGAACGCTGGCGCGCCATGTGGCTGGAGCGGCTCGAGCACGATGCGCCCCAGGTCATCGCGGCGCTCGAGCACCAGGCGCACGACGCCTACTGGAAGAGCCGGGCGATCGATTTCGGCAGGATCCGGTGCCCCGTCTATGCGGCGAGCGGCTGGGCCGACGGCGCCTACGTCGGCGCGGTGGGCGAAGCGTTGGCGAAGCTCGATGTTCCCCGCCGCGGCCTGATCGGCGCGTGGGGCCATCGGTTTCCCCACCTGGGCGTGCCCGGTCCGGCGGTCGGCTTTCTGCAGGAGACGCTGCGCTGGTTCGACCAATGGATGCGCGGGCGCGATAGCGGCATGTTGCGCGAGCCCATGCTCACCGCCTGGATGGCGGGGCCGGTGCCGGCGAAGCCCTTCTACGCGCAATCGCCCGGGCGCTGGGTGGTCGAGGCGACGTGGCCCTCGCCGCGCATCGAGCCGATGCGCTTGGCATTGAACGCAAGCGGGCGACTGGCGGCTCGGGCTGGGAAGGTGAGCCGGGTGCAATGGCGATCGCCGCAGACCCTGGGGCTCGAATGCGGCGAGCTGATGCCGTGGTTCCAACACGGCGAGAGCGCGGAACTTCCGGGCGACCAGCGTGCCGACGACGGCAAGTCGCTCGTGTTCGATTCCGATCCGCTCCCGCGCCGGCTGGAAATCCTCGGTGCGCCGATAGCAACCCTGGAGCTTGCCGTGGATCGCCCGGCGGCGTTCATCTGCGTGCGGTTGTGCGACGTGGCCACCGACGGCACCTCCGCGCGCGCGACTTACGGCGTGCTCAACCTCACGCATCTCGCCGGCGCCGAGCGTCCGACCCCACTGGTGCCCGGCAAGCGCTATCGCGTGCGCGTGCCGCTGACACCGGCCGGCTACGCGTTCGAGCGCGGACATCGCATCCGGGTCGCGCTGTCGACGACCTACTGGCCGCTTATCTGGCCCTCGCCCGCGCCCGTGACGCTGACGCTCTTCACCGGCAAGAGCAGCATCGAGCTGCCGCGGCGCCCGCCGTTGCGCGCCGACCAGGCGGTGCGCTTCCCGCGCTTGGAAGCCGCGCCGCCGGCGGCGCGTACCGTGCTCACAACGGGCGGACGCCGGCGCTCGATCCACACCGACGTTGGCACCGGCGATACCGTGGTCGAGATCGACGACCGCGGCGGACGCATCCGCTACGATGAAATCGATCTCATCGCCGAGGCCCGCTCGACCGAGCGCTACAGCGTGCGCGAGGACGATCCGCTGCGGGCGAGCGCCGCGATGGATTGCCAGTGGGAGTTCGAGCGCGGGGATTGGCGCATTCGCACGTTATGCAGTACGACGGTGACGTGCACGGCGCGGCATTTCGTGATCGCGGCGCGGGTCGCGGGCTTCGAAGGCGAAGCGCGAGTCTTCGACCGCAGCTTCGACCAGCGCGTGGCACGCAAGGGCAACTGAGTGCATCTCGCCATGCGCCCATCGATCCACCCGACGGCGCTGATCCTGCTGGCGGGCATGTTGTCCGCGTGCCAGACCATCGGCGTGGGCAGCGTGCAGCGCGATCGGCTCGACTACGCGACCGCCATCGGCGATTCCTGGAAAGAACAGGCGCTGCTCAACATCGTCAAGCTGCGCTATTTCGACCCGCCGGTGTTCCTCGACGTGTCGTCGGTGATCAGCTCATATACTTTGCAGAGCCAGGTGGAGCTGGGCACGCGCATCTTCCGCAGCGCGCCGCAGGGGACTTACAAGGAGCTCGGCGCGAGCGGGATCTATATCGATCGGCCGACCATCGCATATGCGCCGCTCGCCGGCGAAAAGTTCGTCAATCATCTGCTGCGGCCGATCCCGCCGCAGGCGATTTTCGCCATGATCCAGGCGGGCCACCAAGCCGACTTCATCCTGCAGGCCGGCGTACGGGCGATCAACGATGTCTATAACTATTCGGGCGCGCCCGCTCGCGCCCGCGCTCGCGATCCCGAGTTCGAGCGGGTGATTCGCGCGTTTCGACGCCTGCAGCAGGCGGGCGCGTTGGGGGTGCGGGTACAGAAGACACGCGCCGGGGACGTGACGATCATCTTCTTTCGCGAGCAGGTCGACGCGGATCTGGGCGCCGCGATCCTGGACCTCAAGCGGGCGCTCGGCATCCCGGACGCGGTCAAGGAGTTGGAGCTCGGCTTCGGCTCGTTGCGGCATCGGGACAACGAGCTCACGCTGCTCACGCGCTCGCTGATGGAAATGCTGGTGGAGCTCTCCGCCGGCGTGGAAGTCCCGCAGCAGCACCTGGCGGAAGGGCGCGCGCGCGAGCCGAACCCAGCAGCCGCGGCGGCCGGCCCGGGCGAGTACCCGCTCGCGCGCATTCGCTCGAGCGTCACGCCGCCGCAGGACGCGTACATCGCCGTGCGCTATCGCGACCATTGGTTCTGGATCGACGATCGCGATCTGAGCTCCAAACGGGTGTTCACCTTCCTGCGGATCTTTTCGTCGATCGCGGAGACGGGCGCGGTGCCGCAGCTTCCGCTGATCACGATACCGGCGAACTGAGCAGCCCGCGAGCGCCCGCGCGAAGATCGATTCGCAGCGCGCTATTTCAAGCCGCGCTTGCGCGCTGCTTTCGTGCGCCGCGCGAGCCTCGCACGCCCTTTGGTCGATCGCCCTGCGGCCTTCGCGGGCAACATTCGCTTCGAAGCCGGCGCGCCTGCGAGCAAGCGCGCAAGCCGCGACACGCTCCCAGCTTTCGGCAACGCGTAGATCGCATCCAGCAGTGCATCGGCCTCGGCGGAGGTGAGGCAGGCGGCCGCGTTGTCACGGAACTTGGCTTCAAGCTCGGCTGCCGAGAGCGGGTCCTGCGGATCGCCCTTCGGGAACAGCACGGTTTCCTGCAGCGCCGTCCCGTCCTTCAAGCGGATGGTGACCCGCGCCGGAAACTTGTCGGGGTAGAGCTTGTTGAGCTTCTCATCGGCCACCACCTCGGTCTTCGCGAGCACCTGCTGTACCAGCGGGTCGGTGTAACGTTGCGGCGTGAACTGCCGCTGGGTCAGCTCGCGGTCGACCGCCGCGATGGCGATGCAATACGGCACTGAAACGCGCGCCGCCATGACGCTGCCGACCGTCTTGTTGCTGAAGTGGCTCTTCACCGTGTTGTAGGTTTCGTTGGTGATGGCTACGATGTCACGCGCATCGACCGGGTGTTTCTGTACGATTCGCAGCGTCGCCTGGATCGGCGAGTGGCTCGCCAGGATCGAGGGGAAGTACTTGAAGCCGTTTTGCAGGATCTCCCACTGCGTGCCCAGCCCCCGCACCAGCGCTGCCGGATCGGGATCGGTCGAGAACGCGGCGAGATAGCCCTTCGGGTGCTCGAGGATCGCCGGCGGGCTGGTGGCGCCGAGGCGGGCGAGCTCCGCCGACAGGATGCCGTTGCACGCGGCCTTACCCGGATGGATGCTCTTGGTCATGTCGCCGGACTCGAAGAAGGTGTTGAGGCCGGCGGCCTGGGTGCCGGCGAGGCCGAGCGCACGCTGCACGCCGCCGGCATCCAGCCCCAACGCGTAGGCGGCGGCCGCGGCAGCGCCGAAGGTGCCGTTGGTAGCTGTGCTGTGCCAGAAGCGGTAATGCGTCGGCATCACCGCCATGCCCACGCGCACCGCGACTTCGTATCCGGCCACCAGTGCCGCGATGGCATCCGCACCGGAGCGCCGGTGCGCCTGCGCCATCGCGAGCACGGCCGGCACGACCACCGAGCCGGTATGCAGCAGCGCGCGCTTGTGGGTGTCGTCGTTGTCGGCGGCATTGGCGAGTATGCCGTTGGCAAGCGCGGCGAACGCCGGGCGCGCGCGCAGCCCGCGGCCGCGGATCACGGTCGCGCCGCGCGGATCGGCGTAGAGCTTCGCTACGCCGGTGGCGACGCGGCACTTCTCCCGGTCCTCGGCGAAGGCCGCCAGGCAGCAGCCGAGCGTATCCGCGATGATGTGGCAGGCCTGCTCGACGACCTCCCGCGCCAGGTCGTCGTAGCGCAATCCCGCGGTCCATTGCGCGAGTGCTTGCGTCGGTCCCATCGATGTCGTCCTCCCCAGGATTGTGCGGCCGATGCGACTATTCTAGCGACGATCGCGGTGCGAGCGTGTGCTGCCTCGCGTCGCGAACGGCTTCCACGCGGAAGAAGAAGCTGGGTATCGAGGACGACCAAGCGCCTCTGGCCCGCGGAACTACGCCGGCCGCCCAGATCATCATCCTCGCCACGGAACGCATGCGGCTCCTATACGAGGTAACGCTCGGGCAGCGGACCGCGCGGAAACGGCGCGTACGCATAATCGGCCTGCGCCATGAGCCGCAGGCGCGATTCCAACGCCTGCGCGCGCGGCTCGTGCAGCCGCGCTTCGGGAAACGCGAGCTTGCCGTCGCGCTTGACGAAGTGCCCCGCGACCATCACGGCGTCGATGTCGGCCGCTTCCGCATTCATCACCACCGCATCGACGGGATCGCCCCCCCGGGCACGATGCCGAACACGTTCATGCCCCGGGTATCGATCATTGTGAGATCGGCCTGCTTGCGCGAGCGGGTGCGATTTGCACCGCAGGTCGTTCGCTGTACGCTTCGCTTGTGCCGCATCCATGGAGGTGATCGATGTACTCGTGTTCCTATCGGCGCCGCATGTGCGTGCGCTTCGCGACCTTCGCCGTCGCGTTGCTGGCGGGCATCGATCCCGCACCCGCCCAGGTCTACCCCGAGCGGCCGGTCCGGCTCGTGCTTCCGTTTCCGCCCGGCGGTGGTACCGACTCGATGGCACGGCTGATTGCGCCGAAGCTGGGCCAGGCGCTGGGCCAGCCGATCGTGATCGACAATCGGCCGGGGGCCGCGGGCGTACTCGCGGCCGAGATCGTCGCCCGCTCCGCGCCCGACGGTTACACGCTCTTCATGGGCTCGTCGACGGGCGTGACCGCCGCGCCCAGCCTGTACAAGCTGCCTTATGACACGGCCAGGGACTTCGCGCCGATCACGCAGTTCGCGACCGCATCCTTCATGCTGGCCGTCCACCCTTCGGTCGCCGCCGCGAGCGTCGGCGAGCTCGTGGCCCTGGCGAGGGCCAAGCCGCGCAGCCTCAACTATGCCTCGGGCGGCATCGGCAGCCCGCTGCACCTCGCGGCGGAGCTCTTCAAGCATCGCGCCGGCGTGGACATCGTGCACGTTGCCTACAAGGGCGGCGTTCCTGCCGCCACCGCCGTGCTCGCCGGCGAGGCGCAGATGATCTTCGGCAGCTTCGCGGCTTCCCTCGCGCACGTGCGCGCGGGCAGGCTGCGCGCGCTGGCGGGCACCGGCCTGGAACGCTCCGCGCTGATGCCCGAGCTGCCGACGATGATCGAGTCGGGCTTCCCCGGATTTCACGTCCAGGCCTGGAGCAGCTTCGAGGCGCCGGCGCGCACCCCGCCGGCAATCGTACGGCGCCTGTACGAGGAGACGGCAAAGGTGGTGCGCATGCCCGATGTCGTCGCGTTGATGAGCAAGATCGGCTACCTGCCGGCCGATACCACGCCGCAGCAATACGCGCACATCCGGCGCACGGAAATGGCGCTGTGGGCGAAGTTGATCAAGGACGCCAACATCCGCGGCGAGTGAGACGCCGATCGAGCCGACTACGCGCCGTTCGCGGCGGCGTAGGCGCCGGCGAGGCGTCCCGACGTGAAGGCCCAGCCCAGGTGATGGCCGTGGCCGTCGAGCAATAAGCCGCCCTGGCCGTTCGATCCGGCGGCATAAAGCCCCGCGATGGGCGCGCCGGCTTGGTCGAGCACTTGCAGCCGCGTATTCACCGCCAGGCCGCCGTCGGTGAAGTTGATGAAGTTCTTGACCGGCCCGAGCGCATAGTACGGTGGCGCCGCGAGCGCCGGTCGATCGCCGCGCGGCGATGCCCCTGCGAGCGTCCCGGCGGTCTCGTTGTACGCCGAAAGCGTCGCGCTCAGATGCGACGGGTCCATGCCCAGATCGCGCGCGAGGGCCTCGACGCTGCGGGCTCTGTGAAAGAGATCCGGACGGTTTCGTTCGTAGTCGTCGAGGTAGGCGTACGCAATTCCGGGCGCGGTCGATATGAAGTTCGGCCAGCGCATGAAGCGCTCGCCCAGAGCGCCGTCGAATACGATGTACGCGACCCCGCTGGGCTGGTACGCGAGCTCCGCGACCATCTTCTGGCGTTCTTCGGCGAAGCGCTCGCCATTGGCGTTGACGAGGATCGCGCCGTCGGAAAACAGCCGCGCCGAGGGCACCAGCACGGTCGTGAGAAAGCCCATCAGGAACTTGCGCACCAGCGCCGACGGGGCGCGGCGCAAAGCGAGGCCGGCAGGGCGCATGAGCCAGCGCGACGGCGGCAGCCCGGTGAGCCAGGACGGTTTCGTGGGTGCCACGAATCGAATGCCGCCGGAATAGCGCTCGCCGTTGATGATGCTGCCGCCCAGCTCGAGTCCCATGCGGATGCCGTCGCCGGTGCTGGTCGGATTGGTCGGCTCGGTGATGGCGACCGCTTCGCCGATCAGAGCGCGCTTCATCTCCACGTTGGCGGCGTAGTCGCCGGCAGCCAGGATCACGCCGCGCCCGGCCTCGACGACGGCGCCCGCGGCCGCGCCGCGATCGAGCTCTACCCCGCTCACTCTGCCGCCGGAGGTGACCAGTCGGCGCGCGCGCGCTTGCGTCAGGATGCGAACGCCCAGCCGCCGCGCCGTGTTCTCGAGATGGAAGATGTACGCGCGCGAATTCGGCAGCACGTTGTGCATGCGCGGCTTGGTGTGCGGCGGCTCCTCCGACGGCCCGAAGAACTCCACCCCTGCGGCGCCGAGCCAACGGAACGTCTCCGGCACGTTGTCGGTGAGCACGCGGCGCAGCTCGTCGTTGTCCGGATGCTTGCCGTCGGCGAACAGCGGCATGTCGCGGTAGTGCTCCTCGGGCGTGTCGGCGATTCCGTGCCGGCGCTGGTGCGCCGTGCCGGTGGCGCTGATCGATCCCACGGATCGGGCCGTGGTGCCGCCGAGGATCGGGTTCTTCTCCAACAAGACGACATCGGCGCCGGCCTGGCGCGCACCGATGGCCGCGGCCAGCCCGGCGCCGCCCCCGCCCACCACGACCACGTCTGCCTGCATGCGATCCGCATCCAATTCGAGATCATCCTTTCGTGGGGCTGTTTCGTTGCACGCCTACCATGCGTCCACCCAGCGGCGGCTGGGGTGCTTGCGCTTGGCGGCGTCCAGGCCGGCGATGATCCAGCGGCGGGTGTCGGCCGGGTCGATGACCGCATCGATGCGCAGGTGCGTGGCGTGCTCGGTCGCCTTGCCCAGCGCGTACAGGTTGCCGAGCAACTTGTCGTACAGCGCCTTCCTGGCGGTGTCGTCGGGTTGCGCCGCGAGCTCCTTGCGATAGGCGAGCTGCACCGCGCCTTCGAGGTTCATCGGGCCGAACTCGCCGGTGGGCCAGGAGACCGAGAACATCGGGTCCATGCGCGAGCCGCCGGTCATGCCGCTCGCGCCCAGGCCGTAGCACTTGCGCAGCACCACGGCGAGGAAGGGCACGCCGAGCTTGGCGCCGGCGAGGAACATGCGCGAGGTCTTGCGCACCGCCGCCTTGCGCTCGCTCTCCAACCCGACCATGAACCCCGGGGTGTCGACCAGGCTCAACACCGGGATGCCGTAGTTGTCGCACAGGAGCATGAAGCGCGTGCCCTTGTCGGCGCCATCGCAGTCGATGGCGCCGCCCAAGTGGTGGTTGTCGTTCGCGATCAGACCGACGGGGCGGCCCTCGATGCGGATTAAGGCGGTGATTATGGGGCGGCCGAACTCGGGGCGCAGCTCCAGCATCGAGCCGGTATCGGCCAGCGTGCGGATCAGCGCGCGCACGTCGAAGGCGCGCAGCCGGTTCTCGGGAATCGCGTTGCGCAGCAGGCGCTGGTCGGCGCACGCCCAACCGGTGGTGCGACCCTGGAAATAGGACAGTGCTTCTTTCGCGAGCCGTGTGGCGTCGGCCTCGTCGTTGGCCACGATGTCCACCACGCCGTTGGCCACTTGCTCGTGCAGCGGGCCGATGTCGGCGGCCTTGACGATGCCCATGCCGCCGCCCTCGATCATAGCCGGGCCCGCCATGCCGAGATTGCTTCCCTTGGTGGCGATCAGGATGTCGGACATGCCGGCGACCGAGGCATTGCCGGCGAAGCAATAGCCCGAGGCGATCGCGATCATCGGCACCTCGCCCGAGACTTCGCCGATCGCGCCGAAGGTGCGGTGACCCGGACCGCTGCGATCGTCGCCCGGGCGGCCGCCGCCGCCCTCGGTATACCAGACGATGGGCAGCTTGTGCTCCAGCGCGATGCCGAGAATGCGATCGGTCTTGTAGTGGTTGATACCGCCCTGGGTACCCGCGAGCACGGTGTAGTCGTAGGCGAGCGCGGCGATGCGCGC
The DNA here is from genome assembly GCA_020848435.1 of Burkholderiales bacterium. Taxonomy (GTDB): domain Bacteria; phylum Pseudomonadota; class Gammaproteobacteria; order Burkholderiales; family WYBJ01; genus WYBJ01. The sequence goes on along the minus strand of JADLAC010000043.1, from coordinate 25,742 downwards.
CTGCGCGGCGCCGAACAGCGCCGCGTTGACCGTGCCCACGCCGGTGATGAGCCCATCGGCCGGGCTCATCTTGAGCAGGTGCTCCACGGAATGGCGGCTGCGCTGGCTGGCGATGGCGAACGCGCCGTATTCGATGAAGCTGCCGGGATCGAGCAGGTCGTCGATATTCTCGCGGGCGGTGCGCTGGTTGCGCGCGCGGCGCTTGGCAACCGCCTGCGGGCGGGCCTCGTCGCGGGTCATGCGCCAGCGCTCCAGCACTTCGGCCAAGTCCGGGCGGATGTGGTCGAGATCGATCTCGCGTTCTTCGTCCGAGTCGGCAATCTCGACCTCAGCGGGCAGGATGAAGGCGATCGGCTGGTCGCGTCGCACGATCGCGCCGACGGCCGCGGCCATGCGCGCGATGCGCCCGCTCACCGGCGCGCCGATCACGTGCTCCATCTTCATTGCTTCCAGCACCGCGACGGTCTGGCCCGCGCTCACCAGGTCGCCCTCGGCGGCTTCCAGCGCGATCAGCGTCGCCTGCAGTGGCGCGATCACGGCCGTGGCCCCGGCCAGCGTCTCGAACGACGGCTGCGCGGCGGGGGCGGCACCGGCCGCGAGCCGAGGCGGCGCAAGCTTGGATGCTGCATCGATGAGCGCCGCGCCGTGCTCTTCGATGTAACGCGTGCTGGCGCGAGCGGCGAGCACCGCCGGATCGGCGAGCAGCGCACGCAGTAGGGCGATGCTGGTTGGCACGCCGTCGATGCGGAAGTCGGCCAGCGCCCGCTCGCAGCGCGCCGCCGCTTCGGCGAAGCTCGCACCGCGCGCGATCACCTTGGCGAGCAGCGAGTCGTAGTTGGGACTGGTGTCGTAGCCCGCATAGCCGTAGCCGTCGACGCGCACGCCGCGCCCGCTCGGCGGCTCGTAGACGCTCAGGCGCCCGCATTCGGAGCGCACCGTGCCGTCCGCGGCCAGCGTTTCCAGATTGACGCGGGCCTGCACCGCGTAACCGCGGCAAGGCGGCGTCGCATCGAGCCCGAGCGAAGCGAGCGTGCGGCCCTGGGCGAGCGCGATCTGAAGCTGCACGAGGTCGATGTCGGTGACCTCCTCGGTGACCGTGTGCTCCACTTGCAGGCGGGCGTTGCACTCGATGAAGGCGTATTCACCGCGGCTCGCGTCGACCAGGAACTCCATGGTGCCGAGGCTGCGGTAGCTCACCGCCGCGGCGAGCCTTACCGCCGCGGCATGCAGCGCTTCGCGCAGCGCTGCCGGCAGCTCAGGCGCCGGCGCGATCTCGACGATCTTCTGATGCCGCCGCTGCAAGCTGCAATCGCGATCGCCCAGTGCGATGACGCGCGTACCGTCGCCCGCGATCTGGACTTCGACATGACGCGCATTGGCGATCAGGCGCTCGGCATAGACGCCGCCGTCGCCGAAGGCCGCCAGGGCTTCGCGCGTGCAGGCAGCGAAGGCGGGCTCGATCTCGTGCGCGGCACGAACGACGCGCAGGCCGCGCCCGCCGCCACCGCCCAGCGCCTTGATCACCATGCCGCAGTCCGCCGGCAGCTCGGCGAAGAAGCGCTGGATGGTACCTAGGCTCGCGGGGCCGTGGGTCCCGGGCAACACCGCCACGCTTTGGCTGAGCGCAAGATCGCGCGCGCGGCTCTTGTCGCCGAAGACGTCGAGCACCTGCGGCGGCGGGCCGATGAAGGTGAGCCCGGCCGCCTGGCAGGCCTGCGCGAAGGCGGCGTTCTCCGACAGGAAGCCGTAGCCGGGGTGGACGGCATCGCAGCCGCTCGCCCGCGCCGCGGCGATGATCGCGTCGATGTCGAGATAGGCGCGCGCGCCGCTGCCTTGTAGCGCGACCGATTCGCGCGCACGCAGCGCGTGCAGCGAGGCGGCGTCGTCGCTCGCGTACACGGCGACCGCAGCGAGCCCGAGGTCGGCGGCGGCGCGCTCAATGCGGATCGCGATCTCGCCGCGATTGGCGATCAGTATGCGTGAACAGTTCGGCACGGCGGCGACGATTGCTTGCGTGCCTGTCTTCTTCATGGCTCCCTCAGCGGCGATGGTTGCACAATCCCCGCACATCGTCCAGTATTCACAGGCGAAGCGCGATCGCGATTTCGCATTGTGGTCACGGCGTGCGACCGCCATGGCGTCGTTTCGCTGAAGGATGAGATTGCGTCGAGCGCGCCGGGAGTAGAGCGCGAGCGGCGCAAGCGCCACCATGTGGTCGCAGGCTGCGCGTGTCGAGGAGAAGGGAGATGCACTCGCCGGCGAAGCCGGCCGCTGGCCGTGAGCCGAGGCCTTCCAGCGCAGGGCGCGAGCATGGGCGGCGACGCGACATGGCGAAGCCGACCGCTGGCCGTGAGCCGGCGCCGTTCGCCGGCGTGCGGGTGATCGAGCTCGGCACCTTACCCGCGGCGGCATACTGTGCCCGCCTGCTGGCCGATTTCGGTGCGGACGTGATCAAGGTGGAAGCCCCGCAAGGCGACCCGGCGCGACGCGCGCTCCCCGTCTTCGACATCGGCGCGGACCGGCGCGAGAGCGCGTTCTTCGCCTTCTTGAATGCCAACAAGCGCAGCATCGCCGCGACCGAGGATGGGCTCGCCGCGTTGGTGGCCGGCGCCGACGTGCTGGTCGACGGCACGATCGGCAGCGCCCGGCCGGCGGCGGGGATCGACCATGCCGAGCTGGCGCGCGCGCATCCGCACCTGGTGATCGCCGATGTAAGCTGGTTCGGCGCGAGCGGCCCGTATCGGGACTTCCGGGGTACGGACGCGGTCTGCCGCGCGCTCGCGGGGCTCGTGAAGCTAGTGGGTCCGGTCGAGGGGCCGCCGCTCACCCTGCCCGACTACCAGGCGGGGATCATCGGCGGCTTGTCGGCCTTCATCGCGCTGGTCGCCGCATTGATGGCGCGCGTGGACGGCGCTCGCGGCCGCTATTTCGAGGTGAGCGTGCACGAGGCCGCGGCGGCCTTGTCGGAGCTGGATATCTCCCGTCTGGTGCCCGGCTACGAGGAACGTCGCGCTGGGGTCAATCTCTTCACCTCGGGCGGCACGCTCGGCATCTTTGCCTGCAAGGCAGGCCGGATCGGTGTCACCTGCAATTCGCCCGCCCAGTGGCGAGCCTTGTGCGCCCTGCTGGAAATGCCGCAGCTCGGGGATCATCCCGATTACGCCAACGCGGTCGCGCGGGCCAAGCGCGCGGCCGAGCTGGGGTCGCTGCTCGCTGCGCGCTTCGAGCAGCGCAGCGCGCACGAATGGCTGCAGGATGCGCTGCGATTGAAACTGCCGATCGCGATCGTCCCCGATATGGCGGAGCTGTTGGCGCAGCCGGTGTGGGCACAGCGCGGGAGCTTCGTCGAGCTGCGCGCGGGTAGCCGCACGGTGCGCGCGCCGGGTTGCCCGCTACGCCTGACGCGCACACCGCCCTCGGCGGGCGGGGTGGTGCCGCGGCCCGCTGAGCACGATGCGCTGGCGGCCGCGTCGCGCGAGCGCTCGCCGTTCGCGCCGGTCAGGATCGACGTGGCGCCGCCGGCGCTGCCGCTCGCCGGTACGCGCATCATCGACCTGTCGATGGGCTGGGCGGGACCCATCGCGACCCGCATGCTGGGGGACCTCGGCGCCGACATCATCAAGGTGGAAGCGGTGCGCTACCCCGACTGGTGGCGCGGGCAGGAGCGCCACGCGGCGGTGTATGAACAGATGCTCTACGAGAAGAGCTCGCGCTTCAACCTGCTCAATCGCAACAAGCGCGGCATCACGCTCGATCTCACCGCGCCCGAGGGCGTCGATCTGCTCAAGCGGCTGGTCGCGCTCGCCGATGGGATGATCGAGAACAACTCGGCGGGCGTGCTGCCGAAGCTCGGCCTCGACTATGCGCGGCTGGTCGCGGTGAATCCTTCGCTGGTGATGGTGTCGATGAACGCCTTCGGCGCGAACAACGCCTGGAGCGATTTGCGCGCCTACGGTTCGACGCTCGAGCATGGCTCGGGGCTGCCGAGCGTGTCGGGGCGGGCGCAGGACCCGCCGGTGCAGAACCATGTCGCCTACGGCGATGCCGTCAGCGGCCTCAATGCGTGCGCGGCCCTGTTGACCGCGCTCCTGCATCGCAAACGCACCGGCGCCGGCCAGTTCATCGATCTGTCCCAGGTCGAGTGCATGCTCTCGCTCGCCGCACCCTGGGTGATCGAGCAGTCGGCCAACGGCGGCATCGGGCCGCGCGCGGGCAATCGCCACCCGATGCACGCGCCGCAGGGCATCTATCGCTGCGAGGGCGCCGACGAGTGGGTGCTGGTGGCGGTTACCGATGATGCGATGTGGCGCGCACTGTGCGCGGTGATGCGCCTCGATGCGTTCGCGCGCGACCCGGAGCTTGCCCATGCCGATGGGCGGCGCGCCCGGCACGACGAGATCGATGCGCGCGTGGAAGCTTGGACGAGCCGACGCACCAAGGCCGACGCGATGCTCGAGCTGCAGCGCGCCGGGGTCGCCGCCGGCGCGGTGCTGTCGCCGGGGGAACTGCTCTCCGATGCGCATCTCGCCGTGCGCGGCTTCTGGCAGAGCGTGCGCCGCGAGCACGTAGGCGAGCAGCCGCAGGCTTCGGCGCCGTTTCGCGAGCAGGGCGTGCCCTTTGCCGTACGCAGCCCCGCCCCCACGCTGGGCGAGCACAACACCGAGGTGCTGGGGCGCCTGCTCGGGTTGTCCGCCTCGGAGCTCGAAGCTCTCGCCGCGCGCGGCGTCATCGGGACGCGGGCGTTGCCGCCATTGCCTCGCGGCAAGGCGCCCCAGGCGGGGCCGGCATAGAGCTCGCGTTGAGCATCGGTTGCGCGTGGCGCCGAGGTGGTCCCCCGAAGCTGCGTGCGCAAACGCAGTGATCTCAACTTGGGCTTGGAAACGAATCGATCTCGTGAAGGAGCTGGGAATGCAAGCTAGGACATGGGTAATGGGCTTGGTGCTGTCGGCGCTGCTGGCCGCGCCGCACGCCCGCGCGCAGGAGTATCCGGCCAAGCTGATCCGCATCGTCGTCGCCTATCCCGCCGGCGCGACCGATACCGCCGCGCGCACCGTCGCGCACAAGCTGGCGGCGTTGCTCAGCCAACAGGTCATCATCGACAACAAGCCCGGCGCCGGCAGCGGCATCGGCGCGCAGTACGTGCAGAAGGCGGCGCCCGACGGCTACACGCTGTTCTGGACCACGGACTCCACCCATGCGCTCAACCCGCACATCTACAAGTCGCTGTCGTACGATCCACTGGGGTATGCCCCGATCGCCAAGACCGTAAGCACCGTCAACGTGCTCGTGGTCAGCGCCGGCCTGCCGGTGAAGTCGGTGTCCGAGCTGCTCGCGTTGGCCAACGCCGATCCGACCAAGGCGAGCTACGGCTCGGCCGGTGTCGGGATTTCCAATCACCTGGCGGGAGAGCTGCTCCAGCATGTCTCCGGGGTGCGCCTGATCCATGTGCCGTACAAGGGCAGCGGTCCGGCGTTGACGGACCTTCTCGGCGGGCGCATCGGCTTCATGTTCGCGGGCATGGGACACGTGTTGCCGCACGCGCGCGCGGGCAAGCTGCGCATCATCGGCGTGGCCGACACCGCGCGTCATCACTACCTGCCCGAGGTGCCTACCATGGAAGAGGCGGGGATGAAAGGCTTCGACCTGCCCGGGATCTACCACGCGGTGCTCGCGCCGCTCAATACGCCCGCGGCGGTGATCGCGAAGCTCAATCGAACGCTCCATGCGGCCCTGGCCGACAAGGAGACCGCGGCCGCGCTGAACAAGCAGGGCTACGACGTGACGCCGACCTCCGCCGAGGAGCTGGGCGCATTGATGCGCAGGAACTTCGAGATCTGGGGCCGGATCGTCAAGATGGCGAAGGTGGAGCAGCAGTGAGGTCCTGGGTTCAGAGCGCTGATGCGCTAGAGGACACGCGGAAGATGAGCGCGGAACCGAGGCGCACTCGATGAGGCGGCAACGTGTTCAAGGGCCTTGGCACTGCGCGGGGGGGAGCGGAAAACCTGCAGCTGCGGGCCGAGCTCATAGTGCGCATCGGGACTTCCACCGCAAGAGCGGGCCGACTCGGACCGAAGCGGCGAAGCGCCTCGGACTCACACAGCCACGGTTTAACTTGCTGCTCAACGGCCGGATCGATCCGCTTGGCCTCGATGCACACGTACTCGTTGCCGCACGCGCTGGCATGTTGGTGCGGCTCCGGGTCAAGAAGGCTGGAGGCATGCGAAGGAGCGCACTCGAACCGACCGGGCTTATCCGGTACATCCCGCTTCATCGACCGCAGATCCGCCGGCATATGGATGAAGACGAGGTATTGCTCGCATACCATTGTTATGCCATGCTTGGTGGCATGCAAACCACGATCGATGCCGCAGGACGAATCGTCGTGCCGAAGGCAATGCGCGAGGCCTTGGGCCTTAAAGCCGGCCAGACGGTAGAGATCCGAGCAGGCGACGGGCGATTGGAAATCCAGATCGCGCCGACCGCGATGCGGCTGAAGAAGCGTGGGAAAGGCGTCGTCGCGATTCCGGATGCTCCGCTGCCATCGCTGAGCGCCGAGCAAGTGCGAGATACATTGGAGCGGGTTCGGCGGTGAGAGCCGCCGACACGAGCCTGGTGATCGCCGCATTTGCGTCCTGGCATGAAAGCCACGAGGCCGCGAGGCGCGCGCTGGACAGCGGGCTGCGCTTGATCGAGCACTGCGCGCTCGAAACCTATTCCGTGCTCACCCGGTTGCCGTCGCCCCACCGCGCCTCGGGTGAAACGGTGCGTGACTTCCTCACGTTACGATTTCCCGAGCCGTGGTTGCGGATGAATGAGCGGACCTTCAGGGAATTCGTCCTTGGACTGCCCGAGCGATCGGTGTCTGGGGGAGCCGCATACGACGCGCTCGTGGCGGCAACAGCGGCGGGATTCGATGCGGAGCTGGTCACTTGCGACCGGCGTGCATTGCCAGTCTACGAACGCTACGGGCTTCGAACCCGGTTGCTTCCATAAGAGGTTTTTCCGAGGGAGGGTCGCCTGAGCGAACGCATCGCCGAGGGCCAGGTTCACGGCGAGCAGCGTTCACGAGGAGCGGTGGCGCGAGCTGTGCCTATTCCGCCACGATCCCGCGCTCCTTGACGATCCTGGACCACAGCGCGATTTCGTTCTTCAGCAGCGCGTTGAAATCCGCCGCCGGCAGCGGTGCAGGCTCGGCGCCTTCGGCCGACAATCGGCGCCGGATTTCCTCGGTGGCGAGGATGCGGCCGATCTCGGCGTTCAGTTGCGCCATGATGGGAGCAGGCGTGGCGGCCGGCGCGAACATGCCCCACCACTGTTGCGCCGTGAAGCCGGGTACACCCGATTCGGCGAGGGTCGGTAGCTCGGGGGCGAGCGCCGAGCGCTTCTCGGTGCTGACCGCCAGGGCGCGCAATTTGCCGGCCTTCACCTGCGGCCAGACCGAGGGCGGGCTGGCGATGAGCACGTGCACCTGTCCGGCCACGAGGTCCGTGAGCGCGGCGGCGAGCCCTTTGTAGGGCACGTGCACCATCGACAGCTTCGCCTCGCGCATGAGCAGCTCCATCAACAAGTGCGGGATAGCGCCGATGCCGTTCGAGGCGTAGTTGATCTGCCCCGGCCGAGCACGCACCAGGGCAATGAGCTCCGCGGCCGACTTCGCGGCGAGCGCGGGATGCGCGACCAGCAGCATCGGCGCTCGACCGACCATCGAGATGCCGGCGATGTCGGCGATCGGGTCGAATGGCAGCTTCGGCTGGACGGCCGCGTTGGTCGTGTAGGACACTGAGCTGAACAGCAGCGTATAGCCGTCCGCCGCCGCCTTGGCCACGAGCAGGGTGCCGATGGTTGTGCCGGCGCCGCCGCGGTTGTCGACGATGACCGGCTGGCCGAGGCCCTCGCGCATCTTCTCGGCGATGGTTCGCCCGATCAGATCGTTGCTCGCTCCGGGAGGGAAGGGAACCACCAGGCGCAGCGGTCGCACGGGATATGCCGGTTGTCCGCAGGCGGCAGTCGAGACGAGCACCACCGGGACCGATGCGGCCACGATCCAGAGCCGCCACGTCGCCAGTCGAGCGGGGCGAACGCCTGCTGCTCGTGCGCTTCGCGAGAATGCCATGCGATCCTCCTCCCGGTGGCGGCAGCATACACTGCTGTGCAGTAAACGGGGTCCGGAATGGAAGGCACGGCGTGCATGAAAGCGAATCCAGATGCCCAGACACTCGAGGCTCGGCGCAACCATCCCTTGTCCGGGATCATCGCCAAGAGCGGACGATTCATGTCCCAAACCCGACAGTTCCACTCCGACACGAGGCATTCGATCCGTGGCATTCGATCCGTTGACTGCGCGCGTTCGTCGCGGCAATACTTCGTTGTGCCAGCGCAAGCGCCAGCGAGCATCCCGATGAATCGCTGGCCGGACAATGGGGGGAGCAGGCAGTTGGACCGTAGCGTGCAGCGGCTTTTCGATCTGAGCGCGCTTGCGCTCGAGCTACAGCGGGGTGCGTCGTCCCAGCTAGAGGAATCCTTCATCGACTGGGCCTTCGAGGCACTCAAGAAGTATGTCCACTTTGATTCCGGGTTCTGGGGTGTCGGAAATGCCACCGCGGACGGGGTGCCGGTCGTTCATACGCACTGGCTGCATCGACAGCCGCCACAGCTGATGGTCGACTACATCGATGTCGCGCCCCACGACGTGGTGTTCGCAGATTCGCTGCGCAGCCTGGGTGTTACGGTCATCGCCGATACGCGCGACGGTCGACTCGACGCTTGGAGGGAGTATGTCGGCCGTTACCATATCGAGCATGTGCTCAATACCTGCGACATCGAGCCCCTGACCGGGCTGCTCAACGATATCGCGTTATGGCGCGCGGGTCGGGATCGGCCCTATACGGAGGACGAGCGCCTGTTCATGCAGGCTGCGTTCCCGCATCTGATCGATGCGTGTACGCGAAATCGCCTGACTCATCTGGGAAGAATCGCGATGCCGCGGATCGGCGGGCCGTGGGCCGCGGCGATGGCAGACCGCGCCGGCGTGTTGCACTACGCCGAAAGCGAGTTTCCTCGACTGCTGACGGATGAATGGCCGGATTGGAGCGGCCCCTATCTGCCGAAACTTCTTGGCGAAGCGATCGCGGGCGGACGGGCGCAGCGGATTCTGGGCCAGAAGCTCGTGTTCAAGATCGCACCGATGCGTGATCTCTATCTTCTCCAGGCGCGCCGCGCGACGCCGATCGATCGATTGACCGCGCGCGAACGTGAGATCGCCTTGCACACCGCGCAGGGACTGAGTCACAAGGACATCGCGCGGCTGCTGAACCTGTCGCCCGCGACGGTGCGCAACCACTTGGCGATGGCCTGTCGCCGCGTTCAGGCGCGGAACAAGGCGCAGATCGCCGCGCTGGTGCAGATTTACGAGTGATGTCCGCCTCGGTCGTTACCGAGCAGACCGGCATGCGCGATGTCGATGGCATGCGCCGCGGTGAAATACACGTCTGCGCACCACCCCACACCAGTGAGCCCCGCGGGATTGGCGTTCAGCACGCCCGTGTCTCGGGCCAGGCCGATATCAGCCACCACCCAGCGCACTCGATTCGGCGCCGAAGCCGATGACGTTGAGGCCGTTGAGGGCGTGGGCCAAGGATATCGCGGCACAGAGCGCGACGATAGATGCGCTCAGCCGGGTCGTTCTTGGGTTTGGCAATTCTGGTCAACCGGGATGCATGCAGCATACACCGTGACGGCATCTTGTCGGTTTCCGCGGCACTCGCGCTGCCGCGAAGTCCGCCAAGCGGCGCCAATCTTGTCACGCTCCCCATTTCGTCTAGTACATTTGCATCATTGCCGCTTTCTGCCCGCACGTCCTACGGTCCGAGGGGTGTGCGGAAGAAAGTGCCGGGTCGCGAGTAATTTTCCGGTCCGTTGCGGGAGCGGCACCTGTTTGTTGCGTCCCGCGGATGCCCAAGGCCGACCGGCGACCAAGGGACGAATATTCACTGAGACGAATCGATTTGAGCGATAGCGATATGAATCAGCCAATCTCGCGAGTGGTGAACTGGCCGAGCGAGCGCGCGCCGCGGCGCGTTGCTTTTCGTTTTCGGCTGCGCGGCCGTTCGCGTAACTCATGGTCGTTCCGGATCGGGCGCAGGATCGCCGTGACCCTCGGCATGCTTCTGGCCGCGTGGAGCACGCCGGCCTGGAGCGAGATCGTTGACGTCGGCGAGACGCTGGATGTCACGACCAACAGCAGTTTTCCGGCCGACATCAGTGGCGGCAACCCCTGCATCCCCTTGTGCTATGGCCCGCTGAAGATGGACGGCGGCACGCTACGCATCGGCGATCCGTCCACCGGTCGAGCGCTCTCGGTCGCCGCGACCGGCACGACTGCGGTACCCACGATACTCGCTCGCGGCCTGATCAGCCATTGGTACGCCCAGTCCCCGGGAACGAGCTTCCGCTTCTACGGCGAAACCACCGTGCCCGGCGCGCCTACGGGTCCTTACCCCGCCGAAGGGATGTACTTGAACGCAAGCCCGTTCGATTCTCAGGGAATGACGGTCGTGAATCACGGGACGTTCACTCAATCGGGGACCGGTGAGCTCACGCTGATGGGAAGGACGACTTTCGTCGCCGCGGCGGGTTCGACCTACTTCTTCGATAACGACCGCGGGATGAAGACAACCTCGGGACTGACCCAACTCGTCAACCAAGGCGGTTCGTTCATCAAGCGCGGTAGCGCAGGGACCGTCAGCGCAATCAACGTTCCGATCGTGCATACGGACGGCAAGTTCGAGGTCTGGGACGGCATTCTCGTGCTCGGAGCCGGCGGCACCTACCTTAACGGCGTGTTCTATTCGAACGGGCTGGGCACGCACCCGTTCACCAGCGAGCTCAGATTTTTCGATACCCACGTCTTCAGCGGAAGCACGACGACCGCCGGCGGAAGCTTCGAGATCATCGCCGGATCGACCGTGCGCGCGATCACAACCCCCGCGCAGCCCGGAGAATGGCGCCAGCAGGGTGTGCTGAGGGTCACGGGCACGCTCCATATGGACGGCGCCACCCTGATCAACACCGGAACGCTGACCACCGGCTTTGGGGGGCGTATGTACGGTCACGGCAACTTCTCGAACGAGGCCGGGGCCAAGTTCCAAGGCGGGATCCAGGCGGGTGGGTACCGGACGGACGGCTCGCTCGAATTGGTCAACGTCGCCAATCGCGGCGAGTTCGAGATCCCCGCGGGCCACGTGGCGGAGGTCTGGAACTTCGCGAACCATGACGGCGTGCTGCGGGTCGACGGTGATCTGTGGAACCGGGAAGGTGGGCGTCTCGTGCTGCTGGGTGGCAAGCTGGAGGGCGGCGGTGTCATCAATGGCGATGCGTTCGTCGGCGGCGGCCCGGGCGGTGCCATCTTCACGCCGGGCCATTCCCCAGGTACCATGACCATCAACGGCAACTTCGCGCTCGACCCGAACGGCGTGCTCGAATTGGAAGTCGAGTCCACGCCCGGCGGCGTGTTGTGGGACAAGGTCGTCGTAAACGGCTCGATCCTGCTCAATGGCCGCGTCGAACTGCTCGTCGGGGCCGGCGTCACGGTGGCGGACCTGCAGGGCATCCAGTTCTTTGCCTGCGGTGATGGCGCGTTGCTCTGCGGCGTCAACATCGAGTACGGCGACAATTTCACTTGGGCATTTCCGAACCGTCCGGGATCGACCCTCTCGTTCGGACCGCAAGGGCTGGGCGTAACTTCGCTCGCCCCGATCACGGCGGTCCCGGAGCCGCGGACCTACGCGCTGCTGCTCGCGGGTCTGGGCCTCGTCGGCGCGGTGGCACGCCGGGGGCGGCATCGCGAAGCCGCAGGATGCGCGGGCTAGCCGCTTCCCGGCGCTTGCAGTTGCGACCTTTGCCGCGCACATCCGGATCGGTCAACAACGCGCGCGGGCAGCCACTGGGTAACGTGTTTGGGCGGCGACCTTCGCAGCGCACATCCGGATCGGTCACCCCCGGGTAGCCCACCCGGCCGCTACCGATCGCCGTCACGGGCCCGAAGCGCTGCCGGACGTGCCGACCATGGCCGAAGCGGGCATCAAAGGCTACCAGGCGGTGAATTGGTACGGCCTGAGCGCGCCGCCGAAGACGCCCGCGGCCAGCGTCGATCGGCTCAACCGGGATTTCACGGCTGCGCTCAAGGCGCCGGACGTCGTCCAGCAACTCAGGGACAGCGGTATCGACTCCTCGCCCACGAGCGGTGCGCAATACCGTGAGCTCATCGGCAGCGAGCAGAAGCGCTGGGTGCCCATCATCAGGCGGGCGGGAATCACTCCCGGCTGACGCGCCGCATGGCGCGGGCCGATCCATGCCAGCCCCGTGCCCGTCGATCTGCGCAACGAACGGGGACTGGATTCACTGCGCCTTGATGCCGCGCTCGCGGATGAGCTTAGCCCAGCGCGGGACCTCGTTCTTTATCAGCGCCGACAAGTCGTCCGGCGAGCCGCCGATGACATCGACGCCGAGACTCGTCAGCTTCGCGCGGACATCCGGCAACCCTAGCGCCTTGGTCGTTGTCGTGTGCAGCCGGCTTACGACCGCGGGCGGCGTCTTGTCGGGCCCCACCAGTCCGAACCAGTTCGCCGCCTCGAATCCCGGATAGCCGGACTCGGAAACCGTGGGCGTTTCGGGCGTAGCTGCATTGCGGCGGGTCGAGGTCACGGCCAGAGCACGCAGCTTTCCCTCGCGCACCAGCGGCACCGATGTAGCGATGGGACTGAAGGTCATCATCACGCGTCCGCTTAGCAGATCGGGCATCGCGACCGCCACGGCACGGTAGGGAACGTGCATCAGGTCGATTCTCGCGACCGACTTGAAGTATTCAGCCGTCATGTGTATGCCTGTGCCGCTTCCCGCGGATGCATAGGTCACCTCGCCCGGGCGTGCCTGGGCGAGCTTGACCAGATCGGCAAGGCCCTTCACCGGCAGCCCGCTGTGCACCACGATAAGGAAAGGCGCCGACGCGACCAGCGATATCGGCGCGAAGTCCTTCGTCGCGTCGTAGGACACCTTGTACAGGCTGGGATTGATCGTCGTTTGTGCGGTGTTCACCAGGCCGACCGTGTAGCCGTCGGGCACCGTCTTGGCCAAGCGCTCCGCGCCGATGTTGCCGCTCGCACCGGCGACGTTGTCGACGATCACCTGCTTGGCGAACGAATCCGCGAGCGGCGGACCGAGCAGGCGCGCAATGGTGTCGATTTGAGTGCCGGCGGGATAGCCGACGATGATCCGCACGGTCCTTTCCGGATAGCTCGACTGCGCTAGCGCAGTTGTCATGCCGAGCGCTGAAACGCAGCCGAACGAAACGAGCGCTACGGGATTCATGCTCTCCTCCTTCGGCGCAGCGAAGAGCGCGTCGAGGCGGGGCAAAAACTCGATGCTCTCGGCGCGCTTCCACGATCGTGCCAGTGAGTGTACCGAAAAACGGAACGCCTCGGCGCTGCCGGTTATGACATTCGCTGCGAGGATGATCCAGCTTCGAACGGGAGTCCGAGCATCCGGTCGGCGGCGCCGCAAGACCCTAGGGCACCGGGTTGAGAACGCGCCCGCTGGTCAATCCGCGCAGAAAAGCGACGAGCGGCAACACTCGCACAGCTCCGTCCTGCAGCGGCCGGTCTTCTCCGAATTCGTGGGTGGAGCGCTGCGCGCCTGAACATTGATCGCTTGGTGGCTGCGAACGATGAGCGATACTTCGATGAGCCGGCGATGGCGGTGCGCTCGATCGGTCGCAGATAGCTCACTTGACGCTAATACGGCAGTGCCGTAGGATGGTTCATGTTTACGTTCATCGAATCTCCGCTCTTCGCCAAGCAGGTTTATGACTATCTGGCCGACGACGAGTACGCCGCGCTGCAACGCTACCTCGCGAGCGATCCCGAGGCTGGAGCTCTCGTCAAGGGCTCAGGCGGCGTGCGCAAGCTTCGCTGGGCGCGCGCTGGCAGCGGTAAGAGTAGCGGTGTGAGAGTGATCTATTTCGCCCGCACGAAACAGGGCGAGATCTGGCTGCTCACGATCTATGCAAAGAGTGCCGAGGAGAATATTCCCGGGCACGTCCTGAGGTCCTTGTTGAAGGAGATGCAAGATGCCGCTTTCTGAGAAAGAACTGCTCAAGCGTGACGCCAAGCGAGACATTGCTGCCGAGGTTCTGCAAAGCATCCGCGATATCAAGGCTGGCCGTGGACGCAAGGTGCAGATCGAGATCCCGCCGGCAGCGCAGGCGCGGCGGCTGATGGGTGTCACGCAGGCGGAGTTCGCGAAGCTCCTCGGTGTGTCGGTGCGTACGCTCCAGGACTGGGAACAGGGCCGGCGTATCCCCACCGGCGCGGCGCACTCGCTCATCGCAGTGGCCACCCGACGCCCGCGGGTGCTGCGCGAGGTGCTGAAGGAGATTGCGGCGTAGTGGCAACACGCATGCACAACCCGCCGCATTCGGGCGAGATCCTGAAGGCGCAGTGCTTGCGGCCACGGGATTGCAGCTGTCGGTGCAGCCGATCGAGGCGCATTGACGCGAGATCAAACACGGAAACACGTATGGACAAGCTTCTAGGCCGAAGCGCGACCCACATCACACCGGCGGACGGCAACATCTTCGCCGACCTGGGCTTCCCTCCCGACGAAGCCGGCAATCTCTACGTTCGGGCGCGGCTACTCAGCGAAGCGCAGCGCATCTATCGTCGCGCGAAACTTACCCAGACCGCCGGCGCCAAGCTCTTTGGTGTCTCGCAGCCTCGCCTCAACCTCGCGTTGAAGGGGCGCATCGATGAGTTCTCGATCGATGCACTGGTGAATATGCTGGCACACGCTGGGCGTCGGGTGGATGTCAGCGTTCGTCCGGCACGCAAGGCGGCGTAACACGCTGCGCAAGTCCTGCCGCGCCGAGGCTGATGCCCGAGAAGCCGATCTCCCTGCCGGCCCGGTTCGGCTTCTCACCCAGGGAAGCGGAATGGGAGCGCGCATGACTCGCAGGAAGCCATCACCAACGGAATCTGCCCCATCGCCTACAGAGCGCTCCGCGAGCTTGTACTTGCGTCGACAGATTACCCGATTTGGCATTGGCGAGTGGAAGGACATCGGCGGCCGCCCTGCCGGTCGGACGCAAGCGGTCGAACAACTGTACCAGGCGACCCGTCAGCGCTACATTGAGAACCGGCTCATGTTCAAACGTGGGGACTGCGACCTGATCCATCGGCGTGCGATCAGTTCATTCGAGCGGGGTAGCCCCATGCGGCGCGAGATTGAAGCAATCTCCGCCTGAGTTCACCCTGAAGTTGGTTGGAGTGGAAACGGCGAAAGATGGCATGGTACTGAGGCTGGCTGCCGAGCCGAACGAGAGCGGCAGTCCTCTGCGGTAAGATCGCGGGCCCTGACATGCGAGAGATTCACCATGCCAGCAGACGCAGAAGAACGTTTCGGCTGCGCTACGTGCTGCCCGGCAGAACCCGAGTCGGCGTGGGAGGCGCGAGACCGCCTCAAGCGCGCGGCCGAACTGATCGACGACTCGCACTTCCACGTCATGATCCTCAAGTGCCCCGCATGCTGGCAAGAGTTCGTATCGGTGTTCGCTGAAATGATCGACTACGTCGACGGCGAAGACCCGCAGTATTGGTCGCTCCTGCCGATCACGAAGGCTGAGTCAGCATCGCTGAGAGCGCGGGTAAGCGAGGCAATGCTGAACAGCCTCGGACCTGACCGACGCTGCCTGCAACGGGATCATCCGAAAGACGCTGGAAGCGACCTCGTACTGGAGCCTGGGGCTTTGGGTGGGTGTGCACGACTGAGCGGGCGTCGCACAGCTTACTTGCGCGCCTGATCTGTTCCACGGCACACGCGCTGACGGCTGAAAAGAAGCGCGCACAGTGCGCCAATCCCGGCCAGAGCAAGCGCAGAAGTTCTGGAACCGTTGCCGGTAACGATACGCCGATCGCGGATGCCTCGTGCGTCGTCTCGACAACGCGCGTGATGCCGTTGCTCGGCTCAAACACCTGACGGAAGACACGAGCGCCCGTGATGTGCGGCGCGAAGCTGGCGTCGGTCGGCACGGCATCTGTAGGCCACAGAGCATCAGAGTCGCCGACCAAGTGCACTTCGAGGTAAGGGAACTCGGATGTGGTGTTCACACCAGGGAATTGTTTCGACCCAATGATCAGCGATGTGACCAAATCATTGGGGAAGCCGCGACCCGTGTTGCCGACTTTGAGCCAGCCTTGCGTGCCGCTGTACGTGCTGCCGCCAAAGCCCAGATCGAATGTCGCGCCGTAGATCCCGAAGTCGGGTGTCACGTCCTGATCGTGGTCAGCATCGACGCGGAGGAGCACGCTGAGTTGGCCGGCCGGACCGCCGTAGCTGATCATGTCGTACCCGTCGATGCGGACATCCAGGAGGATGACGTTTGCATGAGCGGCAATGCAAGCAACGGCCAGTGTGACCGTGCTAAGCACTCGCGCGACGTGCCTGCTCACAAAGACGGAGCAAGATCGTAACAGGCACCGAATAGACACGAAGCGGCTCCTTCCGACATCGTGACCGCCAAATGATGGCGGTAAGTTCTTGAATTACTTGGTAGGCCCCCGGGGACTCGAACCCCGAACCAACGGATTAAGAGTCCGCTGCTCTACCAATTGAGCTAGGGACCCATTTGGCAGGACGCATATTGTACGCAAAGCACTCGGACGGGTAAATCGACTGCCTTGCGGCGGACAGGCTGCCCGGCGCAGAATGCGATCACGCCGCACACGTATAACAGGGGAGGGAAGTTTCATGCACCGGCAGCATCCTGATACCGGCCGCCGCCGCGAGGGCGCGCGGCGCGCGCATCCGTTGTATGTTGTCGTGCCTTTGCTGCTGGTGGGGACGGGCGGCGCGTTCGCGCAGCAGTTCCCGGCGCGCCCGGTGCGGCTGGTCGTGGCTTTTCCGGCCGGTGGCACGCTCGACATCGTCGCGCGCACGCTCGCGACTCCGTTGTCGCGCGCGTTTGGCCAGAGCGTGGTCGTCGACAATCGGCCAGGCGGGGGCACGGTCATCGGCACCGACTACGTCGCCAAGGCGCCAGCGGACGGACACACCGTTTTGCTGGTGGCCAACAGCTTCACGATCAACCCCGCGATCCGGCCCAAGCTTCCCTACGACACGTTGAAAGATTTCACCGCTGTCGCCGGGATCGCCGATACGCCGATCGTGATCGCGGTACATCCCTCGGTGCCGGTGCGCAACCTGCGCGAGCTGATCGATCTGGCCAGGCGCCGGCCGGGCGAGCTCAACTATGCGAGCACAAGCCTCGGTGCCGGGCATCACCTCGCGGCCGAGGTGATCAAGCTGACCGCGAAGATCGATGTTCGTGCGGTGCACTATGCCGGCACCGCTCCAGCCGGTACTGCCGTCATGGGTGGGCATGTCGGCGTCCTGTTCTCGAACGTACCGGATGTCGCGCCGCACGTGCGCACGGGACGTCTGCGCGCGCTCGCCGTAGGCTCGACGCAACGTAACGAGCTGCTGCCGGAGGTACCGACGGTCGCGGAATCCGCAATTCCGGGATTCGACTGGACGATCTGGTACGGTGCCGTGACCCAAGCGAGCGTGCCGCGCGAGGCGATGGGACGGCTCTCCGGTGAGTTTCTCGCGATCGTGCAGTCGCCCGCGCTCAAGGAGGCGCTTGGCAAACTCGGATTCCGGCCGTCGCCACGCGACCCCGATGCGTTCAATGCTCTGTTGCGCTCGGAGGTCATGCGCAACGAGCGCATCGCGCGCGCCGCCGATATCCGCGTCGAATGATGTTGGCCGATTCCGAATCCGCGCGCGACCGCCCGCGGCGCGCGAATCGGCTGGAAGACGCGCGCCTCGTCACGGGTGCGGGCCGGTACGCCGCCGACTGGCGCTTGCCCGGCATGCTCGCCGGCGTATTCGTTCGTTCCGACCGCGCGCACGCGCGGCTGGTTGCGCTCGACAGCGCTCGCGCTGCGGCCTTGCCCGGGGTGCACGCCGTTCTGACCGGCTCCGACGCCGTCGCGGCGGGTTACGTTCGTTTCTACCAGATGATGTCCGTCGTCGGACTCGATGGCCGTGCGCTGGTGCAACCCGAGCGGCCGGTGCTTGCGCACGGCCGTGTCCGCTACGTCGGCGAGCCGCTCGCTCTGATCGTGGCCGACAGCGAAGCGATTGCGCTCGATGCGGCGGAGCACCTGAGCGTGAGCTACGAGGACTTGCCGGTTGTGGTGGGGGCGCGATGCGCGCTTGCAGCCGGCGCCCCAGTGGTCCATGCGCAGGCGCCGGGTAATCTCGCGTTCGATTACGCGCTCGGCAATGCGCAGGCCGTCGCGGCGGCGATCGCGGCCGCGAGCCATGTCACGCTCCTGAGCGTCGAGAGCACGCGTGTCGCGCCCAATCCGCTCGAGCCGCGCGCCTGTCTTGCGCACTACGACGCGGCCGGCGGCGGCTATACGCTCCATCTGCCGGTGCAAGGCATCAACATGATGCGGCTGCAGATGGCGACGCTCACCGGTGTGGCCGAGGAAAACATCCGGATCGTCGCACGCGACGTCGGCGGAAGCTTCGGGCAGCGCAGCCAGTCCTATCCCGAGTACGCGGCGCTGATGCTCGCCGCGCGGCGCACCGGACGCCCGGTGAAATGGGTGTCGACGCGCAGCGAAGGCTTCCTTGCCGATACCCACGGGCGCGCGATCGCAGCCGACGGCACGCTTGCGCTGGACGCGAGTGGTCGCTTTCTCGCGCTTTCAATCGAGTATGCGATCGATCTCGGCGCCTATCCCACACCGGGCGGTCCCGCGAGCCACCTGCGCAATCCCGTTGCCGGTGCAACCGGCGTCTACCGCATCCCGGCGGTGCATGCACGCTTGCGTCAGGCGTTTACCAACACCGTGCCGGTGGCGTCGTATCGCGGAGCGGGTCGGCCCGACTGTGTGTATGCGATCGAGCGCCTGGTCGATCAGGCGGCGTTCGAGCTCGCCCTCGACCCGGCCGAGCTGCGCCGCCGCAACTTCATTCCGCTCGACGCGTTTCCCTATCGCACACCATCCGGCGTCGAATACGAGCGCTGCGACTTCGCCGGTGTGCAGCAGCGTGCCCTCGATCTTGCCGATCACGCCGGGTTCGAGCGGCGCCGCGCTCGCTCGGCCGCCAGCGGCATGCTGCGGGGTATCGGTACCGCGTCCGCGATCGAGGTCACCTGGGCCGGAGTGTTTCCCAAGGATCAGGTGCGAATCGAAGCGTTGCCCGACGGGAGCATCGATCTTGTTTCGGTCACGCATTCTTCCGGCCAGGGCCACGAGACGGTGTTCGCGCAGATCGCCGCCGATGTGCTCGGCATCGCGCACGATCGTGTGCGCGTGCGCCAGTCGGTCAGCGATGTCGCGCTGGTCGGCAATCACACGGGTGGATCACGCTCGGCGCTCGGAGCGGGAAGCGCATGCCGCGCCGCCGCGAAAGAGCTGCTTGAGCGTGCCCGGGCATTGGCGGCGGACGTCCTTCAGGTCGAGCCTTCGCAGGTCGATGCGCGTGCCGGCTGTTTCGTCGAGCGCGAATCGGGGCGAATGGTCGATCTCGGCGAGCTCGCCGCCCAAGCTTCTGCCCGCGACACCAGTCCGCTTGCGCTCACCGCCGAGGTGTCGGTGGGATCGACCTTTCCCAACACCTGCCACGTCGCTGAAGTCGAGATCGATCCCCATACCGGCGTCACACGCATCGTCGGCTACACGGTCGTCGACGATTGCGGCACGGTGCTCAATCGCGCCATCGTCGAAGGCCAGGTGCACGGGGCGCTCGTGCAGGGGCTCGGGCAGGTCTTCGGCGAGCACGTGGCGTTCGATCCCGAGAGCGGGCAACTGGCAAGCGGCAGCCTGCTCGACTACTTCCTGCCACGCGCGGGGTGGCTCCAGACCATCACGCACGACGAACGACCCATTGCGAGCGCGCGCAATCCGCTCGGAGCGAAGGGGGTGGGCGAGGGCGGGTGCGTCGGCGCGTTGCCCGCCGCCGCCAACGCGGTGATGAACGCGTTGCGACCGGCGGGCGTGCTTCATCTGGAGATGCCGATGAGCGCGGCACGCGTCTGGCAGGCACTGCGCGCTGCCGGCGCAGCTGGCGGGAAGCACGGGAAAAGGTGACGGGGTGCGATCGATGACGGAAATCAGCCGAAGCATTCCGGAATTCTCCCGAGTCACGCTCGCGCGACCTCGATCGATCGCGCCGAGCACGCGTGCGTCCGGCTCATGACGCGCTATGTCGGCCCCTGCGGCCGACGCACCCATTCGCCGCGGCGCGTATTGCACGCCAACCACCGGACGGGTAAATCGTCCCGGCGGCGGGTAGAATGCCTCGTCGACTCACACGGCGCCCGACGCGGCCCCTCCAACAGCACGCGCGGGCATCCATAGGGGAATGTCCATGGACGAGCAACTGCGCATCAACGCGCTCGAGTACCATCGTTACCCGACGCCCGGCAAGATCTCCGTCACTCCGACCAAGGGACTCATCAACCAGCGCGACCTGGCGCTGGCGTATTCGCCCGGCGTTGCCTACGCCTGCCTCGCGATCGCCGACGATGCGACCCAGGCGGCGAGCCTCACCTCGCGCGCGAACCTGGTCGGCGTGGTCACCAACGGCACGGCGGTGCTCGGTCTGGGCAACATCGGTCCGCTCGCGGCCAAGCCAGTGATGGAAGGCAAGGGCTGCCTGTTCAAGAAGTTCGCCGGCATCGACGTGTTCGACATCGAGCTCGCGGCCAAGGACCCGGACGCGGTCGTGGCGGCCGTGGTCGCGCTGGAGCCCACCCTGGGCGGCGTCAACCTCGAGGACATCAAGGCGCCGGAGTGCTTCTACATCGAGCAGAAGCTGCGCGAGCGGCTCAACATCCCGGTGTTCCACGACGATCAGCACGGCACCGCGATCATCTCCTCGGCGGCGCTCATCAATGCGCTCAAGATCGTCGGCAAGCCGATCGGGGAGGTGAAGCTCGTGGTGTCGGGGGCGGGCGCCGCCTCCATCGCCTGCCTGGATATTTTCGTCAAGCTCGGTCTCGATGCGCGCAAGGTGTTCGTCTGCGATAGCCGCGGCGTCATCTACCGCGGGCGCGAGAAAGACATGGAGCCCAACAAGGCGCGCTATGCGCAGGATACCGCGGCACGGTCACTTGCCGATGTCATCGACGGCGCCGACGTGTTTCTCGGCTGCTCCACGCGCGGGGTGCTCAATGCCGAGATGGTGAAGCGCATGGCGGCCAAGCCCATCATACTCGCGCTCGCCAATCCGGACCCCGAGATCACGCCCGAGGAAGCGAAAGCCGCGCGCCCCGACTGCATCATCGCCACCGGGCGCTCCGACTATCCCAACCAGGTCAACAACGTTCTGTGCTTTCCCTTCATCTTCCGCGGCGCGCTCGACGTGGGCGCGACCAAGATCACCGACGAAATGAAGATGGCATGCGTGCGCGCGCTGGCAGCGCTGGCGGAGGCCGAGCAGTCGGACGTGGTCGCGATGGCTTACGGCGAAGCTGAGACCGAGTTCGGACCCGACTACATCATCCCGCGGCCGTTCGATCCGCGCCTGATCATCCAGATCGCTCCCGCAGTGGCGCGCGCCGCGATGGACAGCGGTGTCGCGACGCGCCCGATCAAGGACTGGGAAGCGTACCGCCAGCAACTGATGCAGTTCGTTTATCACTCGGGCCTCATCATGCGCCCGGTGTTCGAGGCCGCGAAGCAGGCGCCCAAGCGCGTGGTCTATGCCGAAGGCGAGGACGAACGCGTTCTGCGGGCGGTCCAGCAGGTGGTCGACGAGGGCTTGGCCCGGCCGGTCCTGATCGGCCGCCCCGAGGTGATATCGAGCCGCATCAAGCGCTATGGCCTGCGCCTCGCGGCCGGCAAGGACTTCGAAGCGGTCAATCCGGAAAGCGATCCGCGCTACCGCGAGGTCTGGAGCGACTATCACCGCGCCATGGGCCGCCAGGGCGTCACGCCCGATGTGGCGAAGGCCCGGGTGCGCCAGCACACCACCTTGATCGGCGCCATGCTGCTTCGCCGCGGCGATGCCGACGCCATGTTGTGCGGGACCTTCGGTACACATGAAGAGCACCTAGACCATATCGCGGGATTGATCGGTCGCGCGCAAGGGCACGATATCTTCGCGGCGATGAACGTGCTGCTGTTGCCTGAGCGGACGCTATTCATCTGCGACACGTATGTGAACGAAGATCCGAGCGCCGAGCAGATCGCCGAAATGACCGTGATGGCGGCGGCGGAGGTGCGTCGTTTCGGCCACACGCCGAAAGTCGCGCTGGTCTCGCACTCGAACTTCGGCAGCTCGCGTTCGGCATCGGCACGCAAGATGGCGCGTGCGCGCGAGCTGCTCGAAGCGCGCGTGCCCGAGCTGGAGGTCGATGGCGAAATGCAGGGCGACGCGGCGCTGTCCGAGGACATCCGCTCGAAGCTCTACCCCGATTCGCGCTTGAAGGGCGAGGCCAACCTGCTGGTGATGCCGAACCTGGATGCGGCCAACATCGCTTACAACCTGCTCAAGATCACCGGCGGCGGGGGCATCACCATCGGCCCACTGCTACTGGGTTGCGCCAGGTCGGTGCACATCGTCACGCCCTCGGCCACGGTGCGGCGCATCGTCAACATGACCGCGCTCGCCAGCACGGGCGCGGGCGGCACTCGCTGAGCGCTTCGCGGGATCGATGAACGAGCTCTCGGCGGTTCTCGCGCATTACGGGGTCGGGCTCGTGTTCGGAAACGTGCTGCTCACCCAGCTCGGCGTGCCGCTGCCTGCGATTCCGACAATGATGCTGGCCGGCGCGCTTGCTGCCGGCGGCCAGCTGTCGGTCCTGCAGGCCTTCGTCGCGGCCCTGGGCGCGAGCATGATCGCCGATGCGATCTGGTATAGCGCCGGCCGGCGCTATGGACACCGTGTTCTCGCCCTGCTGTGCCGCATGTCGTTCTCGCCCGAATCGTGCGTGCGCCAGACCGAGCGCGTGTTCCTGCGTTGGGGCGCCGGCGCGCTCGTCATCGCCAAGTTCGTTCCCGGGCTTGCGACCGTCGCGCCGCCGCTCGCCGGTGCGATTCGGCTCGGTACCGGTACCTTCACGCTCTTCAACGGCATCGGCGCCGCGCTGTGGGCCGGTGGCTCGATGCTCGCGGGCTGGCTGCTCTCCCAGCAAATCGATGCGCTGCTCGACCGGCTTGCGCGCATGGGCACCTACGCCGCGGGCGGGCTGCTCATCCTTCTCGCCGGCTACATGACGTTCAAATGGTTCGAGCGCTATCGCTTCCTCGCGCAGTTGCGCGCCGCCCGCATCGCCGTGCCGGAGCTCAACGAGATGATCGAGCGCGGCGACGAGCCCCTGATCCTGGACGTGCGCAGCGCGGCTGCGCTTGACGCCGATCTCCGAACGCTTCCCAATGCCGTGCTGATCGATCCCGATTACCCCGATGCCGCGCTCGCGAGTGTGCCGCGAGAGCGCGAAATCGTGGTCTATTGCAGTTGACCGAACGAAGTCAGTGCGGCGCGTGTCGCCCGTATGCTGCTGGATCGAGGATTCGTGCGGGTGCGGCCCTTGCTCGGTGGAATCGATGCATGGCGCGACGCGGGTTACGCCTTGGAGGAGCCCAGGTGAGCGCACCCGAGCGGCCCGTGCCGGACGAGCGGGCCGCGATCGACGACGCTGCGGGCCGCGGCGCACGAGCCGGTTTCCGCACGGCGCTCCCGCACCCGGCAGGGACAGGGTTGGAAGGCGAATGCGAGCTAGGACATCTCTCGCACGCCTGCTGAGTCCAGCAGTATGCAAATCGACCATCGACGCTAGGAACACGGCCATGATCCTGGAAAAGAATGCAGCCGCTTCGGTCCCGATCCACGAGCTGATGACGCGGCGTTGGAGCCCGCGTGCCTACGACGCGGCTAAGCCGGTCACGCGCGCGCAGCTCGCTTCGCTGCTGGAAGCGGCCCGCTGGGCGCCCTCGTGCAACGGGGTCGAGCCGTGGCGTTTCCTGGTGTGGGATCGAACCCAGGATGCGGCGGGATTCGAGCGCGCATTCGACTGCCTGACCGAATCCAACAAGCGCTGGGTCAAGCATGCGCCGCTGCTGCTGTTGTCGATCGCGAGCGCCGACCCGCTCGGTGGCGGGCGCCCGAACCGCTATTCGCAGTATGACACCGGAATGGCCAGTATGAGCCTGGTTTTGCAGGCCGTGGCGCTGGGGCTGATCGCGCACCAGATGGCGGGCTACGACGCCGACCGAGCGCGCGCGACATTCGGTATCCCGGCCGATTGCATGCCGATGGCGATGATCGCCGTGGGCCACCAGGCGAGCCCCGATGTGCTGGACGAAGAGACCAGGAAGAAGGAGCTCGCGCCGCGCGCGCGCAAGCCGCTCGCCGAGCGTTTCTTCGAGGGGCGCTGGGGCGAGCCGGTGCGAATCTGAGGCGTGAGCTTCGGCTGCGGCGCGCTCGCCCTACAATGACGCCGGCCGGCAGCGGCCGGATCCGAACGGCTGGAAAACCAAGGAGGAGACGCATGAAGTTCCGTTACGCAACGGCGGCGGCGCTGTGTGCCGTGCTGATCGGCGGCGCGCAGGCCCAGGACGTGAAGCTCTCGATCTCCACCGGCGGCACCGGCGGGGTGTGGTATCCGATGGGCGGGGCGATGGCCAACGTGCTGTCCAAGCACATGAAGAGCGCATCCGCGACCGCTGAAGTCACCGGCGGCAGCGTCGACAACGTGAAGCTGCTGGCAACCAACAAGACCGAGCTCGCCTTCTCCATGGTCGACACGGCCTGGGAAGGTGCCAACGCGCTCGGCAAGTTCAAGGACAAGGTGCCTATGCGTACCATCGCCGTGGTGCATCCGCTGGTGATGCACGTGGTGACCGTCGAGGGCCGCGGCATCGACAAGATCGCCGATCTCAAGGGCAAGCGCGTGTCCACGGGTTCTCCGGGGAGCGGCACTGAGGTGATGGCGCTGCGGATCCTGGAAGCCTACGGCATCAACGCGGAGAAGGATTTGCAACGCCAGCGCTTGAGCGTCGCCGAGGCCGCCAACGCGGTCAAGGACCGCAAGCTCGATGCCTTCATGCACGCCGCCGGCGTGCCGCTGCCGGCGGTGACCGATCTCGCGGCCACGCCGGGCACCAAGCTGAAGCTCATCGACCACGCCGATTCGATCGAGCCGATGAAGACCAAGTACGGTCCGATCTATGCGGCGATGGCGATCGCGCCGAAGTCCTATCCGGGACAGGAGCGCGAGAACAAGGCGGCCAGCGTCTGGGGCGTGCTGTACGTGCACGAGAAAATGCCCGAGGCGCTCGCCTACGAGATCGTGCGCACCCTGTTCGAAAAGCAGCCCGAGATCGTCCTGGGTCACCGCGAGGCGGCGAACATGACCTTGGCGAACCAGCAGATCGGCGCCTCGCCGATCGCTTGGCATCCGGGGGCGCTCAAGTATTTCAAGGAGAAGGGCGTCACGCCCAGGTAGCCGTGCGCGTGCGCGCCCGGCGGCGCGACCGCTTGCCAGCGCGCACTCTCCGCTCGCCCGCGCTCGCGCGCGACGCTCGGATGGCGCGACGGCATTGCGCTAGCCCAACTTGAGCAGTTCGACCCCCGTTTCGGCATTTTTTTCGGACCGGGGTTGAATGGAATCATCGAGTTGGATCGTGCGTGAAGCGCAAAGGGGCGTGTAGTGCCGACCTTGCCTCTTG
>JADLAC010000042.1 GCA_020848435.1 Burkholderiales bacterium | reverse complement strand
GTCGGACTTGATTTCACGTGTGCGACGGAGGCGATTTTCGCGCAGGGCTAGGAGGACGACGCAGCCGATAGCGAGACTATCGGCAAGTCGTCCGACACCGCCGTGCGCGAAAATCGCCCCGTCCCTTTGGGTTGCGCCCACGACGTGCGCATGCGGCGTTGCTCGGCTTGCCAATATTCCCGATATTGGTCTGCACCGAGCGCCTTGCCTGCGGGCGTTGTGGGCACAACGCATCGCACGAAATCAAGTCCGACAGGCTCCTAGACCGCGACGACCTCGATATCGGGTTCGATGCTGCGCACCAGCCCCTCGATGCCGGCGAGCGTGCCGGAAATGGAGCTCGGGCAGCTCCCGCATGCGCCCTGGTAGTGCACTTCGAGCACGTTGCCCTTCAGTCCGACGACATAGAGGTCCCCGCCGTCGCCTTGCAGATAGGGACGCACCTGCTCGTCGAGCAGATCGCTGATGCGCGCGCAGCGTTCCTGCTCCTCGGGGCTCATCTGCTCGAGGCTCGGCAGGTAATCCTGGCGCGCGTACTGTTGCGAGTGGACCTCGGCCGAGGGCGCCTCGCGGATCGGCTCGGCCAGCTTGCGCAGCAGCTCCGGCCACGACGCGGTCCCGTCCTGGGTGACGGTGATCCAGTGATCGACGTAGAACACGTTGGTCACGTGCTCGATCGCGAACAGCTGCGCGGCGAGCGGATCGTCCTGCGCCTGCTCGGCGTTGTCATACGAGCGCGACACGCCCCAGGTGAGCGGCTCCTTGAGGATAAACTTCTTGGCGTTGGGATTTGGCGTTCCCTCGATCTCGGCGATCTTAGGCATGGCCGGCACGCTCCAACCCCGATCCGGGCACGGGATCGGCATCGCCCTCGGTGGATGCGCGGGCGATCGAATGCAACGCGGAATGCAGCGTATGCCACGGCAGGATCGCGCACTTCACCCGTGTCGGCAGATCGCGCACCCCGGAAAACACGGTGAGGCGGCCGAGATGATGGCCGCTCGCGCTCGGATCGAGCTTGCCGAGCGCCATCTCGCGAAACTCGCGCGCGAGCGTCTCCGCCTCGTCGACGCGCTTGCCCTTCACCGACTGCGTCATCATGGAGGCGGATGCCTTGCAGATCGCGCAGCTCTGGCCTTCGAAGCCGATCGCTTCGACGCTCGCATCGCGCAGCCGCAGATAGACGAAGATATGGTCCCCGCAGAGGGGATTTAGACCCTCGGCGTGATGGCTCGCGTGCTCGAGCTTGCCCCAATTGCGGGGCTTGCGATTGTGATCGAGGATCACCTCCTGGTAGAGCTGATTGGCGGCGCTCATCCGGCGAAAACCTTCTGCACCTTGCGGATCGCGCCGACCAGCACGTCGATCTCGCGCAGCGTATTGTAGAAAGCGAACGACGCACGGGCGGTGGCGGGCACGCCGAAGCGCTGCATGACCGGCTGTGCGCAGTGGTGGCCGGTACGCACGGCAACGCCGTCCTCGTTGAGCAGCGTGCCGACGTCGTGCGGATGCACGCCATCGACCTCGAACGAGAGCACGGCAGCCTTCGATCGCGCCCGCCCGATGATTCGAACACCGCTCAGCTCGCCGACCCGGTCGGTCGCGTAGCGCAAGAGCTCATCTTCATGCGCCTTGATCGCATCCAGGCCGATGCCATTGAGATAGTCGATCGCCGCACCCAGCCCGATCACTTCGGCGATCGGCGGGGTTCCGGCTTCGAATTTCTGCGGAATGTCGGCGTACACGGTCCGGTCGAAGGTGACCGACAGGATCATGTCGCCGCCGCCTTTGAACGGCTGCATCGCGCGCAGGCGCTCGGCCTTGCCGTAGAGAATGCCCACACCCGTCGGACCACACATCTTGTGCCCCGAGAAGGCGTAGAAATCGCAGTCCAGGTCCTGCACGTCGACCTGCAAGTGCGGCGCGGCCTGCGCGCCGTCGAGCAGAATCGGGACGCCGTGCGCGTGCGCGATGGCAACCATTTCCTTCACCGGGTTCACCGTCCCCAAGGCGTTGGAGACGTGCCCGACCGCGACGAAGCGCGTGCGCGCGTTGAACAGGCTGCGATACGCATCGATGTCGAGCTCGCCGGCGTCGTTGCACGGTACGACCCGTAGGTGCGCGCCGCTTTCCTGCGCCAGCATCTGCCAGGGCACGATGTTGGAATGATGCTCGAGCACCGACAGGATGACTTCGTCGTCCGCGCCGATGAACTTGCGGCCGTAGCCGTGCATGACCAGGTTGATGCTCTCGGTCGTGCCGCTGGTGTAGACGATCTCGCGTTCCTCGCGCGCATTGATGAGGGCGCGCACCTTGGCGCGGACCGCTTCGTATTCGCGCGTGGCGACCTCCGACAGGTAATGCACAGCGCGATGGATGTTGGCGTGCTCGCGGCTGCGATAGCGCACGTAGCGATCGATCACCTGTTGCGGCATCTGACTGGACGCGGCGTTGTCCAGGAACACCAGCGGCTTGTCGTTGACCTTGAGCGTGAGGATCGGAAAGTCCTGGCGCACGCGCTCGACGTCGAAGCCGAGATCATCGGCGCGCGCCCCCGCGCGGGGCGTTGTCACAGCTGACTTCATGCCGCCTCCCGGGTGCGCTCGAGCACGACGCGCGCCAGCGCCGAGCGAACCGCCGGCACGGCGATGCGCTCGATGACCTCGGCGGCAAAGGCATAGGTGAGCAGATTGCGCGCCTGCTGCTCGCCGAGCCCGCGGCTGCGCAAGTAGAACAGCGCTTGCGCATCGAGCTGGCCGATGGCCGCGCCGTGGGCGCACTTTACATCGTCGGCGAAGATCTCGAGCTGCGGCTTGGCGTCGATTTGCGCGCGCTCGGACAAGAGCAGGCCGCGGAACGATTGCGCGGCGTCGGTACGTTGCGCGCCGTCGCGCACCAGGATCTTGCCGTTGAAGACCGCATGCGCCGCACCGCCGGCAACGCAGCGATGCGTCTGGCGCAAGCGGCCTTCCGGATGGGCGTGATCGACGCTCGTGTGGGTATCGGCGAGCTGGCGGGCGCCGATCATCGCCAGCCCGTCGATCGCCGTCTCGCATGCCGTGGCGCCGTGAACGACGCTCACCTCCAGGCGCGACAGGCGTGCGCCGAGCGCAACGTGCACGAGCCGGTACGTGCTGCCTCGCGCCTGCTCGACGAACGCGGCTGCGATCTGAAAGGCGGATGCGGCTTCGCGTTGCAGGCGAATATGCGACACCGCCGCATCCGGCGCGATCGAAACCTCGGCGAGCGGCGCGCTGAAATAGGCGCCTTCGCCGAGCGCTACGAAATCCTCGATCAGCGTGCAGCGGCTGCGCGCGCCCGCCACCAGCAGCGTGCGCGGGTAGATGGCATACGGCTCTGCGGATCCGCTCGCGAGGTGCAGCACGTGGATGGGGCCGGACACCGCATGGCCGGGATCGACCACGACCACCGCCGCCTCGCGCAAGAACGCCGTGTTCAACGCCGTGAAGACGTTGTGCTCATAGGCTCCCAGCCGGGCAAGCTGCGCTTCGAGCAGCGCGGGCTCATCGCGCAGCGCCTGCTCGAGCGCCATCACCCGCACGCCCGCGCTCGACGGCAAGCTCGACAACGCTTCCGCAAAGACGCCGTCGACGAATACGAGCCGGGCATACGCCTGCGGCAGCAGCCGAGCCGCCACGGCCTGCGTGCTCGGCGCGGCGGCTTGCGCCCGCGGCTGAAACGACAATCGAGCCAGTGGCGCGAGATCGGTGAAACGCCATTCTTCCTCGCGCGCGCTCGGCACCGCAGCCGCGTTCGCCCGTTCGAGCGCCGCGGCGCGGACGCGATCGAGCCAGGCCATGCCCGTGGAGCGCTGCGGCGCGCTACCGAGCAGTGTCGTCAGGAAGGTCGATTGGGCGGCAACCATGGCGAAGTCCGCCTCAGGCGGCCGCGCGCGCGGCATCGAACTCGGCACGCACCCAGTCGTAGCCGCGCGCTTCGAGCTCGAGCGCCAGCGCCTTGTCGCCGGTCTTGATGATCTGCCCGCCTTCCATCACGTGCACGTAGTCGGGCTCGATGTAGTTGAGCAAGCGCTGATAATGCGTCACCAGGACGATGGCGTTGTCGGCTCCGGCGAGGCTGTTGACCCCGCCCGCGACCACCCGCAAGGCATCGATATCGAGCCCCGAATCGGTTTCGTCCAGCAGCGCGAGCACGGGCTCGAGCAGCGCCATCTGCAGGATCTCGTTGCGCTTCTTCTCGCCACCGGAAAAGCCCTCGTTGACGTTGCGCTCGAGAAAGCTCGGATCCATGTCGACCAGGGCGAGCTTTTCGCGCACCAGGTCGTCGAACTCGAGCGGATCGAGCTCCTCTGCGCCGCGTGCGGCCTGGACCGAGTTATAGGCGAGGCGCAGGAACTGCGCATTGGAAACGCCGGGAATCTCGACCGGATACTGGAAGCCGAGAAACAACCCCGCCTGGGCGCGCGCTTCCGGCGACAAGCCGAGCAGATCGCTGCCGCGGTAGGCGACCGAGCCGCGCGTGACGCTGTACGCGGGGTGTCCGGACAGCAGCTTCGCCAGCGTGCTCTTGCCCGAGCCGTTGGGCCCCATGATCGCGTGCACTTCGCCCGCGCGCACTTCGAGGCTCACGCCCTTCAGGATCGGCTTGTCGCCGATGCTCGCTTCCAGCTCCCGCACATCGAGCAATACCGGGGCGCCTGCACGAATCATCCGACGCTTCCTTCCAGTTTCAGCCCCAAGAGCTTGGTCGCTTCCACCGCGAACTCCATCGGCAACTGCTGGAACACGTCCTTGCAGAAGCCGTTGATGATCATCGAAACCGCTTCTTCCGCGCCGACGCCGCGGCTCGCGAAGTAGAACAACTGGTCCTCGCCGATCTTCGAGGTGGTCGCTTCGTGCTCGACCTGCGCGCTGCGATTACGCACCTGGATGTAGGGGAAGGTGTTGGCGCCGCAGCGCGAGCCGATCAGCATCGAGTCGCATTGCGAGTAATTGCGCGCGTTGTCGGCCTTGGCGCCGATCTTCACCAGGCCGCGGTAGCTGTTGTTCGAGTGCCCCGCGGAAATACCCTTGCTGATGATGCGGCTGCGGGTGTTGTTGCCGAGGTGGATCATCTTGGTGCCGGTGTCGGCTTGCTGCCGGTGGTTGGTGAGCGCCACAGAGTAGAACTCGCCGATCGAATTGTCGCCGAGCAGCACGCAGCTCGGGTACTTCCAGGTGATCGCCGATCCGGTCTCGACCTGCGTCCAGGAGATCTTCGAGCTCGCCCCTTTGCACAGACCACGCTTGGTGACGAAATTGAAAATGCCGCCGACGCCGTTCTCGTCGCCGGCGTACCAGTTCTGCACGGTCGAGTACTTGATGTCGGCATGGTCCAGCGCGACCAGCTCGACCACCGCGGCATGGAGCTGGTTGGTATCGAACTTCGGCGCCGTGCAGCCTTCGAGGTACGACACCGCGGCGCCTTCCTCGGCGACGATGAGCGTGCGCTCGAATTGGCCCGAATCCTGGGTATTGATGCGAAAGTACGTCGACAGATCCATCGGGCACTTCACGCCCTTGGGGATGAAGCAGAACGAGCCGTCGGTGAACACGGCCGAGTTGAGCGCCGCGTAGTAGTTGTCGGCGGGCGGAACGACGCTGCCCAGGTACTTGCGCACCAGCTCCGGATGGCTCGCGACCGCTTCCGAGATCGAGCAGAAGATGATGCCGACTTCGGCCAGCTTCTGCTTGTAGGTGGTCGCGACCGAGACGGAATCGAAGATCACGTCCACCGCCACCCCGGCGAGCGCGGCACGCTCGTTCATGGGCACCCCGAGCTTTTCGAAGGTGCGCATCAGCTCGGGGTCGACCTCGTCCATGCTCTTCAGCTTCTTGGGCTTGGGCGCGGCGTAATAGATGATGTCCTGGAAATCGATCGGCGGGTAGTGCACGTTCGGCCACTTGGGCTCGCTCATGGTGAGCCAATGCCGATACGCTTGCAGGCGAAACTCGAGCAGCCAGTCGGGCTCGCGCTTCTTCGCCGAGATCAGGCGTATGGTCTCCTCGGACAGGCCGCGCGGGGCCACGTCCGCTTCAATCGGCGTGACGAAGCCCGCCTCGTAGGGCCGGTTGACGAGATCCTGGATGACCGCGCTCATGCCGGCGTGTGCGCGCTCTTGTCCACGCTGAAGCTTTCACCGCAGCCACAGGTGGCCGAGACGTTCGGATTGTCGAACTTGAAGGATTCCGCGAGGCCCTCGCGCCGGAAATCGACCACGGTGCCGTCGATATAGGCGAGGGCGGCGCGATCGATGATCACCTTGGCCCCGTGCGCTTCGAACACCACGTCCTGGTCACTCAGCGCGTCGGCGTAATCCATGGTGTATGCGAGCCCGGAGCAGCCCACGCGCTTCACGCCCAGCCGCAGGCCGATGCCCCGCCCGCGTTTGCCGAGCTGCTTGCGAATGTGCTGCGCCGCGCTTTCCGACAATGTGATCGCCATGACCGCCGTAGATCGATCGTTACCGGGCTCAAGCAGGCACGGCGCTCGACGCGCCCGGCCTGCGCTCGGTCACCTGGATGACCGACACCGCGCCGGCGCCCTGGTGGTCACGCACCAACTGGGCGAGAGTCACCGAGCGCAGATAGCTGAAGATGTGGTTGTTGAGGTTCGCCCACAAGTCGTGCGTCAGACACTTGTGGTCGTCCTGGCAATTCTCCTTGCCCCCGCACTGGGTCGCATCGATCGGCTCGTCGACGGCCAGGATGATGTCGGCGACCGAGACATCCTGAGTGGGCTTCGCCAGGCGATAGCCCCCGCCCGGGCCGCGCACGCTGTTGACCAGGCCATGACGGCGCAGCTTGCCGAAGAGCTGCTCGAGGTACGACAGCGATATGCCCTGCCGCGCGCTGATCTCGGCCAGCGTCACCGGACCGTCGCCGCCGCGCAACGCCAGGTCCATCATGGCCGTAACGGCAAAACGTCCCTTGGTCGTCAATCGCATCGCAGCACCTCGCTCGGGTTTATTGATGTCGATGGCTAGGCGCCATCCGCCTATAGTTGATCAACACGCTCAACTATAGAGTTCCCAAGCAGATTAGTCAACAATTCTGTTGAGGTAGTTCGGATCGAATCGGTCCGGCGCCGCCTCGGCGTCGTCGTCTATTGCCACACCCGACTGCTTGAGCGCCGCGACGATGCGATCGATGCGCTGATCCGCGTGGCTGGAGTGGTCGATCAACTGGTGAATGGCCTGCACGACCGGGTCGTTCATGTCCCTGCTGACCGCGTAGGCAGCGAAGCCCGCGCTCGCGTGTGCTTCTTCGATGTGGCGCGCGGGGATTCCGACCGCGGTCGCCCCCGCCGGCACATCCTTCACCACCACGGCGTTCGAGCCGACCTTGGCGCCGCTGCCGATGGTGATGGGGCCGAGAATCTTCGCCCCGGCGCCGACCACCACGTGATCGGCGAGCGTGGGATGGCGCTTGCCCTTGTTCCAGGTCGTCCCGCCGAGCGTGACGCCGTGATAAAGCGTGCAATCATCGCCGATCTCCGACGTCTCGCCGATGACCACCCCCATGCCGTGATCGATGAAGAAGCGCCGCCCGATGCGCGCGCCGGGATGGATTTCGATGCCGGTGAGCCAGCGGCCGAGGTGCGATACGAACCGCGCCAGCCATTTGAGGCCCGTGTTCCAGAGGGCATGCGACAACCGATGCACCAGCGTCGCGTGTAAGCCGGGATAACAGGTCAGCACCTCCCACGCCGTACGCGCGGCCGGGTCGCGCTCGAATACCACAGCGATGTCTTCGCGAAGGCGACTGAACATGACCCTGGGCAGGCGACGAGCGCGCGTTTGTGAAAGTTGCTAGTGTCCCGAGTCCGAGGTTCGGCGCGGACAAGGCGAATCCTGCAACCGTTCGGACTCGGGACGCTAAGTGTAACTGGCACGTGCGGCGCGGCGTCAATTGCGTTGCCCTCAGCGCGCCCGCTGCAAGTCTTCCACCGAGCGCAGGAAGCCGCGCAGGATCGCGATTTCGTCGCTCTCTGGACGCGCGCGCGCGAGCATCCGGCGCATGCGCTGCACCAGGCGCCCGGGGCGATCGGGATGAAGGAAACCCGTGATTCGCATGCAGCTTTCCAAGTGCACGATCAGACGCTCGATTTCGTCGTGCGTCCCCGGGCGCAGCGTCGAACCCTGAAGCGGCTCGGCGCTGTGCTCGCTGCATGCGTAGCGCAACTCGTATGCCACGAGTTGTACCGAGGCAGCCAGGTTGAGCGAAGCATAGGCGGGATTGGCCGGGATGCGCACCAGGCGATGACAACGGCTCAGCGCTTCGCTGCCGAGGCCGGCCTTCTCCGGCCCGAACAGCAGCGCGACCTCCTCGTTGCGCGCCAGCGCGGCGATATCGCGCGCAGCACGGCGCGCATCGACCACTTCCGGAGTGAGATCGCGCCGGCGCGCGCTCAGCGCGGCCGCGAACGTCGTTCCGGCCAGAGCCTGGTCGAGGCTTTGACAGCACACGGCCGCGCGCAGCACATCCAATCCGCCCGCCGCTCGAGCGTCCGCGTCGGGATGCGGAAAGTTCGCCGGCTTGACCAGCACCAGGCGCTCGAGCCCCATCGTCTTGAGCGCGCGTGCCGCCGCGCCGATGTTGCCCGGATGGCTGGGCTCGCATAGCACGACACGGATGTTGCGCAAGGCTCGAAGATCGGTCACGTCGCGTCTCCGCCGTCGAGATCGGCCCTGCTAGAATCGGCGTTGCGCGCGCCGACGAGTCGAACACGTGAACACCATCCATCCCATGCTCAACATCGCGGTGAAGGCCGCGCGCCGCGCCGGCAACGTGATCAACCGCGCGAGCAGAAACCTGGACGTGCTGAGCGTGCGGGCCAAGAGCGCGAACGATTTCGTGTCCGAGGTCGATCACGAGGCCGAGCGCGCGATCGTGGACACCTTGCGAGCGGCCTATCCGGAGCACGCGATTCTAGCAGAGGAAGGCGGCGCAAGCGGCCGCTCCGACTACCTCTGGATCATCGATCCGCTCGATGGCACCACCAATTTTCTGCACGGCTTTCCGCAGTACGCGGTGTCCATCGCGCTCACGCATCGCGGCGTGCTCAACCAGGCGGTGGTCTACGACCCGAACCGCAACGACCTGTTCACCGCGAGCCGCGGCCGCGGCGCCTTTCTCAACGACCATCGCATTCGCGTCTCGCGCCGCGCCCGCCTGGGCGATGCGTTGATCGGCACCGGGTTTGCGTTTCGCCAGTTCGCCCACGTCGACGCTTATCTCGCCATCCTGCGCGATGTGATGCACGCCGCTCCCGGCGTGCGCCGCCCGGGCTCGGCCTCGCTCGATCTTGCCTATGTCGCCGCCGGGCGCCTCGACGCCTTCTGGGAATTCGGTCTGTCGCCCTGGGATATGGCCGCGGGCGCGCTGCTCATCCTGGAGGCGGGCGGGCTGGTCGGCGATCTCGAGGGTAATGACGGTTACATGACGAGCGGCAACCTGTGCGCGGGCAACCCCAAGGTATTCGCGCAGCTCGTGCAGTTGATCGCCCCGCATCTGCCCTCCGAGCTGCGCTCGCAGCCACAGGCGATCAGCGCGAAACGCCGCGCCTGATCCCGCCCGCTCGGCGAGGTTGTGGGACCGGCGCCGCTCGGTCACAATCGCATGCCAAGGACACGCCGCCAGGCGTGCTGCGACGGGAGGGGGTTCCATGAGGCAGCGCCGGCTCGACGTGGAAACCGCATTCAATGCCGTTCTGCTCGGCCTGGGCGGGGTCATCGCGTACGTCGCCTGGGGTTACGGCTTCGGCAGCCTGGCGCTTCCGGGGCCGGGACTCTATCCGTTCTTCCTGGGCGCGACGATTGCCGCCTGCGCCGCGGCCTTGATCGCAGCGCGCGCACGCGCCGGCGAAGCCGCGCCGCGACTCGATAAGCACGGCGCGCGCATCCTGCTCGTGACGGCAGCGACCTTGTGCCTGTGGATTCTCGCCATGCCGGTGCTCGGCTACGTTGCGGTGACCTTCATCGCGACCTACGCCTTGTCCAAGGCGCTTGCGCTGGAAGGCTGGCGAAAGCCACTCGCACTATCCGGCGCGACCGCGCTGTTCGTCTATCTGCTGTTCGGCTTCTGGCTGTTCATCGATCTGCCGCGCGGCATCCTGTTCGAGTAGGCGACACTCATGCCGGATTGGGATCTCCTGCTGACCGGTTTCGCGAATTCGGCGACCGCCGCGAATCTCATCGCCTGCTTCGCCGGCGCCCTGATCGGGACGCTGGTAGGCGTGTTGCCGGGGCTGGGGCCGACCGCCACCATGGCCTTGCTGTTGCCCTTCACCATCCCCTACGGACCGACCACCGGCCTCATCATGATGACCGGGATCTGGTACGGCGCGATGTACGGCGGCTCCACCACCTCGGTGCTGGTCAACATACCGGGCGAGGCGGCGAGCGTGGTGACCTGCCTCGACGGCTACCAGATGGCCAAGCAAGGCCGCGCGGGTGCCGCGCTCGCGCTGGTCGCGGCCGGCTCGTTCGTCGCGGGCACGCTGGGTATATTGGGGCTGCAGCTGCTCGCACCGGTGCTCGGCGCGGCCGCCCTCTCCTTCGGCCCGCCCGAGTTCCTCGGCTTCATGATTCTCGCCTTCGTGCTGCTGGCGAATCTTTCGGCCGATGCGCCGCTCAAGGGCGCGCTCATGATCGCCTTCGGCCTGTTCCTGAGCACGATCGGCATCAATCCGATGGACAGCTATCCGCGCTTCACCTTCGGCACTGAAAAGCTCATGCTGGGCATCGACTTCCTGCCGATCGCGATGGGCCTGTTCGGCATCTCCGAAGTGCTCACCATCGCCGCCGCCAGGTACGTCCGCCCGCTGGTGAGCCGCGTGCGCCTGCGCGAGCTCTACCCCAACCGCGACGAGCTGCGCCGCTCGGTCAAGCCGATGTTGCGCGGCTCGGTGCTCGGTTTCTTCATGGGACTGCTGCCCGGACCGTGCACAGTGATCTCGACCTTCGTCTCGTACGCGATCGAGAAGCGCCTGTCGAAAACACCGCAGCGCTTCGGCCACGGCGCCGTGGAGGGCGTGGTCGGCCCGGAATCGGCCAACAACAGCGCCGTCATGGGCTCGATGATTCCGCTGCTCACGCTGGGCATTCCGTTCGCCGCGCCGAGCGCGATCATGCTGGCGGGGCTGCGCATGCACAACGTGGAACCCGGGCCGACGCTGTTCGGCACCCACCCGGAAGTCTTTTGGACGTTCATCGCGGCGATGTACCTGGGCAACCTGATGCTGCTGGTGCTCAATCTGCCGCTCGTGGGGCTGTTCGCGCGGGTCGCCTCGATCCGGCCGCAGTTGCTGCTGCCGGTGATCAGCGTGATCTGCCTGGTCGGGGTCTACAGCGTGCGCAACGCGTTCTTCGACGTGTGGGTGATGATCGCCGCCGGCGTCATCGGCTTCTTCCTGCGCCGCTGGGGCTATCCGATCGCGCCGTTCATCATCGGCGTCGTGCTCGGGCCGACGACGGAGACGAGCCTGCGCCAGACGCTGCTCATGTTCAAGGGCGACCTATCGCTGATCGCCGGGCGCCCGCTCGCCGCGACCATGCTGTCGATCGCGGCTACGTTCATCGCGTGGCGTCTTGCCGCGCGGCTGTGGGGAAAGCGCTCCGTGCTCGCGCTCGACGAGGGCAAAGGTCTGTAAGTGACTCGACAGCCGCCGGGCGCGGTGGGATCATGCGAGCAGGATGACAAGACGGGAGCTGCCCTGCGCTGCGAGCCCGCCCATATAGACATCGACCAACAGGAGGACATCGTGCGCAAATCCATTCTTGCAGCGGCCGGCGTAAGCCTCGGCTGCGGCCTCGCGCTTTCCGCCCAGGCGGCGGACAAGTATCCGGTCAAGCCCATCACCGCGATCGTGGCCGTCGAAGCCGGCGCGGACGGCGACGTGCTGGTGCGCCCGATCTACGAGCGGGTGGCGAAGACGATCGGCCAGCCGATCAGCGTGGTGAACAAACCCGGCGGTGGCAGCTCGATCGGCTACCGCGAGCTGCACCGCGCGAAGCCCGACGGCTATACCCTCGGCTGGGGCTCGGCGACCATCATCACCAACAAGCTCCAAGGCGTGATGCCGCTCGACTATCACGACTTCACGATGCTGGGCGCATATGCCACCTACTTCCCCATCGTCATCGCGGCATCGAAGAGCGACTTGAAGTTGAACAGCATCCAGGAGGCCATCCAATACGCCAAGGCCAATCCCGGCAAGGTCAACATGTCGACCGCTGGCGTGGGCCAAAGCTGGTGGGTCGCCGCGACCGCGTTCATCAACGGCACCGGCATCAAGGTCAACACGATTCCTCAGCCGGGCACCGGCGCCATGACGGTAGCGCAAGTCGCGGGCGGACATGCCGAGCTGGGCGTGGCCGCGCTCGGCTCGGCGAAGAGCATGATCGAAGCCGGGCAGGTGAAGTTCCTGGCGACGCTCGGCGAAGCGCGCGCGCCCGCGCCCTACGACAAGATCCCGACCGTGAAGGAGCTGGGTTACGACGTCGTGTGGGAATCGACCAACTTCGTCATGGGTCCGCCAAAGATGCCGAAGGAAGTCGTCGCGGTGCTGGTGCCGGCGATCGAAAAGGCCGTCAAGGACCCCGACTACGTCAAGTTCGCCAACGAGCGCAACACGCGCTGGGAATACGTCCCGCCCGAGAAGGTGGTGGCGATGTTCGACAAGCGCCGTGCCGCCGTGCGCGACATCATGGAGAAGGCGGGCATCCTCAAGGAAGCGAAGTAGCGGTCCTGCGGCACGCCGGCTCGATCGATGGCATTGGGGTCATTGAGGTTGGACCCCGGCGACCGCCAGCGCTTTCGTCACCTTGTCGATTTCGGCGCGAACCTTCTGCTCGAACTGCTGCGGGGTGTTGACGTTCGGCCATGCGCCGCGGATGCTCAGGCGCTCCTTGGTCGCAGGCAAGGCCAGTATCCGCTTCATCTCGTTATTGACCTGCTCGACGATCGCGCGCGGGGTGGCCGCCGGCATGAACATGCCATACCATTGATCCCACTCGAATCCGGGCAGCGCGGTCTCGGCGATGGTCGGTACGTCCGGCAGCGCCGGCGAACGCTGCAGCGTGGTCACCCCCAATGCCGCGAGCCGGCCGTCCTTGACGAATGCGACGGTGCCCCCGATCGGGGAGAAGGAGTAGTGGATCCGGCCGGCAAACGTATCGGTGACCAATTCTGGAGTCCCCTTGTAGGACACGTTCGCCACCTGGATATCGGCCGCCACCGAGAACAGCGTGCCGTTGATGTGGGTTCCGCTGCCGATGCCCGCAGCGCCGTAGGTGAGCTGTCCCGGCTTGGCGCGAGCGAGGGCGATCAGCGCGCCGACCGACTTGACACCCTGCGAATGCGCGGTGATCAGCACGTTCGGCGCGCTGGTAGCCTGGGAAACGAAGCTGAACGCGCCGACCGGGTGATAGGTCAGCTTCGAGTACAGTGCAAGACTCGCCGTGTGTGCGACCGAATTGAACAGCCACGTGTAACCGTCCGGCGCGGCGCGTGCGACGATCGCGGCGGCTACCGTACCGCCGGCACCGGTGCGATTGTCGACGATGACGCGCTGCCCCCAGCGCTCGGACATCGGCTCGGCCAGCATGCGCGCGACGATATCGATCTCGCTTCCCGGGGTGAAACCGACGATCATGCGCACCGGCTTGTTGGGGAACTGCTCCTGCGCTTGCGCGGCGTGCTGGGAGCCGAACAGCATGAGGGCTGCGGAGATTGCGACGGGCGGATAGCGCATTCGGGCTCCTCCTCGTTTCATCGTAACCGCGCGCCGGATGTCGCGGCAAGTGCAGCGTCGGGCGCAGCATAGCAGGTTTGCATGCGCGCATCGGTGCTGGCGCGAGCCTGGTCCCTCCCAACTCCGATGCACTGCCGCCCGGCTTGATCGGAAGCGCGCCTAGGCGGATACTCCCGCGAGCCGGCGCACCCGGCACACCACACGGGGGGAGAATATGCAGCGCTTCATAAGCATTGTCGGATCGACGCTGTTGGCAGCCGCGATCGGCTGCACCGGCGCGCTTGCCGCCGAGCCGAAAAATATCAAAGTCGGGATCCTGCTGCCGCTCACGGGCACCTTCGCCGCTGTCGCCGAGACCCAGAAGGAAGGCGCGTTGCTCGCGGTCGACGTGGTGAACAAGCGCGGCGGCCTCGCCATGCCCTGGGGCAAGGTGCAGGTCGAGGGCGTGGTTGCCGACGACGAAGCGAAGCTCGACGTGGGCGTGCGCCGCTACCGCTACATGGTCTCCGAAGGGGTACGGGGCGTCGGCGGGCAAACGTGGGCGCCGCTCGCCTACGCCATCAATGCCGTCGTCACCAAGGAGCCCATGCCCTACTTCCCGGTATGCGTGATGGCGAAGGAAGGTTTCATGAAGGGCAAGCTCGCTACCTCCACCTTCGCCACCGCGTACAGTCCCTGGACGGTCGGCTACATGGCGGGTCGCTCGGCCACCAAGGTGCTCAACAAGAAGCGCGTCTTCTTCCTCGCCCGCGCCGATAGCTGGGGCTGGGACATGCGCGATGGCGCGTACGCCGCGGCCAAGGAAGCGGGCGCGGAAATCGTCGGCTACGACGAGGTCTCGCTCGGCACCTCGGACTACACCACGATCCTGCAAAAGGTGCGCTCGGCCAAGCCCGACGTGTTCATCGCCGCGCAGTTCGGCGGCGACGCGGTGGCGCTGCTCAAGCAAGTCCAGCAGATGGGGCTCAACAAGGAGATGACTATCTTCCCGGCGTTCATGACCAACGTCGTCGCCAAGGGCGTGCCGCCCGAAGCGCTGGAAGGCATCTACTCGATGCATTACTTCTACTACGATCTCGCCGGCTTCGAGGACAAGGAAGTCGCCAAGAGCGCCGCAGAATTCACCGAGCTGTATCGCGCCAAGTACAAGCGCCCGCCGGATGCCTATGCAACCATCGCCTACATCGCCTACAGCGAAATGTTCCGCGGCTTCGAAGCGGCGAAGTCGTTCGATCCGCTCAAGGTTGCCGCCGCATTGACGGTGAACAAGGGCGCATTCAATACGGTGAAAGGCCCGGCACGCTGGCGCGAGGACCATGCCGCCGAATACAAACACGCCGCCTTCCTGGTGAAGGGCAAGGGCGCCAAGGAGCAAAAGCACGAGTGGGACCTCTTCAGCGTGATCGGCTCGCAAGGCGGCGATTCGGTCATGCCGTCGCTGAAATCGCTGGGCTACTAGCGGCGCATGAGCGCGGATTCGGATGCAGCGATCGTTCGCGCGGAGAA
Organism: Burkholderiales bacterium; assembly: GCA_020848435.1. Lineage (GTDB taxonomy): Bacteria > Pseudomonadota > Gammaproteobacteria > Burkholderiales > WYBJ01 > WYBJ01. Next base: position 38,019 of record JADLAC010000042.1, on the reverse strand, counting down.
CGTCACCAAGCGCTTCGGTGCGCTGACCGCGGTCGACCAGGTCAGCTATTCGCTGCGCCGCAACGAGGTCGCCGGGATCTTCGGCTCCAACGGCGCCGGCAAGACGACATTCTTCAATCTGCTCACGGGCTACTACGTGCCCGAAGAGGGCAGCATCTGGTACAAGGGCGAAGACATCACCCGCCGGCCCATCCAGCAACGCGTCGCCATGGGCATGATGCGCACCTTCCAGCTCACGTCGACCTTCGACAATCTGAGCGTCGTCGACAACCTGGTGCTCGCCTTCTACCGCGCCCACCGCAGCGTGTCGCTGTGGCGCATGCTGTTCAGCACCTGCCGGGCGCATCGCAACGAGCCGCGCGTGCTCGCGGCGCTGGAGACCTTCGATCTCGGCGATCAACGCGACAAGGAAGTGCGGCACCTGAGCCTGGGCGAGAAGCGCCGGCTCGAGATCGCCATGAGCATGCTGGCCGAGCCGGAGGTGCTATTGCTGGATGAGCCGCTCGCGGGCCTGGCCGATTCCGAGATCAAGAGCGTGCTGGAGGTGCTCGGCCGCCAAGTGGGCAAGCAGACCATTGTGATCGTCGAGCACAAGGTCTCCGCGGTGAAGGAATTCGTCCAGCGCCTCTTGGTGATGCACGAGGGCCGCGTCATCGCCGAAGGCGGCTACGACGAGTGCATGCAGCACCCGGAGGTGCGCCGCAGCTACTGGCAGATCGATGCGAGGCAGCGCGGAGACGAGCAGTGAGCGCAGCGGCCCCTTTGCTCGCCGTGGCCGCGCTCGACGTCTCGTACGGCGAATCGAAGGTGCTGTTCGACATCGCCCTCGATGTCGCCGAGCGGCAGGTCGTCACCTGCGTCGGGCGCAACGGCGCCGGCAAGACGACGCTGCTCAAGACCATCGCGGGGTTCGTCAAGCCGAGCACGGGCCGCATCGACGCCAACGGCAAGAGCCTGCTCGGCCTGCCGGCTTACGAGATCGCGCGCCAGGGCGTGAAGTACATTCCCCAGGACAAGAAGGTCTTCTCCGATCTCACGGTGCGCGAGAACCTCGAGCTCGGCAGTTACGCCACGCGCGACTACGACTGGGATCAGGTGATCGCGTATTTCCCCAAGCTCACCCAGCTCATGGACCGCAAGGCGGGCCACCTGAGCGGCGGCGAGCGGCAGATGCTCATGATCGGGCGCGCCATCCTGGGCCGCCCCAAGCTGCTGCTCATCGACGAGCCGACCGAGGGCCTCGCGCCCAGCATCGTCGAGCAGTTGAAGGAAGTGTTCAAGGATCTGTGCCGGCGCGCGGCGCTCGTCATCGTCGAGCAGAACCTGCCGCTGGTGTGCGCGATCTCCGACAAGGTGTACGCGCTGCGCGAAGGACGCATCGTGGCCGAGCTGGCCGGGCGCGACCGGCTCACACCGCGGGTATGCGAGCAATATGTCTGAGCGCGCATCCATTCGACCCTGGTCCGACCCTGGTCCCGCATGATCGGCGCGCTCAAGTGGTGGGCCGGTCCGCTGCTCGCCTTCGCCCTGCTGGCCGCCTTGCGCCTGTTGCTGCCGCTCGCATTTGTGATCGAGGTGCTGATCTTTTCCATCTACACCATCGGTTGCAGCTTCTTGCTCGGGCGGGTGGGCTTCATCTCCTTCGGCCAACCCGCGTATCTCGCCGTGGGCGCCTACGGCACCGGCTTCTACCTGTTCTATTTCGGCACCAATCCGTATCTCGGCCTGCTGATCGGGCTGGTCTCAGGTTTCGTGTTCGCGCTCGCGGTCGGGCCGCTGTTCGTGCGGCTGCGCAGCGACTACTTCGCGCTGGTCAACCTGGCGCTGGCGGTGATCATCTTCTATCTCATGCAGAAGGTGCTGGCGGACGTGACCAAGGGCGATAACGGCCTGTGGTTCCTCACCAACATCGGCTCCACCCCGGGCCTCGACATCGCACGGCCGGAAGGCTTTTTCGTCTTCTCGCTGCTCGTGGGTCTCGCCGTGTGGGCGTTCTACAAGTACGTGAACGACTCGGTGTTCGGCGCCTGTTGCCTCGCCAGCAAGCTGAACGAAGACAAGCTGAAGTTCCTGGGCTATGGCAACTTCGGCATTCGCCTCATGGCGTTCGTCCTCGCCAACACCACCAGCGCGCTCGCCGGCTCGATGTACGCGATCTACCTGGGCTTCGTCAGCCCGGAGATCACCAGCCCGGCGCGCGCCGCGGACCCGGTCGTCGTCACCATTCTGGGCGGCACCGGCTCGCTCTACGGCCCGATCATCGGCACGCTCGCTTACACGGGGATGAAGGACGCGATCAGCAAGCTGGTCGGCAATTGGGAGCTTGCCATCGGCTTCCTGCTCGTCTTCATCATGCTGGCGGGCGAGAAAGGCATCTGGGGCACCCTGGAGCCGCGGCTCCAGCGCGCCCTGTCGCGCGTCAAAGCGCGAGTCGCGCGCTGACGCTGCATGGATACCCAGCTCTTTCTCTCGGGCGTGATTTTCGGGCTGAGCATCGGCAGCATCTTTTTTCTGATGGCGATCGGGCTGTCGCTGTGCTTCGGGCTCATGCGCGTGATCAGTCTCGACCAGCTCCTCTACTACTCGATCGGCGCCTATATCACCTATTCGCTCAGCCTCGCGCTCGGCAGCGTGTGGCTCGGTGTGCTGGGCGGCATGATCATGGGCGGCCTGGCGAGCTTCGCCGTCGAGCGCTTCATCTTCCGGCGCATCTACGAGCGCGACGTGACCTTCAGCATGATCACTACCTTCGGCATCCTGATCGGCGGGGTGGGGATCATCAAGTCGATCTGGGGGCTGGTGCCGCGTCCGGTGCCGGTGCCCATTTCCACCCAGATCGATATCGCGGGCACGGCCGTGCCGGCCTACCGCCTGATCGTGATCGTGGTCGCGATCGCGGTCTACGGCGCGATCTGGCTCTTTCTCAATCGCACCATCGTGGGCAAGGCCATACGCGCGGGCATCGAAGACGTGGAGCACGTGGAAGGGCTCGGCATCAACGTCTACCGCTTGTTCACCATCACCTTCATCATCGCCGGGGTCCTGTCAGGATTGGCGGGCGGGCTGCATGCCCCGTTGATCATGGTCGATCCGGTGATGGGCCTGGAAGTGCTCGCCTTCGTCTTCATGGTGGTGATCATCGGCGGGCTGGGCAGCATCAAGGGCACGTTGGTTTCGGCGTTTCTCGTCGGCCAGGTCGTCTCCCTCGGTTCCCTCGTCTACGCCCCGCTTGCGCAAATGGCGCCATTCGCGATCATGTTGCTCATCCTGCTCCTCAAGCCGACCGGGCTGTACGGCAGTCCGCTGCTCAAGCGCTAGCCAATCGCTCGCCGCGCGGATGCGTGGGCACGCGCGTTGCGGCCAAGAGACGTCCACGACCACGATCGGGCGCTGCGATGAGAATCGGTATCCTGGGGCTGGGCCGCATGGGCGCCAACATCGCGCGCCGGCTGCTGCGCGCGGGTCACCAGTGCGTTGTGTTCGATCGGCGCCCCGAAGCCGGCGCCGAGCCGAGCCGCGACGGCGCCGAAGTCGCACCCACGCTCGCGCACATGCTCGCCGCGCTGCAAGCGCCGCGCATCGTTTGGATCATGCTGCCGGCCGGGGCGGTGGACGCCGTGCTCGACGAGCTGCGCCCGCGGCTCGAACCGGACGACATACTGATCGACGGCGGTAACTCCTACTACCAGGACACGATCCGGCGCGCCGCGGCTTTGCGCGCCGCCGGTGTGCATCTGGTCGACGCGGGCACCAGCGGCGGCATCTGGGGATTGGAGCAAGGCTACTGCCTCATGCTGGGGGGAGAGACGGCCGTGGTGCGCGCCCTGGAGCCGATTTTCCGCGCGCTCGCACCGGGCGCCACGACGGCAGCACCGGGCACGCAGCCCGCGCTCTACGCGAGCGCCGAGCTCGGTTACTTGCACTGCGGCCCGAGCGGTGCCGGGCATTTCGTCAAGATGGTTCATAACGGCATCGAATATGGCTTGATGGCCGCCTATGCCGAAGGCATGAACCTCCTGCAGCATGCGCGCGCCGCCGATCCGGCCGCGGGCGGGGACACGCAAGCCGGTGCGCTCGCGGGCCTGTTGCGCGCCGACCTCGATCTCGGCGCCATCGCCGAGCTGTGGCGCCGCGGCAGCGTGGTGCGCTCCTGGCTGCTCGATCTCACCGCCCGCGCGCTCGCACGCGATCCCGAGCTGAGCGGCTACCAGGGCCATGTCGCCGATTCGGGCGAAGGCCGCTGGACCATCAAGGCCGGCATCGATGCGGGCGTGCCCTTGCCGGTGTTGAGCGCCGCGCTGTACGCGCGCTTCTCGTCGCGCGGCCGTGCGAGTTTTGCCGACAAGCTGCTCTCGGCACTGCGCGCCGAGTTCGGCGGCCACGTCGAGCCGAAGCCTGGAGGCGAGCCGCGATGAGCGAGCCCAGGTCCGACGCCTTGGTGCTGTTCGGCGCGAGCGGCGATCTCGCGTACAAGAAGCTGTTGCCCGCGCTGGCCGCGCTCTCCGCGCCCGCGGAGCTGACCGGGCCGGTGATCGGCGTGGCACGCACGCAATGGAATCGCGACCAGTTTCGCGACCGCGCCGCCGCCAGCATCAAGGAAAACGGGCGCTACGATGCCGCGGCTTTTGAGCAGTTCGCACAAAAGCTCGATTACGTGCAGGGCGACTATCGGGATCCTGCGCTATTCGAACGACTCTGCGGCGCGCTCGGCGATTCGAGGCATCCGCTGTTCTATCTCGCCATCCCCCCGGACGCGTTCGGCGCGGTCATGCGCGGCCTGGCCGGACTGGAATGCAGCAAGGGCGGGCGTTTCATCATCGAGAAACCGTTCGGCCGCGATCTCGCGTCCGCCCAGGCGCTCAACCGTACGCTGCGCGAGCGCTTCGCCGAATCAGCCATTTTTCGCATCGACCATTACCTGGGCAAGGAGCCGGTGCGCAACCTGCTCTACTTCCGCTTCGCCAACGCGTTTCTCGAGCCGCTGTGGAATCGTCATTACGTCGAGGCCGTGCAGATCACGATGGCGGAAAGCTTCGGTATCGAAGGACGCGGCCAATTCTACGAAGGCGTCGGAGCGTTGCGCGACGTGGTGCAGAACCACCTTTTCCAGGTGCTCGCGTTGCTCGCGATGGAAGTCCCGATCGCCACCGAAGGCGAAGCGATACGAGACGAGAAATCGAAGCTGCTGCGCAGCGTGCGGGCGCTCGATCCGCGCCACCTGGTGCGCGGCCAATTCGAAGGCTATCGTTCCGAGCCCGGAGTCGCGGCGGATTCAAAAGTCGAGACCTATGCGGCGCTGCGCCTGTATATCGACTCGTGGCGTTGGTCGGGCGTGCCCTTCTTCATCCGCGCTGGCAAGTGCCTCGCGCGCACCGCAACCGAGGTGCGGGTGGTATCGCGCAAGCCGCCCAAGGCGCTGTTCGAGGACGAGCCGGCGAGCGACTATTTCCGCTTTCGCCTCGGTCCGGGGGCCGTGCACATCGCGTTGGGTGCGCGCGTGAAGAGACCAGGTCCACAGATGAACGGCCACGACGTGGAGCTACAGTTTTGTAGCACACCGGACGATGAATCGCGGGCCTACGAGCGCTTGCTCGGCGCTGCGATCGAGGGCGAAACCACGCTGTTCGCTCGCCAGGACACGGTCGAAGCCCAGTGGCGCATCGTCGAGCCCGTGCTCGCTGCCGATATCCCGGTGCACGCTTATGCCAAGGGAAGCTGGGGACCGCCGCAGGCCGATGCGATGACCGCGCCGTGGGGTGGATGGATCGAGCCAGCCGGGATCGACACCGCGCGCGGCGCCGCATAGCCGGCCGCGAGCTCGCCATTGCCCGAGCCGCGCGTCGCCGGCATCGCACCGGGGTCGGAGCGGTGTCGTTCCCACCATCAGCCGTTCGCGGATGGCGACAGTCGCAACCCCTCACGAATGCGCCGTACCACCTCCCCCACACTCGGCGTCGCGTCGACGCTGAGCACGCTGACTTCCTCTCCGGCGGACGCGTCTTCGAGATCGGCGAGCTGGCTATCGAGCAATGCCGGGGGAAAGAAGTGGCCGCCGCGGCGTTCCAAGCGCCGCGCCAGCACGTCACGATCGGCGTGCAGCAGGACGAAGCGAACGCAAGAACGCGGCGTACGAGGCAACACCAGCGCCTTGCGATAAGCACGTTTGAGCGCGGAACAGGCGTAAACCGCATCGCTTCGCTCGCGCACCTGGCGCGCGATCGATTCGGCGATGGCCAGCAGCCAGGGCGCACGCTCGGCGTCGCCGAGCGGTCGTCCTGCCTTCATGCGCGCCTTGTTCGCTTCGCTATGGAAATCGTCGCCTTCAAAGAAACGCCAATCGAGCTCGGCCGCGAGGGCTCGCCCTATGGTCGATTTGCCGGCGCCGGACGGACCGGAGACGATGACGATCATGGACCGACGTTGACGATCATGGACCGGCATGCCGCGCCGCGGGGAGCAGCCATCGCCACGCGATCACGATACCTGCGCATCCTCGACCGCCGGCAACGGGCACGGACTCCATCGCAACCCTCGTGCAAGCGCGATGTTGAACCCTTCGGTGGATCGCATCACCGCGCACCGTCAAGTACGACCGATACATGGGCGAGCAGGTTCAAAGCGCGCCCGACAATCGCCCGCAGGATTTCGTGGACGACCCGTGCCGAGGCACCTGCGCTTACCGCATCAGGTGAGCACTTCTCGATCACCACCGATGGGCACCCTTGGCTTTGCCACCAGCCCCCTTCCTCAACCCACTCTCGCCCGCCCCAAAGCGCGCAGCACAAAGACCGTCTTCGGCTGCGATCGCGTGATCGCCGCGGGCATCTGGCGTGCAGGCCCGGGTAAATAGCCCAAGTGACGTCCACGCCGGCGACTCGGCTCGGCCGCGGTGACCCGGCTTGCCAAGGAGCGCGCCATGTCCACGCACCGCCCCTCAAAGCATTCGACACAACATTCCGGCATGCCCGGCCGGCCATGGCTCGCCGCGGCCGGCATCGGCGCCGCGCTCATGTACCTGTTCGACCCGGGCGCGGGGCGCCGTCGCCGGGCGCTGTTACGCGACCAATGGTTGCATGCTCGGCGCCTGCTGCGTGCTGCCGGCCGCGTGACCGCGCACGATCTCGCAGGACGCAGCGCAGGCGTGATCGCGCACGCCTCGCGCTGGATGCGCCATGACACGCCATCGGATGCCGCCCTCGCCGATCGCATCCGCTCGCGCCTCGGGCGCATCGTCTCGCATCCCCATTCCATTCGCGTTTCGGTGCACGACGGTGCGGTCACCGTGAGCGGCCCCGTTCTCGCCGCCGAAGCGCGGTCGCTGCTCGCGTCGATCCGCGGGCAGGCGGGCGTCAAGTCGCTCGACTCTCGCCTGGAGATTCACGCCGAGGCGGGCAATGTGTCGGGATTGCAGGGAGGCGTCACGAGAGTGGGGCGCCGTTTCGAGCTGCTGCAGGAGAACTGGTCGCCCACGGCGCGCCTTTTGACCGGTACCGCGGGCCTTGCCCTGGTCGCCGCGGCATCGCGCCGGCACGGCCCCGCCGGCCTCGTCTTGGGTCTACTCGGAGGCGCTCTGCTGTTGCGCGCAGGGAGCAACCGCGGCCTGCAATCGCTGTTCGGTTTCGGCGGGGAGGAGCAGGAGATCGAGGTGCACAAGAGCGTGCGCATCCAGGCGCCGTTACGTCGCGTATTCGACTTCTGGACCAACATCCGCAATTTCCCGAGCTTCATGTCGCGCGTGCGCGATGTGCGCGAGCTCGACGATAGCCGCTCGTATTGGCGCGTCGCGGGTCCTGCCGGCATGGCGGTGGAATGGACCGCCGAGGTGACCAAGGTCGTACCCGATCAACTGATCGAATGGCATTGCGACGATGGCGCCGCCGTCAAGCATTGGGGCCGCGTGCGCTTCGAGCCCGACGCCGCCGGCGGCACGCGCATCCAGGTCGAGCTGCACTATTCGCCGCCCGGGGGTATGGTCGGCCACTGGGTCGCCGGACTTTTCGGCGTCGATCCGAAAAGCGCGCTCGATGCGGATCTCATGCGAATGAAAGCGCTCCTGGAGACGGGCAATCCGCCGCACGACGCAGCACGTCCGCTGCCTGGACCGGACCGCGGCGCCGCCGGCACTGCGAGCTCCGGCCACAATCCGCAAGCGGGGCCCGACAGCTAGGAGCGCCGGCGGCTCAAAGATCCCACACCCACGCGATCAGCGGCACGCCGGCCGCGATGCCCATGAGCGAAAGCGGCAGTCCGAGCTTCCAATAGTCGCCGCAGCGATAGCCTCCGGGGCCCAGCACGAGGGTGTTGCACTGATGGCCGAACGGGGTGAGAACATCGCACGCCGCGCCGACCGCGACTGCCATCAGGAATGCGTCCACGTTGAGCTCGAGCTTGGCGGCGAGACTCGCCGCGATCGGCGCCACGCCGGATGCTCGTGCCGCCGCAGCGATCGCGGACAAGAAATCGCGCTGACCTTCGGCGTGAGACAAGGCGCTAAGATAGCGCGCAAAGCGCACACTGTCGGCGTCGCCGGGCACGCGCCTACCCGCCGGTAGAGCGTTGATCGGACGCCGCCGCAGTCGGGCGCTGCTCGCGCGACAATCGCAGAGATGTCCTGTCGCCGGCGCCCCCGTACCACAGCCGGCCGATAAGCTAGGAGCGAGCCGACATTGCCCGAGGAGGACCCGACCATGACTGCCTGCCGGCTCGTTCGGATTGTCATCGGCTGCGCTGATCCGCGTGCGTGCGAAGTCTACCGCGCGATTTGCGGCGCCGCGCCCGAGGTCGACATCTCTCCTGACGGCACGGCGCGCTACAGCCGGTTTCATCTCGACGACGCCGTCATCGCGCTGGCCGAGCCGAGGGGCGCCGGCAGCACCGGCCAGGGAGGCGAAATCGCCGAGCGAATCGAGCGCCTCGGCCCAGGCGTCCATGTCATCGTCGTGGCCGCAGCGGAACTGAGCGGGCGAGTCGCCGAGATCGAAGCAGCCGGCGTTTCGCTGCTTCGGCGCGATGGCGAGCTGTACGTCGATCGGTGCGAGGCGAACGGCGTCAGGGTTCAGTTGACGCAGCTGCGTGAGGCTCGACCGCGACCCGGCGATGCCAGGCTCGATCATGTAGCGATCCGGGTGCGTGATCTGGCGAGGGCGGGGCTGCGATGGCAGGCGATCACTGGCGCGCGAGCGCAGATGATGGGCATACATCCGATCTCCGGCGGCACGTTTTCGGCGACCCGCTTCGAGCTCGGCGAGCGCATGGTGGAACTGGTCAGCCCTGTCGCGAGCAAACCTTCTGCCTTGGCCGAACGCTTGGCGAGCCATGGTGAAGGTATCGCGGCCTTGGCGCTCCCGGCCAAGCAGATCGAGGTCACGCTCGAGCGCCTGCGCGCAGCCGGTGCTCGGGTATTTCGCCAGGAGCCGCACTGGATGGTGCATCCGAAGGATGCGGCGGGCGTGTTGGTTCAACTCACCCCACGCGTGCGCCACCTCTGATCGTGGCGTGCGCGCATCACCCTGGGCGCGGCGGCGGCTGCCGCTTGCAGCTTCGTGACCAGCCGAGCGAGTGCTTCGCCGGCGACGCTTGCTTGTTCGCGATAGAGCACCGAGATCGGCGCCAGGGCAACCGCCGGCCTCACGTCGAGTAGTTGCATGCCGCCGCGCCGCAGCTCGGCGCGAGCGCCGTCCACGCGCACTAAGCCGACCAGGTTCGGATCGGCGCGCACGAAGCCGGCAACGACGTTAGCCGGACCGGCTTCGATCTGCGGCTGGGGCGGATGCAGGCCGAGAGACAGGTAAGTGTCGACAAGGGCGCGGCGCACGGGAGAATGATTGCCCGGCAGCACCCAGCGCGCGGACGCAAGGTCACGCCAGGCGAGGCGGCGGCGGCTCGACAACGGATGGTCGTGCGCGGCGATCACGCACAAGCGATCCGGGTACAGGCGCTCGATGCGCAGCTCCTTGAGCGCACCGGCATGAGCGAAGCCGGGATCCACACCACACACGGCGCAATCCACGCGTCGCTCGGCGAGCGCATCGAGGACACTCGGTGCGCCGCCTTCCAGCAACACCACCAGCACCGCCGGCATTTCGCGCTTGAGCTCGGCAACCGCGCGCGCCACGGGGCCCGCGGCGATGAACGGCGGCGCGCCGATACGCAGGCGCACCGCAGCGCCGCGCGCGATCGCGCTTTGCTCGACGCCTGCCGCGGCCACCTCGCTCACGATCCCTCGTGCCCGCGCGATCAAGGCTGCCGCGGCCGGGTTCGCCCGAATGCCGCGCGGACTACGTTCGAACAGCGTCGTGCCGCACGCAGCTTCGATCTCGCGGATCATCTTGCTCGCCGCGGGCTCCGTCACGTGCAGTTGCAGGGCCGCGGCGCGCAAGGTGATGCCACTGCCGAGAATCGCCAGCAGATGAAGATGACGCAAGCGCAATCGGCGCAACAGCGCCTCGCCGCGCGCGGGAGAAGCATCGATCTCACGCTCCGATTTCATATGGTGATCACGTGATCGCCAAGTTTCACTATCAGGTTATCACCGAGCTTCCTAGAATGTTACCGGATGGCGTACGGCGGCGTGCGCGCCTGAGCGCACGGCGGCACGAGCTCGTGAAGGGGGTGCTTCATGGACGATCGGACGCGCACGGGATCCTCGGCGCCATCCGTCGCTTCGCGCTATCGGGGAAAGATCGGCCGCACCTTCGCCGATTCCGCGCCCTGGTGGCCCGCCCCGATCCGCGCGCCCTGCGGCGCACCCAATATCGTCATCGTCTACCTGGACGATGTCGGCTTCTCGGACTTCGGCTGCTACGGCTCGGAGATTCCAACGCCCAACCTCGACCGGCTGGCAGCGCAGGGTTTGCGCTTCACCGGCTACACCACGGTGCCGATGTGCACCCCGGCGCGAGCGGCGCTGCTCACCGGGAAGAACCCGCACGCGGTGGGCTGCGGTTGGCTGAACACCAGCGATCCGGGCTATCCCGGCTACGGCGGCGAGATCGCTCGCGATGCACCGACGATTGCCGAGCTGTTGCGGGCGAACGGGTATTCGACCATCGCGGTCGGTAAATGGCACAACACGCGCGAGCACAACGTATCGGCCGCGGGCGATCGCAGCTCCTGGCCGCTGCAGCGCGGATTCGATCGCTTCTATGGCTTCCTCGCGGCGGAGACCAGCTACTTCCACCCGGAGGCGTTGCGCGAGGGCAATCAGCTCGCCGATATCGACAGCTATCCCCCCGGCTACTACATCACCGACGATCTCACCGATCGCGCCATTCGCTGGCTGCGCGAGCACGTCTCAGCCGACCCGGGCAAGCCCTTCTTCCTGTACTTGCCCTATAACGCGGCGCACGTGCCATTGCATGCCAAGCCGGCGGACATGGCTCGGCATTGCGGGCGCTACGACCGCGGCTGGGACGTCATTCGCGCCGAGCGCTTCGCGCGCCAGCGCGCGCTGGGTGTGGTCTCGGCAAGCGCCCGACTGCCGCCGAGCAATCCAGGCGTGCGCGCTTGGACCGCGCTTTCCCCCGATGAACGCCGCGTCTATCCCAAGTACATGGAGGCCTTCGCGGCGATCATCGACAATGTGGATCAGAACGTCGGCCGCCTCGTGGCATCGCTCGGCGCCATGGGTGTCCTCGATGACACGCTGATCCTCGTCAGCGTGGACAACGGCGCTAACTCCCTCGGTGCGCGGAGCGGCGCGCTCAACGCTTTCGACCAGCGCTTCGGCAAGGAGGTGGACCCTGTCCTACTGAATGCCATGATGGCGAATGGAGAATTCGGCGGGCCGCAGACGTTCATGGCCTACCCGAGCGGCTGGGCGCAGGTCTCGAACACCCCATTCCGCCAGTACAAGCGCTATCCCATGAACGGCGGGATTCGCGTGCCTTTCATCGCGCGCTGGCCGCGAGGCATTGCCGAGCCGGGCGCGATCCGACCGCAGTGGATACACGTGACCGACGTCTGTCCGACCTTGCTGGATATCGTGGGAATTCCCTACCCGGAGACCTTCGATGCTCGCCCGGCGCTCCCACTGGACGGCGTGAGCTTCAAGGCCGTGCTCACCGGCGCCAATGCGCCTTGCGCCAGGCGCGCGCAGAGCTACGAGCTCGAGGGGCATCGCGGCTTCATCGAGGACGGCTGGAAGATCGTCTCGCTGCAGCCACCGAAGACCCGTATCGACCTCGACAACTGGATGCTCTTCGACCTTGATAACGACCCGACGGAGATCGACGACCGCGCGCGCAGCGAACCGGCGAAGCTCGCGCAGATGGTCGCGGCGTTCGAAGCCGACGCGGCGGCCAACCGCATCTACCCGATCGACAACCGCGGCTTCGAGCGCGGGGTCGCGCATCCGCCGCACCGCATGGACGAAGTCAACCGGCCGCGAACCTTCCATCCGGGCACGCAGACCATCGACCGCTGCAACGTCTGGCCGCTGTTCGCCGATCGCACGTTTCGTCTCACTGCCCGGTTTCACTTCCAGCCGGGCGAGAGCGGCGTGATCTTCTCGCTCGGCACCACCTTCGGCGGCATGGTGGCATTCGTGGCGGACGACGCACTGATATTCATCTACCAGCGCTGGCGGAACCCGCTCGAGCTCGATCCCATTGCGCTTGCGCCCGGGGCGTGCGAGCTCGTGCTCGACTATCGAGCGCACGGGCAACGCCGCGGCAGCGGACGTATCCGCGTGAACGGCGTCGATCGCACGCCCGAGATCGACATGTCGCCGACGCTCGGCCGGCTGCCGCACGAGGGGATGGACGTCGGCATCGACCGCCGCTGCCGGACCTCGGAGCGCTACGCCGCCCACGGCAGCTTCGCGTACGGCGGCACCATAGAGCAGGTGCGCGTCGAGCCCGGCCCCCAAGCGCCCGACAGCATCTTCAACCGCGTCGAAGTCGAAGCCCAACAGGCTGCCCTGGAGTGGATGCGATGAACCGGCGCGCTGCTCCGGAGCGGATGCGATGAGACGCTTCGCGAATCGGATGTCCGCGTTGGCGCTCGCCGCCGTGGGGTGGTGGGCGAGCGCGCCGGCGTTCGCGGCAGCATCGCCGGAGGGCTATCCGTCCAGACCGATACGCGTGATCGTGCCCTATCCCGCGGCAGGCGGACCCGACATCGTGACCCGCCGCGTGGCTGAATCGCTCAGAGCGCGCCTGGGTCACAGCGTCGTCGTCGACAACCGCTCCGGTGCCGCGGGCGGGCTGGGGCTGCAAATCGCCGCGCGTGCGCTACCAGACGGCTACACGCTCGCCTATGTGTCGGCATCGCATGTCGCGCCGGAGATTCTGGGCGCGCAAACGAACCTGCGCCGCGACTTCGTGCCGGTGGTGCGCATGAACGATACGCCATCGGTGCTCGTCGTACGCGGCAACGGGCCCTACAAATCCGTGGACGGCTTGCTGAAGGATCTGCGCGCCCGGCCGGGGAAGCTCGCTTACGGCTCCTCCGGGGTCGGCAATGCGTCGCATCTCGCCACGGGCCTTCTTGCGTCTCTAACGGGCGGCTTCGCCGCCACTCACGTGCCTTATCGCGGCGGCATCGAGACCCTTCCTCCGCTCATCGACGGTCAGCTCGACTTCTGCATCGTGGTCGTGCCGGTCACATTGCCCCATATCGCGAGCGGGCGCATCCGCGCGCTCGCGGTGACCTTGGGCGAGCGCTTCCCCGGTCTGCCGGAGGTGCCGACCTTCGAGGAAGTGGGTGTCAAGGGCTACCGCTTCTCCTCCTGGGGCGGGCTGGTCGCGCCCAGGGGCGTGAGTATGCCCATCGTGGATCTGCTGCATCGTGAGATCACGGCGATCGTGGCGGATGCGCAGACGCGGGAAACGCTGATCAAGCTCGGCAGCGTGGCCTATCCGGGCGCGTCCCCGGACGTCTTCAAGGCGATGATCGACGACGATTACATTCGTCTGGCCAAGGTCGTGCGCGATCTCGGTTTGAAGGCGGAATAGACCGGGTCCGAATCTCGGCGAGGGAGGTGATCGTGACCGACACGCAATACGACTACATCATCATCGGCGCGGGCTCGGCAGGGTGTGCGGCAGCTCACCGGCTCAGCGCATCGGGCGAACACCGCGTGCTGTTGCTCGAAGCCGGACAGGCCGACGACCGATGGCTGTGGATTCGCATCCCCGCCGGCGTGGCGCGCGTCTTGAGCGGGGAGCGCGCCCTGTGGCGCTTCGAGACCGACGCGGACGAGAAGGTCGCCGGCCGGCGCGTGCTATGGCCTCGCGGTCGCGTACTGGGCGGCTCCAGCTCGGTCAATGGAATGATGTGGGTCCGCGGCGACCCTCTCGAATACGATCAGTGGCGCGATCTCGGCAACCCCGGCTGGGGCTACAGCGACCTGCTGCCCTATTTGAAGCGAATGGAATCCTATACCGGTGGCGATCCCGCGTTGAGAGGACGTCACGGGCCGATCCGGGTGTCCGAGTACCGCGATCGCGACACCATGACCATGGCATGGCGGGCGGCCGCCCAGTCCGCCGGCATCGCGCCGAACGACGATTACAACGGCGCACGCTTCGAGGGCGTGGGCTTCCTGCAATTCTCGGTGCACCGGGGTTGGCGCTGCAGCACCGCGGCGGCGTACCTGCGGCCGGTCATGCACCGCGATAATCTCACGGTCGCCACCGGCGCGCTGGCGCAGCGCATCGTGCTCGACGGCAAGCGCGCGACGGGCGTGGTCTACCGGCGAAACGGCAGCGAGGTGACCGCGAGCGCGCGCCGCGAAGTGCTCATTGCCGCCGGTGCTGTGCAGTCGCCCCAGCTATTAGAGGTCTCGGGAATAGGTAACGGCGAGATCCTGCACCGGGCCGGTATCCCCGTGCGGCATCATCTGCCGGGCGTGGGCGAAAATCTTTGCGACCATTGGCACGTGCGCATGGGCTTCGAGACAACCCTGCGTTCGAGCCTCAACACGGTGCTGCGCAGTAGCTTCAAGACGGCGGCGATGGGCGCGAGCTGGCTGTTTCTCGGCAGAGGCCTCATGACCACGGCAAGTGCCACCATACATGCCCTCACCAAGAGCGATCCCGCACTGCCTCGGCCCGACATCAAGATCCAGCTCCATCAGATCACCATGGCGACCAGCCACTACGCGCTCGCCGCCCGCGGCCAGCGCTTCGCCGATAGGATCGGGCTCGACCGCTTTCCGGGCTTCTCTTTCGGCTGCTTCGTATTGCGGCCGCGCTCCCGTGGCTCGGTGCACGCGAGAGGCCCGAACATGGCCGATCCGCCCGCGATCCGGCCGAACTACCTGGGCGCCGAATCGGACGTACGCAAGCAGCTCGCCGCGCTGCGCCTGATCCGCAAAGTCGCGGCGCAGCCCGAGCTGGCGCGCTACATCGTGCGCGAGGTGCGGCCCGGCCCGCAAGCGCGCGACGACGACGCGCTGATCGATCACATGCGCAGCACCGGACAGACCTCATACCATCCGATCGGTACCTGCCGCATGGGTTCGGACGACACGGCCGTGGTCGATCATGCGCTGCGCGTTCATGGCGTCGAGGCTCTGCGAGTAATCGATGCTTCCATCATGCCCACCATGGTTTCGTCCAATACCAATGCCCCGACGATCATGATCGCCGAGAAGGCCTCCGACCTCGTGCTGGCCGCCGCACGGCACGGGACGTGAACCGCATCACCGGCTGAGAGCGAAACCTTCGATGATCTATCGACATCTGGCCGCCGCACGACACCTGGACGTGAATCGCGTGACCGGCCGAAAGCACCTTCCATGATTTATCAGCACCGACTCGTCATTGCGCGCGGCGGACGGCTGCGCAGGCGCAACGAGATTTTTTCGCGTGAAACGCTCTCGGCGCTGGAAGCGCAAAGCTCGGTGCTGATCGGCGCCTGGGAGGTGTGGGTGGGTCCGGATGCGGGTTGCGGCGTGTTCCAAGTGCGCCAGTTCGACTCGCTCGCCGCCTGGGAGGCGCATCAAGACGCGCTACGGCGTGATCGAATGTTCGTCGGAGCACGCGATAGCCGTCTCTTCCCGGCGCTGGACTTCGTGGAAACGGCGATGGTTCGCCGCGCCGAGCGTTCACCGGAGCTGCCCATCTGTTGGCCCGCCGTCGCCGAGGTGACCGGACTGCCGCGGGGCATCTATGAGCAGCGTACGCTCTTCTTGCGCCCCGATGCCGCCGCTTCGCACCACGATGTCTACTTCTCCGAGGTGGCCCCCGCGCTGGAACGCGATGGGGCCGAGCTGATCGCTTTCTTCGACACGCTGATCGGACCAGGGACGACCAACGCGGGTTCGCACCGGAGCATCGAGCTGCGTCGCTTTCCCGACATGGCGTGCTGGCAGCGCTGGCGCGAAGCGCAGGACGCGGATCCGCCGCTCGCCAGACTGATCAACGAAACCTGGCTTGCCCACGTGGCTCGGGTCGAGAGCGTTCTGCTGCACCCGATGGACTACAGCCGGCTCAGGTGACGGCGTGTCAGCGGTGGCGACCTGCCAAGCGGCGAAAAGGCAAGTAGCAGAAAGCTCGGCGGCGCGCGCGTATAGCGAGGGCTTCCGGGGCGGCTCAACGGTATGGTTTGTGCGAGGTTTTCCTGAGCGCAGTTCCGCGCAATGCCCCTGGAGCGCGTGCGCAGCGTAAGTCTTGCGCGGCGCCGGGTGGCTCATCACGATGGGTGAAGTGACATGATGAATCCAGCCAAGAACACGATTTGCCTTTGGTACGATGGCGACGCCGAGGCCGCGGCGCGGTTCTACGCCAGGACCTTTCCCGATTCTTCCGTCGGTGCGGTGCACCTCGCCCCCGGCGACTTTCCGTCCGGGAAGAAAGGAGATGTCTTGACCGTCGAGTTCACGGTGATGGGGATCCCCTGTCTCGGGCTCAACGGCGGACCCGCGTTCAAGCACAACGAAGCTTTTTCCTTCCAGGTGGCGACCGCTGACCAGGCCGAAACCGATCGCTACTGGAACGCGATCGTCGGCAACGGCGGCCAGGAGAGCGCATGTGGCTGGTGCAAGGACAAATGGGGATTGTCCTGGCAGATCACGCCGATCGCCCTGACCCGAGCGGTAACCGATCCCGATCGCGCTGCCGCCAAGCGCGCGTTCGATGCGATGATGGAGATGACGAAGATCGACATCGCCGCGATCGAGGCGGCGCGCCGCGGTTGATACGCCTCTAATTGCTCTGTTCGCGGCATGTCACGGACGAAGAGGTTGATGGCGCTGCCGCCCTTCATCGCGAAGATGTCGTTGGCGAAGACTTTCGGGTGCTGCGGCGAGCAGCAGACGCCCGGCATCGGCGTAAGCCTTATCCATGCGGTTTCAGGCTCAGCAAGGTGCCGGCTTTCAGCCGGGTCATCCAACGTTTGTCGCTGCCGACCGGTAGGGTGTACCGCCGTTCTAAGGCCGAAACGTCTATCAACTTGGTTGCGCGCGCGCCCCAGCACCCACTGTTCGCGCGTAACGAAGTTGTGGCGTATGCCCTGCAAGCCGAGTGCGCTCTTTGCCTGCGACGTGCAGTCCCGCGACCCGGGTTTGGAGGAACCTGATCGTTGCATGCTCATTCAGATGGTCGGCAGGGAAGGCATACACGCCCTGCCCTAGCCGCACGAGCCAGCCCGTCACGCTTTTCACCCGGCCCGCTTGCTTTCACAGTCCCGCCTTTCCCCTCGAACTGAATGTGCCCCACCCTTACCGTTCCACCAGCGCAGCAACTATCTGTGCTTATTAGATAATTTGTTCTCCAGTGTGCGCCACATTATATTCTTGCAACCATCTTCATTAGACTCTTGTGATTATGCGCGCTACACTCTTGTCAACAAATTCATCTAAGTCTTGTGCCTAAGCCACACGAAAAACTCGCCTCCGCCTTGGAAGCTCTCAAGCGGCTCCAGGATGACGGACTCCAGGCCATCCCCGGGCCGAGGTTTTCACGCACAGACCGCGAGGTTCTGCTGCGAGCCGGTTTCCTCAAGGAGGTCATCCGCGGCTGGTACGTCCCACGTCGTCCGGACGAGGCCGATGGCGATACCACGTCCTGGTGCGCCAGCCTGCGCGAGTTCATCGCCGACTACGCAACCCAGCGCTTCGGCGATCGCTGGCACGTCAATCCGGAGCAGTCAGTGCTGCTGCGGTCAGGTGAAAGAATGGTTCCGAGGCAGGTTCAGATCTGGGCAGCTGAAGGCACGAACCAGACAGTGCAACTACTGCATGGCTGCTCGCTCTTCATCTACAAGGCCGTGAAGCTGCTGCCCTCCGCACCTGCCCCGGACTGTGGCAGGCTGCGCCTGGTCGAATTGCCGGCGGCGCTGGTCGCGGCGAGTCCGACCCTCTTCATACAGAATCCCATCGCAGCTCAGATCGCGCTCGGCGCCCTGCCCGATGGTTCCGATTTGCTGCGGATATTGCTCGAGGGTCCACATCCATCGGTGGCCGGCCGTCTTGCCAGCGGCTTCCGGGCCATTGGCCGAGCGGCGCTCGCCGACGAAATCGTGGGCGCCATGCGCAGCGCCGGCCATGGGGTAAACGAAGCAAACCCCTTCGATAAACCGCTTCCCAGGTTGCTAACGGGCGGGCGGCCGGAATCACCCTACGTTCGGCGTTTGCGCTTGATGTGGGCAGAAATGCGGGGGCCCGTGATCGCGGCGTTTCCGCAGCCGCCGGTCGCGCCCAAGGATATCGATGCGCTTCTGAAGGACGTGGAGGCGCGCTACGTCAGCGATGCCTATCACTCGCTGTCGATCGAAGGCTATCGCGTGACAGCGACCCTGATCGAGAAGATCCGTGATGGCAGTTGGGATCCGGACGGTGACGAGAAGGATCGCGCCACCCGCGACGCCATGGCAGCGCGCGGTTATTTCGAGGCGCACAATCTCGTCAAGCGCGATCTCGTCCGAGTTGCCAGAGGCGAAAACGCGGGCACGGTGTTCCGTAACAGCCTGCCCGGTTGGTATCAGTCACTATTCAGCCCGAGCGTGCAGGCCGGCATTCTGAAGGCATCCGACCTCGCCGGCTATCGCAACGACCAGGTGTTCATTCGCGGGGCGCTCCATGTTCCGCTCTCAAAGGAAGCAGTGCGAGAGTGCATGCTGGTGTTCTTCGATCTGCTCGAAGCGGAAACCGAACCTCAGGTGCGTGCAGTGTTGGGTCACTTTGTCTTCGTCTATATCCATCCGTACATGGACGGGAACGGCCGCCTGGCAAGGTTCCTCATGAACCTCATGCTCGTGCCCGCCGGACATGTCTGGACGGTTATTCCGGTCGAGCGGCGCGACGAGTACATGGATGCGCTGGAGCAAGCGAGTTCCTACGCTAACATCACGCCCTTCGCGCGCTTCGTCGCGGAACTTGCCGGACAGCAGGCGAAGCAGCCTCTTCCGCGACCGTAGTGAGTTACGCCGCACGCAATGGCACAACGTTGCTCACGGTCAGCGCATCCAGATAGTCCGCCCACTTCTGCAGCTACGCGCTTGCACCTGGTCTTGAGCTGGGCGTCGATCTTGACGCGTGAGAAGGCTTCGTTGGTTCGCACCATGAAATGCCCCGTGTGAGCTTCTTACTGGTGGTCCGACCTGGTTTGTTCAGAATCCATCATTTTGTTTCCTCCCTGATGCGGCCCACTATTGCTGCCTTGCTTTCCAGTTGCGGAACTCCGAGAGGCGCAATCGATAGCGGGCAATGTTGCCTTCGTGCAGCCGCTTCAGCTCGTCAGCCGCCATTTCGACGAAATGCGCTCGATCCTCCACCGGGACAAGGTTCGTCACCTCTCGCTCTATGACATCTGGCTCGGTCGGCCATCCTTTGCGCACCACCTCCCCGATGACGTCCGCTAACACCTCGCGATACTTTCGCCTGAATGGGTCTGGCTGCGGGAGTGAATTAGCGATTGCACCATACTGCTGGCATGATCTTTCGTAGGCCCACGTGAATACATCGGCAAGCAGCTCGACCCTATTCAGCTCATAAACGGCCAAGGTTCCTTCGACATAGGCGCGTTCAGGCACTTCCACGAAAGATAGCGGGCAAAGGTTGTACTTGAGCAAGGGAATGTTGGCTCCCAACCGCGAAACCCGTTTGTTCACGTCTTCGAAGGGTTGAAGATAGGGAATCTGCACCATTAGAAACAACGCTTGTTCGAACGGATCACCGATTGCTGCGGCCTTCGCGAGAATAAGGCGGAAGAATTCTTCGATCTGCTGCGGGATTGCCAGTGGCCGATACACTGTCCCGGTGATATCAACGACGCGCTGGCGCAATTTGCCGCTCGCGTCGGGATCTGCGAGCAGGTTCTCCGAGAGCAGGGCATGCAGATTTTGGAAGGTCCGAACGTCATAGCCGAGCTCGTCGGCGTCATCCACAAGGAATTCGATGGCGCGCTTGTGGTTCAGGATCATCTGCGTTTCACGCGCGTCCTTGCCAGAAGCAACCTCTCCATGCTCGATCAGGCGTTGCGTATCCAGCCGCGTGTAAGTGTTGCCCTCAAGCCTGGACGAAGCCCATGACAAATCGATCAGCAGGCGCCCAAGCACGTCACGCGCATAAGTGCCCGCCTGCCGTTCTGACGACGGGGCTTCACCCAGACCACGCAAGCGAGCTCGCAACTCGCTCGGCAGATACCACGTTTCGTTCGGCTGGTAATCGCGGAAAAACTCGCGCCGGTAACCGATCGGCGTTCGCTGCGCGACCGGGCGGCGCACGAGGTCGCGCAGATGTGCCCCCTCCTCTGACAGTGGAACGTAGATCTCCGCCGAGCCCTCGCTCCCTTCCACTGTTATCGCTCCCGCTCCCGGCCTCGCGACAACGTTACCTTGTGGCGGCGGGCGATAGAGAACACCGCGTCTTCGGCCCTCCGCAATAAGTCGACCTTGCTTGACCAGTTCGTTCAGCCGGCGTTGCAGGGTTCGTCTTGCAACGCCATGCCCCAGAGCTGACTGAATCATCTCGAGCCTCGCGCCGTCTGGACGGGATCGAACCGCGGTCAGCACCGCTTCATACTCGACCGTTGGGATTATTTTCGGCATGGACGATGGAAACCGGCTGCAATTGCGCCACATCCTACGCTCTATTTGGCGCAAATCCAATTATGCGCCAGTTAAAGTGGCGCAATAGAATATCTATTTGGCGCAAAAGGCATCTATTGCGCCAAAACCTAGCCTAGAGACCAGCCAGCCTGACTCACCATGACACACATCACCGTCCGTTACGAACAAGCCAAGCTCTATGAAGAGGTGCGGACCGAGGTCGTCACCAAGGTCGCGAAACGCTACAGCATCTCCGATGTAGGTCTACGAAAAATATGTCGGAAACTTGCAGTACCGCTGCCCCCACTCGGTTACTGGGCCAAGATCGCTGCCGGTCAGAAACCCATAAGACCGCCCCTGCCGAAACGTGCCGGTCCCACGGAAACTGTCAGACGACGTTACGTGAACGATAAGCCCGCCGAACCCGACATCGCGCCAGAGGGCCGCCACCACCTCACCGGAGCGGCAGCCCGCAAGAAGCACAAGGGCAAGCGCATCGCGCAACCGACCGAGGGCTTTGCGGGCTTCCGCCAAGGTCATGGGACCGAACTCGCCGAGCTTGATCTCGCGCAAGGCACCGTCGCGCGACCGGTAGAAGAACACCCGAGCGGCGTTGGTGCGTCGTACCCGCAACCCTGGATGATCGGGATCACCGCGCTCCTCGCCTGCACGCAGGTCGGCGATAATTCGCGGCGAGAGCAATGGTGGCGGCTTCTTCATCGCGATCGGAGCATAGACCTATACCGCCACCTACACCAAACCGCTGGACGAGACTGGTCGAGTCCAGCCACGACGCGATGCTCGAAATGCGGATTAAGCGCCATTCGTACAATTGGTTACGCGTGCTTTTTTTGGAGACGAGTAGGCCTTGAACGACCCCGGCGTCAGCAACCATACGCCGATGATGCAGCAATACCTCCGGCTGAAGAGCCAGCACCCGGAGATGCTGCTGTTCTATCGCATGGGGGATTTCTATGAGCTTTTCTTCGACGACGCGGAGAAGGCGGCGCGCCTGCTCGACCTCACGCTGACGACGCGCGGCGCCTCGGCGGGCGCGCCGATCCGCATGGCCGGAGTGCCGCATCACGCGCTCGAGCAGTACCTCGCGCGGCTGGTGAAGCTGGGCGAGCCGGCGGTGATCTGCGAGCAGATCGGCGATCCGGCGGCCTCGAAGGGACCGGTGGAACGCCAGGTGACGCGCATCGTCACGCCGGGCACGCTGACCGACGCTGCGCTTCTCGACGACAAGCGCGACAGTCTCGTGGCTGCGTTCGCGCAAACCGACAAGAAGCTCGGGCTGGCTTGGATGAGCCTCGCCGCGGGGCGCTTCTGCATTCTGGAAACCGGGCGCGAGGCGCTCGCCACCGAGATGGAGCGGCTGAGGCCCGCCGAGGTCTTGATGGCGGAGGGCGCGCCCGGTGCGGCGATCGATGCATCGAAATGCGCGCTGCGCACCTTGCCGCCCACACAGTTCGATGTGGGTATGGCGACGGCGACCTTGTGCCGTCATTTCGGCACCGCGTCGCTGGACGGCTTCGGTTGCGACGGCATGGAGGCCGCCATCAGCGCGGCCGGCGCTCTGCTCGGCTACGTGCGCACCACGCAGCTCAATGCCTTGGCGCACGTGCAGGCGATCGAAGTGCAGCACGACCAGGCGTTCGTGCGCATGGACGCCGCGACGCGCCGCAATCTCGAGATCACCGAGACCATCCGGGGCGAGCCCGCACCTACCCTGTTCGCCCTGCTCGATACGTGCGCGACCTCGATGGGCAGCCGGTGGCTTCTGGGCGCACTACAGCAGCCGCTGCGCGACGACGCGCTGGTATGCGAGCGGCTCGACGCCATCAGCGCCCTGCTCGGGGAAGGCGGCGCCGGTTGCTACCCAAGCGTGCGCAAGGCACTCGAGCGTCTGGCCGATATCGAGCGCATCACGGCGCGCATCGCGCTCAAGAGCGCGCGCCCGCGCGACCTCGCCGGCTTGCGCGATGCGTTGCTGCGCCTGCCCGGCATCGCCGCGCTGGTCGAGCAGCTCGACGCCGCGCTGTTGCAATCCATCACGCGCGACCTGTACGCCGAGCCGGGCCTGGCCGGCCTGCTGGTGGCGGCGATTCGTCCCGAGCCCGCCGCGGTCGTGCGCGAGGGCGGCGTGATCGCCGATCGCTACGACGCCGAGCTCGACGAGCTGCGCGCCATTCAGTCCAACTGCGGCGATTTCCTGCTCGAGCTAGAGCGTCGCGAGCGCGCCCGCACCGGAATCGCCAATCTCAAGGTCGAGTTCAACCGGGTGCACGGTTTTTACATCGAAGTGACGCGCGCCAATGCCGAGCGCGTCCCGGATGACTACCGGCGCCGCCAGACCTTGAAGAACGCCGAACGCTACATCACCCCGGAGCTGAAGACTTTCGAGGACAAGGCGCTGTCGGCGCAGGATCGCGCGCTCGCGCGCGAACGCGTGCTCTACGAGGCGCTGCTCGACGCGCTTTGCGCTCACCTCGGTGCATTCAAGCGCATCGCCGCCGCGCTCGCCCGGTTGGACGCACTGGCGTGTCTGGCCGAGCGTGCGGCCGCGCTCGATTACGTCCGCCCGCAGTTGTGCGAGCAACCCCTGATCGAAATCGACGCCGGCCGCCATCCCGTGGTCGAGCGCCAGGTGCGCGGCTACGTCGCCAACGATACGCGCTTCGGCCCCGAGCGGCGCCTGCTGCTCATCACCGGCCCCAACATGGGCGGCAAGAGCACGCATATGCGCCAGGTCGCGCTGGTAACGCTGCTCGCGCGCGTCGGCTCGTTCGTGCCGGCGAAGCGCGCGCGCATCGGCCCCGTCGATCAGATCTTCACCCGCATCGGCGCTGCCGACGATCTCGCGGGCGGCCGTTCGACTTTCATGGTCGAGATGACCGAGAGCGCGAGCATCCTGCGCAATGCCACCGCGACGAGCCTGGTGTTGATGGACGAGGTCGGCCGCGGCACCTCCACCTTCGATGGGCTGGCGCTCGCCTGGGCGATCGCCCGGCACCTGATCGAAACCAATCGCAGCCATTGCCTGTTCGCAACGCACTACTTCGAGCTGACGCGGCTCGCCGCCGATTACGAGACGGTCGCCAACGTGCACCTCGATGCGGTCGAGCACAAGGACCGCATCGTGTTCCTGTATGCGCTGCGCGAAGGGCCGGCGAGCCAGAGCTACGGCCTGCAGGTCGCGCAGCTCGCGGGCGTGCCCGGGGGCGTGATCCGCTCGGCGCGCCGTTATCTCGTCAAGCTCGAAAACGAAGGCGCGAGCGCAAGGCCGCAGCTCGACCTGTTCCAGGCAAGCGCCGAGGCCGAGCCCGTCGATCGCACGCCGCACGCCCTTCTGGAAAGGCTGCGCGCGACCGACGCCGATACGCTCAGTCCGCGCGCGGCGCTCGACCTGATCTACGAGCTCAAGCGCCTGGCCGAGTGAGTCGTGCCCACGTGCAAGACGATCTCTTCCAAGCGGCGCGTTCGCTGCCGGAGGGATTCCTCTACCGGAGCGACTTCATCGATGCCGAGGAGGCGCGCTCGCTGCTCGCCATCATTCGCGCGCTGCACCTCGAGGAGGCGCAATACAGGCAGTACAGCGCCCGGCGCCGCACGCTGAGCGACGGTTCGTCGTACGACTTGGACACCAACGAGATGCGCCCGGCGGCGCCGTTGCCCGGATTTCTCGATGCATTGCGCGCTGCCACCGAGGAGCTGCGTTACTCCGTCACCCTGCGCACGGCGCGCAAGCGCGATGCGTAAGCTGGCGCGAGATTTCTACGACCGCGACACCGTCGAGGTCGCGCACGAGCTGCTCGGTAAAGCACTGGTGCGCGTGTCCGGAGACAGCGCGCGCATCGGGCGCATCGTCGAAGTCGAAGCCTACCTCGGTCCGCACGATCGTGCCGCGCACTCGTCCAAGGGGCTCACGGCGCGCACGCGGGTGATGTACGGGCCGCCGGGGCACGCGTATGTCTATCTCATCTACGGCATGTACCACTGCATGAACGTGGTGACCCAAGCCGAGGGCCAGGCGTCGGCGGTGCTGCTGCGGGCACTGGAGCCCGTGAGCAATCTGCAGGGACGCACGCAAGGCCCGGGGCTGCTGTGCCGCGCCATGCATATCGACCGGCAGCTCAACGGCCATGACTTGTCGAGCGACGATTTCTACATCGCCGAATTCGCTACGCCGGCGCGCTTTTCGATCGTCAAGCGGCCGCGAATCGGCGTGGGCTACGCCGGCCTCTGGGCGCGGCGGCTGCTGCGCTTCTACATCCGCGGCAACGCGTTCGTCTCGCGGCGTTGACCCAGCCCCCGCTCACCGCCGTGCCCTGACTGGTTAGCGCAGTGCTTGTCGACCAGCGTTCAGAACCCAGCCTGCACGCAGCGAGCTCGTGCCCTGCCTACATGTGGGCGTAGAGCTTCTTACCGGCCACGGGCATGTTCGCCACCAGGATATCGCCGGAGAGCGATTCGGTGATGTAGAGGGTCTTGCGCTCGGGACCGCCGAAGGCGATGTTGGCGAGATGGTGATGGTGCCCCGACTCGGAATACACGAGATGGGTCGGCAGCATGTTGGCGTCGAAGCGCCACACGCCCACCCCGAGGTGGCATACGCACAGCCCGTTGTCGGCATCCATCTCGATGCCGTCCGGCCCGGCGGCGCCGCCGGAGAGCTGGATCGCGACACCCGTCTTGGAGACCGAGCCGTCGGCCATGAGCGGCAGGCGCCAAATCTGCTGCGCGCGGGTGACCGCGACATAGCAGTGCTTTTCGCTGGTCGAGAGGGTGATGCCGTTGGGGCTGGGGATGTTGTTGGCGAGCCGCCGCAACTCGCCCCTCGCGCTCAGCCGATAGACATAACCCGTCGGATCGACGATGCCGGTCTGGCCCTGGTCGGTGAAATAGAGATCGCCGTTGGAGGCGAAGTGCAGGTCGTTCAGGCCCTTGAAGCCTTCGCTGTACTGCGTTTCGAGGACCGATTCCACCCGTCCGCGCTTCTCGTCCAACGTCAGCAGCCCGCGCTTGTAGTCGGCGATGTAGATGGTGCCGTTCTTATGGATCTTGAGGCCGTTCGGCCAGCCGTCGTACTCGCACACCAGCTCCCATTCGCGCTT
Organism: Burkholderiales bacterium; assembly: GCA_020848435.1. Taxonomy (GTDB): domain Bacteria; phylum Pseudomonadota; class Gammaproteobacteria; order Burkholderiales; family WYBJ01; genus WYBJ01. The sequence continues at coordinate 11,908 of JADLAC010000042.1, read as the reverse complement.
GGGCGTGATCCTGAACACGCGGCCGAACGGAATGTCGACGAAATACAGATTGCCGTGGCGATCGAACGCGGGCCCTTCGAGAAAGCATTCGACTTCGGCGCCCTGCCGGTTTGGATCCGACCAAGCGGAGCGACGCTTCTTGCGATACTTCTTCGGCATCGACATGAAGACTTCGGCCTTGATCAGCTCCGGCTGTCGAAACGGATTGAGCATCTTTCCTCCCAGTAAAGAAATGCGTTCGAGGCTCGGTCCGCCGAACACGGCGACGCAACGCGGCGGCAGCCGTGCTCGCAATAGCGAGCGTGTGCTCTGTCCTCAGCGCCAGCGCCGGCGCGACTCGCGCACCGATGCGATTTCGATCCCGCCCCCGCGCAACACATCCAGCGTGCGCGAGCGGAACTCGCGTGCATACAAGACCCACACGACCCACAGCGTGGTGGCGATCATGAGCCAAGGATGCAGGAACCAGGACAGTGCAGCCATGGCGAAATAGTACGAGCGCAAGCCCTGGTTGAAATTGCCGCTGGCAAAGGAGACGAGCAAGCTCACGCTGGCGATTTCACCGGCGCATTCGCGCGCGTCCTTGGGCGGCTGCGGCACGGCGCCGACAACGATCGAGCAGAAGCCGAACTGGCGTATCGACCAGGAGAACTTGAAGAACGCGTACACGAATACGCCCACCAGCAGCAGGATCTTGATATCCCACAGGCGGTTGCTCGCCTGGATCGCGAACGGCAGCTCGGAGACGACATCGGCCGCGCGCTGAACGTAGCCCAGCAGCGCGATCAACGCGCCCAGGATGAGCAGCGTGGTGGAGGCGAAGAACTGCGAGCTGCGGGTCAGATTGCGCACGATGTTGATGTCGACCATGCGGTTGTCGCGCTCCACCATGCGCGCCGCCCAGGTCGCTCGCAGTCCGTCGAGCACGCCCTGCAGGCTGGCGGCGCGGCGTCCGTGCCACACCGCGAAGCGGCTATAGCCGACCCATGCGCCGAGAAAGAACGCCACCGCCACCAGGTCGTGGGGCGTGAGTGTCTGGCCGAGCGTGAGGTACTCGCGAATGTTCATGGCCGATGCCGCTCGACGTCTCGCTCGGGTGCAGACCGCTAGACGAACAGCGTCAGCACGCCGGTGTACCCGTATAGCCGGTTGTGGGAGATCTCGCCGTTGCCGAAGAACCCGACCAGCGGGAACTCGCCCAAGGCATCGCGGATCAGCCCGAGCTCTTCGGATTTCGTGCCGAACAGGTTCGGCCCGCGCGCGACGCAGGAATAGTACAGGCCCCCGCGCGGCTTGCCGAACAGTCCCTTCTTGATGCTCTCCAGCATGCGGTTCATGTCCTCGGCCGCGGAATCCAGGTCGCGGCGACAGAACATGATCTGTTGCCCGGTCTGGATCAAGTCGCCGATCGCGACCAGCTTGCTCTGTGGATCGATGCCCAGGAGATTGCGCACCAGGTAATCGCCCGTGTCGCTGCCCTTCACCGGCAGGCCGACGAAGATCTGGCCGCCGAGGCGATTCAACTCCTTGCCGAAGCGCTCCCCCAGGTCTTCGCGCATGACGTCGAGCGCCGGTTTGCCGTCGAGCGAGAGGATGATGTTGCGCTGGCACTCGGTGATCGTGTGCTTCGGTCCGATAGGCGAGCAGCCCTGGGTCAGCCGGGTGGCGATGGCGACGTCCTCGGTGAACACCACCCCGGAAAGCCCGCCTGCGCTGATGCCGTCGGCAATCTGCGGGTTGAGCTTGCGCGAGCTGGTGAGCCCGCCCACCAGGAAGCCGCTTTCGACCTTGCCGGCCAGCGTGCTCACCAGGGCTGCGACATCGCTATTGGTCGGATCGGCGTGGACGATGGCGAAGTTGCTCACGCCGGCCTCGCAGCGCAGCGATACGGCGGCCACGTCGGCGCTCGTGCGGATGCCGCTGAAGACGCGGAAGGCGCCCGCATCCAGCTCGCCCAACATCACGCACAAGGCGGGTTGGTCGACGTATTCGCGCCCGGTCGCGAGCACGCCCGTGCCGACCGTGCCGACCCAATGTTCCACCCCGGTCGAGCGCTTGAATTGCTCCAGGATGGGGCCGAGCTCCGAGGCGAAACAGTCGGCTGCGTACAGGAACCCCAGGCTGCCGGCAGTCGTTCCGAGCTGCGTCAGGCAAGCATCCGCGGCCCGGCGCCAATCGGGGTTGGCGCTATGCGAGTAGTGAAACGTCGGCATGGCAGGAGAAGGCTTGGAGCGCGCAGCGGCCGCTAGAGCCGCCTCGGCGAAAGGCAGTTGGGGGCAGTTAGGATAGCATGGGCCCGCGTCGCGCCGGCCCGCGCGCGGGCGTGCGTCATGGCATTGACACACCGCGCCCATTGTGAGAATAAGTCTGGTCTTGATCGGTATCTCCGCCGGCGAGCGGGGAACCACGCTACTCGCAACCCGCCGCGCGTATGGCCGGAGGCGGCGGGCCTTGCGGCGGGGAGTGTACGCGCTGCCTGGTTTGCCCCGAGGCGACCGGCGGGCGTGCGAGCGGCCGCAAAAGGAACACCGACGTGCAGCAGGAAGCGCAGCCTCCCATCCGGGTGCTGGTGATCGACGACTCCAACACCATCCGGCGCAGCGCCGAGCTCTACCTGAGTCAGGCCGGGTGCGAGGTCATCCTGGCCGAGGACGGCTTCGACGCGCTGGTCAAGATCGCCGACCACGAGCCGCACATCGTCTTCGTCGATATCATGATGCCGCGGCTCGACGGCTACCAGACGTGCGAACTCATCAAGCGCCACCCGAAGTTCGCCTCGACGCCGGTCATCATGCTTTCCAGCAAGGATGGCCTATTCGACCGCGCCCGCGGCAGGCTCGCCGGATCGGATCTCTACATCACCAAACCTTTCACCCGCGACGGCTTGATCAAGGCGGTTTACGATCACGTCCGGGTCCGGGTTTGACGCACGCTCGCCCCGCCATGCCCATCCGCACCGTCCTGGTGATCGACGACTCCCCCACTGACCGGCATTTCATCGCCGAGCTGCTGGTAGCGGGCGGCTATGAAGTGCAGACCGCGGAAAGCGCGGAAGAGGCTTACGTGCGCATCCGCGAGCGGCGTCCGGATCTCGTGCTGATGGACATCGTCATGCCCGGAGAGAACGGTTTCGAGGCAACCCGCGAGCTGCAACGCGGCGATGACACCCGCGACATACCGATCATCATCTGTACGTCGAAGCGCCAGCCGAGCGACCGGGTCTGGGGCATGCGCCAGGGCGCGCGTGAATTCATCGTCAAGCCGATCCGCCGCCAGGAGCTGCTGGCGAAGATCGCAGCGCTGGGCTAGCGCGATGTCCGTCGGTCCGCTCGCCGCCTCCCCGGCACACCCGCTGCCCGCCCATGGCGGCGCGCCGGCGGAGCAGACCGCGTCACGCCTGGGCATGCAGCTCGGCGACGAGCATTGGCTGCTCGATCTCGACGACGTGAGCGAAGTGATGCCGGTGCCGGAGCTGGTGCCCGTTCCACTGACCAAGCCTTGGTTCGCCGGCCTCGCCAGTGTGCGCGGCGCGCTGGTGAGCGTGGTGGATTTCGGCGCATTCCTCGGCGCGGGGCCGGCCGCGGCGAGCGAGCGCGCGCGCCTGGTGTTGATCGCCGAAAAGCACCGCATCATGGGCGCCCTGCTGTTCAGCGGGGTCGTCGGCTTGCGGCAGCTCGATCGCTTCGTGCGCGAGCCCGATGAGGCGCAGCAGCCCGCCTGGATCCAAGGATACTACCGCGACGAGGAGCGCCGGCGCTGGGCCGCGCTCTACCTGCCCGCGCTAGTCGCCGATCCGGACTTCCTCGCGGTCGAGCTGTAGCCGCACCCGCGCCGCCATGGTCTCCGACCCGACCGGCCTCAGCCTTCCCCACGGCAGCGCGCCTGACGCCGGCGTGGCCGCGGCGCAAAGCGAGGCGCCGGGGCTTGCCGCCCAACGCGACGCGATGCCCGCGGCATACCGGCCGCTATCGCGCCGGGCGTGGGCCTCGATCGGGGCGGCATTCGTCGCGCTAAGCCTGGCGGTCATCCTGTTCGCCCTGGACAAGCGCCAGCACGAGCACGCGCTCACCCGCCGCATCGGCAGCGCCGAGCTGCAAATGCTGGGGCAGCGGATCGTCGCGACATCGCAGCGGGCAAGCCTCGGCGATGCGGCAGCGATCGATCAGCTACAGCTCGCGCGCAAGCAGTTCACGGCCAGGTTGGGCTCGATCGGGGCGCATGCGCCGGCAGTATTCTCGACGACGGCCGCGGCCGAGATCGCACGCACGTGGCACGACGCCGAGGCGCACATCGCGCGCATGCTGGCGCCGAGCGGTGGCGGCGAAAGCGCCGAAGCCGATCCGGCGCACGCCGAGCGCCGCGCGGTCGCGGGCGAGATCGCTCGGGCCGGCGAATTACTGCTGCTGCAAAGCAGCCGGCTGGCTGCACCGGCCGCGGACGACCTCGGTCGCGTGCTCATCTGGAGCGCATCAGCAGCAGCCGCGGCTGCATTGTTTTTGCTCGGATTCGCCGCGCGAACGGTGCGCAACGATGCCATGCGTGCCGCCGAAACAAACCGGGAAGCGGTGGCGCAGACCCGCCGGGCCAACCAGCGCACCCAGAGGGCGATCCTCAAGCTGCTCGACGAGATCAGCGATCTCGCTCAAGGCGACCTCACGGTACACGCCAACATCGGCGACGAGCAGACCGGTGCGCTCGCCGACGCCGTGAACTTCGCGGTCACGGAGTTGCGGCGCCTGGTCGGCAGCATCAACGCGGCCACCGGCGAACTTGCGCGCCGCTGCGCTGAGGCGCAGACGATCACCGGGGAGCTGCTGAACGCCGCGCAGCGCGAATCGCAACGAGTCGTGGCCGCCAACGCGGCGGTAGCGGGCATCGTCGCGTCCATCATTCGCGTCTCGCAACGCGCCGCCGAATCCGCCGGCGTAGCCCAAGTCTCGCTCGCCGCGGCCGCCGAGGGCAGGCAGGCCGTCGATCACGCGATCGAGGGCATGAACCGCATGCGCGAGCGCTTCCAGGTCGCGGCCAAGCGCATCAAGCACCTGGGCGAGAGCGCACAGGAAATCTTCGAAATCGTCGACCTCATTTCCGACCTCAGCGAGCGCACCAACGTGCTCGCATTGAACGCCGCGATTCAGGCACACGCGGGGGGCAGCGCCGGGCGCGGCTACGACCGGGTCGCCGACGAGGTACAAGCTCTGGCCGAGCGTTCGGCCCAGGCGACGCATCGCATTCGCGCCATCGTCCAGACCATCCAGGCCGACACCCAGGATGCGACTCTCGCCATGGAGCGAAGCACCCAGGAGGTGGTCGACCAGGCACGTCTTGCCGATGCCGCCGGGCAATCGCTCGCCCGCATCGATCAGGTTTCGCGCAAGCTCGCGGTCCTCACCGACCGCATCTCGACCGCGACCAGCGAGCAAACCGAAGCGGCCGAGTCGGTCCGCTCGCACATGAGCGACATCCTGCGCATTACCGCGCTCAGCGCCGGCGCCGCGCGCCGCAGCGCCGACTCCAGCGCGCGCCTGGCCGCGCTCGCAGCCGCGCTGAAGCAGTCGGTGGCCGGCTTCAAGCTGTCCTGATGCCATGGGCGCGGAGCAGCTTCACAGCGGCACCTCCCTGGTCTGGCTGAAAGGCGAGATCGACCGCTCGGTCGCGGCTGCGCGACAGGCATTGGCGGGCGCGCTGAGCCGCGGCGAGGCGCGTGAGCGGCCGCTGCTCGAATGCGCGCAGCATATGCGGCAGGTGCGCGGCGCGATCGCGATCGTGAGCCTGGAGGGCGCGGCGCGCTTCTGTGCCGCCATCGAGGATGCCGTTCGGCATGCGGCGAGCGCGCCGGCGAAGTTGACGCACGTGAACGCCTCGGTTCTGGACCGCGCCATGTTCGCACTGTGCCAGTACCTCGACGACCTGGCGAAGGGCGAGCTCGACGTGCCGCTGAAGCTGTTTCCGGTGTATCGCGAGCTGAACGAGCTGTCGGGCCGCGACGGCGTATCCGAGCTCGACTTGTTCTTTCCCGACGTGAGCGCCGCGCCACCGCGCACCGGTCAGCCGAGCGCGGCCGCGGACGACGACGTGGGCCGCCACGTAGCACATTGCCGGGCGGTGTTCCAGCGCGGCTTTCTGCTATGGCTCAAGCAGCCGGGGCTCGGCCAGGGGCCGCGCATGATGCGAGCAGCGCTCGATGCCGTCGCCCAGGTGGCCCACGCGCTCGCTGCGCCGCCGGGACTGTGGTGGGCAGCCGGCGCCCTCATCGATGTCCTGCTGCATCCCTCCGGCGGCGACGCGCCAACGATCAGGTCCACGCTCGGGCGCATCGAACGCCTCATGCGCGACGTCGCAACCGGGGAGGCGATGCACGCCCCCGTCCTCATGCGCGAAGTGCTGTACCCGCTTGCGCTGTGTCCTGCATTGTCGCAGCGCGTGCGGGAGGTGAAGCAGCTCTATCGGCTCGACGCGCAGGTGCCCGAATTCTGCGTCTCGGGGACGCTGGAATACGATCAATCGGCGCTCGCGCCCGTGCTCGACGACATGCGCCGGCGCCTGAGCGCGGTCGAAGACTCGTGGGCGCGCTATACCGCCGGCAGCGGGCAGCACTTGCGGCAGCTGCGCGAACACATCGGCGCGTTGAAGGCGACCGCGCGCGATCTCGGCCACTATCGGCTGGTACGGCTGCTCGACGTCGTGGCTCTGATCGGCTCCAAGCTGCCCGATCTCTATCCGTCGCCGAACGAAGTGCTCGCGCTGGAAATGGCGGCCGCGTTTCTGTTCATGGAAGGCATGCTCGATCACTTCACCAGCCCGCCGCCCGATATCGATCAGCAAGTCGCGGTCATGATCGGGTGGCTGCTGGACGCGGTGAAGCCGCGCGGCGATGCCGGCACGCCCGCGGGCGCAGCGCGCGACGACATCACCCAGCGGCGCAACTACCACCGGATCCGCGGCCAGGTCGCGCGCGAAATCCTGGAGAACCTGCACCAGATCGAGCAGTCGATCGACCAGATCGCGCGCAATCCTGGGACAGCGGCGAATCTCGCATCACTGGAAGCAAGCGTGCGCCAGATCGCGGGCGCCCTCAAGATGCTCGGCTTGAGCCGCGCCAACGGGGTGCTGTCGGCGTGCCTGCACCTGATGAAGCTGAGCGTATCGGACGATGCCGCGCTCACTCGCGCCTCGCTCGAATGGGTCGCCGACGGCCTGTCGTGCCTTGGGTTCTACGTCCAGGCGATGCAGCACGGCGATACACCCAACGAAGACATCCTGCTCGGATTCGTGCAGCGCTTGGCGCGCGAGGATGCGCATCCCGCCGGCGCCACGGGCTGGGTGCCGCCGGCCGAGACGAGCGATGCGGACGCGCTCGGCGAAGCCGATGCCCTCGCGGCGAACGCGCCGCCGCAAGCCTACATCGAGCCGGGCGATGCGCCGGCGCCTGCCGACACGCTTGCCGCGCCGGCAGCCGAAGGCTCGCCGATCGCCCTCGACGCCAGCGACATGCAAGGCATCTATGTCGAGGAAGCAAACGACGTCCTGGCAAGCATGGATGCCTTGCTGGCGCGGCTCGACGCGGCGCCGAGCGATCTCGATGCGCTCGCCACGCTGCGACGCGGCTTCCACACGCTCAAAGGCAGCGCGCGCCTGGTCGGTCTGGACGACCTCGGCCACGTCGCGTGGCAGCTCGAGCGCACGCTCGATTTCTGGCTCGAGCTTCGGCCTTCGGTGTCGAGCGAGGTGGTACAACTGATCGAGGACGCGGTGCGCGCGCTGCGCGGCTCGATCGCCGAGCTGGGCGCGGGCTGGCAGATCGATCTGCGCGCCTATCCTGCGATCATCGACCGCGCGGAGCTGCTGCGATCGCAGGACGAAGCGGCCGGCGCAAGCGCGAACGATGGCTCGGAGGCTGCGGCGGCGAACGACGCCGTGGTCGAGGCGCCGGCGGCGGCGCAGGTCGTCATCGGCGAGGTGACGCTGTCCGAGACGTTGTTTCAGATTTACTTGCGCGAGACGACCGCCCACCTGGCTACCCTCGATACCGAGCTCGATCGCGCCGAGCGCGATCCCGATCAGCCGCTCGGCGAGGAGCTGACTCGCGCCGCGCACACGCTCACGAGCAGCTCGCGCACCACCGGCTTTGCGGCCGTCGCCGAGCTCGCCTGCGCGCTGGAAGAGTGCCTGCAACAACTGAACGGCACAGGCCCGGGGGCGGCGCTGGTCGGCGAGCTGCGAGCCACTCGGACGGCCTTGGCCGAGATGTTGGTCGAGGTGCGCGACAAGCGCTCGCCCTGTGCGGCGCCCGATCGCGCCTATCGTTTGAGCGCGGCGGCGCGCGCCGCGATGGAAGCCGCGGCAGCGCGTGTCGCCGCGGCTACCAGCCTGGCGGACGAGGCTGCATCCGCACACGCTTCCGACGAGCTCGATCCTCAGCTCTTGCCGCTGTTCCTCGACGAGGCCCATCGGCTCATGCCGCAGATCGGCGCGCAGCTCGAGTCATGGCGCCGCCGGCGCGCCGACCTCGCGCCGGCACGGAGCATCGCGCGCGCGCTGCACACGCTCAAAGGCAGCGCGCGCATGGCCGGTGCCATGCACGTCGGGGCGCTGACCCACGCCATGGAAAGCCGGGTTGGCATGGCGATCGAAGACAGCGAGCAGAGCGACGCCTTGTTCGCGGCCCTGCGCCAGGAGCTCGACGCCATCGCCGAAGCCATCGATGCGCTCGATGCGCAGGAGCTGGATCGATCGCGCCGCGCGGCCGAGAGCTCGGCGCAAGACCCCGCGGACGAGGCCGCGAGCGCGCTGACACGCGGCGCGGCGACGCTTCGCATCGATGCGAGCGTCCTCGACGCGCTGCTGGATCGAATCGACGCGCTCGGCAGCGCGCGCGCGCGGGCCGAAAGTGAAATCGACACGCTGAAGCAATCGCTGGAGGACCTCGCCGAGAGTGTCGCGCGGCTGCGCACGCAATTGCGCGAAACCCAGCTCCAGGCCGACAGCCAGATGCAGTCGCGGCTAGATGCGGCGAAGCCGGCGTTGCACGAGCTCGATCCGCTGGAGCTCGATCGCTACACCCGGCTGCAGGAGCTGACCCGCATGATGGCGGAGAGCCTGCACGATGTGCAGGTGATCCAGCAAGGGCTCGTCGCCGGCGCCGCCGAAAGCGCGGCGGCGATCGGATTGCAGCACCGCCTGGCGCGCGAAGTCCAACAACAACTGATCGAGCTGCGCAGCGTGCCCTTCGGCACCTTGACGGAGCGCCTCCAGCGCACCGTGCGTCAGGCTGCACGCCTGGTGGAGCGCGACGCCGCGCTCGCGATCACGGGCGAAGCGATCGAGATCGACCGTGGCATCTTGCAACGCGTGGCTGCTCCGCTCGAACACATGTTGCGCAACGCCATGGCGCACGGGATCGAAGCGCGCGAGGAGCGCTTGGCCCTCGGCAAGCCGACATGCGGGCAGATCCGCCTGGCGCTGGAACAGAACGAGCACGAGAACGTGCTCACGCTCGCTGACGACGGAGCCGGACTCGATCCGGCGTCGATCCAACTCGAGGCGCTGCGGCTCGGGCTGATCGCGCCGGGCGATCGCCCGCCCGATGCCGCGCTCTTTCGGATGATATTCACGCCGGGGTTCTCGACCGCGCGCTCGATCACCGCCACTTCGGGTCGCGGGATCGGACTCGACGTGGTGCGCTCCGAGCTGGCAGCCATCGGCGGCAGCATCGAGGTCAGCTCGCTGCCCGGTCAAGGCGCGAGCTTTCGCATCCGCTTCCCGCTGGCGCTCGCCCAGTCGCAGGCGCTCCTGGTGCGCTCGGGCGCGGCGAGCTACGCCATCCCGGCCAGCCTGGTCGAGCACGTATTCGAGCTCCCGGCAGAGGCGCTGGCGGCCGCATATGCCGAGCGTTGTCTCGCCTGGAATGGCGAGCGCTATCGCTTGCATTACCTGCCTCGCCTGCTGGGACAGGCCGAGCCGACGGACGTCAAGCGCAGCAATACGCTGCTGCTCTTGCGCAGCGGCGAGCATCGCCTCGCGCTGCACGTCGACCAGGCCTTGCGCAAGCAGGAGATCGTGCTCAAGGCGCTGGGGCCACAGCTCGCCCGCGTGCCCGGGTTGCAAGGCGCGACGCTGCTCAGCCATGGCCAAGTGGTGCTGGTCATCGATCCGTTGCAGCTCCACGGGCGCGGCCAGCTCGGCCCGCCAGATGATGCCATGCGCGAGATCCGTCCGAATGCCGCCGAAACGGCGGCGCACGTCCTGGTCGTGGACGACTCATTGACCGTTCGGCGTCTGACCGGGCGTCTGCTGATGCGCGCGGGCTATCGCGTCTCGAGCGCCAAAGACGGCATCGAGGCGCTCGCCCACATTCAGCAAGAATTACCGGATGTCGTCATCCTCGATATCGAAATGCCGCGCATGGACGGCTTCGAGCTCACGCGCCATCTGCGCGCCGACGCGCGCACCGCGGGCATCCCCATCATCCTGGTCACGTCTCGGCTCGCGGAAAGACATCAACGGCGCGCGCTCGATCTGGGCGTCGATGCCTGCTTCGGCAAACCTTATCCCGAAGATGAATTGACTGCGTGCGTGGCCGATCTGCTCGGCCGCCGCCCGGCCGAACGCGCGGCCTAGCTGGTCCTCCCAACCCTGCACGAAGACCGCCTCCGGTCGCGGACGCTGAAATCGCGTCCGAGCGGCGCCACGGGCATGTCACGTGCGATCTGCCGACCGCATCGACGTTCCGCCCACTGCATGTTACGCGCTCGTGCGGCCGTGTGCCGCGATGCGGGCGGCACGATCCGCCCCGGCGTGCCTTGCCCACGGGAGACAGGTGTTGAGCGAAGCTGCCGAACCCGACGACTTCCTCGATCTCGCCGCAGCCCGCCTCGACTGGAATACGCTTGCCCCCTGGATGGCTAGCGTCGAGGCCAAGCTCGGCATCCCGATTTCGATTGCGCACTACAAGATGGTGCTGCTGGAGCGCTGGTACCAACTCTCGGGCGTGGAGCTGGACGACGCCTGTCACGCGCGCGCTGCGTTCCGGCGCTTTCTGGGCGCACCGCTGCACGGCCCGGTCGCGGAAGTCTGGATGCACCGGCAGTTCACGCCCAAGCTCGCCGCGGCGAGCGAGGAAGTCGGCAAGCTGATTACCGCCGTGGAGCTGCTGCTCAGCGACCGCGGACTCCCGCCGCCGACCTGCGCCTGGACGGGTGCGCAGACCGCCGCGGTCACCCGCCCCAACGAGGGCATTCGTACGACCGTGTTCGAGCCGGGGCGACTGAGCGCGCTCGCAGCCGATGCGCAAGCCCAGGCCGACAGGCTGCGAGCGGCGAGCGCCGATCTGCAACCGCCGCGCACCGGGCCCATCGACGCTGCCGATCTGCCCCGCGGCGTCCAGGTCAGCGAGGCCGTGCTGGTCTTCCCCTGGGGCTCGACCCTGCGCCTGGACCATACCGTGCGCATCGGCCGTGACCCGGAATTCTCGCCGCTCGCGCGCCAGCTGTGGGCCGATCCCAGAATCTCGCGCCGCCACGCCGAGCTGGAACCGACCGGCAAGGGCATACTCCTGCGCGATCTGGGCTCATCCAACGGCACCTATGTCGGCGATGAGCCTCTGCCTTTCAACGGCGCCGCGCTGCTCGATGAGGACGTGCAGCTTCACTTCGGTAGCAACCTCGCCGTGAAGCTGGTGTTCCTTCCTCCCAAGCCCGATTGATCGAACGCGGCGGTCTTCGTCCGCTAGCGTCCTGAGTCCGAGGTTCGTCGCTATATGACCAAGCCCGACAACGGCACCCTGAATGGCAAAAGTGTCGAAATCGGCGCCAGACGCGAAGCGAACCGCAGCCAGGTTGGACACCTGGCGAGGATTCGCGACAAAGTATGGCGTCGATTCTCGGCATCTTTTGTGCGGCGAATTTCG
>JADLAC010000041.1 GCA_020848435.1 Burkholderiales bacterium | reverse complement strand
CTGGAGCGGGTGAAGGGAATCGAACCCTCGTCGTAAGCTTGGGAAGCTTCTGCTCTGCCATTGAGCTACACCCGCGCACGAGTAGTGATTCTACCGGCGGAACGACTCGGCCGGCAAACGCCACTGTTATGCAGTGGGCGGCGCCCCGGCGCAGCGCTGATCGCCTCGTCTCGATCTCGGCAGCGCGAGTCTCTCGTCCCATACCGCGGTATGATGCGCGCACGGTGACCCGCGCCCTGCGGCCGTGGCGCAACCGGGCGCGGGTGGAATGCGGTGCATCGATAGCGAGGAGTCGATATGTCAGCGAAGTGTTCGTCGTCCGGATTGTTCACCTGCGCCTCGGCGTTTCTTGCCGCGCTCCTGCTGCTGCCGCAGGCCGCGCGGGCGCAACCCTGTCCGGAGAAGAGCATCGTCTATTGGCAGGCCTTTCCCGCCGGTGGCGAATCGGACATCTCCGCGCGCCACCAGCAGGCGGTGTTGAAGCGGCGCTGCCCGGGCGTCGATGCGATCGTCCAGTACAAGCCGGGCGCGGGCGGCGGGCTCATGTGGGCGCAGATGAATTCTCTGCCAGGCGACGGGCTCAACATCATCGGCATCAATCTGCCGCACATTTTTTTGCAACCGCTGGAAGGGCAGGTCCAGTACAAGACCGAAGACGTGACGCCCGTGTACTGGTTCCATTACACGCCCGATGCCATCATCGTATTGCAGACGAGCCCGGCCAAGACCTATCAGGATCTGGTCAGAGCGGCCAAGGAACAGCCCGGAAAGCTGAGCTTCGCCGGCTCGGGGCTCAACTCCGCCAATCACGCGGCGCACGAGCGTTTCAACCAGATCGCGGGCGTCAAGTCCACGTATGTACCTTTCAAGGGAACGGGCGACTTGACCACGGCCGTGCTCGGCGGTCACGTGAGCGGCGCGATGTCCTACTCGGCGTTCGCGATCAACAACAAGTCCAAGGTGCGGGCGCTCGCGGTCGCGATGGATAACCGCCACGCGTTGCTGCCCGACACGCCGACGTTCAAGGAGCTGGGCATCCAGTGGATCGACGGTGCCTACCGCGGGATCGGGGTGCCCAAGTCCACGCCCGCCGCGCAACGCAAGCGCCTGTCGGAGCTCTGGGCGGCGCTCAACGCGGACACGGAAATGAAGGCGCTCGCCGAGAAGAGCGGCTTCGAGCTGGTCGACATCGGCGTCGAGCAGATGGACGCCTTCATGAAGGAACGCGCGCGCGCGTATGGCGACGTCGCCAAACGGATCGGGCTGACGAAGTAGACGAAGACCGCTACCCTCGGCCGGCCGCGGGCAGATCTGTCGCTAGCAATCACCGGGAGAATCCCATGCAAGAAGGCATACGACGCGTCATCACCGGCCATGACCAGAACGGCAAGGCGATCGTCATCGCCGATGCGCCGGCGCCGGGCGTGCGCAGCAGTGCGCTGCGTCCGGGGCACGTATCCACGGACCTGTGGCGCACGGACAGCGCACCGGTGGTGCTCAAAGCGCGGATGGCCGATGCCACCACCGGCCCCCGGCAAATCCACCCGCTACCGCGCGGGACGGTGTTTCGGATCGCCGAGCTCGCGCCCGAATCGCCGGAGGTTCGCGCCATGTCGCCGGAGAAGGCGCGCGAAGTCTTCGCCGCCATGGGCAACGCGAATGCCGCCACCTTCGGCCGCGGCGGCCGCCATCCGATGATGCACCGGACCGAGACGATCGACTACGCCGTGGTCCTGGAGGGCGAGATCACCATGCTGCTCGACGACGAAGACGTGCACTTGAAGGCCGGCGATGTCGTGATCCAGTGCGGCACCAACCACGCATGGAGCAACCGTTCGGACAAGCCCTGCAAGATGCTCTACGTGCTGATCGACGGCGAATTCGACGCGGAGCTGGCCGCCCACTTCGGGGCGGAAGGCGGCCACCGCTAGGGCGTTTCGCCGCGACCCCACAGGCGCCCTGAGCGCTGCCGAAGCTCGGCGGCCGAGTGGCCACGGTTCCGCGTGCTAGAATCTTTGGCCTGAGGTACCCCGCATTGCTGCCGTGATTTCGCTGACTGTCAACGGACAATCGCGTCGCTTCCAGGCACCGCTCAAAGTCGAGGGCTTGCTCCAGGCGCTCGAGCTCGGCGGCAAGCGCATCGCGCTGGAGCGCAACGGCGAGATCGTCCCCCGCAGCCGCTTCGGCGACGAATGGCTCGCCGATGGCGATCGGATCGAGATCGTGGTTGCCGTCGGCGGCGGTTGAAGGATCCCGCCGGTCGCGCGCCCGCACGCGCGTCAGGCGCCACGATGGCCGGTAGCGATAACGCGGACCATAGTCAGCAACCCCAGAAATCACATCCCAGGACACTCGCCATGACGCCCCAGGACAAGATGGACGCATTGGTGCTCGCCGAGCGGACGTTCCGCTCGCGTTTACTGGTCGGCACGGGCAAGTACAAGGATTTCGCCCAGACGCGCGCGGCGGTCGACGCGAGCGGCGCGGAGATCGTCACCGTCGCGATACGCCGCACCAACATCGGCCAGAACGCCGGCGAGCCCAGCCTGCTCGAATTCCTGCCGCCGAGCCGCTTCACCATCCTTCCCAATACGGCGGGCTGCTACAACGCCGAGGACGCGGTACGAACGCTCAAGCTCGCGCGCGAGCTGCTCGATGGCCACGACCTGGTCAAGCTCGAGGTGCTGGGCGATCCGAATACGCTCTTCCCCAACATGGTGGAGACGCTGGCCGCCGCCGAAACCTTGGTCAAGGACGGCTTCAAGGTGATGGTCTATTGCAGCGACGATCCCATTCTCGCCAAGCGCCTGGAGGAAATCGGCTGCTGCGCGGTGATGCCGCTCGCCTCGTTGATCGGCTCGGGCATGGGCATACTGAACCCATGGAACCTGCAGATCATCATCGCCAACGCCAAGGTGCCGGTGCTGGTCGATGCCGGTGTCGGCACGGCCTCGGATGCCGCCATCGCCATGGAGCTCGGCTGCGACGGGGTGCTGATGAATACCGCGATCGCCGCCGCCCGCGATCCGGTGCTGATGGCAAGCGCGATGCGCAAGGCGGTGGAAGCCGGACGCGAGGCGTATCTTGCCGGGCGCATGCCGAAGAAGCTGTATTCGGCCGCGCCCAGCTCGCCCACCACCGGTCTCATCGGGGGCTAGGGCTTCGCAAGCTCGCCAGGGTCGCGCGTGCGAGCGCGCACCGAAGGCCGCGAGCGTGGCTACCATCACCGTCGCGCCATTTGCTGGCGGGCGTCCACCGCAGATCGGCGGCAGTCACTGTAGGCCCACGGGGCATTCCATCCACCCTGCTTGATCGATCGCGTGAGCGAGCTCCGTTCCATACGCAGCTACGTGCTGCGGCAAGGCCGCATGACCGTCGCGCAGCGCGCTGCCCGCAGCCGGCTGCTGGGCCGCTACGCCATCGACTTCAGCGCCGAGCCGCTCGACTTCGAACGCGTCTTCGGCCGCAAGGCGCCTGTGGTGCTCGAGATAGGATTCGGCATGGGCGAGACCACCGCGGAAATCGCCGCCCTCAATCCGCACGTCGACTATCTCGCGATCGAGGTGCATGGCCCGGGGGTTGGCAGCCTGCTGCGCTTGATCGAGCAACGCTCGCTCGCCAACGTGCGCATCGTCCAGCACGACGCGGTGGCGGCCGTCACCCACATGATCGCGCCGGCGAGCCTGAGCGGCATCCACGTCTTCTTCCCCGATCCCTGGCCGAAGAAGCGCCATCACAAGCGCCGCCTGCTGCAGGTGCCGTTCGCTCGCCTGCTTGCCTCGCGCCTCGCGGCGGGCGGCTACCTGCATCTGGCGACCGATTGGCAGGACTACGCCGATTGGATGCTGGAGGTGCTCGCGCAGGTACCGGAGATCGAGAACACCGCGGCGCGCTTCGCCCCGCGCCCGGACCACCGGCCTCTGACCAAGTTCGAGCGCCGCGGCCTCAAGCTCGGTCATGCCGTGCGCGACCTCGTGTTTCGGCGCGTGCCGATCGAGCGCTGATGGTCCGCGCGGCCAGGCGGCGGGCGCGCGGCGCCCGGTCCGGCACATTACCGGATGACAATACCTCTGAGCACACGGTCGGGAGACGGGCGGATCGCGTTACCCCGCTGAGGCGACTCGTAAGAGTCCACGGTGAAGCACGCTTCCGTATGGGGCGCTAACTACGAAGGCGGCTCGCCTGCCGCCCTGGCCGGGGCATCGGGCAGGAAACGCTGCAACAGCTCGTTGAGGAAGCGGCGGCCATGCAACGTGGGACGCACTCGAACGTGGTCGCGCGCGATCAATCCCTGCGACTCGGCGCGATCCAGGACCGGCAACAGGCTCGCAAGCGAAAGCCCCGTGCGCTCTTCGAACAACGCCGATTCGAAGCCCTCGGTCAAGCGCAATGCGTTCATCATGAACTCGAACGGCAAGTCGCGCGCGCGCACCTCGTGGCTTTCCTGGATCGCTGCCGGCGTCCCCGCCTGCGACAGGTATTGACGTGGATGCTTGCTGCGCATTTCGCGCACGATCCGATCGGGAAACGACAGCTTGCCGTGCGCCCCGGCCCCCAGCCCGAGGTAGTCGCCGAAGCGCCAGTAGTTGAGGTTGTGAGCACAACGGCGAGCGGGTCGTGCAAACGCGGAGATCTCATAGTTGTCGTAGCCCGCTTCGGCCAGGCGGGCTTCGATCGCCTCTTGCATGCGCGCGGCCGTGTCCTCGTCCGGCACGCTCGGCGGAAAACGGTGGAACCGCGTATTGGGCTCGAGCGTGAGGTGGTATGCCGACACATGGGTCGGGGCGAAGCCGATCGCCGTCTCGACATCCGCGAGCGCGGCGGCGATGCTCTGGCCGGGAAGCGCGTACATGAGATCGATGTTGAAGTCGTCGAATTCTCCTTGCGCCATCTCGATCGCCGCGTAGGCCTGCCGGCTGTCGTGGATCCGGCCCAAAGCATGCAGCTTGACGTCGTCGAAGCTCTGCACGCCGATCGACAAGCGATTCACGCCGGCGGCGCGGTAAGCGGCGAAGCGCTGCGCTTCCGCCGTACCCGGATTCGCCTCCAGCGTGATCTCGGCATCGGGAACGAGCCGCAGCCGCGCTCGCACCGCAGCGATGAGGCGATCGATCGAACCCGCCGAGAACAGGCTGGGGGTGCCGCCGCCGAAGAAGATCGAATACACGCTGCGTCCCCATACCTGCGGCAGGGCGTAGTCGAGATCGGCGATCAAGGCAGCCACGTACGCCTCTTCGTCGAGCGCCGCGCGCAACTCGTGAGAATTGAAGTCGCAGTAGGGGCACTTGCGCACGCACCAAGGCAGATGCACGTAGAGCGCAAGCGGCGGCAGCGCCTTCAAGGGCGCGCGTCGTGTAAGCAGCGGGACTTTCACAGCGAGCGCAATCTTTCGATCAAGGCGGCCAGCGCCCGCGCGCGGTGGCTGAGCCGGTTCTTCTGCTCGAGCGGCAATTGCGCCGCGGTGAGCCCCGATTCGGGCAGCAGAAAACACGGGTCGTAACCGAAGCCGCCGTGGCCGCGCGGCTCGGAGACGATCTCACCGTGCCACTCGCCTTCGGCGATGAGGGGCGTGGGATCGAGCGTATGGCGCACCACCACGATGACGCAAACATAATGCGCGGCGCGCTCGGCTTTTCCCTGCAGCGCGGCGATCAGCTTGCGGTTGTTGCGCTCGTCCGATCTCGGTTCGCCGGCGTAGCGCGCGGAATTCGCCCCCGGCGCACCGCCCAACGCATCCACCAGTATGCCGGAATCGTCGGCGAGCGCCGGCAAACCGGTATGGCGCGCGGCGTTGCGGGCTTTCGCGAGCGCATTCTCGACGAAGGTGACATGCGGCTCTTCGGCCTCGGGTACGCCGAGGGCGCTCTGCGGCTCGAGCTCGATCCCGAGCGGATCGAGCAGCAGCGCGAGCTCGCGCAGCTTGCCTGGATTGCCGGAGGCGACGACCAGCTTGCTGAAGGGAAGTGGCATTGGAGCTGCGAGAAGAACAGCGGCGGGCAGCGTGGTCCGATTATGCGGCAGCCATCGGCGCCGCGCTCACGCCTCGCGCGATGCCGAATCCCGCCTCACGCGATTCCCGGCGCGATTCCCAGGACTCGCCGTTGCGCGGAGATCAGCTCGCCAATGCCGCGGCGCGCGAGCTCCAGCATGGCGTCGAGCTCGGCGCGCGAGAACGGGGCGCCTTCCGCGGTTCCCTGCACTTCGATCAAGCCGCCGCTGCCGGTCATGACCACGTTCATATCCGTGTCGCAGGCCGCGTCCTCGGCGTAGTCCAGGTCCAGCACCGGCACACCTTGAAACACGCCGACCGACACGGCCGCAACGTGATCCACGATCGGCGTGGCGGCGATGGAGCCGCGCTCGAGCAGCACCCGCGCGGCATCGTGCAAGGCGACGAACGCGCCGGTGATCGAGGCAGTGCGCGTGCCCCCGTCGGCCTGCAAAACATCGCAATCGATGACAATCTGGCGCTCGCCGAGCATGTCGAGCCGTATCGCCGAGCGTAACGCGCGTCCGATCAAGCGCTGGATCTCCAGTGTGCGACCCGACTGCTTGCCGCGCGCGGCCTCGCGCTGATTGCGCGTGTTGGTCGAGCGCGGCAGCATGCCGTATTCCGCCGTCACCCAACCGCGCCCCGCGCCCCTGAGAAACACGGGCACGGACTCCTCGACGCTCGCGGTGCACAGCACGCGCGTGTCGCCGCATTCGATCAATACCGAGCCTTCGGCATGACGGGTATACCCGCGCTGCATGCGCACGGATCGAAGCTCTCCGGGTAGTCTGCCGCTCGGCCGCATCGATTTCGACATCTATGCTAGTCTTCGTCTCTCCCGGCATTGTGTTGGTTCGCTCGAGCGATGTAAAGCGAGACGCCATGATTCACAGCATGACCGGATACGCCTCTGTTGCCCGCACTCTGCCCAGTTGCCGATTGAGCGTCGAGCTGCGTGCCGTCAACTCGCGTTATCTGGATATCTCGTTTCGCTTGCCCGAAGAGCTGCGAGCGCTCGAAACACAACTGCGCGAGACGTTGATGGCGCGGGTCCAGCGCGGCAAGCTAGAGTGCAAGGTCAACATCACCGACCTTCCCGCGGAGCAGCGCCTGCTGACGGTGAACCGCGAGCTGCTGCTGCGTCTCGCCGGTGCGGCAAGCGAGATCCAAGCGGCCGTCCCGGCGGCAGCGGCGATGAACGTCGGCGACATCCTGCGCTGGCCGGGGATGATCGGCGAGCTGGATCTGTCGCTCGACGAGCTGGGAGGCGCGTGCATCGCGACGGTCGCGCAAGCCCTGGATGAGCTGAACGCATCGCGCGAGCGTGAGGGCGCGAAGCTCGCGCAGGTGATTCTCGATCGAGCGGCACGCATGCAGGAGCTGGTCGATGGCATCGCGCCCAAGATACCGCAGCTCGTCAAGAGCTATGGCGACAAGCTGAGCGCACGTCTCGCCGAAGCCGGGCTCAATCCCGATGATGATCGCATGCGCCAGGAGATCGTTCTGTTCGCATCGAGAATCGATGTCGACGAAGAGCTCTCGCGCCTGCATGCGCACGTGAAGGAGCTGCGGCACGTGCTCGCCAAGGGCGGCCCGGTCGGGCGCCGGCTCGATTTCCTCATGCAGGAGTTCAACCGCGAAGCCAACACGCTGGGATCGAAATCGGCCGATCTCGAATCCACGCAAGTCGCCGTCGAGCTGAAGGTCCTCATCGAGCAGATGCGCGAACAGGTGCAGAACATCGAGTGAGGTTTCGCGGCGTGTCATGCACGCTATGACGGAGACCGAACGCGTCACCGGCAAGACGCTGCGCGCCTGGCTCACCATCGACCCCGTGGACCGCTGCATCGGCGGCGGCCTCACCTTCATGGCTCACGGTGTTCTCACGTCACCGTACACCACATGCGGCGCACCGCGCGCACCTACATCGTCGCACTGGGTGTGGATGCTTCGTCGCCGAGCGGGCATCGAACCTGCCGAGAGCTTAATCGAACCGTAAAGTACATTAAGATATACCTTATGCCTGTATTATGGCTTTAAGGATCATACAAATGCTATTTAACTTGGCGTCCGCCAGCGAGATTCTTCACACCCTGGGCCAACGCGTGCGCGCGCAACGGCTGGCGCAGGGCATGCCTCAGCGCGAGCTGGCGCAGATGGCCGGTCTCTCGCTGGGTGCGCTGCGCAAGCTGGAAAGCAGCGGCCGATCCTCACTGGAGACCCTGATCCGCGCGGTGCAGGCACTCGGGCTGGTGAATGAGCTGGAAGGCCTTTTCGTGCTAAGGCGCCAATCGATCGCTCAGATGGAAAAGGTCGAAGCAGCCAGCCAGCGGCAGCGGGCACCGCGCCGGAAGAGCACATGAAGCGGTTGGCGATCCACTACTGCGGCTGGGAAGAGGACTGGCCGCTGGGCCTACTGGCCGATGATGGCGCCACGCTGCTGTTCGAGTATGCACCCGAGGCGCTGGTGCAAAGGCTGGAACTGTCGCCGTTGCACCTCAAGCTGCGCGCCACTGCCTATGGCGGCTTTCCGGCGCACCTCCACCGCCTGCCCGGCCTGATCGCCGACAGCCTGCCCGACGGCTGGGGTCTGCTGCTGATGGACCGGCTGTTCCGTCAGCAGGGCCTGCGCCATCCTGGGCCGCTCGATCGCCTGGCCTTCATTGGGGATCGCGCCATGGGCGCCCTGCGCTTCGTGCCGGCTACGGAGCCCCATGCCGAGGAGCCGGACTGGAGCCTGTTGGCTTTGGCCAGGGAAAGCGAGCGGGTCATGGCTGGTGAGGCCGGTATCGCCCTGCGTGAGCTGGCGCTGACCGGCGGCTCTCCGCAAGGCGCACGGCCCAAGGCGCTGGTGCAGTACGACGCCGAGACGGGCCGTGTCAGTACGCGCGGCGACGCCCCGGGCGCCCCCTGGCTGGTGAAGTTCCCTGCCCAGGGCGAGCACAAGGAAGTCTGCGCCGTCGAGCAGATGTATGCTGAACTGGCCCACGATTGCGGGCTGGAGGTGCCGGCCAGCGCATGGTTCGATCTGTCGCCCAAGCTGGCGGCCTTCGGCGTGGCGCGCTTCGATCGCGAACAGGGATTGCGCGTGCCGCTGCACAGCCTGGCGGGCCTGCTGCAGGTGGACTTCCGCCTGCCTGGCAGCGCGGACTACACCGCCCTCCTGCGCGCCACGCGCCTGCTGACCCGCGATGAGCGCGAGGTGGAAAAAGCTTACGCGCGAGCTGTCTTCAACGTGGTGTTCCACAACCGCGACGACCACCCGAAGAACGTCGCCTGGCGCCTCGGGCGGGATCGGCGCTGGCGGCTGGCCCCGGCCTTCGATCTGAGCTTCAGCGAAGGTGCGATGGGTCAGCACTACATGGACGTCTGCGGCGAAGGCCAAGCCGTGGAACGCGGCCATCTGCTGCGCTTGGCCTCCGAGGGCGGCGTAGCCGCGAAGGCCGCCGATACCACCATCGATCGGATGCTGGTGCAAGCGGCGACCTTCGCCCAACGCGCGGCGGCTTTTCCGATCCGCCGAGCCACGGTACAGCGGATGAAAGTGATGATCGACCGATGCCGCGGCCTGCTCATGCGAGGTTGAGATGAATGCCAGTCCAGGAATGCCTTCCCCAGGCCTACGGGTATCGAGAACCGGATCGGCAGGGTGTCGCTGCGGGGAACATAACATCGATGCCGGTGTGCGCGTTCTTGGTGGTCGAATCTGGAAACTGCCGCATGAGCACTTGCAGCTATCGGTCGATACCAGAACGATCTCCCAGCTTGCGACAGCCGCCGCGGACGCCAGCGTCGATTGAATTCTCTGGTCCTCATTGGATTGAAATCTCTGGTCCTCATTGTCGCGTTTTTCGTATGCGCGTCCGCCGCCGGCGCGCTGCCCGGTGTCATCGAGTTGAGGACGCCGCCCGAGGCGATCACGGATGCGCGACTGTCGACGCTGCTCGGCGCGGAGGCCGGCGCGGCGGACGTGATCGCCATTGGCGAGAGCGTGCATGGCTCCGCCGGATTGCTGCGCGTTCAGGCGCGCCTCATCCGCTACCTGGTCGAGAACCAGCGCTTGCGGCTCATCGTTTGGGAGACCGCCACGCTGCGCAGCCTCGAGCTCGCGCGCTGGGCCGCCTCGTGCACGCAGGCGCTATCGCCGCCGCCGATCGACGTGTTGTACATGCCTACGGCGGCCGACTTGCCGTTGTGGGAATGGGTGTGCGCTTTCAATCGCGCGCATCCCAGCGATCCGATCGTATTCCGCGGCATGGACGTCTGGGACCGCCCCTGGGAGCATTATGCGAGCATTCGTCGCCTGGCGCCGCGCTTGGGCATCGCGGCGCCGATCGTCGACAGCGTCGAGCGCGCCTGCCCCGGCTACGACGCCGCGTCGTGGCAGGACATGGATAGCGTGTTCGCCCAAGTGGCGCGCGACGGCAAGTTCATGCCGGAAGCCGGCTACCAGCAATGCCGCGGCGCCCTAACGGCGCTGCTCGATCACGCCAGGCGCTCGGGCATCGATGCAATGAAACGCCAGGAGCCGGATTCCGCCGATGCGTTCGAGCTTGCGCTCTCGGCTTCGACGCTGCTGGGGTGGCTCGGCTTCTACAACTTTCAATGGTCGCACGACAGCCTCGGCTGGAACGAGCGTGACCGCGCCCAGGGCATGAACCTCATGCTATTGATGGAGAAGCACGCAGCGGCACGGGCGATCCTCGCCGCGCACACCAGTCATGTTTCCCACAATCGATCGCCGGCGGATTGGTGGGGGTACGGCGATCTCAAGTCCGGCGTGTACTTCTTCGAAGCGATGGCCGGCAAGAAGGTCTTCAACGTCGCGCTCACCGCCTACCAGGCGAGCGGAACGCAAGGGGAATGGTCGCTCCCCATCGCGGCCAGCTCGATCGACAAGACACTGCACGATGCCGGGCACGTGTTTTCTTTCTTTACCGCCGGCGCCGCGTTCCTATCCGCGCATGCAAAATGGTGGATGCAGAATGGCAATTTCCCGGGGCCCTTCGAGAGCGGCGTCGAGATCGTCCCGCGTGACCACTTCGACGCCTATTTCTTCCTGGACGAATCTCGCCTCGACAAGGCTTTGCCGCAACGCCCGATCTGGGAGCCTTGAGGGCGACACAGCGTACGTCTTGCCCGCCACGCCGCCGGGAAGATCGACGGCCGATCGCGCCGGGTCGATCGACGCTTTCGGACAACCCGCGACTGCTTCGCTACTGGGCCTCTTCGGGCTGCTCGCCGCGGCTGCGCGCGAGCACCGCGTTCACTTCGGCCCCGAACAACATGACGGCGGCCGACAGGAAGAAATAGAACAGGAGCACGATCACCGCGCCCAAGCTGCCATAAGTCGTGTTGTAGCTCGCGAAATTCTGCACGTAAGAGCCGAAGCCGATGGAAGCCGCGACCCATATGGTCACGGCCAGCACTGCGCCTGGGGTGACGAGTCGAAACGGCTGCCTCACGTTGGGCGCCGCGTAGTACACAGCGGAGACGACCAGGATCAGTAGCACGAACACGATCGGCCAGCGTATCCAGGTCCAGAGCGCGATGAAATACGCGTCGAGGCGCACGTAATGCGTGAGCCAGGTCAGAAGCTGCGGCCCCGTGATCATCATGAACGCGGCGAGAACGAGCATCAGCGCCAGGGCGAGGGTGTACAGCAGGGAAACGGCGACGCGCTTCCAGCCCGGGCGCCGCTCCTTGACCGCGAACACCACGTTGAGCGCGTCCATGGTGCCGAGAACCGCGGCCGACGCCGACCATAACGCCAGCGCGACGGCCACCGACATGAAGCCGCCTTGCGGGGTCTGCAATTCCGTCACGATGGTGTCGACCAGCGCCATCGCCTCGCCGGGCAGCACGTACGCCGCCTGCTCGCGCATCCAGTCGAACAATTGCGGCACGCCGAGGAAGCCGAGCAAGGTGGTGAGAAAGACGAGAAAGGGAAACAGCGAGAACAGCAGCCGGTACGCAAGCGCGGCCGCGTAGGTCGGCATATCGTGAGCCACAAACCCGCGCGCGGCTTGGCGCACGCTCCGGAATATACCGAGCTTCAATGTTCGTCCTTCACGCCCGATGGCGAAACACCGTTCACGCTGATGCGAGCCGCCGCGCATGTACGCCTCGCAGCAAGGCTGCGGCACCGGCTCTGGCGCCGACCAAGTCGACGGCCCCGGCGCCGGACCAGGTCCCGCGCGCGGCTGCGCACCTGGACCTTGCCCGCCGCCCGCGCCTTTCCGGGGCATCGGAAATGCTACCGAGCCTTGCAAATACCGGGCTCGCGCGACGAGCGTCGCGCGCGCTGCCGCAGCGCCGTCTCGCGAGGCTGCCGGCCGCAGCCGGCCCGGCCCCTGATCGCGCAGACGAGAGCCCGCCATGAGCCATCCCAAGCCGCCGTTTCCCAAGCAAGCGCAGCCTGCGCCTGGACTCACCGGGCGCATGCAACCGATTCCGGACCATGGCGAGTCGTCGTACCGCGGCTCGGACAAGCTCGCCGGCAAGCGCGCCCTGATCACGGGCGCCGACAGCGGCATTGGCCGTGCGGTCGCGCTCGCGTACGCGCGCGAGGGCGCCGACGTGCTGTTGTCGTATCTCGACGAGCATGAGGACGCCGAGCACGCCCGGCGCCTGGTCGAAGCCGCCGGGCGCAAGGCCGTGCTGTGCCCCGGCGACATCCAGCACGCCGCGCATTGCCGCCGCGTCGTGCAGCAGGCCGTCGACGAACTGGGCGGCATCGATATCCTGGTCAACAACGCGGCCCACCAGGCGAGCTTCAAAGACGTGGCCGAGATCTCCGACGAGGAATGGGAGCTCACCTTTCGCGTCAACATCCACGCCATGTTCTATCTCACCAAGGCGGCGGTCCCGCACATGCGCCCAGGCAGCGCGATCATCAATACCGCCTCGATCAACGCCGACAAGCCGAATCCGACGCTGCTCGCCTACGCCACCACCAAGGGGGCGATCCAGAACTTCACCGCGGGGCTCGCGCAGTTGCTGGCCGACAAGGGCATCCGCGTCAACGCCGTCGCGCCCGGCCCGATCTGGACGCCGCTCATCCCCTCGACTCTGCCCGACCAGGCAGTGGAAAACTTCGGCAAGCAGGTGCCGATGAGGCGACCCGGTCAACCGGCGGAGCTCGCCACCACCTACGTCATGCTGGCGGATCCCCTGTCGAGCTATGTCTCCGGCGCGACCATCGCGGTCACCGGCGGCAAGCCGTTTCTATGAGCCGTGCCGCGCGGGGCCGCGCCGCATCGCCGGCGGGAAAGCTTTCGACCTATCGCGCCAAGCGCGATTTCACCAAGACCGCCGAGCCGAGCGGCGAGCGGCAGGTGAGGCCATCCGAGCACCTGCGCTACGTGATCCAGAAGCACGCGGCGACGCGCCTGCACTACGACCTGCGCCTGGAGCTCGACGGCGTGTTCAAGTCCTGGGCCGTAACCAAGGGGCCCTCGCTCGATCCGAAGGACAAGCGCCTCGCGGTCGAAGTGGAGGATCACCCGCTCGATTACGGCGACTTCGAGGGCACCATTCCCAAGGGCGAGTATGGCGGCGGGACCGTGCAATTGTGGGACCGCGGCTACTGGGCCCCCGAAGGCGATCGATCTCCCCAGCGCGCGCTCGCCGCGGGCGAGCTGAAATTCGTTCTGGCGGGCGAGCGCCTGCGCGGCGCCTGGGTGCTGGTACGGCTGAAGCACGACCGCGCCGGCGGCGCGCGCACCAACTGGCTTCTCATCAAGCATCGCGACGAGTACGCGCGTAGCGCCGAGGATGCTGCCGCATTGCTTGCCGAGGATCGATCGATCGCGTCCGGCCGGACCATGGCCGCGATCGCGGCGGGCAAGGGCAAGGGGCCGAAGGCTTTCATGCTCGGGGGCGGCAAAGCAGCCGATCCCAAGGCGGTGTGGAACGGCAACAAGGCGTCTGCGGCGCCGGCGCGCGCAGCCGCCGGCACGAATCAATCGAAGCCGGGCGCGGCGGCGGCGGCGCCCAAATCGAGCGCGCTGCCGGCTTTCATCGCGCCGCAATTGTGCGAGAGCGTGGCGCGTCCACCGCACGCCGGCGGCTGGGGCCACGAGATCAAGCTGGACGGCTATCGCATCCAGCTCCGAGTCGCGCGCGGCGAGGTCACGCTCAAGACGCGCAAAGGCCTCGACTGGACACATCGCTTCGCCGCGATCGCAAAGGCGGCGGCCAAGCTGCCGGACGGCATCCTGGATGGCGAGATCGTCGCGCTGGATGCCGGCGGCACGCCCGATTTCGCGGCCCTCCAGGCCGCCCTGTCGCAGGGCGATTCGAGCAACCTGATCTACTTCGCATTCGACCTGCTGTTCAAGGGTGAAACCGACCTGCGCGCTCGAGCGTTGCATGAGCGCAAGCGCCGTTTGCAGGAGGTGCTCCAGGCGAGCCCAGCCGAGCCCGTCATCCGCTTCGTCGAGCACTTCGAAACCGGCGGCGACGCCGTATTGCGCTCGGCGTGCAAGCTGGCGCTGGAGGGCATCGTTTCGAAAAAGCTGGATGCGCCTTACGAATCGGGTCGCGGCAGCGCCTGGAAGAAGTCGAAGTGCCGCGCCGGTCATGAAGTTGTCATCGGCGGCTACAGCACGACGCGAGGCCGCTTTCGCTCGCTCCTGGTCGGTGTCTATCGCGACGATCGCTTGGCGTATGTCGGCCGGGTCGGCACCGGTTTCGGCGGCGGCACGCTGAAGGCCCTGCTGCCCAAGCTGAAGGCGAAGGCGCGCGCGACCTCGCCGTTCAGCGGCATCGGGGCCCCGCGCCAGCAGCCCGGCGTGATCTGGACCAGGCCCGAGCTGGTGGCCGAGATCGAGTTCGCCGGTTGGACCTCTGACGGCATGGTGCGCCAAGCCGCCTTCAAGGGGCTGCGCGAAGACAAGCCGGCCGCGGAAGTCGAAGCCGACGCGCCGGCCGAGCCGAGTCAAGTCGCGCTGCCGAGGGCGGCGAAACGAACCCGCGGCAGCGCACGCGCCGCGGCCGCGGCCGCGGACACGCCGCTGGTCATGGGCGTGGCGTTGTCCAACGCCCACAAGATCTTGTGGCCGCAAGCCGGCGAGCAGGCGCCGATCAGCAAGCTCGACCTCGCGCATTATTTCGAGCAGGTCGGCGAGTGGCTCATGACGCATATCAAGGGCCGCCCTTGCTCCATCATCCGTGCGCCCGACGGGATCGAGGGCCAGCACTTCTTCCAGCGTCATGCTATGCAGGGCTCGTCCAATCTGTTCGAGCTGGTCGAGGTGAGCGAGGATCGCAAGCCCTACCTGCAGATCGATCGCATCGAAGCGCTCGCGGCGCTCGCGCAAATCGCAGCGGTCGAAGTGCATCCCTGGAACTGCCAGCCGGGCATGGCCGAAGTCCCGGGGCGCCTGGTGTTCGATCTTGATCCGGGCCCCGACGTGGCGTTTCCGGCCGTGGTCGAGGCGGCACGCGAGCTGCGCGAGCGCCTCGAAGCACTGGGCTTGCGCTCGTTCTGCAAGACCAGCGGCGGCAAGGGGCTGCACGTGGTCACGCCGCTCGCCGGGCGCAAGAACGGCACCATCACGTGGCCGGCGGCCAAGGCATTCGCGCACCAGATCTGCCTGCGCATGGCGGTCGACAACCCGCAGCGCTACCTCGTCAACATGGCCAAGCGGCTGCGCGGCGGGCGCATCTATCTCGACTATCTGCGTAACGACCGCATGGCGACCGCGGTCGCGCCGCTGTCGCCGCGGGCGCGTGCCGGCGCGCCGGTATCGATGCCGCTGACATGGTCGCAGGTGAACGCGAAGCTCGACCCGAAGCGCTATACGCTGCGCACGGTCCCCGCTCTGCTGCGCAAGAGCGAGGCTTGGGTAGACTACTGCGAGTCGGAACAACCGCTGGAGGCGGCGATACGCCGGCTCGGGACCGTGCACGCGGCCGCTTGAGCGCAGCGATGACGCGAACGGCCGGCAGCACGACGGCGCAATCCCGGATACGACGGCTGTCGACGGCGAGCTCGTGATCGAGCAGGACCATCGCTATTCGTTCGACGCGCTTTCGGCTGCATCCTGCGCACAGCCGCACCCGCAAGCTCGCGGCGCAGATTGCTGCCCGGCTCATGCGCTTAGAGCCGGATCGGGGTCGGGCCAGCGTCAAGATCGGGGATAATGCCGCTTCGACAACTTCTGCGGCAAAGTAGTGGGTAACGATAGCCGAGGGCACGACGCCGAAGCGCAAGTCCTCGCTGCGCAGAGGCCAAGCGGCAATACCGTGCAATGGCTGCGCGCTTGGTGGCGCATCATCCGCCTCGGCGCGCGGGTGCTCGCACTCGCGCTGTCGGCGCCGGCCTACGCGCCGCGCTTTCGCCGCCTCGTGCTCGCGCGCATCTATCTCGGCACCGCGCCGCTGCTGTTGTGGTTCACGGTGCTGTCTTCCCTGCTCGGCCTCGTCATCATCCGGATCGTCGTCGTGACCGCGACCAGCTATGGTCTGTCGCAGTACGCGCTGCAGATGGTCGTGCGCGTACTGGTGCTAGAGCTGATCCCGCTGACCGCGGCGATTTTCGTAGCGTTGCGCGTGGCGCTGCCCGACAGCGGCGAGACGGCAGCCCTGCGCGCGCGCGGCGTGCTCCACGAACACACGCGCGCGGGCGTCGAACGGCTCGTGCGCGAAGTCGCCCCGCGCGTGGCGGCCGGGGTGTTCGCGGTCGTGGCGCTCGCCGCCGTCAGCGGCGTGGTGACGCTCATCCTCGCCTATCTCACCATCTACGGCTTCGTCGGCGGCGGGCTCGCGCAGTACACCCGAACCGTCGGCCACGTGTTTCATCCGAGCGTCACCTTGGTGTTCGTGTTGAAGACGTTCTTCCTGAGCCTCGCGGTCGGATTGATTCCCGTCGGCTCGGCGCTTTACGATGCGCCGCAACGGCGCTCGCGCTCCAGCATGGAAATTCGCGTGCTGGTGCGCCTGTTCCTGGTGATACTGTTGATCGAAGCCGTGTCTCTGGTCGGCAACTACTACTGAACGCTTCCCGCCGATGCCGCACCCCGAACAATCGACCCCGCCGGTCGCGCACCTCGAGCTCAAGGCTACCCTGCTGCTCATCCTCATGGGGCTGCTGCTCGCCGGCACGGTGCTGTACGTGCTGTACGCGCGCGGGGTGTTCGAGCCCACGCAGCGCCTTACGCTCATCGCCGAGAATTCCGAAGGCGTCGTGGTCGGGATGGACATGACCTTCGCCGGCTTTCCCATCGGCCGGGTGCGCGCGATCGAGCTCGGCGAAGCCGGCAATGCACGCATCCTCATCGACGTCCCGCGCAAGGATGCACGCTGGCTGCGCGAATCGAGCGTCTACACCCTGGTGCGCGGGCTCCTGGGTAATACCAACCTGCGCGCCTACACCGGCATTCCGGAAGACCCGCCGCTCAAAGACGGCGCGGAGAAGCCGGTGTTGATCGGCGACGCGGCGGCCGAGATCCCGCGTCTTACCAGCGCCGTCAGCGAGCTGCTACAGCGGCTCGGCGCGCTCACGGCGCCCGATTCGGCGCTCGGTCTCACCTTGGCGAACGTGCGCGACGTGAGCGAGAAGCTGAAAGGCCCGGGCGGCGCGCTAAGCGTGCTCATGGGTAACGAGGCCGATGCGCGCAAGCTCATTCTGACCATCGAGCGCGGCAATGCGCTGCTCGCCCGCGTCGATGGCGCCGTCGCTCGGCTCGACGGCATGATCGGCCGCACCGACCGGATGATCGAGCGCGCCGACGCCCAGGTGTTGGGCGACGCGGGCTTGATGCGCGATGTCCGCGCGACCGTCACCGAGCTCAATGCCACGCTCGCCGCTGCGCGCACGCTGCTTGCCGGCGTGCAGGAGGTCGTGGGCGAAGCCAAGGGCGCCGCGACCAACGCGCGCGTGGCGACCGCCGACCTGGGCGTGCTGCGAGCCGACGTGGAAGCCAACCTGCGCAAGCTCCAGCACCTGTTGGACGAGATCTCGCGCCGGTGGCCGTTTGCCCGCGATACCGAGCTGAAGCTGCCGTGAGACAAACCGTGACAGCCACCCGATCGCGCGCGCATCGATCGCATAGCGCACCGGCCAGACTTGCGCCAGGCGTTTGGCGTTCGACCTGCGCCTGCGCAGCCGCGGCCTTGCTCGCAGCCGCGTGCGCAGGCACGCCGCCGCCCGACTGGCAATTCAACGCGAAGTCTGCGCTCGAACGCGCGCTCGAGGCCCATCTCACCGGGAACAGCCGCGCCGAGGCTGCCGAGATCGACTATGCGCGGCGCGAAGTGAGCCGCACCGGCCGCGTCGACCTGCGCGCGCGCGTCGAGCTGGCGTACTGCGCGGTGCGCATGACGGCGCTGGCATTCGAGGCCTGCGCGGGCTTCGAGGCGCTCGCGCTCGATGCACCCAGCGCCGAGCGCGCGTATGCCGATTACCTCCAGGGCCGCGTGACAGCGCCGGATATCGGCATGCTGCCGAGCGCCCATCGCGCGGTGGCGGCGGGAGGCGGCGCGAGCGCTCTGCGCGCCATTGACGACCCGCTGTCCCGCCTGGTCGCTGCCGCCGTGATACTGCGTGCGCAACGCGCCGATCCGGCGGTCATCGCGCTCGCGGTCGACACCGCGTCCGCCCAGGGCTGGCGCCGGCCGCTGCTGGCCTGGCTCAAGCTCCAGCTCGCGCTCGCCGAAAAGGCCGGCGCGAGCGCCGCGGCCGATCGGTTGCGCCGTCGCATCGGCCTCGTCCAAGGCGACTACGATACGCTGCCGGCAGCGCGCTGACATACGGTGCTGAAGCGCGTGCTCCGACCCACACATTTCGAAGCGAGGCTGACGAAGATCACCGCCATGCATTGTCGCCGTGCCCGCCCGGTTACGAACCATCCGCGCGCTCGGTCCTGATCCATGACCATCTATATCGTGGTGGCTGTTGCGATGCTGAGCCAGATCGGCTTCGGCGGCAGCCGTGTCGCGGTATCGCTGCATGCGCTGGACCTGGGCGCGAACCAGGTCACCGTCGGCGTGATCGTCGCGCTGTTCTCGTTCACGCCGATGCTGCTGTCGATCGTGATCGGCAGGATTTGCGATCGCGTGGTGCCATCGCGCCCGATGATCGTGGGCTCGGTGATGATGGCGCTCGGCATGCTGCTGCCCGTGGCCTGGCCCACGCTGGGCGTGCTTTGCACCGCCGCCTTCGTGCTCGGTCTCGGCCACCTGATATTCGGCATTCCGCTCGAGGCAGCCGTTGGCGGTGTCGGGGGACCCAAGCATCGCGCCCGCAACTACGCCTTGATCACCATGGGGTGGTCGATCGCCAATTTCCTCGGCCCGTTGATCACCGGGATCTGCATCGACCTGATCGGCCACCAGCGGGCGTTCTGGGTGCTCACCGTCTTCGTCGCGGTTCCGGTCGTGATCCTGTGGTGGCGCCCCGAGCTGCTTCCGCGTACCGCGAAGGATCATGGCAGCAGCGATGAAAGGCGCAGCGTCCTCGACCTCTGGCGCATTGGGCCGTTGCGTTCGACGTTCATCGCCGGCGGCATCATCGGCTCCGCGCAGGATCTGTTCCAGTTCTACATGCCGGTCTACGGTCATGCGGTCGAACTGTCGGCATCCGCGATCGGAACCATACTCGGCATGGTCGCGCTGGCCGCATTCGTCATCCGAGCCCTCATTCCGTTGCTGGTGAAAAAGGCCACCGAGCCGGCGATTCTGACCGGTGCCATTTTCGTTGCCGCGCTTGCTTACGCGTTGCTGCCGTTCTTCGTCGATGCCTATGCGCTGGCCGCGATCGCCTTCGTGCTCGGGCTCGGGGTCGGTTGCGCGCAGCCGATGATCATGTCCTTGTTGTACGTGCTCGCTCCCGCGGGCCGCATTTCCGAAGCGATCGGCTTGTACAAGACGCTGCGCAGCATCACCCACGTCGGCATTCCGATCTTTTTCGGCACCGTGGGCACTGCCTTCGGCTTCACCGCAGTGTTTCTTTCGAATGCGGCCGTGCTCCTGTTCGGCGGCCAATTGCAGCGCAGAAGCCGCGCGCGCCGCGGCGCTTGAAGCGCTGCCACGGACCGAAGCCGGTCGCTCGCAGTACCGCTCGGCGTGTGCACGCGCGGCGCGCCAAGCGCGTTTCGCGGCCACGCCGCTGTAGAATGTGCGTCCGCATTGAACCCGGAGGGGGAGGCGATGGCAACGACCTACGAATTCAGCACCGAAGACATCGAGTACCTGCGCCATGGCGAGCGGTCGCTCAAGCTGCGCCTGTTCAAGCCGCGCGGTGAAGGTCCCTTCCCCGCGGTCATCGATCTGCACGGCGGCGCCTGGGGAAAGGGCAGCCTGGAGGAATGCCAGGCACGCGACGAAGTGCTCGCCCGCTCCGGGCTGCTGGTCGCTGCGTTGGATTTTCGCGACGGCGACCACGGCTATCCGAGCGCGCTGGTGGACATCAATTACGCCATCCGCTGGCTCAAGGCGCGGGCCGCCCAGGTGGGCACACGTGCCGACCTGATCGGCCTGTCCGGCCAGTCGAGCGGTGGTCATCTCGCCATGCTGGCCGCCATGCGCCCGCACGATCCGCGCTATACGGCCGTCACGTTACCTTCGGGCTCGCCTTCGGTCGATGCCACGGTGCGTTGCGTGGCCATGTCGTGGCCGGTCATCAATCCCCTGTCGCGCTACCGCAACGCGCTGCGCGCACGTGCGAGCGGCGCCGCCTGGGTGGGCGACATCCCCGAGCGGCAAAGCTCGTTCTGGAGGAACGACGCCAACATGGCCGACGGCAACCCGGTGCTCATGCTCGAGCGAGGCGAGAACGCGGTCACGCCACCGGCGATCTGGGTGCAAGGCCGGCCCGATCCGGTGCACGACTATCGCGACCCCGAATCGCCCGTCGCGTTGAACGAGCCCGAGCGCTTCGCTGCCGCCTACCGCAAGGCAGGCGGAACCATCGACCTGCACTACATCGAGCAGGCCGCGCGCCAAGGCCCGCTCTCGTACGATCCCATCGCCGCGTTCTTTCACCGCCACATGCCAGTGGAACGCGCGGCGGCCGCGGTCGCGAAGTAGGCTTCCCGATGCGCTCTCGAACGCAACGCGAGGGCGCTAGCGGCGAACTGCGTGCCTGCGCTCGCGTTGCGTGATCGAAAGGACCTGCCAATGCCCACGGATCGACCCGAATCGGAGCCGCGTCCTCGGATGCGTTCAACGCGCATGTCATGGCGGATCGCCCTGGCAATCGCAATCGGCGCTTTGTCGGTCCCGCGCTTTTCAGCCGCCGCCGATGCCTCGGACTTTCCGGCGCGACCGATTCGCGTCATCGTGGGCTTCGCCGCGGGGGGATCGGCGGACCTGACCGCGCGCGCGGTCGGACAGAAGCTCACCGAGCTGCTCGGGCAGACGGTGGTCGTCGACAACCGCGCGGGCGCGTCGGGAATCATCGGCACCGAGCTGGTCGCGCGCGCAACGCCCGACGGCTATACGCTGCTCGAAGCGACCATGACGACCCACGGCATCGGCCCCAACCTGTACAAGAAGCTTCCCTACGATCCGGTCACGAGCTTCGCCCCCATCGCCCTGATGGTGCGCATCCCGCTCGTGCTGTTCGCGCATGCCTCGGTGCCGGGCGCCACCCTCGGCCAGCTCGTCGCCGAGCTGAAGGCAAACCCGGGGAAATACCGTTATTCCTCGGCAGGCAACGGCAGCCCGCCGCATCTTGCCGCTGAGCTCTTCAAGCTCAAGGCCGGCGTCGATTTGCTGCACGTGCCGTACAAGGGCACGGGCGCCGCCGTCCCGGACCTGGTAGCGGGGCAGGTCCACTTCATGATCGACGGCCCGCCGCCTTTCCTCGGCCACGTCAAGAGCGGCCGCTTGCGCGCGCTCGCCGCCGCCAACCCCAGACGCCTGGAGCAATTGCCGCAGGTGCCGACCTTCGGCGAGCAAGGCTTCGACGGCATTGAGGCTGGTCTGTGGTACGGCATGCTGGCGCCCAAGGATACGCCGCGCACGGTCGTCAATCGTTTGAACGGCGCCATCAACCAGGCGCTGCGCGATCCCGGCGTCGTCGCACGCTTCAGCGCCGCCTCGATCGAGGTGGTCGGCGGCACCGCGGAGGAGTTCGGCCGCTACATCGCGACCGAGATTCAACGCTGGGGCGAGGTGGTACGCGCGGCCAAGATCCAGATCGAATAGGCCGCCGGCGGCTATTGGATTTGAGCGCCGGAGAGCTTCACCACCTTTTCGTACTTGTCGTACTCCGAGCGCAGCAGCTTGCCGAACTCCTCCGGGCTCATGTGCATGGGATCGAGCGACTGCGAATTGAGGTTCGAGGCAACGGCCGGATCGGCCACCGCCTTCTTCAGCTCGGCATTGAGCCGATCGATGATGGGCCGCGGCGTTCCCGCCGGCGCGAAGGTACCCATCCACGAGATGAAGTCGTAACCCTTCACCGTTTCTCCGATGGTGGGTAGATCGGGGAATTGGGTGGTGCGGGTATCCGAGGACACGGCGATGGGCCGCACGCGGTTCGAGTTGAGGTGAGGCAGCACCTCCGAGATCGGCGTCAGGATCATTTGTACTTCACCGGCCGCGGTCGCGATCGAGGCCGGGCCGCCGCCCTTGTAGGGCACATGGACGATATTGATCCCGGCCATGTTGGCGAACAAGCTCGTCGACAAGTGCTGGAAGGCGCCCACCCCCGCGGTGCCGTAGCTGATCTCTCCGGAACGCGCTTTTGCCAGCGCGATCAGATCCTGCACCGTGCGCACCGGCATCGAGGGATGAACGCACAGCATGCCGACCAGGCGCGCCACCGGCGTTATCCCGGTGAAATCCTTCAGCGCGTCGTACGGCAGCTTCTTGTACATGTGCGCATTGGCGATGAGCGTCGCCGAATACACCATGAGCGTATAGCCGTCGGGCGGGCTCTTGGCGACGAAGGCCGCGCCGATCGTCCCGCCCGCGCCGGCACGGTTGTCGATGATGAATTGCTGATTCATCTGCTCACCGACCTTCTGGAAGGCAATGCGGCCGACGATATCGGTCGCGCCTCCCGGCGGGAATACGATCACCACCCGCGCGGGCTTGGCGGGGTAGGCCTGCGACCACGCCGGCCCGCAACTGCACAGGGTAACAGCGGCCAATGCGCCCATCGAACGAACGAAGTGCATGCGCTTCCTCCTCCAGGTCGATTGCAGCGA
This sequence comes from Burkholderiales bacterium, assembly GCA_020848435.1. Classification (GTDB taxonomy): domain Bacteria; phylum Pseudomonadota; class Gammaproteobacteria; order Burkholderiales; family WYBJ01; genus WYBJ01. The sequence continues at coordinate 5,818 of JADLAC010000041.1, read as the reverse complement.
GTCCAAGTGATGCGCATGGAGAAGTTGCGAGGGTGCCTGCGCTTCCTCTCCAGGTCCATTGCAGCGAACTGCTCGGTTGCTGCCGCGCCGGCATTCCTTCGCTCCGCGGCCATGTCCGATCCGGTCGGGCGAGCGTTCCTTCCACGCTGCGCCGGACCGCGCCAGTATCGGACTGCGCCGTACGCGGCTACTCGTTTCGCAGTCGAGCCGCGATGGGGTCATGCTGCGTGGATAAGAGCTTAGTCCAGCGCATTGGTCAAGCGTTCGCGGCCGTACAGTGCGCGCCGCAGCGTAGCTCGCTCGATCGCCCTTGCGCCGCATCGGCCAGCTTACGGCGCAGCCTCCATCTTCTTCGTCACCGGACTGACATAGCCCCCCCAAAGCACCATGATGCGGTTGCGGTCCGGATCGCCGCAGACGACGATGTTGATCACGTCCGGGCTCGGCAACACCCGCACCAGGTCCTCGGCCTTGACCAGGTATTCCTGCGGCATGAGGCCGCGCTCGACCATGTCCGGAATCTTGAACGCCTCGGAGTGGCCGTACTCGATCAGGAACTCGAGCTCCCGGTAGGGTACGCGTGCGTGCTCGTACACGTACTCGCGGATCGCCTGCTTGGTGTAGCCGGCCGCGGCGAGCGCCTTGGCCACGGGCGGCGCGATCAGGAAGGTGATCATGTTCCTGAAACCGTTCGGACCGCGCTCGACCAGCCGGCCCAGGCAAGGCTTCTTGGTGACTTCGATGCTGAGGAATTCGAGCGCCGCCTGCGCCGCCGACTTCTGCTCCGTGCCGTAGATCGCTGGCGGCCAGCCCCAGGTGACAGTAGCGCACGCGGTGACGGTGCTGTCGTCCTTCTGATAGCCGTGTTCGACGTGGTAGGGCTCCCACGGGCTGTGGGCTTCGTTCTCAGCCACCACGAAATTGAGCGGGTAGCCGAATGTGCCCATGTAGTTGCGGCCGAGCTGGTAGCCCGCGATATTGCGAATGATGAGACCGAGCGCGCGCCCGAGCGCGGGATTGGCGCCTCGGCTGATGAGCTGCGCGCCGCTGTTGATGCCCAGCCGCGCCGTCGCCGGCCCGTTGACCAGCAGGAAAGGCAGCACGCCCCAGGTGCTGCCGATGTTGTTGAGGTTGTATGTATTGTCCGCAATCGCTTCCACCGCGGCGATGAGCACCGGCATATGCTCGGGACGGCAACCCGCCATGACGCCATTGGCGGCGATGTTCCAGGGCACCGCGGCGAGATTCGCTTGCGGCAAGACGGCGATCTGCTCGTCCGGCGCGCGCCCGGTGTGGGCGAGGAACGCTTGTACCCGCTCGAGCGTCGGCGGCACGATGGGCAATTCGTCCGACCACTGCCGCTGCCTGAAGTAGTCGTCGATCTCGTCGTACGCGCCTTCGTACACGATCTCGCCGGCCGGCCGCGCGGGACCGGCGCCATCGTCATGCTCGCCCGGGCGCGGGCGCGTCAGCTCATCGACGATGCGTTGAAACAGCACCGTCTCGACGTTCTCCCGCACCAATGCCTCGGCATGTACGCCTACCGCGCCGGGATACTCGGCGACGCGCAACCCCGTGAGACCCTCGGCCTTACCAGCCGCCTTGGCGATCGCGGTAAAGCCGGTCGTCGTCACCACCACGCTGGGGATGCCGAGCTTCTCGGCTTCGGCTGCCGGCCTCACCGAGGCCGGGGTGCAGGTCCCTCACCCGCCGTTGCCGGTGATGAGCGCATCGACGCCCCATTGCTTGGCCAGGCGGGCGACCTCCTTCGCCGTTTGCTTTTGAGATGCGGGATCGCCGCCCACGTAGACGATCGGAAACTGGTCGTAGGGGATGACCTTGACGCCCGGGAAACGCTCTCGCAACAAGCGGCGATAGGTCTGGAACATGAGCTCGCCCTTGAAGTGATTGTTGTAGACCTCGCCGATGGTCTTGCCCGCGAGCGTATCGAGATGACGGCTGACGCTGCCGCTGGCGCGTAGCCGCAAACCCTCGGGGCTGATGACGCCCATTCGTGTGTTCAACGCCGACTCCTTCGCGCTAGCTGCATGAGGAAATGCGGATGGTACCCTGCCGCTGGGCGTTTCGGTTCCCGCGCGCGCGTCGTAGGCAACGTGCGCCGGGGCAGCAGAATCGCGCGATCGCGGGCGGCCCGATCACCCGGCCGGGTAGTGCTTCCACGGCATGCGCTCCAACGCAATACCGCTCAGCAAGCGCACCAGCCGCGCATCCCCGTGGTAATGCGCCGAACCGTCATCGTCCTGCGCGAGCAGCACGATGGGAGCGCCGCCGAAGCTCGGGGCCAAGGTTGCGATCGCCATGTCGGCTTCCCCGGAGCTTCGCAACAGATCCATGGCAACCAGCACCACCACGAGCCGCGTGCCCTGGAGCGAAATCGCCGCCGCTTGCACGCTGCGCGAGGAGACTCCGCGACGCGCCGGCGAAGGTTTGCTCGCGGCTGGTCGCGCTGCAACGCCCGCACGCTCGGCCGGCTCGCCTGCCGCGGCGCGGCGAAGCTGCTCGCCGCAGTCCGGACAGTCGGCCTCGTCGCTGGCGATCACTTCGCGCACGAGCATCTGCTCGACCTCCACCGGGCGCGAGCGCTCGACCATGGCGCAATGCCAGTCGCCCGCCACCTTGACCCGAACGATGCGAACGCCCGCAGGCATTTCCGCGACCCGCGCCGCCGCAACATACCAGCTCGCCGGCGATCCGCCCGCACACGAGCGGCACACATACGCCCAAATCGCCATGGAGAACCTCCGTGAATGCTGTCGTCGTCGCGGGCGGGCAGCGACTGCGAATCGAATGCGCGGCCGAACGGCTCCACGCGAAAGGCGTTCGAGACCCGCAGGTGCCGATCATGATTTGGTCCCGAGCCGCAGTCTCGGCTCGCAGTGTAGGCCGCTCGAGGCATCGATGGCCAGCGCGGCGGGCGGCATGGCAGCGTATTTGTTGACTACAATGTGGCCATCGTCGCGGAGGGCGGGGGGTCGTATGCCGAAACTGCCGGTTGTCAGGGACCACATGGACAAGCGCGTTGCCACGCTGCGACCCGAGACGGCCATTCTGGACGCGGTCGGCTTCCTGTTGGAGAAGCAAGTGACCGGCGCGCCGGTAGTGGACAAGAGCGGACGGCTGCTCGGCATCCTCACCGAAAAGGACTGTTTGCGCCTGGTCGCAGCGGGGGTCGGAGGCGATTTGCCGCGCGGCATGGTCGCGGACATCATGACGCCGAATCCGGAGACCATTCCGCCCGATATGGACGTGTACTATGCGGCAGGACTATTCCTGACGCGGCCGTACCGGCGTTTTCCGGTGGTCGAGAACGGCAAGCTGGTCGGCGCGATCACCCGCTTCGACATCCTGCGCGTCATCCGCGCCAACCTGATGAGCGCCGGATGACATGAGCCGGCCTGCGCATGGACGAAATCCGCCTTGAGCTTGCCGCGGCGTGAGGCAAGCGAGCGCTTGAGTCAGGCAAGCGGCGCCCGCGTCACAAAGCAATCGCGCGCCGCGTTCGCGCGGTGCGCGGAAAGCGCTCGCAGGCCATGAGCCCGCTCCTGCTCGCCCTCGGGGCGATGTTCATGCAGCAGACCTTCGTGGCGCTCGGCCGCGCGCTGCCCGCGGTCATTGCGCCGGCGATCATCACCGATCTGCGCATCGATGCGGCCTGGATCGGCGTCTATTTCGCGCTGACCGCGGTCGCTTCCCTGGTCTTTCAGCTCGGCTGCGGCAGCTTCATCGTCCGCTACGGCGCATTGCGCATGAGCCAGGTATCGCTCTTCATGGTCGCCGCGGGTATCGCGCTATCGGCGCTCGGCACGCCGTTGCCGCTCATCTTGTCGGCCCTCATCGCCGGCGGCGGCGGCGCGGTGTCGACACCGGCCAGCTCGCACTTGCTGGCGCGGGTCTCGTCGCCGCGCTACATGCCGCTGGTCTTCTCCATCAAGCAAACGGCGGTGCCGGCGGGGCTGCTGCTCGCCGGCTTGCTCGGCCCGCAGATCACCGAGTGGATGGGCTGGCGCGTCACCGTGCTGCTGTGCGCGCTCGCCTGTGCAGGCTTCACCCTGATGCTGCAACCGTTGCGCAACACCTTCGACGACGATCGTGTGCCGACGCGCAGCTTTCGACTGTCGGATTTCAGATCGACGCTGACGTCGGTGCTTTCGAAGCCCGGCCTGCGTGCGCTGTCCTTCGCCTGTCTGGCTTTCAACGGCATGCAGACGGTCGTCATGGCGTATTTCGTCGTCTATCTCACCACCATAGGCTATACCCCGGTGGCGGCGGGTTTCGTCTTTTCGGTCGCGGTCGCCGTGGCCTTTCCCGGCCGCATATTCTGGGGCTGGCTCGGCAGCACGCTGGTTTCCGCGCGCACGATCATGGCCGCATTGGCGCTCGGCATGGCGGGAAGCACCGCGCTGCTGGCGCTTTGCGGTCCGAGCTGGCCGACGCTCCTGGTCGGCCTGGTGGCTTGCGCGCTCAGCGCCACGGCGTTGTCCTGGCACGGCATCCTGCTCGCCGAGATCGCCCGCGGCGCACCGGAGGACATGCGCGGCAGCGTTACGGGCGGGGTGCTCTCGTTCGGTCAGATCGGTTCCTTGACCTTGCCCCTGGTGTACTCGGGCCTGCTCGATCTGACCGGCAGCTACGGCATCGGGTTTGTGGTGTGCGGGATACCGGCGCTGACGATCGGGGTCTACCTGCTGCGCCAGCGTGCCGCGGCGAGACCCGGCAGTTGACGCGCCCGGCGATACGCTTGCCGCGGCGAGATACGGTGCGCGCGATTTCAGCGTGGATAGCTCGGAGGACATGATTCGCGCCGCCGCCGCTCAACGCTCGACCAGCGCCTTGCGCAACTCGCCGGTCACGCGCGTGCCCTCGGCCAGCACGAAGGCGATGTCGCTATTGGTGGTCAAGAAGCGCGCGCCCTTGCGGATGAAATCGACCTGGCGCGCGATGTTGCGATCGCCGCCCACGCCGGCGACCTTGCCGTGCTTCTTCGCCGCGGCCATGACCTTGTCGAGCGCTGCGAGGTGCTCGGGTGTGCCGTATGCCCCCGGCGTGCCCATGGCGGTGAGCAGGTCGCTGGAGCCGACGTGAATCACATCGACACCGGCCACGGCCGCGATTTCGTCCACGTTGGCGAGACCTTCGGGCGTCTCGATCATGCACACCACCAGCGTATTGTCGTTGAGCGCGCGCACCGAATCGGCCGCCGCGACAGGACGGAAGTCGAACATCGGCACCGCGCCGGCAACCGAGCGCCGGCCAATCGGCGGATACTTCGCGCGATCGACCGCACGCTTCGCCTCTGCCGCGCTATTCACATCCGGAAATACGATGCCCATGATGCCGTTGTCGAGCAGCACCGCCGTGTCCTGGTCGTCGCAGCCGCGCACGCGCGCGAGCGGCGCGATGCCGCAGCCGAGCGCCGCCTGTGCGATATGGCCGACGGTTTCGATGTTGTAGAGCGCATGCTGCATGTCGATCATGACGAAATCGTGGCCCGTGGTTTTCGCGAGCCGGGCGATATCGCCCGTTCGACCCAGGCGCGAGAGCATGCCGAGCGCCGGCTGACCGGCCTTGAAACACTCCTTCACGGGATTGGCGAGGGAAACAGGGGTTGCCATGGCGTGTCCTCCGGATGACGGTGCGGGAGCAGTTTAACCCGGATGATCCCTCGGGCCTGCTAGGAGCCTGTCGGAGTTGATTTCACGTGTGCGACGGAGGCGATTTTCGCGCAGGGCTAGGAGGACGACGCAGCCGATAGCGAGACTATCGGCAAGTCGTTCGACACCGCCATGCGCGAAAAGCG
>JADLAC010000040.1 GCA_020848435.1 Burkholderiales bacterium | reverse complement strand
GTGCGACGGAGGCGATTTTCGCGCAGGGCTAGGAGGACGACGCAGCCGATAGCGAGACTATCGGCAAGTCGTTCGACACCGCCATGCGCGAAAATCGCCCCGTCCCTTCGGGTTGCGCCCACAACGCATCGCGCGAAATCAAGTCCGACAGGCTCCTAGAGTGGCTGATGTGGCAGATGGGCGGATTCGGCCCGATGCCCGGCCAGGTACATCATTTCCTGCTCGTGGCCGATCCCGCCGATCGGCGCTATGGGCTGGAGCGCTACTCGAAGGAAACGCGGCGCCTCTACGGCGTGCTCGACCGGCGCCTCGCCGGCCGGGATTACGTCGCCGGCGAGTGCTCCATTGCCGATTTCGCCATTCTCGGCTGGGCCTGGCGGCACGAGCGCCATCAGGTCGATCTGGCCGACTTCCCGCACGTGAAGGCGTGGTATGAGCGCTGCATGGCCCGTCCGGCGACCAGGAAGGGATTCGAGGTTGCGTTGTCGTGACGCGGCGCCCAAGGCACGCGATCGTGGCGCGGGCTTGAAGGCAGGCGCTGCGCCACTCGTGGGCAGGGAAAGGGCACAGCGCAATCGCGCCGGCGCGCCCTCATGCAATGGCGGCCAGCGCCGGCCGTCGTTGCGCCCAGGGCTGGCTCAACTGCGTGCCGATCCGCTTTCACGGAATCGCCGCCGCATTCATCCGCCCCAGGATGAGCCGCGTCTTGGCGGCGAGCCACGGCGCGTGGCGGTTGCGGTCGTAGAAGCGCGGATTGGGCACCATCGAGGCGAGGCGCGCGGCCTGCTCCGCGGTCAACTGCGACGCCGATATCCCGAAGTAATGCCGGGCCGCCGCATCCGCGCCGAAGACGCCGTTGCCCCACTCGATGACGTTGAGATAGATCTCGAGGATGCGCCGTTTGCTCATCATCTTTTCCAGCATGAGCGTGATGAGCGCCTCCTGCCCCTTGCGCCATGGCGAGCGGCTGCCCGAGAGAAACAGGTTCTTCGCCAACTGCTGCGAAATCGTCGAGCCGCCCGCGACCACGCGCTTGTGCTTGAGGTTCTTTTCGTGCGCTTGCTGGATCGCCTCCCAGTCGAAGCCTTCGTGATCCAGGAACTTGGCGTCCTCGGCCGCGACGACGGCGCGCTTCAGATGCGCCGAGATGCGCGCGTAGGATAGCCATTGGTGTCGCAGTTGCGCCTGCGGGTTCTTTGCCCGCAGCGTGCGCAGCCGATCGTCCATGAAGGCGGTACTGTCCGGGTTATGCTCGACCCACCACCAGACATGACCGAACACCCACAGCTGGTACGCAGCCGCGAGCCCGATGGCGAGCCCGAGCACGAACACGAGCACGCGCCAGATCGAACGCAGCATCAACCCGGATACCCGAATGCCTGCATCGGTCAACGCGTTGCCATTACGCCAGGCCGGCCGGGTGAGATATCGGACCCGGCGCTCGAATCACGGCGCGCTCGCGGCCCGAGCCGGCGTCACACTCCGGCCGCGCGCAGCAGCTCGAGCACCGGTGCCGTGTCGGGCCGCACGCCTCGCCAGATGAAAAAGGATTCGGCCGCCTGCTCGACCAACATGCCGAGCCCGTCGCTGGTGATGAGCGCACCGCATTCGCGCGCAAATTGCAGGAAGGGCGTCTGACCGCCGGCCGCGTACACCATGTCGTAGACCACGCAATCCGGCGCGAAGACGCTCCCAGGCACGGGCGGCAATACGCCTTGCAGGCTCGCCGAGGTCGCATTGATGATGAGCTCGTAGCCGTTGCCGGCGAGCTCGTCGTAGCCGCGTGCGCGCACGTTGCCGAAAAGGCCGAAGCGCTCCTCCAGTGCCTGCGCCTTGGACCGATCCCGGTTGGCCACGACGATCATGCGTACGCCGCGGGCGATGAGCGGCATCATGACCCCGCGCGCCGCGCCCCCGGCGCCGAGGATCAGCACCCGGCGGCCATGCAGGCCGACATGCAGATTCTTCTCCAGGTCGCGCAGCAGGCCCGCGCCGTCGGTGTTGTCGCCAACGATTTTGCCGTCTTTGAACGTGAGCGTATTGACCGCTTGCGCGAACTTGCCGCGCTCCGATACCGCCGTGCAGGCCGCTGCGGCTTCCTGCTTGAACGGCACGGTAACATTGAGGCCGCGGCCGCCGTGGGCGATGAACCGATCGAGCTCGGCGCGAAAGCCGCCCTTTGGCGCGGCCAGTCGCACGTAGACGATGTCCTGACTCGTCTGGCGCGCGAACGCGCTATGGATTTGCGGCGACTTGCTGTGAGTCACCGGATTACCGATGACGGCGTAGCGCTCACGCATGAGGAGCCGGGCTGGTTCTTTTCATTCCGCCTGGAACTGGTCGGCGCGGGTGAAGCTCCAGGTGCGCGTGATGCTCAGTATGTCGGTGTCCTGGGCGATGTCGGGCGGGAAAGGCGCGAACGGCGAGGCGAGGCGCACGATGCGGATGGCCGCCTCGTCCAACACCTTTCTGCCCGACGAGCGGCTGATCTCGGCGCCTTCCAGGCTACCGTCGGCGCGGATCGATACCGAGACTTGCAAGTTGCCGTAGATCCCGCGCGCCGCGGCGGGATAGTTCATCTCGCCGACGCGCTCGATCTTCGTGCGCCAATCCTCGATGTAGCGCGAAAAGCGAAATTCCTTGGCGCGAGCGCCGATGAAGGTGCGGCGCGGCCGCTTCTGGTAGGCATCGAGGCTGCGGTTGATGTGCGCCTGGAGCTGGACCATTTCGCGGCTGCTGTTGATGAGATCGGCGGCGCTCGGTGGCGCGGGCTCGGGTTGCGGTTCGGTCTGGGGCCGCACTTCGGGCGGCGCGACCGCGGCCGCCGGCTCGCTCGATTGGGTCATGACCCGCGGCGCGGGGAGCTGCTCGGCCGGGACCGTGCGGGTCTTCACCGCCACGTCGGGCTCGGGGTCGTGCCGCTTCACCATCGGCAGCGGACTCTTGGCGCGCCGATCCGCGTCCGTGTTGCCGCCGCCATCGAGATTCGCCTGGGCGAGGATCTCGGCCTTCTGCGGCGCGGCCGCGGTGCGGCTGTTGACCAGATCCACCATGAGCGGCGCATGGGTCACATCGACGCTGCGCTCAGGCGCTCGCACGCTGACCCCGACGACGACGAACAAGTGCAGCAGCAAGGACAGCAGCAACGCCGCCTGGAAACGCGTCTGGGGATCGCGCCGCAGCAGCGCCGCGCTCCAGTCCCCGAGCGAGCTCAAATCGAATGCTGGCGGCGCGACCCGCTTGGCCAGTTGTTCCATGGCGGCATTGTACGGAACATCGTCCGCTTCGTCATACAAACGACTTGGCAAACAGGACGTTGAGACCTACGCACGGCGCCCCGGTTGAGGTTTTTGCGCAACGCGCGCCTCAGGCCGCGAGCCGCTCGCGAAACTCGAGCTCGACGCTCAGCTCGATCAGATCGATCGCGCCAACGGCGAGCTCGACCCGGCTGCCGGCCGGCAGATCCGGCGCCGAGGGCACGCGCACCACCAGCGGCAGGCGCTCCAGGCGCACGAGGTTCTCGCGCAGTACGCGCGCGGACACGCTGGCGATGTTCTCTTGCATGATCCAGCGCAGACACCAGTAGCGCTCCATGCGGCGCTGGAACTCAGCATAGACGTCGTAGGTGAGCTCGAAAGCCCGCATGGCGGCGTACAAAGCCTCGCTGTTCCGCGGATACGGCGGCGGCTCGGCCCGCACGAGGGCCACGATCTGGCGTTGATTGATGAGGTCCACGTAGCGCCGCAAGGGCGAGCTCGCCCAGACGTAATGGGCGACGCCCAAGCCCTGGTGCGGCGACGCGACGGTGGCGAGCTTGACCTTGCCCTCGCGCTGCGCGCGAAAAATGCCCGCCCGATCGTGCTGGTCGAGCAGTTGACCCCAGCGGCTGTTGACCAGGATCATCAGCTCGGAGACGACCTTGTCGATCGGCGCGCCCCGGCGTCGCTCGGTGATTTCGATCCGCTCATCCGCGACGTGAAAGTCGTACTCGGCACGCGGCTCGCGCTGGGGCTCGGCCTTGCCGCGTGCGCCCTCCAGGCGCTCGGCGAGCCGGTGTAGCGCGAGCAGCTCGGAACCGAACGCGTGCTCGACGTGGCCGCGTTCGACCGCGGCGGCGTCAAAGACGCCATCGAGCGCGTCATGGCGCAAGTTGCCCTCGATGTATACCGATTCGATTCTCGACTCGGTGCCGAGGATCTCGAATTGGGGCGAGACCTCCGCATAAAAGGAGAGTGCTGGCACCGCTTTGCCGGCGAGCAAGGTATAGCGCTCGATCGCCTCGGGCGGCAGCATGGTGATCTTGCCCCCCGGCATGTAGACCGTCGACAGTCGCCGGCGAGCCACCTGGTCGAGCGGCGAATCGATCGCGATCCCCAGCGCCGGCGCAGCGATGTGAACCCCGACGCGCAGGCCACCATCGGGGCGCCGAATCACCGAGAACGCATCGTCGATCTCGGTGGTCGCGGCATCGTCGATGCTATAGGCCGCCGCGCCGGCCGCGGGCAGATCGGCCGGCAGTCCCGGCGGCGGCAGGGGCGCAAAGCCCGCACCTTCAGGAAAATTCTCGAACAGGAAATGGCCCAGGTGGTATTGCGCGCTCGACGGCAGCGCCCCGCAGCGCTCGAACACGCGGGCCGGCGAAAGCTTGAGCGCTTCGCATGCGCTGTCGAGCGCTTTCGCTTCGATGGTGTTGCGGTCGGGTCTATACAGCAGCCGCTCGCGCAGCGGTTCGAATTCCGCCGGCAGCCGACCCGCGCTCAACTGCTCGAAATAGCGCTGCTGCTGCTCGGCCTGGCGCTGTTTGCGCTCCACGGCGGCGAGCGCCGCGCGTAACGCTTCCTGCGGCGCCGCCTTGAAGCGCCCTTTGCCGCGGCGGTAGAAGTACATCGGCGCGCCGTGCAGCTTGAGCAGCAACGCGGCCGCCTCGAGCGGCGCCGGCGCGCGGCCGTAATACTCCTGCGCCAGCGACTGGAAGTCGAATTCGTCCGGCCCGCAGCATTGCCACAGGAAGTCGAGATCGATCGCGGCGGCGAGCGCCTGCGCTTGCGGCATGAAGCCGGCAAGCGCGGCTGCGTGATCGAAGCGCAGCAGCACGTTCGCGGCCTTGACCTTGGTGCGCTTGCCCGAGGCGGTTTCGACCTGCAGCGAGGCGGCGTTGTCCGCCAGCACCGTGCCGAGCTTGAATTCGCCCTGCTCTTCGAACAGCACGTTCATGCTTGGAGCGCGCTCGCGCGCGACAAGGTTGAGCACAACGACATGAATGCAGGCACCGGGACACAGCAAGCGAATCGACCGGCCGCCCAGCCACCGAAGCGAGCGGCCAATCGCTGCGGGAGTCGGATTCTACCAGCCGAGCACGCTCGAGCCCGGCCGGGCCGGCGCATCGAACCCGTTCATGATCCGGCGCCGGAACCGACGTCGATGATCGCATCCGCGCAGCGCGCGAAAGCCGCGCAACGGTGCTCGCCGTTGACAATATATGACACGGGTGATCCAATCAATTCATGAACATAGCCGCTGAACACGCTCCCCTGGTGCTCGTGCCCGGGCCGTGAAGACGCTGCTCGGCCTGCTGGCAGCCGTCGCGTTGCTGGTGTGGGGCACCCACATCGTGCGCACCGGGTTGCTGCGGGTTTACGGCGCGAACCTGCGCCGCGTGCTGGCAAGCAGCGTGCGCAATCGCTTCTCGGCCCTGTTCGCCGGCGTCGCGGTGACGAGCCTGTTGCAAAGCTCCACCGCCACCACACTCATCGCCAGCTCCTTCGTCGGCCAGGGGCTCATCGCGACCGCACCCGCGCTTGCCATCGTGCTCGGTGCCGATGTCGGCACGAGCGTCGTGGTGCAGCTCTTTTCGCTCGATCTGTCGTGGCTCTCGCCGCTGCTCATCCTCTTGGGGGTGATGCTTTTTCTGTCGCGCCAGAATACGACTGCCGGGCGGCTCGGGCGCGTCGCCATCGGCTTCGGTCTCATCATTCTCGCGCTGCAATTGATCCTCGAAACCACCCGGCCGCTCACGGCCAATGCGGGAGTGAAGACGCTCTTCGCCACCTTGTCCGGCGACGTGCTGCTCGACATGGTGTTCGCGGCGATCGTGACCATCGTGTCGTACTCGAGCCTCGCGGTCGTACTGCTCACGGCGACGCTGGCCGCATCGAGCATCATTTCGCCCGAAGTGGCGCTGTCGCTGGTGCTGGGCGCGAATCTGGGCGCCGGCCTGCTCGCCCTGCTCACCACCGCGCGCGCCGCCCCCGAGGTGCGGCGCATTCCCTTGGGCAACTTCGTCTTCAAGCTCGCCGGCTGCCTGCTGCTCGCGCCTTTCATCGGCGCGATCACCGCCGCGCTCAGCGCGATCGACCCCGACCCGCAGCGGCTCACGGTCGACTTCCACCTGTTGTTCAATGTCGCGCTCGCCATGGGCTTCATCGCGGCCACCGAGCCGATCGCGCGGCTCACCGAACGCTTGCTGCCGTCGCGGCCAAAATACGACGACCCGGCGCGGCCGCGCCACCTCGACCCGGTTGCGCTCGACACACCCGGGCTTGCGATCTCGTGCGCGGCCCGCGAGGCGATGCGCATCGCCGATACCGTGGAAGCGATGCTGGTCGGGGTCATGGACGTGATTCGGCGCAAGGACCGCGACTTGTCGCGCCGCCTGCGCGAAATGGACGATACCGTCGATGAGCTGTACACCGCGGTCAAGCTCTACCTCACGCAGATCAGCCGCGAGGCGCTGGAAGAACAGGAAAGCCGGCGCTGGACCGACATCGTCTCCTTCACCATCAACATGGAGCAGATCGGCGACGGCGTGGAGCGCATACTGCGCGACCTCGAAGACAAGCTGATCAAGCGCGGTGCGAGCTTCTCCGAGGCCGGCATGGCCGAGATCGTAGAGCTGCACGAACGCCTGGTCGCGAACCTGCGGCTTGCGATGAGCGTGTTCTTGAACGGCGATCTCAAGGGCGCGCAGGCGCTGATCGCGCAGAAAGTCGAGTTCAGGGAGCGCGAGCTCGCCTTTGCCGATACCCATTTGCAGCGGCTCGCCTGGAATACGCCCGAGAGCATCGAAACCAGCTCGCTGCACCTCGATCTCATCAGCGAGATGAAACGCATCAACTCGCATCTGTGCTCGGTCGCCTATCCCATCCTGGAAAGCGCCGGGGTGCTCTCGCGCAGCCGGCTCAAGGCCGAGCCGGAGCCGGTAATGCCGCCACGTGCGCACCGAGCGCGCGCGAACGCCGGCACGCCCATCGTCGAATCCATCACCGATCCCACCCAGCCCAAGCCCCAGCCATGAGCACGCTCACGATCCCCACGATTTGCCGGCTGTTCGAGTCCCGCGGCGCGCGGCTGTTCGAGGATGCGCCGCTGAGCCATACCCAGCACGCGCTGCAAACGGCATGGCTCGCCGAGAAAGCGGGCGCGCGCCACGAGCTGGTCTGCGCCTGCCTGCTGCACGATCTCGGCCACCTGCTGCTCGAAGGGATGCCCGATTCGGCCGACGCGCACGGCTTGCACGCTGCGCGCGCCCTGGACGGACTGTTCGGCGTCGCGGTCACCGATCCCATCGGCTTGCACGTCGATGCCAAGCGCTACCTGTGCTACGGCCGCGCGGGCTATGCGCAATTGCTCTCGGCCGAAGCGAAAGCCTCGCTCGAACGCCAGGGCGGTGCGTTTTCCTTCGGCCAGGCGCGCGCGTTCATGCGCGAGCCTTACGCGCTGGACGCGGTGAATCTGCGCATGTGGGACGACCAGGCGCGTGGCACCCGGTTTGCGACGCCGAGCCTCGAGCATTTCGCGGCCGTGATGCACGCCTGCGCATTGCCGCAACACGCGCTCGCTTCGCAGGCGGCGGGGGGCTGAGCCATGCTGGTCGGCGTGCCTAAGGAGATCAAGACCCACGAGTATCGCGTGGGCCTCACGCCTTCGAGCGTGCGCGAGCTGACCACGCGCGGCCACCAGGTGCTGATGGAGACCGGCGCCGGCATCGGGATCAGTGCCGCCGATGCCGACTACGAGCGCGCCGGCGCGATCATCGCCTCGAACGCCGAGGAGATCTTCGCGCGCGCCGAGCTGATCGTGAAGGTAAAGGAACCCCAGGCGCGCGAGCGGGCGCTGTTGCGTGACACTCAGGTGCTGTTCACCTATCTGCATCTCGCGCCCGACGCCGAGCAGACGCGCGCGCTGGTCGCCTCGGGCGCCACCTGCATCGCCTACGAGACGGTCACCGCGTCCGGCGGCGGCCTGCCGCTGCTCGCGCCGATGTCCGAAGTGGCCGGGCGCATGAGCGTGCAAGCGGGCGCGCGTTGCCTGGAGCGCGAGCACGGCGGCATGGGCATCCTGCTCGGCGGCGTTCCCGGCGTGCCGCCGGCGCGCATCGCCGTCCTGGGCGGCGGCGTGGTCGGATTCAACGCCGCGCAGATTGCCGTGGGCAGCGGCGCCCAGGTCGTCGTCATCGACCGCGATATCGAAGTGCTGCGCCGGATCGATCGGCTGCTCGGTGCACGCGTCGTGACGGTGTACTCCAACCAGGACAACATCGAGCGCCAGGTCAGCGCGGCCGACCTGGTGATCGGCGCTGTGCTCATCCCCGGCGCAGCCGCCCCCAAGCTGGTGTCGGCGGCGCTGGTCGCGCGCATGAAGCCCGGTGCGGTGATCGTGGACGTCTCGATCGACCAGGGCGGGTGCATCGAAACCTCGCGCCCGACGACGCACGCCGATCCCACGTACGTGGTCGGCGGCGTGGTCCATTACTGCGTGACCAACATGCCGGGGGCAGTGCCGCGAACCTCCACCTACGCGCTCAACAACGCGACCCTGCCGCACGTGCTCGCCCTGGCCGAACAGGGCTATCGAAAGGCGCTGCGCGCGAATGCGCACCTGCGCGCCGGGCTGAACGTCCATCGCGGCAAGGTCACCAACCACGAGGTGGCGGCGGCGCTCGGCTATAGCGCGATCGACCCGCTCGATGCCTTGGCTGCCTGAGCCGCGGGCAGTCCTGGCAGTCCGGGGCACGGCGGGATACGCCCCGCGTGCAACCTGCAAGACCCCGGCATCTGTGACCCCGGCAACTGACCCAGGCAAGGCCGGCAGCGCCTGATGTCGCTCGAAGTCACCGCGCTGGTGCTGGCCGCCGCGCTCATGCACGCGCTCTGGAACGCGCTGGTGAAGTCGAGCCGCGACGTTGGCCTCGATACCGCACTGGTGGCGGGCTCGGCAGCGCTGATCGCCGCGCCGTTGCTGCTCGCGGTGCCCTTGCCGCAGCCATCGAGCTGGCCCAATCTCGCGGCCTCCTGGATCGTCCATCAGGTCTACTTCGCCACCCTGGCGGCCGCCTACCGCCATGGCGATTTGAGCCTCGCCTATCCGCTGATGCGCGGCCTGCCGCCGTTGCTGGTCGCCTGCTTCGGCGCCTATGTGCTCGATGATCCTGCCTCGCCGCTACTCTGGATCGGGGTCGCCACCATCAGCATCGGCATACTGTGGATCGGCGGCGTTCGGCGCGTGTTACGCGAGGGGCAGCGGCGTGCCATAGCCTACGCCTTGTGCAACGCGGGCTTGATCGCCGCTTACACGCTCATCGATGGCACCGGCGTGCGCCGCGCGGGCAATGCCGCGAGCTACGGCTTATGGCTGTTCTTCGTGACGGCGATGCCGTATGTCGTCATCGTCATCGCTCAGCGCCGGACAAGCGTGCGGGCGCATTTGCGCCTGCGCTGGTGGCGCGCGCTGCTAGGCGGGGGCTTGAGCGTCGCGGCGTACCTGATCGCGCTGTGGGCGATGACGCGGGCGCCGGTAGCCGCGGTCGCCGCCGTGCGCGAGACTTCCGTCATCTTTGCCGCGATCCTCGGCGCCATGCTGCTGAAGGAGCCGTTCGGGCGCCAGCGCATCGCGGGCGCCTGCGTGGTCGTCGCCGGGATCGCGCTGCTCAAGTCGTAGCAAGGAGCTGCGCTGCTATACTCGGGCGCCAATAACACCTGGAGGGGCCATGGCCGAATCGGTCAAATCGGCGTTCGATCCCGTCTCGCTGGAGATCTATTGGAACCGGCTGATCTCGATCGCCGACGAGTCGGCGGCGGCGCTGCTGCGCACCTCGTTTTCCACCATCGTGCGCGAGTCGAACGACTTCGCCACGGTGCTGATGGACGCCAACGGCGACTCGCTGTCCGAGAATACCGCCGGCATTCCGTCGTTCGTCGGCATTCTGCCGCGGACGCTGCGCAAGTGTCTGGAGCGCATTCCACTGGCGCAGTGGAAGCCGGGCGATTGCATCATCACCAACGACCCGTGGCTCGCCACCGGCCATCTGCCCGACATCACCATGGCCGCGCCGATCTTTCATCGCGGCAAGCTGGTGGGCTTCTCGGGTTCGATCGCGCATTCGCCCGATATCGGCGGCTCGCTGTGGTCCTCGGACTGCCGCGAGCTGTTCGAGGAAGGGCTGCGCATCCTGCCGGTGAAATTCCTGCGCGAGGGCGAGGAAAACCGCGATCTCATCGATCTCATCCTCGCCAACGTGCGCGTGCCCGACCAGGTGCTGGGGGACCTTTATGCGCAAGTCAATGCGCAGCGCATGTGCGCGCGCAGACTGGACGAATTCCTCGACGACGCGGGCATGGACGATCTGACCGGCCTGTCGCAAGCGCTGCAATCGCGCGCAGAGCGCGCGATGCGCGACGCGATCGAGAGCGTGCCCGACGGGACCTATCACAGCGCCCTGGACGCCGACGGCTTCGACGCCGACGAGACCCACATCGAGTGCACGATCCGCGTGCGCGGCTCCGACATGAGCGTCGATTATGCCGGCACGTCCAAGCAGATCGATCGGGGCTTGAACTCGGTCATGAACTACACCTATGCGTACACGGTGTATCCGATCAAGTGCGCGCTCGATCCGCTCACCCCGCGCAACGAAGGCTCCTACCGCTCGATCACGATCGACGCCCCCGAGGGCAGCATCCTCAATCCGCGCTACCCGGCGGCCTGCAATGCGCGCCAGCTCACCGGGCACCTGCTCGCCGGCGTGGTATTCGGCGCCCTGGCGCAGGCGATTCCCGACAAGGTCATCGCCGAATCGGGCAGCGCGCCGACCACCCGCTCGGTCTACAGCGGCATCGACCGGCGCGGCAACCGCTTCTCGCAGATCCTGTTCGCGAGCGGCGGCATGGGCGGCAGCGCGGTTCAGGACGGCTTGCCGTGCACCGCGTTTCCCACCAACGCGGGCGCCGGCAGCATCGAGGCGTTCGAGAGCCTGGCACCGCTCATCGTGCGCAAGAAGGAGCTGCGGCCTGATTCCGGCGGCGCGGGAAAATATCGCGGCGGATTGGGCCAGGACATCGTGGTCGAAGTGGTCTCGACCGAGCCGCTACGCCTCTCGCTGCTATCGGACCGCCACAAGTACCCACCGCTGGGCCTTGCCGGCGGCGAGTGCGGGGCGCGGGTCGAGATTCAGCTCGGCGACGGGCGCAAGCCGCATCCGAAGTCGCGCGACACCATTCGCCCCGGCGAGCAACTGATCGTGCGCTACGCCGGCGGCGGGGGTTACGGCGATGCGCGCGAGCGCGACCGCGCGCTGGTGTTGCGCGATCTGCGCGATGGGTACATTTCGGCGCAGTGCGCGCGCCGCGACTACGGCCTGGACGCTTGAATCGGACGGGTCGGGCCAAGAACCTCGACGCGCGCGACCCTGCTAGGAACAAGGAATGGATAAACGCATACGCATCGGCGTGGACGTCGGCGGCACCTTCACCGACTTCGTGTTGGTCGACGAGCATCGCGACGTGATCTACACCGGCAAGCGCCTCACGACGCCGCAGGATCCGAGCCTCGCCATCACCGCCGGCATCGAACGATTGCTGCACGAATCGGGCACGTCGATCGAGCAATTGCACAGCATCGTGCACGGCACCACCCTGGTCGCCAACACCGTGATCGAGCGCAAGGGCGCCAAGGTCGGATTGATCACCACCGCCGGGTTTCGCGACGTGCTCGAGATGGGCAAGGAAATCCGCTACGACCTGTACGATCTGTTCCTGCAACGTCCCGAGGCGCTGGCGCCGCGCTATCTGCGGCGCGAAGTGAGCGAGCGCGTCGATGCTTCAGGCAACGTGTTGAGCGCCTTCGATGCCGAGGGCTTTCGCCACGCCGTGCGCTCGCTGCTCGACGAGGGCATCGAAGCGATCGCGGTCGCATTCATCCACGCCTATCGCAATCCGGCCCACGAACGCGCCGCGAAAGCGATCCTGGCCGCCGAGTTTCCCGAGCTTCCCGCGACCCTATCATCCGACGTGGCACCGGAGATTCGCGAGTTCGAGCGCACCAGCACCGCGGTGTGCAACGCCTATGTGCAGCCGCTCATGAGTCGCTACCTGGCGCGGTTGCAAGCCGAGCTCGAGCGCATGGGGCTCAAAGGCTCGCTCTACCTGATGCTCTCGGGCGGGGGTATCACCACCGTGCGGGCCGCGCGCGAATATCCCGTACGCATCATCGAATCGGGGCCTGCCGCCGGGGCCATCGCGGCCTCGTTCTATAGCGGCCTCGCGAATGCAGCGCACCTGGTCGCGTTCGACATGGGCGGCACCACCGCCAAGATGTGCCTGATCGAGAACGGCCGGCCCGAGCACGCGCACGAATTCGAAGCCGGGCGCGTGCGCCGCTTCCGCAAAGGCTCGGGCATTCCGCTCAAGGTGCCGGTCATCGACTTGATCGAGATCGGCGCGGGCGGCGGCTCGCTCGCCTGGATCGATCGCATGGGGCTGCTCAAGGTCGGACCCGAAAGCGCGGGCTCGGAGCCGGGACCGGTGTGCTACGGCCGCGGTGGCACCCAGCCGACCGTCACCGACGCCGACCTGCTGCTGGGCTATCTCTCGCCCGAATTCTTTCTCGGCGGCGAGATGCGCCTCGATCCGGCCGCCGTCGAGCGTGCCGTCGAGGAGAAGCTGGCGCGCCCGCTGGGCTTGAGCGTGGTCGAGGCGGCCGCCGGCATCCATAGCATCGTCAACGAGAACATGGCCGCGGCCACGCGCATGTACATCGCTGAGAAAGGCCGCGATCCGCGCCGCTATCACATGCTCGCCTTCGGCGGCGCAGGCCCGGTGCATGCGTATGGGCTGGCCAAGCTGCTCAAGCTCGAGCGCATCATCTGCCCGCTCGGTGCCGGTGTCATGTCGGCGCTGGGCTTCCTGGTCGCCGCGCCGGCAATCGACCTGGTGCGCAGCTACGTCACCCGACTCGACGACATCGATTGGAACCACCTCAATGACTTGTACGCGGAGATGACGCAGGAGGCGCGCCGGCTGCTGCTGGAAGCGGGCGCAGACGAAGCGAGCATCAGCATGCGCCGCCACGCCGACATGCGCTACGTAGGCCAGGGCTTCGAGGTCGACGTGCCGCTCGCCGAGGGCACGCTGTCAGCCGCTTCGGCGCAACGCATGCGCGACGACTTCCTCGCGACTTACCGGCAGCTCTTCGACCGCGAGATCCGCGAAGTTCCCACCGAAGCGCTGACCTGGCGCTTGAGCGCCACCGCGCCGGTGCCGAACGTCGTGCTGAACTTCGCCGGCCAGCGCATCGATTCGGGACACCGGCGCAAAGGCACGCGCAAGGTCTACTTCGCCGGCCAGGGCTTCGTCGAATCGCCCGTGTACAACCGCTACGCCCTGCTGCCGGGCACCTCGCTGCATGGCCCCGCCATCGTCGAGGAGCGCGAATCCACCGTGGTGGCCGGCCCCGATGCCCGTATCTCGATCGACAGCCACCTGAATCTCATCATCGATATCGAGCCGAGTACCACGGGGCACTGACGTCATCGGCCGCGCGCGACCCCGGTCCGACCTCGGTCCGATTCCCCAGTTCGACCCCGGTCCGATTCCCCGGCCGATTCCCCGGTCCGACCTCGGTCCGACCCCGGTCCGATCATCTCAGCCCTTCGAACTGGGCCTGCTCGAAGGGCGCTACGAAATGCGCGTAGAAGCCCGCGTTCGCCTTGGCCCAGCTCGGACGCGACTTGATGGCGTCGAGCCAGCGCACCACGTTGGGCCAGGTCGAATAGTCCAGGTGCACCACTTCGCCCAGGGTGAGGATGCAGGCGCCGAAGAAGTCCGCGATGGTCGCCTCTTCGCCGCCAACGTAAGCGTTGCCGGCGAGCAGATCGGCATCGAGGATCTGTAGCCAGGCCCGCGACTTTTCCCGTCCCCAGGCGAGGATCGCCGCCTGCACGCGCTCGTCCGGACGCTTATAGGTCGGCAGACATTGGGGATAGATCACGCCGTAACCCAAGTCGCGGTAGAGCCCAGTGTTGAACCAATCCATGCGCTCGTTGACGCGCGCGCGGGCACGCGGCTCCCGCGGATAGGTGGGGGAGCCCGCCTGGTCGGCGACATACTTGAGAATGGCCGAGCTCTCGGTCAGGCGGAAGTCACCGTCTTCGAGCACCGGCACCTGCCGGCTGGGGTTGATCGCGGCGAAAGGGGGCTGCAGGTGCGCGCCGCTGAACAGATCGACGACCTCGAGCTCCAGTGCGATACCGGCCTCGTCCGCCAGCATCACGATCGGCCGACTCGTGGTGGAAACGGGATGGTAATAGAGCTTCATGGCTGACCTCGTTCGGGCAAGAGCGGGCGCACGGGCGAGGCTCGGTCCGATCCGGCCCGCGCGACATCTCAAATGCTACACAAGTCGAGCGGTGAATGGTCGGCCGCGATTCCGCCGGCAGTCAGGCCGGGCGTGACGCCGGCACCGTCCGCTGCCTCGGCTGGGCGAGGGATACAATGAGGGCCTAGAGGCTCGAGCCCACAAGGGAGAGATAGCGATGTCCGCAACCCTGCGCCTGGAGATCGGCGAAACCGCGCCGCTCGCCGCGGGCCGTGCATTCGGCGAGCGCGGCGCTTACGAGCGCCTCAGCGGGGTCGCGCATTTCGCGCTCGACCCGCGTGCTGCGGCCTATCGCGGCGTCGTCGACCTGGACCTCGCGCCGGTCAACGCCGCCGGGCAAGTCGAATTCTCCGCCGAATTCTGCATTCTGCGTCCGGCCGATTGGGCACGCGGCAACCGCCGCATCGTGTTCGATGTCATCAACCGCGGCAACGTACGTGCGCTGCAATTCTTCAACGACGCCGAACCGAGCAACGCGCCGAGCAGCGATGCGCATGCGGGCAACGGCTTCCTCATGCGGCGCGGCTATACGCTCGTGGCGCTCGCCTGGCAGGGCGACATTCTTCCCGGCGTCGATCGCATGAGCATGCGCCTGCCGATCGCGGGCAGCAGCGCCCAGCCCGTTACCGCAGCGGTGCGCATGGAATTCATCGCCGACGCGGCCGGCACGCGCACGATCGGCTTGAGCGGCAACGACTATACCCACAGCTATCCGACGGCATCGCTCGACCAGGCGCAGGCGCGATTCACTCGCCGCCAGTATGCCCACGAGGCACGCCTTCCCATCCCCGCAAGCGAATGGGCGTTCGCGCGCCTCGACGCGCAAGGACGCCTCGAGCCTTCGGCGACGCATTGCACGCTGCACGAAGGCTTTCGCCCCGGCTGGATCTACGAGCTGATCTACACGGCCAAGGATCCGCTGGTGCTGGGCCTGGGCTTCGCCGGGGTGCGCGACTTCCTGAGCTTTCTGCGCTACGGCACGCGCGATGCTGGCGGCATGGCGAACCCGGTGGCTACGAAGGACGCGCCGGTCGAGCGCGTCTACGGCTGGGGACGCTCGCAGAGCGGGCGCTTCCTGCGCGAGTTCGTCTACCGCGGCTGGAACGAAGACGCCGCGCTCAGGCGCGTGTTCGACGGCGTGCATCCCCACGTCACCGGGGCGGGCCGCGTGACGCTCAACTATCGCTTTGCCCAGCCGGGCCGTTATCCGCGCCAGCACGAAGACCACCTGGTCGCCTCCGACCAGTTCCCGTTCGCGTATGGTCTCAGCAGCGATCCCTTCAGCGCCCGCACCGATGCCATCCTCAGGCGACCGAACAGCGATCCGCTGGTGATTCATTCCCAGACCGCGGCCGAGTATTGGCAGCGGCGCGGCTCGCTGGTGCACACCGATGCCTTCGGCGCCGATCTGGCCGAGCATCCGCGTGCGCGGGTGTTCTTGTTCGCGTCGTCGCAGCACTTCGCGCCCCCCGGCGGCGAGGCCGAGCAGGGTGCGCACCGCCATCGGTCCAACCCGCTCGACACCGCGCCGCTGCTGCGTGCCTTGCTCGATATGCTCGATGCATGGGCCACGCACGGCACCGAGCCCGTGCCGAGCCGCGTGCCGCGCCGTTCGGACGCTACGCTGGTGAGCGCGGCGCAGTATCGGGCGGCATTCCCGAGCATTCCGGGTGTCGAGGCGCCGCACGCGGCCAATCGCCTGCACCGCACCGACTACGGCACGGAAGTCGAGCAGGGCCGCTTCACGTTGGAGCCGCCGCAAGAACGCGCACACGAGGAATACGCGGTGCTGGTGCCGCGCGCCGATGCCGACGGCAACGACATCGCCGGGGTGCGCACACCCCAGCTCGAGGCGCCGCTCGCAACCTATACCGGCTGGAACTATCGCGCCGCGGGCAGCACGCAGGCGCTCTATAGCATCGTCGGCAGCTACCTGCCGTTCGCAACGAACGCGACCGAGCGCGCCAATAGCGGCGACCCGCGGCCTTCGCTGGCGGAGCGCTATCGCTCACGCTACGACTACATCGCGCGCGTCGCCATCGCGGCGCACACCCTCGTGCAAGCGCGCCTGCTGCTCGCCGAGGATCTGGATCGGTACGTCGCGCGCGCGATCGCGCAGGCTGAGATCGTCTGAACGCACGGAACGCACCGTGAGTTGTCGCTAACTTCCATGTAGCCGGGTCAGCGCCAATCGGCGCCTCTTGCCCTCTGCATATAGCACATGTTATATTGCAGGCAAGAACAGCACTCGATCTATGTGTGGCCCCGGCGGAAATCAAGAAACTTCGAAAGTCGCTCGGCCTCACCCAGCAAGCGCTGGCCGCGTTGCTCGGGGTGTCGTTCGCCACCCTCAATCGGTGGGAAAACGGCCAGGTTCGCCCGTCGCGCCTGGCGCTCGGAAAACTCCAGGCCCTGCACGACCAAGAGCCCTCGCCGTCGACCGTTTCGCCCCTTCGGGCCAGTGAAGGCGCCGACGCCGCGACGCGCCTGGACTTCATGGGCGACGCGAATCGGCTCAGGGTCCTGGTCGAGGGCGAGCGGCTGAGCTACGGCCACCTTTTCAATCCGGCATTCGCCGCGGAGATCAGCGAGATCGATCCGCTGCCGCACCAGCGCATTGCCGTTTACGAGCGCATGTTGCCGCAGCCGCGGCTGCGCTTCCTGCTGGCGGACGACGCGGGCGCCGGCAAGACGATCATGACGGGCCTGTACGTTCGCGAGAGCTTGAGCCGCCGAACCATTCGGCGCGTGCTGATCGTGCCGCCGGCCGGCCTGGTGGGGAATTGGGCGCGCGAGCTACGCAAGCTCTTCCAGTTGCGCTTCCGCATCGCGACCAGCTCGGATGCCCGCAGAGCGAATCCGTTCGCCGGTGCCGACGGCGATCTCGTCATTGCGAGCGTCGATTCGCTGCGCGCCGACACCCTCTTCAAGGCGCTCGGCGACCCCGGCGTGCCGCCGTACGACCTGGTCGTGTTCGACGAAGCGCACAAGCTCTCGGCCAATCGCGACAGCGACGGTAGCTTCCGGCCGACCGAGCGCTATCGTCTCGCCGAGGCGCTCGCCGGCGTGCGCGATGCGCCGGAAGACTGGCGCCTACCCTGGAGCGCGCATCACCTGCTGCTCCTCACGGCCACGCCGCACATGGGCAAGGAGTATCCCTATTACTGCCTGTGGCGGCTGCTCGAGCCGGAGCTGTTCAGCACCGAGACCGCATTCAAGCTGTTCCCGGCCGAAGCCAGGCCGCGTTACTTCCTGCGCCGGATCAAGGAGGAGATGGTCGACCTGCGCGGCCAGCCGCTGTACCCGGTGCGCATCTGCGACACCCACAGCTACGACTTGAGCCAAGGTCCGCTCAGCGAGCAGACGCTCTACGACGAGACGACGAAGTACATCCGCCACTATTACAACCAGGC
Source organism: Burkholderiales bacterium (assembly GCA_020848435.1). Taxonomy (GTDB): domain Bacteria; phylum Pseudomonadota; class Gammaproteobacteria; order Burkholderiales; family WYBJ01; genus WYBJ01. Next base: position 36,862 of record JADLAC010000040.1, on the reverse strand, counting down.
GCGGTTGCTGAATCGCTCCGCCGCCCGCTTTGCGATGACGGTCTTCCAGCGCCGCCTGGCCAGCAGCACCTGGGCGTTGCTGTGCTCGTTCCGCAGGCGCCATGAGCGGCTGGATGCGCTCATCGACGGCATCCAGTCGGGGCGCATCCCCGAGCAGCAACTACGCGAGCGCCAGCGCAAGCTCGATCGCCAACTACGCGATGCGCTGAACGACAAGTCTGCGGATGAGGAATCGACCGAGGGTGGCATCGAAGAGCACGAGAAGGACGAAGCCGAAGCGCTGGGCGCGTTCATCGCGACTTCCTGCGCGGAGCTGATCGACGAGCGCGGCCGAGTCCGCGAGCTGATCCGCCTGGCGGAGCGAGTCAACGATCGCAGCCAGGAGTCGAAATTCGAGAAGATGCGCGAGCTGCTGCGCGATCCGCGCTTCGCCGAGCAGAAGATCATCATCTACACGGAGCACCGGGACACGCTGGATTTCCTCGTGCGCCGGTTGGAGGCGATGGGGCATGCCGGCCAGGTGGCGTTCATCCATGGCGGGCTCGACTACCAGCAACGCGACGCGCAGGTCGAGCGGTTTCGGCGGCCGCACGCATCGTCCGCGGCGGACGCCGGCGCCCGCTTCTTCGTCGGCACCGATGCCGCGGCCGAGGGCATCAACCTTCAGTTCTGCTGGGTGCTGGTCAATTACGACGTGCCCTGGAACCCGGCCCGGCTCGAACAGCGCATGGGCCGTATCCACCGTTATGGCCAGAAGAAGGACCGCGTCGTCGTGCTGAATCTGGTGGCGGGCAAGACGCGCGAAGGCCGGGTCGTCAAGACGCTGCTCGACAAGCTGGAGGAAATCCGCGTCGCGCTCGGGTCCGACAAGGTCTTCGACGTGATCGGACGCGTGTTCGAAGGTTTCTCCCTGAGCGACTATTTGCAGAAGGCTATCCTGTCGGATGACGCGGCCGATCGGGAGGCGATCGAGCTGGCCGGCCGCTTGACGATCGAGCAGGTGCGCGCGATCGCAGCGCGCGAAGAGGCGATCTACGGCAAAGGCGGCGAGGTCGCGGGGCAGCTCGCCCGGCTCGAAGAAGCGTTGAGCATCGAACAGATGCGCCGGCTCCTGCCGGGTTACGTGCGCCGTTACCTGGAGCACGCGGCGCCGGAAATCGGCGTGGACCTGATCGGCGACCTCGATTCGGAATTCTTTCTTCGCGCCCGGGCGCGCGGCGCGCTCGATGGCGTCTTGCCGCTGATCGAGAGCTACCCCGACTCGGCGCGCAGCCGCCTGACGGTTTATCGGCCGGACGACAAGCGCGATGCCATATTCCTGCATCCCGGCGAGCCCGTGTTCGATCGCCTGTCTACGTTGGCCATTGAGCGCTGCCGCTCGGCAGGCCGGCAAGGCGCGGTGTTCACCGATCCGTCCGCGACCCGCCCGTATCTCTTTCATGTCGCGCGCGTGAGCGTCGTGCGCCGTGCCGATCAAGCCTTTGCATCGTTGCAGCGCGAAGAAGTGCTGGACGAGCGGCTGGTCGGCATCCGCCAGTTCGCGGATAACCGGATGCTGGAGGCGCCGGTCGAGCAACTGCTGCTGCTGAAGCCTGGGGCGAAGGTGGACCCGGCGGCCGTGCCGTTTCTGGCACAAGGCGACACCTACCGCGAGGCCGCCTACCAGCACACGCGCGATGCGCTGCTCGCGCGCTTATGCGAGCTGCAATCACTGAGCGCGCGCAGCCGGCTCGAGCAGACCGAAGCCTATCTACGCCGTGCCTACGACTACCAGGAATCCGAGCTCGCCTCGACCCGCAAGCGCTATACCGATCGATCTCGGGGTGGCGACCAGAAAGCCGATGCGGAACTGGATCGGATCAAGCACGAGCAGCGCGGATTGTCGCAGCGGCGCAGCCTTGCCATCGCGCAAGCTCGGCGCGAAGTCGAGCTGATCGGCTCGGGCCGTGTCGAGGTCATTGCAACCGCCCTGGTACAGCCTTCGAACGCGATCGAAGATATCAAGGCGCGCGACGCGCAGGTCGAGCGAATCGCGATGGAGCTGGCGATCGCGCACGAGGCCAGCTTAGGCGCCGACGTGCGCGATGTCTCCACGCCCGAAAAAGCCCGTGTCCTGGGCCTGTCGGACTATCCCGGATTCGACCTGCATTCGAAGCGTCCCGATGGGGAGGTCCGGATGATCGAGGTCAAGGGCCGTACCGGCGCGACGCACGTCGAGTTGATGGAAAACGAATGGGCACGGGCCTGCAGTGCGCGCGAGAAGTATTGGCTGTACGCCGTCTTCGATTGCGATTCGGCGGCGCCCCGTTTGGTCCGTGTCCAGGACCCGTTCGCGACTTTGCTCGCCAAGGCTCGCGGCAGCGTGGTGGTCGACTACGGCGACATCGCCCGATCCGCGACCGAATGAAGGAGCAACGCATGGCGTCCGAAACACCGTCGAACCCTCGTCCCAGCTTCGACAGCATCCGGCAAGTCAGCGCGGACGCAGCCGAGTTCTGGCTGGCATGCGATCTCCAGCCACTGCTCGATTACGCCGCTTGGGACAAGTTCAAGCACGTAATAGACAAGGCCATCGAAGCGTGCAGGCAATCAGGCCACCCGGTCGAAGACCATTTTTCCCAAGCGGCGAGAATGGTCGACATCGGATCGGGTGCCAGACGTGCGATCGAAGACTATCGCCTGTCGCGCTATGCCTGCTACCTGATCGTGCAGAACGGCGATCCCGCCAAACCTGTCATCGCACACGGCCAGAGCTACTTCGCGTTGCAGACCCGGCGGCAAGGGAAAGAAAGTGCGCCAGACGATACAGGAGTTGGGCGGAACGATGCCCGAGCAATTGCCTACACCCGAAACCAGCGTTCGGCAGATCGAGCGTGGAAAGAACAGGCTGGAGAAGAAGCCATGAACGACAAGCGTCTCATCGAAGTCGCCTTTCCGCTCGAACAGACCTCGCTCGATGCGGTGCACGAGAAGAACGTGCGCCATGGTCACATTTCGACGCTGCACATCTGGCCGGCGCGCCGGCCGTTGGCCGCGTGTCGCGCGGCGCTGATTGCGACCCTGCTGCCCGATCCGGGCGACAAGGCGAAGCGCGGGGAAATTCTCGCGCGGCTCGCCGGCCGGGTCGACAAGACGATGAAGAAGAAGAAGCTGCCTTCCGGCAAGGTGGAGGAGATCGAAGCGAAAGCGACGGTCGGCGGCATCCTGCACTGGGGCCGCGAGTCCGGGCCCGACCTGGAGTGGTTCCGCCAGGAGATCCGCCAGGCCTACGGCGGCAGAGCGCCCAAGGTGCTCGATCCCTTTGCCGGCGGCGGCGCGATTCCGCTGGAGGCGATGCGCCTGGGCTGCGAAGTGACCGCCGTGGATATCAATCCCGTCGCCTGGTTCATCCTCAAGTGCACGCTGGAGTATCCGCAGAAGCTCGCCGGCCAGACGCGAAAGCTGCCCGCGTTCGTGCTGGACGAGCCGGCTTTCATGGCGAGCTACATCAAGAGCCGCTTGCCGGGCTACCTGCGCGGGAAGGGGGTCAAGGAAAGCGACATCCAGAAGACGCTCGCCAAGTTCGCCCGCACCGCGCTCGATCCCGCGCAGCAGGCGTTCCTGGCGTCGGTCACTTCCGACCCCGCGTTTCTGCAGGCGGATCTCGCGTGGCACGTGCGCGCATGGGGATACTGGGTCCTCAAGCAGGCGCGCAAAGACTTGGCGCCCTATTACCCGACCTATGCCGAGTTCTGCAGCGTCAAGCCTTACGCCCGCGTGCCGCTGGCGCGCGCCGACGAGGAGCAATTGAAGCTCGTCCCGATCGACGAGCAGGGCGAGCCACAGATCGAATTGCTCAACGCCGGCTTCGATCGAGACTATCTCGCCAACGAGCGCAACCCGCGCTGGATCGCGAAGCCGACCGTCGCCTACCTATGGGCGCGCACGGTCAAGTGCAAAGCCTGCCGCGCCACCATTCCGTTGCTCAAGACGCGCTGGCTGGCGAAGAAGGATGACAAGCGGGTGCTGCTCACCATGGCGCCGAACGCGGACAGGACCGGCGTCGTGTTCGGCATCGATCACGATGTGAAGGTGCAGGGTGGCAACCCCGCCCAGCGGCGGGAGCACGATAAGCGCATCGGCGCTGGAACGATGAGCCGGTCTGGCGCGCAATGTCCGTGCTGCGGGACCATCGTGACGATGGATGACTTGAGGTTGGAGGGGCGGGGTGGCCGGCTCGGTGCGGTGATGACTGCCGTGGTTGTGGACGGACCCGAGGGCAAAGAGTATCGCCTGGCCACTTTCGATGAGATCAAGGGCTCGGAACGTGTTGCTGCCGATCTCGCCGATGTATATCGCGAAGTTCCATTCGGTCTACCCACAGAACCTCTCGCTTCTGCAGACGCGCCCGGCTTCCGGGTGCCGCTCTATGGGCTCGACCAGTGGCAGAAGCTTTTCAACTCCCGTCAGTTGCTCAGTCTTGGTCAGTTCGTGCGCGCTACGAGGCGCTTACCCGCGGCCCTGGTGGACCAGGGTTATCCGCGCGAATACGCTGTTGCGATCACATCACTACTCGCGATCGTGGTGGATCGCATCGCCGACCGCGGCAGCGCCCTCTGCTCCTGGACGGTCGGATGGGACAAGATACGAAACACCTTCGCCCGCTTCGCCCTACCCATGAATTGGGACTTCGCGGAGGCGAACGCCACCGCCGACAGCTCGGGCGGTTACCCGGGTGGCGTCGAATGGCTCGCGCAGTTCATCGAGCATGTGGCTGCGTTCCCACCCAGCGAGCATGCTGCGAACGTCATCATGCGATCGGCCGTATCGAAAGCGAACGACGACATCGACGTGATCGTCACCGATCCGCCGTACTACGATGCCATCCCCTACTCCGATCTGATGGATTTCTTCTATGTCTGGTTGCGGCGCACGCTCAAGGGTCTCGCCCCTGAATGGGACACCGCATTCAGCGCGACACTTTCGCCGAAATGGCGCCACGAAGATCGCGACGGCGAGCTGATCGACGATGCCTCGCGCTTCGGCGGCGACAAGGCTGCCTCCAAGCGCAACTACGAGGAAGGCATGGCCCGATCGTTCGCGGCTTGCCACGCGGCGCTCAAAGCCGAGGGGCGCCTGGTGATCGTCTTCGCGCACAAACATCCGGATGCCTGGGAGACGCTCGTGTCCGCGATCATTCGCGCCGGCTTCGTGGTCGACGGAAGCTGGCCGATCCAGACCGAGATGGGCAATCGTATGCGCGCAATGTCCTCTGCCGCCCTTTCCTCCTCCGTCTGGCTCGTCTGCCGCAAACGCGATCCGATGGCCCGCGCCGGCTGGGACACCGATGTCCTGAAGGAGATGGAAGCCAACATCACCCAGCGCCTGCGCGATTTCTGGGACGCGGGCATACGCGGCCCGGACTTCGTCTGGGCGGCGACGGGTCCCGCGCTCGAAGCCTACAGCCGCTACCCGGCGGTGAAGAAGGCCACCGAAGCGGGCGTGCTGGTGACGGTCACCGAGTTCCTGCGCCACGTGCGCCGCATCGTGGTCGACTTCGTCGTTGGGCGCGTGCTCTCCGGCGGCGCGCAGGCTGGCGCCAGCGAAGTCTCGCTCGACGACGTGACGACCTACTACCTCCTGCACCGCAACGACTTCGGGCTCAAGGATGCACCGGCCGGCGCGTGCATTCTGTACGCTGTGTCGTGCAACCTGTCCGAGCGCTCGCTCGCGGACCAGTTCGAGATACTGTCCCGCGGCAAGGATGCCGGAACCGTGGATGAAGCCGACGGCGATGACGTAGCCGAAGCGGAAGAAGATTCCGCCAAGGGCAGCGGCGGTCAATTCAAATTGAAGGCCTGGCAGCAGCGCAAGCACCGCAGCCTGGGGCTCGAACCCGCCAATGGCAAGCCCGTGCCGCTGATCGACCAGGTGCACAAGACGATGCACCTCTGGAAGGCCGGGGACGAGAACAAGGTCAACGATTATCTCGGCGAGCGCGGGCTGCGCCACAGTGCGCTATTCGATCGCCTCGTGCAGGCGCTGATCGAGAAGAGCCGCGCCGAGGGGCAGGCCGAGGAGTGCGCCATCCTGGAGAAGCTGTCCAATCATCTGCGCAAGCTCGGCAGCACCCCGCAAGCCGCACTCTCGCTTTCCGAGTAGGACCCACTCATGGCCAAGACCAAAGCGTGGCACCAGGTCGTTCAGCTTCGTGCCGACATCCGCAGCGGCGAGCTGTCGCAGAAGGAATTCGCCGCCGACCTCTACGACGTGATCATGGATCGCAAGCGCTCCGTATATCACGATGCGAAGGAATTCTTCGCGCTCACCTACGCGACCACCAAGCTGCGCGAGCTTGCCCGCGACGTGGTGTTGCGTCTTGCCGGAAGATCGGACAAGGCGGTGCGCCAGCTCCAGCTCACCTACGGCGGGGGCAAGACGCATGCCCTGATCGCGCTCGTGCACCTGGTGTCCGATCCGCAATCGCTGCCGAAGCTGCCGGCGGTCGAGGAATTCACCAGTCATATCGGCATGACGCCCCCGCGCGCGCGCATCGCCGCCCTCGCGTTCGACCGGCTGGACGCCGAGACCGGCATGGACGTGCGTGCGCCGGACGGCGCCGTGCGGCGCTTCAAGCTGCCTTGGAGCGCGCTGGCTTGGCAGTTGGGCGGGGAAGCGGGCTTGAAGCTGCTCGGGGGGAGCGCCAGGGAGCGCGACACGCCGCCCGCCACCAACGTGATGGAAGATCTGCTTGCGCTACCGCAGAAAGAGGGCCTCGCCACCCTGGTGTTGCTCGACGAAGTGCTCATGTGGGCGCACACGATCGCCGCCACCGACAAGGCATGGATCAAGCGCTTGGAGACGTTCTTCCAGTGCTTGACCCAGGCGGCCGGGCGCGTCGACCGCTGCGCGCTGGTCGCCTCGCTGCTCGCCGCCGATCCGGCCAAGAGCGATGATCTCGGCAACCAGGTCGAGCATGCGCTCTACGCCATTTTCCAGCGCGTCGCCGATGCCGGCATCCAGCCGGTCGAGCGCCAGGATGTCGCCGAAGTGCTGCGCCGGCGGCTGTTCACGCCGCAGAGCTACTCCGACAAGAGCGGATGGAAGGCGCAGGTGGTTGCTGCCTTGAACGGGATTTGCGAGCTCGACGATCAGAGCAAACGTAACCGCAACCAGGAGGAGAGCCGCTACACCGAGGCCTTTCCCTTCCATCCCGAGCTGACCGACGTGCTGTTCGAGAAATGGACCATGCTCGAAGGCTTCCAGCGCACGCGCGGGGTGCTGCGCACGTTCGCGTCCGCGCTTCGCGACGCCGAAGAATGGGGTGATCCGTCGCCGTTGGTCGGGCCTGCCGTGTTCTTGGCCGCGCCGGGCGACAACAACCTGACCGAAGCCACGCGCGAGCTGGTCACCATCGCACGCACCGAGCAATACGAGGGCAGGCGACAGGATTGGCAGGCGATCCTGCACGGCGAGCTCGACAAGGCGCGCGAGATTCAGCACGAATCGATGCTGGATAACCGGGAGCTCGAGCAGGCGGTGATCGCCACGTTCATGCACTCACAGCCGATCGGACAGCGAGCGCAATCGCGCGAGCTGATGGTGCTGCTGGGGCAGGGGGCGCCGGATCGAATCGAGCTCGCCAAGAGCCTCACCCGCTGGGCGGAGGTGTCGTGGTATCTCGACGACACGTTTACCGCGGAGCGCGACGCGGTCCTACCCAGAGTTTGGCGCCTGGGCTCGAAGCCGAACCTGCGCCAGATGCACCACGATGCGCGAACGCACGTCGCGCCGACTGTCGTCGAGCAGGTGCTGGAAGAGGAGATCGCGGGCACCAAGAAGCTCATCGAAGGCGCGCGATCCGCGGGGGCCATCGTTCATAACCTGCCATCACGCCCGGCCGATATCGAGGACGACGGCGCGTTTCACTATGCCGTGCTCGGTCCCAAGGCAGCTTCGGAGTCGGGCAAACCCAGCCCGGAAGCCAAGCGCTACATCGAAGAGACGACAAGCGCCGATCGACCGCGCGCCACCAACCGCAACGCCGTCGTCCTGGCCGTTGCGTCGAAGGAAGGCATCGATGTCGCGCGCGAGCGCGTCCGGGACGTGCTGGCGTGGGAGCAGGTCCGCACCATGCTCACGAGCCGGGAGGATGTCGATACGGCGCGCCTCGCGCAGTTGGAGATCAATCGCAGGGCTGCGCGCGGGGAAATGGCCTCGCACATCGTGATGGCCTATTGCATCGTGGTCACGGTCAACGATGCTAACGACATCGCCGCGTTCCGCTTGAGCGTGGACAACGAGCCCTTGTTCTTGAAGATCGCCGCCGACAAACGTTCGCGCATCGAAGCCAGCGCGATCAATGCCGAGGCGCTGCTGCCCGGCGGCCCGTTCGATCTCTGGAGTGCGGGCGAGACATCGCGCTACGTGAAAGACCTGGTCGGCGCGTTCGCCTCGACCGCACGGCTGCCGAAGATGCTCAACCGGCAGGCGATCATGGATACGTTGTTGCGCGGTTGCGAGGCGGGCGATTTCGTCTTGCAGGTGACGCGCGCCGACCGATCAGCGCGGACATTCTGGAAATCGCGCCCTGACGAGCAGGCGCTGCGCGAGCCGAGCCTGGAAGTGGTGTTGTCGGAGGCCGCGACGCTCACGGATATCGATCCCGACCTGTTGGCACCTGGGGTACTGCCGGAACTGTGGCACGGGCAGCCGCTGGAGTTGGGCGCGCTCGCGAGGTATTTCTCGGGAAAGCACCACGTCCAGGTAGACAAGGGCGGCTACAAGGAGCCCTTGGCGATCCCGGCAGCGACGCCGGAGGTGATCAAAGTGGCGCTTGCCGCTGCGGTCAAGGCGGGACGCGTTTGGCTGGTGAGTCCGGGGTTGAGCCTCTTCGCCGAAGATGTCCCGATCGGCCTGCTTGGCGATACCAGCGAGCTGCATGCGCCGCCGCCGCCCGTCGGCGCGACGGAGCTTCTGCCGGATCGAATTCCTGCCGCTTGGAGCAACGAGGAAACCACAGCGCACGCGCTTCACGTCGCGCTATCGGTTCAGCTCGGCGCGACGTTGCCGTGGACGCTCGCCAGATCGGCGCTGGACGATGCGTTTCGCGTCGGTCTTCTGGAACGCACCATAGATTCCTCGACTTGGCCCGTCGACCTGGGCGGCGCGGCCGCGATCAAGATTCGCGTCGCGAAGCGCACCGCAGATTTCGAAGCGCGCCGTCTCGGCGCCAAAATCGGCAGCGCGGAATTGGACACCGGCGAGATACAAGATCTGGCGGAGCTTGTCGCCGAGATACGACAGGCCGCTGCCGGTTTTCACCTGACGTTCAAGGTCACCGTAGAGCTCGGCGATAGCGCACCGCTGCCGCAGGGCGTGCTCGACGACGTGAACGCGCTCTTGAGGAAAGTCCGCAGCGGCTGGCAAGTTCACTGAATTGCAGGACGGCTTCGCCTAGCCCAACATCCTGTGGAGGTTGGGCGAGGCACGCCGCTTGCAATCGACCCGGCATAGCTTGAAGGAGCACTGCCGTGTCAGTTCATCGCATCCCAGCGCGCAGCGGGCTGCTCGCTGCTGTAGGAATACTATCGCTCGGTTTGAGCGCCTGCGATTCGGATATCCCGGCGCAGCGGTCTCGCCTGATGCTCGTTTCGAATGCCGCGCCGACGTACGCGCCGCCGCCATTGCCGCCGCAACCTTCGATCGATCCGCCCGTGTTGCGGGAGCGGGTCAGCGCGCCGGGCGGCGACGGCACGCTCGCCTCGATGGTCGTCTCCGCGCTGCTGGCCGAACCCGGATTGCATAACTCCGCGATCGATGTCAGCGCCGTGGACGGCACCGTGATCCTGCGCGGAGCCGCGGCCGATCGCGATTCGCGCCGGCGCGCGACCCAGATCGCCTCGACCGTCGTTGGCGTCAAGCGCGTCCAGAACGAGCTGTACGTGACGGCAGGTTCCGGCACGGGTTCGGACCAGGGTCGGACGAAGATCGCGGCGCACTAGTCCGCGCTCGCGCCCGATTCCTTCACCACCTTCGCCCACTTGTCGATTTCCGCCCGAACGTAGCAGCTGAACTCATCGGCGGACGACGGCGCGGGCTCCGCCCCGAGCGGGGCAAGCTTGGCTTTCATCTCGTCGCCTGCGAGCGCCGCGCGCATATCGGCATTGACTTTCGCGACGATGTCCTTGGGCATCGCGACCGGCCCGAACAGCCCGTACCAGGACGAGACCTCGAAGCCCGGCAAACCCGACTCGCTCACCGTCGGCACCTGCGGCAGCAAGGGCGAGCGCTTGGCGCTGGACACCGCCAGCGCGCGCAGCCGCCCGCTCTTCAACTGCGGGATCGCCGGCGGAAATCCCATCGACGCGAGCTGCACCTGGCCGCCGACCAGGTCGCCCATCATCTGCCCCGAGCCGCCCTTGTACGGGATGTGCACCAGATCGATCCTGGCCATGGTCTTCATCAATTCCATCACCAGGTGATTGGGTGAGCCGATGTTGGGCGAGGCGAAATTGATCTCGCCGGGGCGCAGCCGCGCCAGCGCGATCAGCTCCTTCACCGACTTCACCGGCATCGACGGGTGCACCACGATCACGCTGGGGAAGGTGGCGATGTTGGAAATCGCCACCAAGTCCTTCGCCAGGTCGTAGTTGACCTTCTTGAAGAGACTCGCGCCGATCGCGTGTGGCGCGCCGGCCACGAGCAGCGTGTAGCCGTCGGGCACGGTGTTCTTCGCCACCACTTCCGCCCCGATGCGCCCGCTCGCACCGACGCGGTTCTCGACCACCACCGATTGGCTCCAGCGACTCGCGAGCTGCGCGGCAGTGATGCGCGTCAGCACGTCGGTCGAGCCGCCGGCGGCGAACGGCGCCACCAGCTTGACCACTCGATTCGGGTAGTCCTGTGCGCCGGCGGGCACAGCCGTCAGGGCGAGCAGCATCGGACCAAGCATCAACGACCGCCTCATTACGCCTCCTCGTTCATCGCCTGTTTCAACCCAATGCAAAATCAGATGCCGTGATACGCACCGCCGTCGACGTGCCAGGCCGCGCCGGTGACGAAGCTCGAGCGCTCGGAGGCGAGAAAGGTCACGACGGCGGCGACCTCCTCCGGGCGCCCCATGCGCTTCAGCGGCAGCTTGTCGAGCCGCTCCTTGCGTATCGCGTCCTCCGGCTTGCCCGTCAATCGCGCGAGCAGGCTCATGGTCTCGTCCTGGCGATCGGTATCGATGATATGCGGCACGACCGCGTTCACGAGCACGTTATGAGGCGCCATCAGCAACGCGATCGACTTGGTGAGGTTGAGCACCGCCGCGTTGTTGAGACCGACCGGAATCGTGATCGCTCCCGCCTCGCGTGCGCCCACGCCGGCCAGGTTGATGATCCGCCCCCAGCCGCGCGTCTTCAAGTGCGGAATCGCGTGCCGTAGACACCGTACGTAGCCGTTGAGCTTCTGCTCGAAGACGCTCGGCCACAGCGCTTCGGTCAGCGCCGCGAAGTCGGCCGGATTCACGCTGCCCGCGGCATTGACGACGATATCGAAATGACCGAAGCCGGCGATGGTGGCCGCGACCATCGCGCGCACCGCGGCATCGTCCTCGAGATCGGCGGCAAACGCCTGCACGTCGGCGCCCGATTCCCGAGCCAGCGCCTCGCGCGCCGCCTGCAAGCGCGCGGGGTCGCGCGCAGTGATCATCACCCGCGCCCCTTCGCGCAGCAGCGCCAGCGCGATGGCGCGCCCCACGCCGCGGCTGCCGCCGGTGACGATGGCAACCTTGTCCTTCAAGCCGAGATCCATGGCGGGCCGTTCGCGCAGCTCAGTTCTGCGTCGTCGCCCCGGTCTCGCGAATCACCGGCGCCCAGAAGGCGACGTCCTTGCGCAGGTAGGCGCCGAACTCCTCCGGCGTGCCGGCGCGCGGCTCGCCGCCCGCGTTGTAGATGCGCTCCTGCACATCGGCCATGCGGATCACGCGCCCGATCTCGGCGTTCAGCTTGGCGATGATGGGCCGCGCCGTACCCGCCGGAACCACCGCCCCGGCATAACCCAGGAGCTCGAGCGGGAAGCCGTGCTCGGCGAAGGTCGGCACTTCCGACAGCATGCGCGCGCGGGCCGGTGCCGCCACGGCGATGGCCTTGAGCCTGTTGCCGCGAATATGCGGCAGCGCGCCCGGGACGTTGGCGAAGGTCGCGTCTACCCGCCCGCCGATCAGATCGACCAGGCTCGCCTGGCTGCCTGCATAGGGCACGTGCACGGCGTCGAAGCCGGCGCGCTTGCGGAAGATCTCCATCGACAGATGCTGCGCCCCGCCCGCGCCGGAAGAAGCATAGCTGATGGGCGGCTTCTTGCCCTTGGCATAGGCGATGAATTCCTTGACCGAATTCGCCGGCGAGCGCGGATGCACCACCAGCAGGCTCGGATACATGGCGAGGAAGCCCACCGGGGCGAAGCTGTCGAGCGTGAACGCGAGCTTCGGTTGCACCGTGAGCTGAAGCGAGAACGGCTGGCTGATGAAGCCCAGCGTATAGCCATCCGGTGGCGCCTTCGCCACCATCTCGTTGGCGATGATGCCGTTCGCGCCCGGCCGGTTGTCGTAGACGATGGCCTGCCCCAGGCTTTCGCTCAGCTTGCCGCCGACGATGCGCGCGAGAATGTCCGATACGCCCGCGGCGGGAAAATCGATGATCCAGCGGATCGGCTTGTCGGGATAGCCCTGGGCGAGGCTACCGGTAGCGAGCGCGAGCAGTGTCAAGCCGAGCACCGAGCCTGCCGTCGTCTTCATGGTCTGCCTCCCGGCGCGACGAGCGCCTGTCAATGTCGATGCGCGGCGCGCTGCTCGCAGAGTCCGAGCTCGGAGCGCGTGCGCGTGAGCGTGTCCGCGATGAGCGCGAGATACACTTTCGTCGTCACGACCATGTCGTCGATCGACGCGTGCTCGCCCTGGTTCGGGTTCCAATCGCTTTGGCCTTGATCGTAATGGCGCAGCGCCGATAACGCACGCGTTCTGCCGGTGGCACCGTAGTTGAGCGCCGGTATGCCGTGCGCGTTGAGCTCGCACGCATCGGAGGCAAACGGTACCGCCGTCACCTCCACCTTCTTGCCGTGGACGAACTCGTGTGCCGCTTCCACCGCGCGATAGACCAGCTCGTCGGGCGCGCACTGCGAGCCCCACTGGTTCATGAAGATGTGCGATTCCATGTGCAGGCCGGCGAGATCGCGGTCGCTCTGTTCGAGCTTGCGCAGCACCGCTTCGATCTCGCGCTGGACCACGAGCGGGCTCTGGCCCGGCATGAGCCGCACGTCGACATACAGGCTGCAAAACACGGGCACCCGCGAGCAGCGATACGGCCAGCCGCCCTCGATCGCCGACAGCGTCACGTGCGCCGGCATGCCGAGGTAGCTCGTGCGCTGCTCGTACTCGTCGCCCCAGCTTTGCAGCGCCTGCATCACCTTCATCATGTTGTTGATGGTGTTGTTCTCTTTCTTGCCGAACACGGTGTGCATGGGATCGCCGGTGAGCGTGATGCGGGTCCAGACATAGCCGCCGTGGGCGCGCATGAGCGTCATGCCCGAGGGCTCGCCGACCACGCAGAAATCCGCCACCGCACCATGCGTGATCGCGTACCAGGTGCCGCACGCGCCGCCGCGATAGAGTGGTCCTTGAAAGCGATCCACCGGCGCCTTCTCGATTTCCCCCGCGACGGCGGCGATCATGAGATCCCCGCGCAGATCGAGCCCGGCGTGCTGCACGATTTCCGCGGCGTGCAGAAAGCAGGCGAGCGTGCCCTTCATGTTGTAGATGCCCAGCCCATAGATCCAGTCCGCGTCGAGCACGGCCTTGGGCTTGTAGCCCGGCATGTCGGGCAGGTATTGCTCGTCGCCCGTGTAGGAGGTGTCCATGTGGCCGTTCAACATCAACACGGCGCCGTCGCCGCGCCCCTTGATGACGCCGATTGCATTGGCGCGGGTGTCTTCGATCGACTGCGGAATGAGCTTGATGCCGGCAGCGCGATAGCGCGCATGGATGTATTGCGCACACGCCAGCTCGTGACCGGTGGGACTGGGGATGTTCACGAGATCGCAGGCGATTCCGACCAGCGCGTCCCGGTCGACCTGGCGTATCAAATCCTGCTTGATCGCATCGCGATCCGAAGCCATGAGCGGCGCTCCCAGAGTGATGGCTGGCCGAACGCACGCTAGCGGCGCCGGCGCGGCAGATTATACGCGGCGGCGTGCATGCACCTGCGTGCGGGCACACGGCTTGCGCGGCCGAAACACCATCTCCACGCAGTAGAAAGGGAGCAGACATGCTTCGACCATGGATCCACTCGCCCTTGCAAACCACGCTGGCGCTCGCGGTGAGCGCGCTCGCCGTGCTCGGCTGCCATTCCGAATCGACCGAGCGCATCCCGCAAGCCCATGCGCAAGCGCCCACAGTGCGCACTACTGAGGCGCCCAATGCGCCGGCAGCACCCGGCGCCGGTGCGCTGCCCTCGACGCGCGAAACCGCGACCACGACCCCGACCGACGTCGATCTGATCACCAAGGTCGAATCGGCGCTCGCCGCCGAGACCGAATTGCGCGGATCGGCGATCGCCGTCAAGGCGAAGGACGGTGTCGTCACCTTGACCGGCAGCACCCGCGACCCGGAGCGGCGCAGCATGGCCGCCCAGGTGGCGCTTTCGGTGGATGGCGTCAAGCTCGTACGCAACGAGCTCACTCTCGCGGTCGAAGTCTGAGCTATGGCGGAGCGTTTCGATCCGTCGCCACGCCGGCACGGAGCGTCACGATGAGTGCCGCCCGAGCTTGGCGGCGGGCGGGCCGGGTTGCTGCCTGGATCGCCGGCTCGCTCGTCGTCCTGATCGTCGCCTTCATCCTGGTGTTCGACTGGAATTGGCTCAAGTCCCCGATCGAATCGGCCATCGCCCGCGCGACCGGACGCACGTTCGAGATCGGCGGCAATATCGATGGTCAGTGGCGCTGGCATCCGCGCGTGCGCCTGGAGCGCGTGCGTCTGTCCAACCCCGACTGGGCACAGGCGCCGAATCTGTTCACGGCCGAGGCGATCGACCTGCGTATCGCGCTCCTGCCGCTCATCGTCAAGCGCATTCATATCTACGAGCTGGGTCTGCAGCAGCCGGAGGTGAACCTCGAGCGCCTGCAGGATGGTCGAGCGACCTGGCTGTTCGAGACGAAGAAAGAAAGGAACGATGGCGACAAGGGCACACCGCCGCTGATCGATAAGCTGCGCGTCGACCGGGGCACGCTCAACTACGCCGATGCCATCGCGGCCGCGCAGTTGACTGCCCAGGTCCAAGACCAACCGGCGGCCGATGATCCGCGCAGCCTCAAGTTCCAGGTAGACGGCAAATTGCGCGTTCAACCCGTGAAGCTCAGCGGGGAAACGGCATCGCTGCTGTCGCTGCGCGATCCATCGCGACGCGTGCCCATCGCGGTCCGCGGCGTGCTCGCCGGCACAGAGATGCAGATCGAGGGCGAGCTGGCAGGCTTGGCGACCACGGCCGACGGCAGGATCCGCTACGCCTTGAGGGCGCCGAGCTTGAGCCTGCTCGGGCCGGTGTTCCGCGTCCCGCTGCCGGAAACGCCGGCGTATTCGGTGTCAGGGTGGCTCGAGCGCGCGGGCGATCGCTGGCAGACCTCCGATCTCAAAGGCAAGGTCGGGAAGAGCGACGTGGCCGGCACGGTGAGCGTCGATACGGGCGGTGAAAAACCCCGGATCGACGCCGATCTCACTTCGTCGCTGCTCGATCTGGCGGACTTGGGGCCGCTGATCGGCGGCACCAATCGCTCGCGCTTGCAGCCGACCGCCGAAGACGCCGCCCGCCTGTTGCCGAATCGCAGCTTCAATCCCGATAGCTTCGGGCGGATCGATGCGCGCGTGGTCTTGCGCGCAAAGCAGGTCGTGCGCGCAGCCAACTTTCCGTTCGAAAACTTTGTCGCCGATTTCAATCTCAACAATTCGCAGGCGGTCATCGATCCGCTGCGGTTCGGGATGGCGGGCGGGCAGCTCGCCGGGAAGATCATGCTCGATGCGCGCGCGCGCCCCATCCACTCCGCCGTAGTCGCGCGCATGGAGGGCGTGCGAGTGGCGAAAATTGCACCCAAGCAAGCAGCGGTCGGCGAGGCCGCCGGCGTATTGTCGGGACGGGTCGATCTGAAAGGCCAAGGCAACTCGGTCGCCAAGATGCTCGGATCGTCGAACGGCCGCGTCAGCGTGCTGCTGGCCGAAGGCAATGTGCCGGGTCTGCTGCCGGCGCTGATCGATCTCGATGGCGCCCGCGTGCTGGCGAACCTCGTCGGCAAGAATCCGGAAAGCGTGCGCTGCGCGGCGATCGATTTGGCCGTGGCGAATGGCGTGGCGACACCGAACGCCGCGGTGGTGGAGACCGATACGACGGTCCTCACCTTGAGCGGCCAGATCAATCTCGGCAGCGAGGCGCTCGATCTGAAGCTGTCGCAAGCGCCGAAGAAACCGAGCATCCTGTCGTTGCGCACGCCGATCCTGATGACCGGCACGCTGATGTCGCCGGACCTCCTGCCTGCACCCGCGCCGCTCGCCGCGCGCGGTGCAGCCGCGGCCTTGCTCGGCATGATCAATCCCCTGGCCGCGCTGTTCGCGTTGATCGAAACGGGTCCGGGCGAAGATGGCTCGTGCCCGATCCTGCAGCGAGGGTTCAAGGCCAAGCCGACGACGGCGGCAAAGAGCGCAGCCCCGGCGAGTTAGCGGGGTCGGCGGTTCATTTGGGACGCACCCAGGCCCTGCCATCGGCGACCAGCGCTGTCGCAACGACGCGGCCGCGCTCGATCCAAGGCGCTGATCAGCTCCCTGCGCCACGCTAACAAGAACATCCAGTGCAGCCAGATCGAGCGGCGCCGTGCATGCGCAGGCGCGGCCGCCCGCGTTCTGCAGCGATCAGGATGCCTTGGCGGCTTCTGCTATCCAGCTAAACCCGGCCCCCATTTGCTGCGTCAGCCCTTATTAGGGGTAGATATATGGCTGTTATCAGCACGATATAGGTATAATAATATATCCTGGATATGTAAATGCAATTTTAAGGTGCGATTATTTGTCCGCCATGATTTACACCATCCCCGCGCTCCCCGACGAATACCTGGCCGCGTTGTCGCGCATCGACGGCTTGCGCAGGCAATTGAAACACTCGACGAGCGATAACCGGCGCCGCTGGACGGGCTTGCTTCGCTCCGCGTTTGCCCTCGCTATCCAGGGCTCCAACAGCATCGAAGGCTTCAATGTCACCTACGACGATGCCATGGCGGCGGTCGACGGCGAAGAGCCCATGGACGCGAAGCAAGAGACCTGGCTTGCGATCAAGGGATATCAAAACGCCCTCACCTACATTCTCCAGCTTGCCGACGATCAATTCTTCTCGCACAGCGAAGCGCTGCTGCGCAGTCTGCATTTCATGATGATCGGTCATGACATGAGCAAGCATCCCGGGATCTGGCGCCCTGGCGCCATCTGGGTAAGGCGGGATCAGACGGGAGAGACGGTATATGAAGGCCCGGACGTGACGCTGGTTCCCGCGCTGATGGCGGAGCTCGTGGCATCACTCAATGACTCCAGCGCGTTGCCGGTCATGGTGAAGGCAGCCCTTGCTCACCTGAACCTGGTAATGGTTCACCCCTTTTCCGATGGCAATGGACGAATGGGACGCGCGTTGCAAACACTGGTATTGGCGCGCGAAGGGATCATCGATCCCCTGTTTTCGAGTATCGAAGAACCACTGGCGATTGCCACGCAGGCGTATTACAACGTTCTCGCCGAAGTTGGCGAAGGCGCCTGGAATCCGCGACGCAGCCCGCTTGCGTTCATACGGTTCTGCCTGTTGCTGCATCATAGACAGGCCGAAACGTGGCTCTGGCGAATGAAACGAATCGACCGCGTATGGGCAGCGATAGAAGATCAAGGCGCCAGGCTTGGGCTGAATGAGCGGACGTACTTTGCGCTCGGAGATGCCGCAATGGGAATTCGCGTTACAAACTCCCGCTACCGAAAGCTCACCGACTTAACCGATCAAGTGGCTTCAAAGGATCTGGCGATGCTCACGCAGCGTGGGCTGCTTGTTGCGCAAGGAGAACGCCGAGGCCGCCATTACGTGGCTGGAGAATGGCTTGCCAAGCTGCGTGATGCGAGCTCCGAAAAGCTCGTTCTTGTCGATCCGTTTTCGCCTGCCGATCAATACCAGAGTCGAGAGATCAGGCAGGAGTATCTCCCCGGTCTTGCTCCCGGCCAGAGGTGACGGCGTTCTCTTGCGCTTCGGCAGCGAGGCTGCCACCTTACTCTCGCCGCCAGTCGAGATGTCGCTGCGCAAGCCGGTCGATGGCGCGCGGCAGCTTCGGCCGAGTAGCCGCGGCCATTCTTCGGAACGCTCTTTGGCCGCACCAGCGAAACTGAGACACTCGCCAACCGAGGACGCAAGCGATGGCCTCCACGCACCCTAGGCACCCCAGGAATCCAGACGCAGGCGATGCTCTCTCGGGCGCGCACGACGGCGACAACGATGTCACCGACCCCGTATGCGGTATGCGCATCGAGCGGCGCTCGGCAGCCGGCCACGCCGACCATGATGGACGCAGGTATTACTTCTGCAGCCCCCATTGCCTGGCGCGCTTTACCGCGCAGCCGGACAGGTTCACCGGCGCGCTGCCGGCGGCCATCCCATCGCAGCCGGCGGCAGGCACGCAGTACACCTGCCCGATGCACCCGGAGATCGTGCGCGCCGTGCCCGGCGATTGCCCGATCTGCGGCATGGCGCTCGTCCCGATCGGCGGCGGCGCGCAAGCGGACGACTCCGAGCTGCGCGGCCTGACCCGCCGCTTCCGGCTCGGCGCGGCGCTCTCGCTCCCGCTCGTGGTGCTTGCGATGGCGCCGATGGCTGGCATTCACGAGCCTTTCGGCCTGGCCCCGCGGGCGCGCGGATGGATCGAGCTCCTGTTGGGCACACCCGTGGTGCTGTGGGTGGGCTGGCCGATCCTGCGCAAGTTCGCACGCTCGCTCGCGCACAAGTCCCCCAACATGTACACGCTGATCGGCCTCGGCGTCGGGCTCGCGTATCTCTTCAGCCTCGCCGCCGTGCTGGCGCCGGGGCTCTTCCCGCAGGAATTCCGCAGCCACGACGGCGGCGTCGGAACGTACTTCGAAGCCGCCGCGGTGATCGTCACGCTGGTGCTGCTGGGCGATCTGCTGCAGCTACGCGCGATGGGCCGCACCAGCCAGGCGATCGGGGAGCTGTTGCGGCTCGCGCCCAACCTGGCATGGCGCATCGACGACCAGGGCGAGGAGCGGCAGGTCGCGCTGGCGGAGGTCGTCGTCGGCGATCGATTGCGCGTCAAGCCCGGCGAGAAGATTCCGGTCGACGGCGTCGTGCTCGAAGGCTCAAGCCGGGTGGACGAATCGATGCTGACCGGCGAGCCCGTGCCGGTCGCGAAAGCGAGAGACGACAAGGTGAGCGGCGGCACGGTCAACGGCACGGGCTCCTTGGTTTTTCGCGCCGAGCGCGTCGGCTCGGACACCCTGCTCGCGCGCATCGTGCACATGGTCGGCGAAGCGCAGCGCACGCGCGCCCCGATCCAACGGCTCGCGGACCGAATCGCGGCTTATTTCGTCGAGACCGTGGTCGTCATCGCCGTGATCACGGCGTCAGTCTGGTGGCTGTTCGGACCCGAGCCTGCGCTCACTTATGCGCTGCTCAACGCCGTCGCTGTGCTCATCATCGCGTGCCCTTGCGCCGTCGGCCTCGCGACGCCCATCTCGATGACGGTCGCGATGGGCGAAGGCGCGAAAGCGGGGATCCTCTTTCGCAACGCCGAGTCGATCGAGCGCATGCGCGACATCGACACGCTGGTGGTCGACAAGACCGGGACGCTGACGCTCGGCCGGCCGGCGTTGACCGATCTGGAGCCGGTTGGAATCGAGCGCGATGAAGCGCTGCGACTGCTCGCTTCCGCCGAGCAAGCCTCCGAGCATCCGATCGCGCACGCGATCGTCGCCGCCGCGTCCGAGTCGAAGCTCGCATTGCAACCGACCGCGGACTTCAACGCCGTCAACGGCCTCGGCGTCGAAGCGCGGGCCGGCGGCAAGCGAGTGCTGGTCGGCAGCCGCGCGTTCCTCGATCAGCGGGGAATCACCACCACGTCGCTGCACCCGCGGGCCGAGCGGCTGCGCGCGCAGGCGAAGACGGTGGTCTTCCTCGCCGTCGACGGCGCCACCGCCGCGATCGCAGCGATCGCCGATCCGGTAAAGGACAGCACGCCAGAGGCGATTGCGGCGCTGAAGCGCGAAGGCATCCGCGTCGTCATGCTCACCGGTGATTCGCAGCGCACCGCGGACGCCGTCGCGCAGCAGCTCGGCATCGAGCTTGCGATCGGCGAGGTCCTCCCCGAGGACAAGGCCGCGCACGTCGGGCGCATGCAGGGCGAAGGGCGCAAGGTGGCGATGGCTGGCGACGGCATCAACGATGCGCCGGCGCTGGCGCGCGCCGACGTCGGCATCGCGATGGGCACGGGAACCGATGTCGCGATGGAGAGCGCCGGGGTCACGCTGGTCAAGGGCGACCTGCGCGCGATCGCCCGCGCGATCGAGCTGTCCCGGGCGACCATGCGCAACATCAAGCAGAACCTGCTCTTCGCCTTCGGCTACAACGCGCTCGGCATTCCGTTGGCGGCCGGCGCGCTCTATCCGTTCATCGGCCTGTTGCTCTCGCCGATCTTCGCCGCTGCCGCGATGGCGCTCTCGTCGGTCTCGGTCGTCACCAACGCGCTGCGCTTGCGACGGCATCGCGCCAAAGCGTAGCATCGCTCGGACTATCGCAGCTCCGGCGTCCTCCTGGGCCGAAAATGACCGTGCCTTGACTGTGCAGAATCGTATACAGAATACGCGCGTATGAGCGCACTGAGGAGCGCCGGACTGATCAAAGGCGAAATCCTGTCCTGGTCGATTGGCGCGTCGCGCCCGCGCCGCTCAGTGACGCGTGCGAAGAGTCACGCATCACAGCACGCCCGAGATGCCACCGTCGACGTTGATGCAGGTGCCGGTCACGTAATTGGCTGCGTCGGAGGCGAGAAACACGATCGCATTGGCGAGATCCTCGGGTTCGCCCATGCGCCCGAGCGGGATCGTCTTGGCAGTAGCGGTGTAATGTTCCTCGACGCTGCGGCCGAGGCGCTTCGCCGTACGCTCCTGCTGGGGGGTCTTGATTCTGCCCACGCAGGCGACGTTGACGCGAATATTGTGCGGCGCCAGCTCCTTGGACAACGCCTTGGCCAGGGTGGCGCCTGCCTGTCGACTCACGACGGTGGGCAGTTGATTGGCGCCGGGCGTGGCCGCGGCGGCCATCGTAAGCATGATGATGCTGCCCCCGCCTTGCTTCTTCATGTGCGGCACCACGCAGCGCACGCCTTCGATCGGCGCCATCAGCTTGACGTCGATATCGGCGCGCCACGCGGCTTCGTCGATGCTGTCGAACGGCGCCTGGGCCGAGCCGCCGGCGTTGTTGACCAGCACGTCGATGTGCCCGAAGCGCTTGAGCGTCTCGGCGATGAAACGGGCCATGTCCTTGGTGGCATCACCCGTCACCGCGAGCACCTGCACGCCGAGCGCCTCGATGGCGCTGGCCGCTTTGGCCAAGGGCTCGGCGCGCCGCGCCAGCAAGGCGACATTCGCGCCTTCCATGGCGAAACGCAGCGCGGTGGCGCGGCCGATGCCTTCGCTGCCGCCAGTGATGGCGACGATCTTGCCTTTCAATCCCAGATCCATGTGACCTCCTGTGATGGCGGCGCCGCGAGCGCGAGGAGTGCGCACCACCGCGGCCGCCGATTATGGCCGAAAACGCCGCCGGCGGCGTAACGCCAACGGCGCGTCCAGCGCAGCGGCGTGCGGCCCGCGCGCAGCGCGCACAAGATCGTCGGCGTCCGCGCTAAGGCTTACTCGATCTTGATGTCAGCGAGCTTCACGGCCTGCGCCCACTTCTCGACCTCGCTGCGAAAGAACTTGGTGAACGCCTCCGGCGACATGCCGGCGGGCTGCGTGCCGGAGTCGACGAATTTCGAATGGATGGCCGCAATCGCCAGCGTCTTCACCACTTCGCGATGCACGCGCTCCACGATCTCGGGCGGCGTGCCGGCGGGGGCGAACATGCCGAACCAGTTGTCGGCCGTGTAACCCGGCGCCAAGGACTCGGCCACGGTGGGAATGTCCGGCATCATCGGCAGCCGCTCGGCGCCGGTGGTTGCCAATAGGCGGACCTTGCCGTTGCGCGCCAAGGGCAGCGAGCCCAGCGGACTCGCGAGCGCGAAGTGAACGTTGCCCGTCATGAGATCGGCTTGCCACTGCGACGAGCCTTTGTACGGGATGTGCGTAACCTCGATCCCCAAGCGACGGGCGAGAAGGACGACATCGAGGTGGTTCGCACTGCCGATGCCGGAGGAAGGATAGAGCAGTTGACCCGGGCGGGACTTGGCGAGGCGCACCAATGCCGGCAGCGTCGTCGCGGGCAATGACGGATGTGCGATCACCGTATGTGGCATCGAGCTTACCAGAGTGACCGGAGCCAGGTCGCGCATCGTGTTGTACGGCAGATTCTTGTACGTGCTCGGATTGATCGAGATGGTGCTCGTCACCAGCAGCAGGGTATGGCCGTCGGGGGGCGCCTTCGCCACGAGCTCGGTGCCGATCAGCGTGCCGGCGCCGCCGCGGTTCTCGATCACGATCTGGCGCCCGAGCCCTTCCGACATCGACGGCGAAATCAGTCGAGCAACGATATCGGTAGGGCCTCCGGCCGGGTACGGCACGACCAAACGGATCGGCTTGGCCGGCCAAGACGCGGACTGCGCGTGCGCCTGGCCATGAGAGATCGAGATCAATGTCGAGCAGGCCACGGCCGACAGCAGCCACCGCGGGTTCGCGACGAGATCGCGCTGGCGGCCCCGAGCATCGCGGCCGAGGGAGCCTCGGCGTCGTTGCACGCGCGCGGCTGGGTAGCTGCGATCGCGACGTACTGCGTTCTTCCCGGTCATTCGATGGCTCCTTGCAGCCGATCGCACTCGGCCCGCCGGCACGCATCAGGCGCCGGTGGGACGCTGCGCCGGGCTCGCCGCGCCGGCTCGCCGGACCGATGCCAGCGCCAGGGCGTTCCCCGCCTGCGCCGAGAGGGGAAATCCCGGCCGCGGCGCAACGCTAACGCCCCGTCCAGTGCGGCGTGCGGCCCTCGCGCATCGCGCGCAAGCCTTCCTTGGCGTCCTCGCTGCCGATGAGCCCTTCGAGGATCGCTCGGGCGCGTGCCACGGCCTCATCGTAAGGCAGCTCGAGCGTGCTCTGGGTCGCGTGCTTCATGGCGCGGGTCGCCAGTGGCGCATTGGCGAGAATCTTCGCGACCACTTCGGTCTGCTTCGCCGCCAGCGCGTCGTCGGCGACGACGTGATTCGCGAGCCCCAGCGCGTAGGCGCGCTCGGCGTCGAGATAGTCGCAGGTGAACATCATTTCGTAGGCGATGTTCTTCGGCAGCACGCGCGCGAGCGTGGCCGGTCCGCTGATCGAAGCGATCCCCATGCGCGCGTGCAGCCAGCCGATGCGCGCGCTGCGGCCGAGGATGCGAATATCCGAGCCCAGCAGGACGCCGGCACCGCCGCCGCGCAGCTCGCCGCGGGCGGCACACACGACCGGCTTGGCCGCACGATCGAGCGCCCGCAGCACCGGCGCGAAAAAATCGCCGCTGCGATCCTTGCGGCTCAAGTCGGCGAGGTCCTGGCCGATGCAGAAATCCTCGCCCAGCGCGGCAATGGCGATGACCCAGACCTCGGCGTCGGCGCCGGCCTCGTCGATTCGCGCGGCGAGCGCATCCAGGCCCGCCTGCGTCAACGCGTTGCGCCGCTCGGGACGGTTCAAGCTCAGGCGCGCCACGCGCTCGCTTACCCCGTAGAGAATCTCGTCGGTCATCGCGCCTGCCAATCGGGCTGCCGCTTCTCGACGAAGGCACGCATGCCTTCGCGCGCATCGCGCGTGAGCATCGTGCGGTCCAGGATCGCATGCGCCTGCGCCAGCGCCTGCTCGTACGGCAGGTCGAGCGTGGTGAGCGTCGCTTGCTTCATCGCGCGCTGCGCGAGCGGCGCGTTGGCGGACACCTTCGCGACGATGCGCGCGATCTCCACGTCGAAGTCCGCCTCCGCGACCACGTGGTTGACCAGGCCCAGGGCGAAGGCACGCTGCGCGTCGAGGTAATCGCCGGTGAACATCAATTCCAGGGCGAGGTTGAGCGGTACCATGCGCGCGAGCGTCGAGGGCGCGCCGATCGAGCACAGACCGATCTTCGCATGCGGCCAGCCCAGGCGCGCGCTGCTGCCCAGGATGCGGATGTCGGCGCCCATCAGTATCCCCGCGCCGCCGGCGAGGCACAGTCCCTGGGCCGCGCACAGCACCGGCTTATAGGTGCGCTTGAGGGCACGGAAGACCGGCTCGAAATAGTCTCCCTGGTTGCCCTTGTCGGACAGCTCCTTGATGTCCTGGCCGACGCAGAAATCGCCGCCGGCGGCGCGTATCACCAGGATCCAGACGCCATCGTCGCCGCGCGCTTCGCCGATACGCTCGACCAGCGCATCGAGCGCCGCCTGATCGAGCGCATTCTTGCGCTGCGGGCGGTTGAGCGTGAGGGTCGCGACCCGCTCGCTCACCTGGTAAAGAATGCTCTCGGTCAACTGCTCGCCTTTCGTTCGTCCTTCTGCCGCATCCGCCGGCCGCGGCATCAGTTGGGTTGCAGGTTCACTTTCTTCGCCAGCGTGCCCCACTTGTCCATTTCGCTTTGCACGAAAGCCGAGAACTCGCGCGGCGTGCTGGTCTTGGGAATGCAGCCCATGGCGTTCATGCGCTCGCTCACCTCCTTGATGTGAACGATGGCGGCGATGTCGCGGTTGAGCTTGTCCAGGGCGCGTTGCGGGATGCCGGCCGGCGCGAACACGCCATACCACTCGTAGGTGTCGAATCCCGGCACGCCCGACTCCTGGAAGGTCGGCACGTCCGGCATGCCGGGCGAGCGCTGCGCGGTGGTGACGGCGATCGCGCGCAGCCTGCCCGCCTTGACGTTCGACTGCACCGTGGCCGGTCCGCTGATCATCATGTGCGCTTCGCCCGATATCGTCGCGGCCATCGCCGGCGCGCCCCCCTTGTAGGGAATGTGAGTGATCTGGATGCCCATCATGAGATTCAGCAACTCCATCGACAAGTGGCCCGAGGTCATCGGCGCCGGCGAGCCGTAATTGAGCGTGCCGGGTTTCGCCTTGGCAAGCGCGATGATGTCCTTCAGATTCTTCGCCGGCACCCCCGGGTACATGGTGAGCACGCCGGGAACGATGGCAACCAGGGTGACGGGCTGGAAATCCTTGACCGAATCGTACGGCAGCTTCTTCATGACGAACGGATTGACCGCGTGCGGCGACAGCAGCATGCCGACGGTATGGCCATCGGGCGCGGACTTGGCAAGGAGGTCGGTGCCGGTCACGAATGCGCCGCCGGGACGATTGTCGATCACGACCTGCTGGGCCCACATGTCGTGCAGGCGCGCACCGATCAGCCGCGACAGGATGTCGGTGGTGCCGGCAGGAGCGACCGGAACGATCCAGCGCACCGGTCGAGTCGGAAAGCTCTCCGCCGCGCCCTGTCCCAGGGCAGCGACGGGCGCGAGAGCCGCAAGCACCGCGGCCACGCAAGCACGCATCGTTCTCATCGTGTCATCCTCCTCCGCGCCGCAACCTCGATCGGCGTTGCCCGAAACAGAATATCACGCCGCTCGCGCCAAGCCGGACGCGCGCTCGCTCGGTCGAGATCAGTCCTTCAGCGCCAGTGCCAGCTTGCCTATGGCCTTGCGCTCGACGATCGCCGCGAATGCGGCCGCGAAATCCGCCAACGGATAGGTGACGCTTACGAGCGGTCGCACCTTGCCCTGGCGATAAAGCTCGAACAGCTCATTCATCACCCGCCGCATGAGCGCAGGGTGCTGGTCGCGATAGTCGCTGATTTGCAGCCCCATCACGGCGATGTTCTTCACCAGCAGATAGTTGGTCTTGACTTCCGCGATGCGCCCGCCGGCGAAACCCACCACCACCAGGCGCGCGCTCCAGGCGAGCGCGCGTAGGCTCGCGTCGAAGACATCGCCGCCCACTTGTTCGATCACCACGTCGGCGCCGCGGCCGCCGGTGACGGCGCGCAACTGCTCGCGCAGACCGTCGCGCAAGTTCGGCACGCTCACGTCGATCACGTGGTCGGCGCCCTGCTCGCGTGCGATAGCCGCCTTTTCTTTCGTGCTGACCGCGGCCACTACCGTGGCGCCGAACGCCTTGGCGAGTTGCACGGCGGCAAGACCGACGCCGCCCGTCGCTCCGGTTACGAGCACGATTTCGCCCGGCTTGACGTTCGCGCGCGCAACCAGCGCGAAGTGCGCCGTCTGATAGACCAGCCCGAAACATGCCGCCTCGGTGAACGGCATCTCCTGCGGGATGACGAAACAATTGTCCTGCTCGGCGAGCGCCTGCTCGGCGAAGGCGCCGTATTCCATCCAGGCGAGCACGCGGTCACCCGGTTTGCAGGTCGTGACCGACTTGCCGGCCGCGATCACGATGCCTGCGCACTCCTTGCCGGCGATGAAAGGACGCGGCGGCAGGATCTGGTACTTACCCGCCATGACGAGCAAGTCGGGATAGTTCACGCCCGCCGCGTGTACCTCCACCGCCACTTGCGTATCGCCCACGCTGGGCGGGGCGAACTCTTCGACTCGAATGCTCTCCGGCGGACCGAACTCCCGAACGAGGACAGCTTTCATGCTCAACCTTCCTGCGGCAAATCTGTGACAACGTCGCGCCTTGCTTGCGACGGCTGGTAGCCGATCCTTGATCTTTCCGAACCCGACGCCGCCGCCGCGCGCGCCGAGGCGCCCGGCCGGCGATGGTACTGCCAATCGGCGCCGCCGTGCACGGTCCTGTCGCCGCGCCTGCGATCCGCCTATACTTGGACGCATGGCGGCGCAATCGAAGGGTGGTGCCTGATGCTCGCCGAGCTCACGCTGACGCGGGAGGCGCTCGTGCGTCGCTGGGCCGAGCTCGCCCGGGACGCGACGACGCCGGACTATTACGAGATCAACGTGGTCTGTCCCCGTGGCGCGGCGCGGACATCTCGATAGCGCTGGAGAATAGGTCATGGACGATCCCATCGTCATCGCATCAGCCGCCCGCACCGCCATGGGCGGCTTTCTCGGCGAGCTTGCGAGCGCGAGCGCCGCCACGCTTGGCGCAGCCGCGATTCGCGCCGCGGTCGAACGCGCCGGCCTCACCGGCGAATGCATCGACGAAGTCATCATGGGCAATGTGCTGCCCGC
This sequence comes from Burkholderiales bacterium, assembly GCA_020848435.1. GTDB lineage: Bacteria > Pseudomonadota > Gammaproteobacteria > Burkholderiales > WYBJ01 > WYBJ01. Next base: position 9,485 of record JADLAC010000040.1, on the reverse strand, counting down.
CGGCCAAGGCCAGGCGCCGGCGCGGCAAGCCAGCCTGGGCGCGGGCTTGCCGCAATCGACCGGGTGCACCACGATCAACAAGATGTGCGGCTCGGGCATGAAAGCCGCCATGCTGGCACACGATTGCCTGCGGGCCGGCAATAACCGCGTGATGGTCGCGGGCGGCATGGAAAGCATGTCCAACGCGCCCTACCTGCTACCCAAGGCGCGCGCGGGCATGCGCCTGGGCCACGGCGAGGTCAAGGACCACATGTTCCTCGACGGGCTGGAAGATGCCTACGACCCCGGCAGGCTGATGGGAAGTTTCGCCGAAGACTGCGCCCAGCATTACCGCTTCACGCGCGAGGCCCAGGATCGTTTCGCCATCGCCTCGCTCACGCGCGCGCAGCGGGCGATCGAGGACGGCAGCTTCGCCGCCGAGATCGTGCCGGTGACCTTGCGCTCGAGCAAGGGCGAAAGAGAGGTTGCGCAGGACGAGCAGCCGCTCAAGGCGAACCTTGAACGCATCCCGAGCCTGCGGCCGGCCTTTCGCAAGGACGGGACGGTCACGGCAGCGAATTCGAGCTCGATATCCGATGGCGCGGCCGCACTGGTGCTGATGCCGCAAGACGAGGCGCAGCGGCGCGGTGTCGCGCCGCTCGCACGCATCGTCGCGCATGCGACCCACGCGCAGGCCCCGGCGTGGTTCACCACCGCCCCCGTCGGCGCGATTCGGCGCCTGCTCGAACGCACCGGCTGGAGCGCCGGCGAGGTGGACTTGTACGAGATCAACGAAGCCTTCGCCGTGGTCACGATGGCGGCGATGCAAGAATTGGGGATCGCGCACGACAAGGTCAACGTGCACGGCGGCGCCTGCGCCTTGGGCCATCCGATCGGCGCATCGGGTGCCCGCATCCTGGTCACGCTGCTGGCGGCGCTGCAAAAATACGATCTCGAGCGCGGCGTCGCCGCGCTGTGCATCGGTGGCGGCGAAGCCACGGCGATGGCGCTCGAGCGCGTGACCTGACGCCCGGCACGCGCCGCGCCCCGCCCGCGACGCCAAGGGGTTTCACTCGACGAAAGAACGACCGTGTCCGCGAACATCGACTTCTACTTCGATTTTTCCTCGCCCTACGGCTATCTCGCCTCCACCCGCATCGATGCGCTCGCGGCCAAGCACGGTCGCAGCGTCGACTGGCATCCGATTCTGCTCGGCGTGGTGTTCAAAGTGAGCGGCAGCGCACCGCTGTTGTCGTATCCGCTCAAGAGCGATTACGCGAAACGCGACATGGCGCGCAGCGCGCGCGCGCTCGGCGTGGCGTTCCAACTGCCGAGCACCTTCCCGATCGCGACCCAGTCCCCCGCGCGCTTGACCGTGTGGGCGCAGCAAGCCGATGCGCCGCGCGCCAAGCGTCTCGCCGCCGCGCTCTACCGCGCGTATTTCGCCCAGGATCGCGACATCTCCAACCCCGATATCTGCGCCGATGTCGCCGCGGCGGAAGGCTACCAGCGTGCGGAGGCGCTGGCCGGTCTCAACGCCGCCGGCATCAAGGACAAGCTCAGGGCCGAGATGGAGGCGGCTATCGCGCGCGGGGTGTTCGGTTCGCCCTATGTCATCGTCGATGGCGAAGCGTTCTGGGGCGCCGACCGGCTCGATCAGGTGGAGCGCTGGATGGCAACCGGCGGCTGGTGATGAGCGTCCTGAAGTCGCGCCTGCAGCCGGATTCGGCGGAGTACCGGCACAACGCCGCGGCGATGCACGCTTTGGTGGAGGACTTGCGCGCCAAGCACGCCCTGGTGCGCGCCGGCGGCGATGCGGCCGCGCGTGGCCGTCACAGCGCGCGGGGCAAGCTGCTCGCGCGCGAGCGCATCGCGTTGCTCATCGATCCGGGCGCGGATTTCGTGGAGCTCTCGCCCCTGGCGGCCTGGGACGTTTATGACAATGAGGTGCCCGCGGCCGGCATCGTCACCGGCGTGGGCCGCATTCATGAGCGCGAGTGCGTGGTCATCGCCAACGACGCGACGGTGAAAGGCGGCAGCTATTTTCCGCTCACGGTGAAGAAGCACTTGCGCGCGCAGGAAATCGCCGCCGAGAACGCGCTGCCGTGCATCTACCTGGTCGATTCCGGGGGCGCGCATCTGCCGAGCCAGGACGAGGTGTTCCCGGATCGCGATCACTTCGGCCGCATCTTCTACAACCAGGCCACGCTATCGGCCCGCGGCATCGCTCAGATCGCGGTCGTCATGGGCTCGTGCACCGCGGGCGGGGCCTACGTTCCTGCCATGTCGGACGAAACCATCATCGTGCGCAACCAGGGCACGATCTTTCTGGGCGGGCCGCCGCTCGTCAAGGCGGCCACGGGCGAGGTGGTGAGCGCCGAAGCGCTCGGCGGCGCCGACGTGCACACCAAGGTATCCGGTGTGGCGGATCACCTCGCGCGCGACGATCGCCATGCCATCGAGCTGGCACGACGCGCCGTGTCGCATTTGAACCGTCGCGCGGCCAACGCGTACGCGTCAGCCACGCCGGTCGCGCCGCGCTACGACCCCGCGGAGCTCGCCGGGGTGATCCCGACCAGCAGCCGCAAGCTGTTCGACATCCGCGAGATCATCGCACGCATCGTGGACGGCTCCGAGCTCGACGAATTCAAGCAGCGCTACGGCACGACCCTCGTGTGCGGCTTCGCTCGCATCGAGGGTTACCCGGTAGGCATCGTCGCCAACAACGGCATCCTGTTCTCCGAATCGGCGCTCAAGGGGACGCATTTCATCGAGCTCTGCGCCCAGCGCGGCATCGCGCTCGTCTTCCTGCAGAACATCACCGGCTTCATGGTCGGCGAGAAATACGAAAGCGGCGGCATCGCCAAGGACGGGGCCAAGATGGTCACCGCGGTCGCCTGCGCGCGCGTGCCCAAGCTCACGGTCATCGTCGGCGGCAGCTACGGCGCCGGCAACTACGGCATGTGCGGGCGCGCCTTCGGGCCGCGTTTCCTGTGGATGTGGCCGAACGCCCGCATCTCGGTCATGGGCGCCGAGCAGGCCGCGAACGTGCTCGCGCAAGTGCGCCGCGACGCCTTGGAAAAACAGGGCGCGTCGTGGTCCGCCGAAGACGAGGCACGGTTCAAGCAGCCGATCAGCGAGCAGTACGCGCGCCAGAGCCACGCCTGCTACGCCAGCGCGAGGCTGTGGGACGACGGCATCATCGAGCCCGCCGACACCCGGCGCATGCTCGCCGCCGGGCTCGCCATCAGCGCCAATGCGCCGATCGCGCCCACCACATTCGGTGTCTTTCGCATGTAGCGCGGCGGCTATAATCGGGCTGCCCGCTGCCCGCGCCTCTGTGAATAGTGGCACGCACACAATTTCCGTGGGGCAGGAAATCATGTGAGGACATTGTGTGCGTCGCCATTATCCCGGCGCGCAGCCTATCCCTATCAGTGCGTGTACCCCGATGAGCGATCCCTGCGTACTCACCTCGATCGGTGCCGACGGCGTCGCCACCCTCACCTTCAACCGGCCGGATCTACACAACGCGATCGATGAGCGCGTCATCGGCGCGCTCAGGGCGGGCCTGCGCCAAGTGGCGGACGATCCGGCCGCACGCGTGGTCGTGATCGCGGGCAACGGCAAGAGCTTTTGCGCCGGCGCCGATCTCAACTGGATGAAGCGCACCGCGGGCTATAGCGAAGACGAGAACTATCGCGACGCGCTCGAATTCACCGAGCTCCTGGCCGCGCTCGATCGCATGCCCAAGCCCACCATCGCCCGCGTCCATGGCCCGGCGTATGGCGGCGGGGTCGGTATTGTGAGCGCGTGCGACATCGCGATCGGCACGCCGCAGGCCGCGTTCGCCTTCTCGGAGGTGCGCCTGGGCCTGGTGCCGGCCATGATCAGCCCCTATGCGCTGGCCGCGATCGGCGAGCGCTACGCGCGCCGCTACATGCTCACCGCCGAGCGCATCGACGCCGCCGAAGCCTTGCGCATCGGACTGCTGCACGAGCTTTGCCCCGCCGAGACGCTCGATGAAACGATTCGCCGCGTCGTCGCCCAGGCGCTGCGCGGCGGACCGGCGTCCATGGCTACCTGCAAGACCCTCATCGCCGACGTCGCGCATGGCCCGATCGACCGCGCCAAGCGCGAGCGTACCGCGCGCATGATCGCCGCTCACCGCGCCGGCGATGAAGCCAGAGAGGGCATGGGCGCATTCCTCGAAAAACGCCCACCGCGCTGGACCGAGTCCAGCCAAGGAGCGAAACCATGAGCTTGCCGAGCAGCGTTCGCTTGTTCGAAGTCGGGCCGCGCGACGGCCTGCAAAACGAGAAGGACATCGTTCCGATCGACGTGAAAGTCGGCTTGATCGACCGGCTCACGGCTGCGGGATTGCCGGCCGTCGAAGCGACCAGCTTCGTCTCGCCCAAGTGGGTGCCGCAGCTTGCCGATGCCGCCGAGGTGCTCGCCAAGATCGCGCGCAAGCCCGGGGTGAGCTACCCCGTGCTGGTGCCGAACCGCAAGGGCCTCGACGGCGCGATCGCGGCGGGATGCGAGGAGATCGTGATTTTCGGCGCGGCGAGCGAAGCCTTCTCCAAGCGCAACACCAACTGCACCATCGCCGAGGGCCTGGCGCGCTTCAGCGAGGTGTGCGAGGAGGCATTGCAGCGGGGCATGCGGGTGCGCGGCGATATCTCGGTCGCCCTCGGCTGTCCTTACGAGGGCGAGGTCGCGCCCGCCCAGGTGAGCGCGGTCGCGCGCGAATTGTTGGCGCTGGGCTGTTACGAGATTTGCATCGCCGACACCATCGGCGTCGGCACGCCCGGCAAGACGCGGGCCGTGTTCGAGGAAGTCGCGAAGCACGTGCCGGTGGCAAGGCTGGCCGGCCACTTCCACGACACCTACGGCCAGGCCCTCGCCAATACCTACGCGGCGCTCGAATGCGGCGTGGCGGTGTTCGACAGCTCCGTCGCCGGGCTCGGCGGCTGCCCCTACGCCAAGGGCGCCACGGGCAACGTCGCCACCGAGGACGTGCTCTACATGCTCGACGGCCTAGGGATCGAGACGGGGGTCGACATGGCGAAGCTGGTCGAGGCCGGCCGCTACATCTGCGATTTTCTCGGCCGGCCGACTGGCTCGCGGGTCGCCCGCGCGCTCATGGCCAAGGCCGCCTGAGCGCGCACGGGAGCCAGCGCGATCTCAGCGCCCGCTCGCGTCGAGCTGGAAGCTCGCGCGCGGCGTGTCATCGCCATCACCGCCTGACCGAGGGCGGCATCAGCGCGCGAGGATGGCGCGCTGCACAGGCCTTGAGCGCATCGAGCGCTGCGGCCGTGAGCATCGCGGCTGCTTGGAGCACATCGAGCATTCTGCCGATCCCGGAAGCAGCGGCCCGCGTCACGTGATGGTGTGCAAGACCAGTCCGACCAGGCCCCCGACCAGCGTGCCGTTGATGCGGATGTATTGCAGATCCTTGCCGATCTCGAGCTCCATCTTCTGCGTCAGCTCGCGCGTATCCCAGCCCTTGACGACCTCGGTGATGAGGCTCGACACCTGGTGGCGATGGCGCACCACCGCGGCCTCGGCGACGTGCATGAGCCAGGCGTTGAGCTTTTCCTGGAGCGCTCGATCCTCGCGCAAGCCGCTCGCGAGCTTCAGCAGGATCTCGGCGATGTGGCCGCGAATGACCGAATGGCCGGCCGCCAGATCGGCGCGCAGCCGCGCTTCGACATCGCGCCAGACGAGCTGGTAGTAGTTCTCCTGTTCCAGGTGCGCCAGCAGCTCGCGCTTGAAGCCTTCCGCATGCTCGCGGTATTCGGGCGAGGTGTCGAGCTTGTCGATGAACTCCTGGGTCGCACGGTCGAACTGGCGCCGGATCTCGTGCCCGGGATCGGCCGCGATCTCGTGCATGAGCGCGACGATGCCCGCGACGAATTTGGCGACCACGTAGCGGTCGAACACGCGCGGGGTGTACTTGGAAGCATCGCCGAACTTGCGCGTGATGGCAGCTTGATTGATGAGCAGCCAGGCTTCGAGCGCGCGCAAGGCGCGATCGAGCAGCGCCTGGTGCCTGCCGCCCGCTGTGAGCACCGTGAGCAGCGTGCTGGTGACGGCGGCCAGGTCGATCTTGCTCAGTTGTGAGACCAGTGCGCGGTCGAACAGCCGCTTCACGTCGGCGTCGTCGAATGCATCGAGCATGCCGGGAATCAGTGCGCACACCCGGGCCGCGAGATCGTCCGCGTTCTCGCGCTTGGCCGCCCAATCGGCGACGACCAGCCCGAGGTTGCGCGCGCCGAGCTTGCGCATGACATTCTCGGCGGTAAGGAAATTGTGCTCGACGAAGTGGCCGAGGCTTGCGCCGATGCGCTCCTTGTTCCTGGGCACGATGGCGGTGTGAGGCAGCGGCAAACCCAGGGGGTGATGGAACAGCGCCACCACCGCGAACCAATCGGCGATCGCGCCGACCGCGGCTGCCGCGGCGAAGGCTTGCAGCCACTGCATGCTCGGGTGCGCGTCGCGGAAGACTACGCTCAAGACCAGCAGCGCGAGCATGAGAACCAGAAGCGACGTGGCCAGGCGTTGCATGCCACGCAGCTTCGTGCGCTTGATCTCGTTATGCGGGTCCTCCATGTCGGCGCTTCCTGTTTGGCGGGCGGGTTATTGCCGGCCGGACGCCTTCCGGCCGGCTGCCGCCACCGGTGGGATGTGCGGTAGCGGCGAGTCTCGCAACTGTCATTCCAGTGACCTCGGCGCTGCTTGCCCAGTGCCGCCGGCGGCGCCGGGGCGCTATCTGCCGCGTACGGCCACGGGAGCGCACGCTTGCGTTCGGATCATCCCACTGCTTCCCGGATGCGAGTGTTCGCAGGTGCGTCATCTCTCAAGCATCCGACCCGAGTCGAGAACTTGCTCGGCGGCCGACGTGATCGGCGGCGCCCGCGCCGGCGGCCCGGCCGGTAACGAGCGCCTGTACCAGTCCGCCGACATAGCCGAAGTGGCAGACGTTGCCGGCATCGGTCCCGCACGCGTACAAGCCGGGGATAGGTGTCTGGCGGTAGTCGGTGCCTATTGCAAGCGGCCCGGGTGCTGCCGCTACCGTAGCGCGGCTCGCTGGAACGCTCGCCATCGGGGAGGTGCCGGCGCTACGGCGCAGCACCCGGCCCTGTTCGTCAATCTGCAGTCCGCCCATCGTGAACGTGATGGACGCCTGCACGGCCACGGCATGGAATGGCGGCCGGGTCAGGGCTTTGCGATTGCGCCGGCGCGGCGGCATCAGCGCGTCGGCGCGGCCGGATTCGATCGCCTGGTTGTACTCGCCGATGACACGCGACAGCCGGGCTGCCGGCACGCCGAAGGCTTCCAGCTGCCGGCACAGGTCCGCGATCGTTTCCGCGACGGCCATCGGCGAGCGCTTCGCCCGCGCGCGCTCGATGACGACCTTGGTCAGGGTCGGCTTGCCATGGATGGCGGGCGCTTCCAGGATGTCCCCATCGATGATATAGAAGCCGCGCCCGTGAGGCTGACGCGCCAGGCGTTGATTGAGCGCATGCTCGGAGTTCCCCGCCGACTCATCCGCGAAACGCTCACCATGCAGATTCACGGCGAGGCCCTGCTGGCCGTACCACTGGGTGAGGTCGCGGAACTCCAGTACCGAGCAACCCGCGGGCGGGAGCGCGAGCGCATGGCCGTAGAACGTGTCGAGGCCGGCCGAGGGCGCTGCGCCCACGGCGAGGGCCGCGAGAAACCCGTCGCCCGTGCTCCAAGGGTTCGCGCGCAGGTAGAGACTGTCGGGATCATCGACGACATAGCGCGCCAGCAGCTCGGGATTGCCTTGAAAGCCGCCGGTCGCGAGGACGACTGCCCGCACGGGTTGCTCGACGATGCGATCCGCGACGGCGAGCCGCGCGCCGGCGATCTCGCCGCCATCCATGATGAGCGTGTCCAGCGCGCTTTCCAGGCGCAGCTCGCCGCCCAACGACAGAAACCTGTCGCGCAGGGCTGCGATGGCTTGCGGCGGCTCCATGCTGCGCTCGCGGCGGCCCAGTGCGGGGTTGTCCTGCTCGGGCGTCAAGCGCACGCCCTGATCCGCGAGCCATTTCCCCGCGGCATCCGCCTGCTCGTACACCAGCCACTGCAGCACGGGGTCGCCGTGCGGCGCTTCCGCCTGCATGCGGTCGAAATCGGTGAAGCTCCAGATGACGCCGCCGGAGATCGCCGCGCTTCCGCCCGGTTGCGGGGCCTTTTCGCACAAGCTCACGCGTGCGCCGCGCTCCAGCGCCGTGATCGCGGCGCTGAGCCCCGCCATGCCGCCACCGCAAACCAGGACGCTGTGCACGGGTGTCGCTATGCCTGGCGGATGCTCTCGCTTAGCCTGTATCGCCTGCGCTAAGCGACCCGCGCCGCGCGGCGCTCGTCCAGGAGCCCGGTCTTGATCAATGCCGCACGGACTTCCTCACGTTTGGCCGCGTTCACATTGACCGCCGGCGGTCGGACATGCGACGAGCCGAGCTCGCCCAACTGCACCAGCGCCTCCTTGATCGAGGCGGGTGTCGCGATCGGCGTGCGCTGGAGCTGGTATTCGTAGAGCGCGTCCATGAGCGGCAGTGCGAACGTGTTGTGTATCTCCTTGGCGATCTGCGCCGAGCCGGCGGTCGCCTCGCGCACGAGGTCGGACCAGCGCTGGGTCGCGACCGAGCTGATGCCCACCAGCGCACCGGGGGCGTTGTGCAACAGCATCCCGAGCAGCGACGGCGCATCGCACGCGACCAGCACGCTGAGCTTGTCGTGCAGTACGTCGTGAATCTCGGCGTATTTCGTCGGCGACCCCGTCGCGGCTTTCATCGCGACGACATTGCGCAGCTCGGCGATGCGGCGCAGCGCCTCGATCGAGTACGCGCTGCCGGTTGCCTCCGGATACTGAAACACGCTCATCGGCAGATCCACTTCGCGATCGAGCCGCTCGAACACCGAATAGACGACCTCCGGGTTGCGCGCGAGATGGCGATAGGGCCGCACGTCGAACAGCGGAAACACGAGCAGCATGTCGGCGCCGGCTTGCTTGGCTTCGAGCCCTCGCTGCACTAGGTCCGCGAGGCAGTGCGCGGCAATGCCGGCGATCAGCTTGAGGTGCGCCGGCATCGCCTTGCGGGCGGTGGTGACGACCCGCGCCCGTTCTTCGGCGCTCAGCGTCAGGACCTCGCCGTTGTGGCCGTTCACGCAAATGCCGTAGAGCCCACTCGCTGAGCCGACGCGCGCGATGTGCGCCGAAAGCTCCTCGTAGTTGACCGAACCGTCCGCTCGGAACGGCGTGACGGTGGCAGGGATGAGACCGCGAATTTTCATATGATCGCCCGTCCTGTATCTTGGGTTCGTCGCTGAGTTGTCCTAGCTAGTAGCCTGTCGGACTTGATTTCGCGCGATGCGTTGTGCCCACAACGCGCGCAGGCAAGGCGCTCGGTGCAGACCAATATCGGGAATATTGGCAAGCCGAGCAACGCCGCATGCGCGCGTTGTGGGCGCAACCC
>JADLAC010000039.1 GCA_020848435.1 Burkholderiales bacterium | reverse complement strand
CGCTTTTCGCGCATGGCGGTGTCGAACGACTTGCCGATAGTCTCGCTATCGGCTGCGTCGTCCTCCTAGCCCTGCGCGAAAATCGCCTCCGTCGCACACGTGAAATCAAGTCCGACAGGCTCCTAGCGAAGACTTCCGCAGGACACATGCAAACTACGCCACGGATCTTGCGCGGCTTGACCAGAATTCGTCGCTCCCATGGGCGCTACGTTGCGTGGACGCCGCGACAGGCGCGGATTTTCTCGTGCCGCGCGCGCCCTGCGCGTTGCGGACTCGCTAGAACTCGGTACAATCGCCCGACGGTTCGGCGTCATCGCACGAGCCCGGAATAAGAGCGAGCTGTTGCGTTAGGGAGCGCAATGACCAAGGCTCGGGGCGAAACCATGGAGGCGGGCCGGGACCTGCGCAAAGGGGCGCGGGCGTGCAACATGAATCGAGGAGCGGTTCATGCTGGCTTCGCGAGCGGATGTTCTACTGGTCGAAGACGAAGCGGATGACGCTGAGCTGATCACCCGCGCCCTGGTCGCACTGCGGCCGGGAACGCGCGTGGCCGTGGCCACCGACGGCGTGGAGGCACTGCGGCAGTTGTTCGACGAGAATGCTGATGCGCTGCTGCGCCCCAGGCTGATCGTGCTCGATCTGAATTTGCCGCGGCTCGACGGCATACAGGTCCTGCGCTGCCTGCATGCCGACGCGCGCACCGCGAAGATCCCCGTCGTGGTCCTCTCGGGCACGTGCAGCCCCGAGGACGTCGGTGCGAGCCGTTCCTACGGCGCCAAGGCGTGTATGCGCAAGCCCCATAGCGGCGGAGACATGCGGCGGCTGGCCGAAGTGCTGAGCAGCGAACTGCACTGATCGCCTCCGGCCCAAGCGCTGCGCCCGGCGCGGCGCTGGTCGTGGTGTTGCATGGACGCTCGCCGGCACGCGCGGCGATCAGCAGCGTCGAATCTATCGTCGTACAGCACACGGCCACGGCCCATGGTTGGTCCCTAGCGGATGCCCTTGCATGGCTTTGTTGTCGCTCGATGATGCCGGCCTTGCGTTCGGCCACGTCCCGCTGCTGCACCATGTGGGCCTACAGATCGAGCGCGGCGAGCGCATCGGTCTGATCGGCCGCAACGGCACGGGCAAGTCGAGCCTGCTGCGCATCCTCGCCGGGGTAGCCGCGCTCGACGATGGCGCGCTGCGCATCGAGCCCGGTGCGCGGGTCGCGCTGGTCGCCCAGGAACCGGAATTCGACGCGGATGCCGACGTCTACGACGCCATCGCGCTCGGGCTCGGCGCGACCGCCGAGCGGCTCATCGCTTATCACGACCTCGGCGCTCGCCTCGGGCCTTGCCCCGCGCGCGCGGAGCTCGATGCGTTGCACGCGCTGCAAACCGAGCTCGAGCACGGCGACGGTTGGCGGCTCAATACCCGGGTCGAGCAGATGCTCACGACCCTCGGCCTGAACGGCTCAGTGCTCATGGGCACGCTCTCCGGCGGCATGATGAAACGCGTCGCCCTGGGCCGCGCGCTGGTCGCCGAGCCCGACTTGCTGCTGCTCGACGAACCGACCAATCATCTCGACCTGGACGGCATCGAATGGCTCGAGCGCGTGCTGCTCGAATTCGCCGGCAGCGTCGTGGTCGTCAGCCATGACCGGCGCTTCCTCGATCGGATCGCGACAAGGATCGTCGAGCTCGATCGCGGCGCGTTGCGCGGCTACCCGGGACGTTTCGCCGATTACCAGGCACGCAAGGCCGATGAGCTCGCCGCCGAAGCGAGCGCCGATGCGCGCCTCGACAAGCTGCTGGCCCAGGAAGAAGCATGGATCCGCAAGGGCATCGAGGCACGCCGCACCCGCAACGAAGGCCGGGTCCGGCGCCTGGAGCAGTTGCGCGCGCAGCGCTCTGCGCGCCGGCAACGCCTGGGCGAGGCGCGGCTCGACGTCGATCGCGGCGAGCTTTCCGGCAAGCTCGTGGCCGAGCTCGCCGGTGTATCGAAATCGTTTGCCGGGCCGCAGGGGCCGCGCCGGGTCGTGCGCGATTTCTCCTGCCGGATCATGCGCGGCGACAAGGTCGGCCTGATCGGTCCGAACGGCGCGGGCAAGACGACGCTGCTCAAGCTCATCCTGGGCGAGCTCGCGCCCGACGCGGGCAGCGTGCGGCTCGGCTCCCGGCTCCAGGTCGCGTATTTCGATCAGTTTCGCGCCCAGCTCGACCCCGACGCAACGCTCGCGGCGGTGATCAGTCCCGGCGGAGAATACGTGGAGATCGGCGCTCGGCGCCAGCATGTCATCGGCTATCTCGGCGACTTTCTGTTCGCGCCGCAACGCGCGCGCTCTCAGGTGAGCTCGCTATCGGGTGGGGAACGCAATCGGCTGCTGCTCGCGCGCCTGTTCGCGCGGCCGGCGAACGTGATCGTGCTCGACGAGCCGACCAACGATCTCGACATCGAAACGCTCGAGCTGCTCGAAGCGCTGCTTGCCGAATACGACGCTACGGTGCTGCTGGTGAGCCACGACCGGGCGTTTCTCGATGCCGTCGTCACGCAGACCATCGCCTACGAGGGCGACGGCAGGTGGCAGGAATACGCGGGCGGCTTCGACGACTGGCAGCGGGTGAAACAGGCAGCCGCGGCCGCCGCGGCGCCTTCGCCGCCGAGAGCGGCCAAGCCAAGACCAAGAGCGGTTGAGGCGCCGAGCGCAGCGGCTGTACGCCGGCTGAGCTTCAAGGAGCAACGCGAGCTCGATGCGCTGCCCGAGCGCATCGATGCGCTGGAGAATGAACACGAGGCGCTCGCACTGCGCCTGGCCGACCCGGCGCTGTACCAGCGCTCGCCGCACGATGTCGCCGGCATACGCGAGCGGCTCACCGTGGTCGAGAGTGAGATCGAGGGCGCCATGAGGCGCTGGGAGGACTTGGCGGCACGGGCGCAATGACGCAAGACCCCCACAGTACTCAAACCCGCCGCCATGCCCGCGACTCCATGACGATCATCGCGATGCCGCTCGCCGCGATCACCAGCGCGCCCAGCACCACCCACGGCTCGGGCACATCGCCCCAGACCAGCCAGCCGAAGGCGCTGGCCCAGACGAGCGCGGTGTAGCGCAACGGCGCAATCAGCGCGGCTTCCCCCCAGCGCATCGCTTCGATGGCGACGAAATGGGCGACGGCATTCAACGTGCCGGCGAGCAAGAACCACAACGTCGCGATCGTATCGAGCGGCTGCCAAGCCGCCGAGAAGGTCGCGAGAGTGCCGAGCGCGACAACGACGTTGGACCAGAACAGCACCGCGATGGAGGTCTCGGTGCGCGCGAGGCGCCGCGTCACCAGGTCGCGCAAACCGTTTGCGAGCGCCGCCGCGAGCGCGAGCAGCAGCGCCCATTCGAACGCCTGGCCGCCCGGTCGCACGATCATCAAGACCCCCACGAAGCCGCCGAGAATCGCGAGCCAGCGCGCGGCGTTGACGCGCTCGCCCAGGAAGGGCACCGACAGCGCGGCGACGAAGATCGGCGCCGACATCGTGAGCGAGATGACCGTGGCGAGCGGCAACAGCTTGACCGCCAGGGTGAGCGAAGCGGCGCCGGCGACGAACAAGAGGCCACGCAGGATCTGGCCGGGCCAGTGGTGCGGGCGCAAGGCCCGCCAGCCCGTCATGACGGCGGCGTAAGGGAGGATCGCGAGCAGCACGGTAACATGGCGCAGGCACAACACCTGGCCCACCGGATGGGTCTGGACCAGGTATTTCGCCAGGCCGTCGTTCACGGTCAGCAGGCCAACCGCGACGATCATGAGGCCGATACCGCGCTTGGAGTGCGTGCGCGATGAGCCGATCGGCGCGCGAGCGCGGGCCATCGTCGCGACGCTTAACGCGCTGCCGCGCGAATCATGCGCTCGGCCAAGGCCCAACCGGCTTCTGCCGTGGGTCGCGCGCGCCTGCCGGTCTCGACCGCCTGGGCATTCGCGGCGGTACCCTCGAGCGCGCGCTTGGCGATGCCTTGCAGGATCGCGGCCAAGCGGAACATGTTGTAGGCGAGATAGAAATCGATGTTGTCGATGCCCCCACGGCCGCTGCGCCGGCAATAGAGCGCGACGTACTGGGCTTCGGTCGGTATGCCGAGCGCGGCGAAATCGACGCCGTTCATGCCGCGGAACTGGCCGGGACCGAGCCGCCACGCCATCAGGTGATAGGCGAAATCGGCCAGCGGGTGGCCCAAGGTGGACAACTCCCAATCGAGCACTGCGAGCACGCGCGGCTCGCTCGGATGGAAAATGAGGTTGTCGATGCGGAAGTCGCCGTGCACGATGGTGGTCTCGTCGCCGGCCGGGATGTTATCGGGCAACCAGGCGATCAGCTTGTCCATCGCTTCGATCGGCTCGGTCTGCGAGCTGCGGTACTGCTGGATCCAGCGCTCGATCTGGCGCCGGATGTAGTTGCCGGGCCGGCCGTAGCTCTCCAGCCCCACGGCCCGGTAATCCACCTGGTGCAGCGCGGCGATGACGCGATTGATTTCGAGCCATAACGCGCGCCGCTCGCTCGGCTGCAATCCGGGCAGGGCGGGATCCCAGAACACCCGGCCCTCGGCGTAATCCATGACGAAAAACGCCGTGCCGATCACCGAGGGGTCCTCGCACAGGCACCAGGTGCGCGGTACCGGCACGTCGCTGCCCGCCAGCGCCGTGATCACCCGGTACTCGCGATCCACCGCGTGCGCCGAGGGCAGCAGCGGACCCGGCGGTTTGCGCCGTAGCACGTAGCGCCGGCCGAGCGCTTCGATGAGGTAGGTCGGATTCGACTGGCCGCCTTTGAACTGCCGCAGCTCGAGCGACGCGGGAAAGCCGGGAATACGCTCGTGCAGATAACGCGCAAGGCGCGCAACATCGAACCGGTGGCGCTCCTGCACCGGCATCGTGCCGCGGAATTGTTCGAAGGCGTCCGACATGGCGAGCTTGCTGCGATGGTATAGGAAAAACCAAGCTAGCTGCGCCGGGCGAGGGAGCAAATCAAGACAATCGCGAATACGGCCAATGCGCTCGCATTGAGCATTGCGCCCCAGGCGAATGCCGGCGATGCCAGCAGCGCGCCGCCGAAGCGAATCAGCAACGAGGCGTGCAGCAGCAACAAAGGCAGGTAGAACCAGCGATTGAATCGAGGCCGAATGCGCGCGATTGCGGGCAGGATCACCGGCGCATGGCCGAGAATCATCGAGATCACGAAGCCCAGGCCGAGCGCGTGAATCGCTACGTCGCGCATGGGCATGTCGAAGGCTGCCGCCGCGATCCAGGCCGCACCGGCGACGGCGAGCCAGCCGTAGCCGCCCAGAAGGCAGAACGCAATGAAACGCGGCAAGCCCTGCGTGCGCCGCGTCTTGGCTGCGACATCGAATACCAGCAGCCAAGCCGCCAAGGCGATCAGGCCAAGGCCAAACGCCGCTTCGCCCAGGCGTACGTGCGCAAGACGCAGGGCGGCACCGGCAATCAGCACGATCAGCACGGCTGCGAGCAACGGCAGCGTGTGCGCCCGCCGGGGCATGAACCGGGTAAGGTCGAGGCGTTCGGCTGCGATCGTGACCACCAGGAACGCGAACCACCAGGGGACCGCCGCGCCGGCCTCGAGACCCAGCGCAACGATTAGGTTGCCGATCGACCAGGCGATCGCCGCGACCAGCAGGATGCAAGCATGAGCCGCCGCTTGACGGCGTACGATCGCGACGTTGACGGCGACGAACGCAGCCGCGGCGATACAGAGCAGCGCCGCACCGGAGCCGAGCGCGCCGGATAAGATCAGCAAGCCTCCCGCCGCCGCGCCGATCGGCGCCGTCAGCGCCAGCGGGTGGCCGAACGCCACCGCACGCTCGAGCCCGATCACCGTGCCGAAGAAGCCGCCGACGATCACCAGGCCGTGATGCGCGATGCTCGACGCGGGCAATGCAGGCAGCAGCGCGCCGAGCCGCGCCAAGCCCCCTGCAATGCCCAGCACGAGACACCCCAGGGCGAGCGCGAGCAACGCAATCCGAACGAGCTTCTCTTCCCGTGCGAGAGGCAAAGCCCGCTACCAGCCCAGGGCGCGCTTGGCCGCGGCGCTCATCCGATCCGGTGTCCAGGGGGGCTGCCAGACCAGCCGCACATCGATCGCGACCTCGGGCCCAAGCTCGCGCTCGAGCTCGTGCGTGATGTCCTCGACGATGAGCTCGCTCACGGGGCACGCGGCCGAAGTCATGGTGAGCTCGATCGCGACCTCGGCCGCGCCGGCACGGATGCCGTAGACCAGGCCGAGCGCGGTTATGCTCACGCCCATCTCGGGATCGACCACCCGGTCGAGCGCGCGCAGCACTGGCGCTCTCAGGCTAGCCTCGCCGTCGAACGGCATATCAGCTTGTTCCTCAGGCGCCATGTCCGCTCGCCGCAACTCCGCTTATCGCACGCCGCCATGTGCTGCTTGCGGTCAACGACTGACCAACCGACGTGCAACGCGCAAGACCGCAACCGTCCACGGAAGGTACACCGCGGCGGCGCCGAGGGCGATTGATCTGTGTCAAGCGGCCAGTTGGGGCAACGCTAGCGCCTGCCTGCGACCTCGATCGATCCCCGGACGCTCGCTCAATTCCAAGCCGCGACGTATCATGGCCGCTTTCGATCCTGATCGATCGGCAGAGGACTCCCAATGCGGCCCTACGCGTTCGCCTCGCTGGCGGCCTGTGTCATGCTCGCGGGCGCTGCCGCCGCGCAGGAGTATCCGGCCAAGCCGATCCGCTTGGTGGTGCCTTATCCGGCGGGATCGAGCAGCAACGACATCATCGCGCGCTTTCTCGCTCAGCGCCTGGGCGGGCCGCTCGGCCAGCAAGTTCTGGTCGAGAATCGGCCCGGCGCGGGCGGCAATGTCGGTTCCGAATTCGTCGCCCGCGCCGCCCCCGACGGCTACACGCTGCTGGTGGCGACCAACGGACCGCAGGCCATCGCGCCCAACGTGTTCAAGCTCAAGTACGACAACGAGAAGGACTTGGCGCCGGTGGCGATGGTCGCCAACGTGCCTTACATGCTGGTCGGGCACCCCTCGCTTCCGGCCAGGAACATCGCGCAGCTCATCGCGCTCGCCAAGGCCCGGCCCGGACAGTTGCTGTTCGCCTCCTCGGGCAACGCGGGCACGCCGCACCTGTGCTGGGAGCTGCTCAAGTCGATGGCGAAGATCGACATCGTGCACGTGCCCTACAAAGGCGGCGCGCCCGCGATGATGGACACGATCGGCGGCCAGACCCAGCTCTATTGCACCGGCCTGATCGCGGCATCGCCACAGCTCAAGGCCGGCAGGATACGTCCCCTCGGCATGGCCACGCTCGAACGCTCGCCGGTGATGCCGTCGATTCCGACCGTCGCCGAACAGGGTTTGCCAGGCTTCAATGTCGCCTCCTGGTTCGGCATCATGGCGCCCGCCAGCACGCCGAACGCAATCATCCAGCGTCTGCACGCTGAGATCGTCAAGACGGCCGAGACGGCCGAGTTCCGCAAGTTCCTCCTGAGCCAAGGCGCGGAGCCGATGCTGATGGAGCCGGCGAGGTTCAGCCAATACCTGCGCGCCGAGACCGAAAAATGGGGCAAGGTCGTCAAGGAAGCGAATTTGCGGCTCGATTGAAAGCAAGCATTCGGCGCCGACGCGTGAACGGCACAGATGACTATCCGGTGATTGAGGCTATCTTCCTAGGAGCCTGTCGGACTTGATTTCGCGCGATGCGTTGTGCCCACAACGCCCGCAGGCAAGGCGCTCGGTGCAGGCCAATATCGGGAATATTGGCAAGCCGAGCAACGCCGCATGCGCGCGTTGTGGGCGCAACCCCAAGGGACGGGGCGCTTTTCGCGCATGGCGGTGTCGAACGACTTGCCGATAGTCTCGCTATCGGCT
>JADLAC010000038.1 GCA_020848435.1 Burkholderiales bacterium | reverse complement strand
GCCACTCGCCACCAGGGTTGCCCCCGTGCTGCCGTTCGACTTGCATGTGTAAAGCATGCCGCCAGCGTTCAATCTGAGCCAGGATCAAACTCTTCAGTTTAATCGAGTACGCTCACATTACTGTCCCCGCCACGTCCCGAAGGATGCAGCGAGAAACGATGCGAGCGCATGTTTCTTGAAGCCATTCCCGAGCCAGAACGAATTCGTGTCTCGGGTGCCGCGAAACAGGCGCCCACATCTATCGGCTGTTAGGTTTTTAAAGAGCAGGTTCTACAGCACTTCTTTGCAGAACCAGGAAAGACAGCGATTTTAGCCGCCCCCCGCGCCCCGTGCAAGCCCTGGACCATCTTTTTTTGGGCTTGCCGGAGAACAGACTTGGTAGCGGGGGTAGGATTTGAACCTACGACCTGCGGGTTATGAGCCCGACGAGCTACCGGACTGCTCCACCCCGCGTCACGAGGGAGCAGATTCTATCAATCGTGATATTGCGGGTCAACGCACTTACGCATCACCCTCGCACACCATCGAAACTTCCACTGCAATAGACGGCCGCTACGCGCCAACGAGTCGCCTTGCTTGGCGGTCGTCGTCGCGCGGCCTGGGGACGGTCAGACCCGCTCCGTCTCGGATGAGGCGCGGCTCTCAGCAGCCCCTGCCGGGGCTTTACCGCGCTTGAAGAACGCCACCATACGCTCGAGCGCGACGTAGAAGACGGGCGTTACGTAGAGCGTAAGGAACTGCGAAAACACCAAGCCGCCCACCACCGCAATGCCGAGGGGCCGCCGTGTCTCGGCACCCGCGCCGTAGCCCATGGCGATCGGCAGCGTTCCCAGAATGGCAGCCATGGTCGTCATCATGATCGGGCGAAACCGCACGCGACAGGCCTCCACGATCGCGTCCAGCGGCCGCGCGCCCTGCTCGCGCTGTATCTGCAGGGCGAAGTCGATCATCATGATCCCGTTCTTCTTCACCAAGCCGATCAACAGAATGATGCCGACGAAGCTGAAGATGTTGAGCTCTTCGTTGAAGAGAAGAAGCGTCGCCAGCGCGCCGAAGCCGGCGAAGGGAAGCGCGGTCAGAATGGTGAAGGGATGGCCATAGTGCTCGTACAGGATCGCCAGAATCATGTAGATCAGGATCACCGTCACGAGCAGCAGCATGGGCAGCGTTCTGAACGCCTCTTGGAACGCCTTGGCGCTGCCGGTGAATACGGTCGACACACCGGCCGGCAGTATCTCCGCCGCGATTTCCTCCACCGCCGCGACCGCTTCACCGACCGACACGCCCAGAGCGAGGTTGAACGAGAGGATCACCGCCGGCATCTGCCCCAGGTGAGCTACGGATACGGGTCCGACGCCGCTCTTCACCTCCGCCACTACCGACAACGGAACCATGGCGCCGCTGGGCGCTTGGATGAAGATGTTCTCCATCGCATTGATGTCGGCCTGATAGCGCCGGTCGATTTCCAGGCGTACATCGTACTGGTCGGCCGCGCCGTACAGCGTGCTCACCTGGCGGCCGCCGAATGCGTTGAACAAAGCCAGCTCGACCTGTTGCGAAGTGATGCCCAGTGCAGCGGCACGGTCGCGCTGGATCTTGACCTGGATTTCGGGATTGCGCAGCTCTAGATTCGTCGACACATCCTGCAGCAATGGTGTTGCACGCAGCCGCGATTCCAGCTCCTGCGCGGGGCGGTACAACGCCTGCAGCTCGGTGCCGGTAATGACAAATTGATAGTCGCTGGTCGATAGCGTGCCGCCGATACGAATCGCAGGCGGATTGGAAAGGAAGACTCGTACGCCCTGCAGGCTGGCGGTGTCCCGGCGTATCTGCTGGATCACTTCATCGGCGGTGACGCCGCGCTGCGTGCGCTGCTTGAGCCGGATGATGAAGCGGCCCACGTTATCACCGACCACTCCGCCCACGCCCTGGCCCGCGGTGGACATCACCGCGTCCACGTTTTCGTTCTTGCGGATGACCGCGGCGACCGCTTGCTGATGCCTGATCATTTCCTCGAAGGTCACGCCCTCGCGCGCACGGGTGTTCGCGAAAATGACACCGGTATCCTGGCGCGGGATGAAGCCCTTGGAGACCTGCTCGTAGAGCCATCCCATGGCGAGCAACACCGCAAGCGAAGCGACGAGCACTATGCCCTGCCAGCGCAACATCCAGCGTAAGCTCGCCGCATAGCCGTCGCGAACGCGGTCGAACATGCGCTCCGACCAGTTGTAGAGTCGGCCATGACTATGGTCATGGCGCAACAGGATGCTGCACAGCATGGGTGTGATGGACAACGAGACCACCCCTGAGATCAGGACCGCGGTGCCGACCGTAACGGCGAACTCGCGGAACAGCCGTCCGACCATGCCTTCCATGAAGAGAATGGGCAAGAACACCGCCGACAGGGAGACCGTCATGGTCACGACGGTCATGCCGATCTCTTTCGAGCCTTCGAGGGCGGCCTGTAAGCGATCCTTGCCCATCTCCATGTGGCGAGTGATGTTCTCCAGCACCACGATGGCATCGTCGACCACGAATCCGACGGCGAGCGTGATCGCCATGAGGGACAAGTTGT
Source organism: Burkholderiales bacterium (assembly GCA_020848435.1). Classification (GTDB taxonomy): domain Bacteria; phylum Pseudomonadota; class Gammaproteobacteria; order Burkholderiales; family WYBJ01; genus WYBJ01. Next base: position 61,936 of record JADLAC010000038.1, on the reverse strand, counting down.
TCAAGCTGTAGCCGAGCAGCGACATCGCGGCGAACGTGCCCAGCACCGACGCCGGCAGAATGAGCGCCGTCACCAACGTGGCGCGCAGGTTACGCAGGAAGCCCAGGATTACCAGCACCACCAGCACGATCGACAGCACCAGCGTGAAGTTGACCTCGTGGATCGAGTCACTGATGAACTCGGAACGATCGTTCAGGATGTTGATCGACGCGCCGGCCGGCATTTCGCGCTCGATGTCCGGCAGCATTTCGCGCAGCTTGGATACGACTTCGACGGTGTTCGACCCGGGCTGGCGATAGATGGCGAGAATCAATGCGCGGTTACCGTTGTACCAACTGCGGATCTTCTCGTTCTCGACGCCGTCCTCGGCTCTGCCGATGTCGGAGAACCGAACCGGATTCCCATCCTTGTACGCGATGATCAGCGGATTGAAGTCCGCGGCTCGCTCGAGCTTGCCGTCGGACTTCACCGTATAGGTGCGCGCCTTGCCCTGCAGCGCGCCGGAAGGAAGGTTGGAGTTCGCGTCGCGGATGGCGGTTACGACCTTCTCCAGCCCCAGCCCGCGCTTGGCGAGCGCGTTCGGATCGAGAAACAGCCTCACCGCGTACTTCTGCGAGCCGAACACCTGCACCTGCGCCACGCCGTTGATGGTCGAGAACCGCTGCGCGATATGCGCGTCGGCGAACTCGTCGAGCTTCTGCATCGGCACATGCTCGGCAGCAAGCGCCAGCGTAAGCACGGGCGCGTCGGCAGGATTGAGCTTGCGCAATGTCGGCGGCTCCGGCATATCGGCAGGAAGCCGGCGTATCGCCTGCGAGATCGCGGTCTGCACATCCTGCGCGGCGGAATCGATATCCCGCGCGAGCGAGAATGTCATCGTGATGCGGGTATTGCCGCTGGTCGAGGAGGACGTCATCTCGTCCACGCCCGCGATGCGGCTGAACTCCCGCTCGAGCGGCTGCGCGACCGTGTTCGCCATTACCTCGGGGCTCGCTCCGGGCAGGCGCGCCGTCACCGTGATGGTAGGGAAATCGACATTCGGCAAGTCGTTCACCGGCAGGCGATTGAACGCGAGCCAGCCAAAGAACAGGATGCAAACGAACAGGACGCTGGTCGCTACTGGGCGCTCGATGAAAATCCGCGAGACATTCATCAGCCCTTCTCCTTGTCCTTGGTCGACTTGCCGACTTCGTCCGGCGCAGGCGCCGAACCCGCTTTCGCGGTCTCGGGCTTGCCCTTGCCTTTTCCTTTGCCGCCGCCCTTGCCGCCTTGCCCGCCGACAACTACCGGCGAATTCGGCGCCAGCGTCGGCGGGACGTCGATCACCACCTGCTCGTCGCCGTTCAAGCCCTGGGCAATGACCACCTGCTCGCCAACCTGGCGGTCCACCTCGATCCTCGTCACGCGGGCTCTTCCCTCGTTCACCACGAAGACGAAAGGACCTTCTTGTCCGGGCTGGACCGCCCCCTCGGGCAGCACCAGGGCGTTCTGCTCCATCCGAAGTACGATCCGGGCCGCCAAGAACTGCCCGGGCCAAAGCTCTTCTTTTTCGTTGGCGACCTGGGCTTTGAGCAGAATGGTGCCGGTCGTGGGATTCACGCTATTGTCGATGAAGACCAGCTTTCCTTCGACCAGCGTTGCGCCCCCCCGATCCGAAGCGATCTCGACCCGCAGATCGGGTGTGCCCCAGTAGCGCCGGATATCGTCGAGATAGCGCTGAGGCACCGGCAGCGAAACCAGTATCGGCCTGGTGCTATTGATCACCACCAGGGGCGCTCCCCCGGTACCGGCGGTCACGAGGTTGCCCGCCTTGACCGAGAGACTTCCCGTCCGGCCCGAAATCGGCGCGACGATCTGCGAATAGGCGAGTTGCAGTTGGGCTTGCTCGAGCGCGGCCCGATTGGCGTTCACGGTCGCCTCCAGCGATTTGGCAGCGGTGGCCGCGACGTCGTATTCCTGCTTGGTGATGTAGTCCTTCTCGACCAGCGACCGCAGCCGCCCTTCCTGTGCTCGGGCTTGCGCGAGCTGCGCTTCATCCCGGTTCACTGCCGCGGTAGATTGGTCTACTGCCGCCTGTAGGGGCCGCGCGTCGATCTGAAATAGCACCTGCCCCTTCTTGACGTAGTCGCCTTCCTTGAAGCGAACTGCGGTGAGCACGCCGCTCGCCTGCGGCCGTACGGCGACGCTGTGCTCGGATTCCACGGTACCGACTGCGTCAATCAATACCGGCATCGCCTGGCGCTTCGGGGTGATTGTCCGAACGTTCACCGGACCGCCGCGGCCTTTCTTGCCCTTCTTGCCGTCCGCCTTGGCGCTGGTCGCCTCGGGCGCCGTGCTCTTGGCTTGATTCGCCCACCAGTAGTAAGCGCCGCCGCCGGCAGCGCACAAGACGATGAATACGATCCAGAAAGGTCTCAAGGTGTGGTCGTCCCGTAGTAGCCCGAAGCGCCGAGTGCGAAGTTGAGTCTTGCCAGTGCCGTGTGCCAATCGAGATTCGACTGGATCGACTGCACCAGTGCGTTGGTTTCTTCAGCCTGGGCGGTGAGCAGATCCAACAGACTACCGACGCCCGATTGGTAGCGCGCCGCGGCCACCGATGCGGCTTGAGTAGCGCCTTGGACCAATGTCGCCGTGGTTGTGATGCCGGTCGCGGCCGTCTGCAGGTCGTAGTACGCCTGCCAGACGTCGAGCTCGGTTTGCACGTACAGTTGGTCCCGCGTGGCCTCGGCTTGCTGCGCCTGGGCTTCCGCGCGGCGCACGGAATACTCATCGCGCCAACCATCGAATATCGGTATCCGGACGTTGAAGCCGATCAGGTTGCCGTCGGCGCGGTGCCGCCCGTCGGTATAGTAGTTTCGGCTTGCTTGCAGATTGAGCTCCAGGCTCGGTTTGCCGGCATTGGCGGCCGCGGTTACGGCCGCGCGCGCGGCTTGTACGCGACTTTGCGCCGCCGCCACATCGGGCCTGGACGTGCTCGCCCTCTTCAGCATCGATTCGAGGGTGTCTTGCATCTGTGAAGACTTGGGCTCGTCGGACCACGGTTGCAGGCGCAGCGCGGTGGTCACCGGAAACCCGCATGCGCTGGCAACCTGTCCCTTCGCCTTGAAAACCTCTCCTTCAGCGCGACGCAAGTTCAGCGCCGCTTGCGCGACCGCGGTTTCGGAGCGAAACACGTCGCCGATCGTCGCGAGTCCCGCCTGGTGACGCCGGCGAGCCGCATCCAACGTGGCTTCCGAGCTCTTCAGCGCTTGCGTCCCGGCGCGGACAAGCTGCTCGACGCCCATCAGTCGGAAATACGCCTGCTCGACCTGAAATACGACCTCTTGGAGCACGCGGTTCTGGGTCAGGTTGGCAGCCAACACGCGATAGCCTTGCGCTTCGACTTCGGCCGCGCGCGCCCCGAAATCATAAAGCACGTACGACAGACTGGCATTGGGGCCGTAACGATTCTGTTCGGTCGTCGCGGCGCCGGTGGTGTTGGAGATGACGCGCGCCCGCGTGAAGTTCAGCAGCAGGTCGGCCCTGGGCATCAGTGCCGCGTGGGCGATGCCGTATTGCGCCGCCTCGAAACGCGCGACCGCCCACGCTTGCCGGGTGCGCGGATTGTTTCGAAGCGCCATGTCGGTCAATTGAGCGAGCGTGTATACCGCGGCGCTATCGGCTACGACTTCCAGCGCGGGCGCCGGCGGTTCGACAGCATCGACCGATTGCCAGCGGGAGTATGGTGTAGGCGCAACCAGTCGGTGAGTGGCGTAGGGGTCGTCGTTCGCCGCAACGTGCATCGGTCCCGACAACAGCATGACAGCGGCGATGGCCCATTCGGGGTATCGCGTACGGCGGCGATCGTGCATGGGTTCTAGGTGTGCGAGACGTCCACTGATCGGGTCGTCAGGTTGAGCGCTGCGTTCAATGGGGTGGTGTTGCCGTCCTCCCCACGGCCAACACGCCGGCTAACGGGGCTTATAGTGCAATAAATATTCCAAATCGTTGCCGGTGCCGCCGAATGCTAACCTGCTGCACGTTGAATTGAAAGGGTGAGCAAGCCAGTGAGCAGACTGCCACGCCCGCACGGCGGCGGACCCTTAAGACCCCTCATGCTGCAGGGGCCGCTGCTCGCATCGGAGCGGCGCCGGGCGCTCGATCTGCCCCGGGTCAGCGTATCCTCGCGCGAGCGGGGCGACCTCGTCATGCTCGGGATCGGTGGCTTTACCCCGCTGGCCGGATTCATGTCCTCGGCAGATTGGCGTTCGGTTTGTCTCGACATGCGCCTCGAAAGCGGGCTGTTCTGGCCGATTCCGATCACTCTGTCCACCGACACGCCCACAGCGGACGCCATTCGCCTAGGCTCGGACGTCGCCTTGGTCGATCAGGGCGCGGGCGAAATCGTCGCCACCATGCGCGTCGAGGAAAAATATCGACCCGACAAGGCGCTCGAATGCCGCGAGGTCTTCAAGACCGAGGACAGCGCGCATCCGGGCGTTGCGATGGTGTTGGCGCAGGGTGATGTCAACCTGGCGGGTACGGTCCAGGTCTTGTCCGAGGGCGGATTCGCGACCCAGTATCCCGGGCTGTACCTGACGCCGGCGCAGACTCGGGCTGCCTTCGAGGCCAAAGGCTGGGCCAACGTCGCCGCGTTCCAGACGCGTAACCCGATGCACCGCTCGCACGAGTATCTCGCCAAGGTAGCGATCGAGGTCTGCGACGGGGTACTGGTGCACTCGCTGCTGGGGAACCTCAAAGCGGGCGACATTCCGGCCGATGTCCGTACCCGTGCGATCGGCGTGTTGCTCGAGAAGTACTTCGTCGCCGACACCGTAATGCAGTCAGGCTACCCGCTGGATATGCGCTATGCCGGCCCGCGCGAGGCCCTGTTGCACGCGCTGTTCCGGCAGAACTACGGCTGCGCCTATCAGATCATCGGCCGCGATCATGCCGGGGTCGGGAGCTATTACGGGCCGTTTGATGCGCACCATGTCTTCGACCAGCTACCGGCCGGCGCGCTGGAAACCAAGCCGATGAAAATCGATTGGACGTTCTGGTGCTACCGCTGCGGCGGCATGGCCTCCGATCGCACTTGCCCGCACGCGCCGGAGGATCGCCTGTTGTTGTCTGGCACGAAGCTGCGCAAGCTTCTCTCCGAAGGCAGCGAGGTGCCGGCGGAGTTCAGCCGTCCGGAAGTGCTGGACGTGTTGCGCGCCTATTACGCCGGGTTGGACGAAAAGGTGGAGATCACCCTGTCGGGACATTCGGCGCGCTGACCCTCGGGCTCGGCTGTCATCTAAGCGATCAATCCGTCGAGTGGCTGGCACCGAGGGAGCGGCATCGAGCGCGCGCCGGCGCAAGTAGACACGGCGCTCGAGCATTCTGGATCTGCCCCTGCCACCAGGCGCTGCGCGCGGCGCTTCCGCCGGCGCCACTGTTTATGAATGCTCACGGCCGAGCAGGGACCCCATTGCTTCTCCGGGAGCGTTTCAGTATCCGCGGATTCGATCGACCAGGTCGCGCAACGGCAGGCCGGCACGTAACCTGCGCAGATTCTCCGCGATCGGCTCGACGGCCGTTACCGGATTTGTCAGACCGGCGATGTGCGGCGTGATGCGGACCTTGGGATGAGCCCACAATGGGCTCGCGGCAGCAAGTGGCTCGGATACCGTGACGTCCAGCATCGCACCGGCGAGGCGGCCGCAATCGAGGGCAGCGAGCAGATCGTCCTCGACCACCAGCTCGCCACGCGCGACATTGATGAAGGAGGCACCCGGCGGCAATTCGGCAAATAGCCGGGCGTCGACGATGCGCGCCGTCTGCCGCGTAAGTGGCAGAACGCTCACCAGGATGTCCGTCTCGCCGAGGAACTCCGCCAGCTGGTGGCGCCCGCTGAAGGACCGAACCCCCTTGAGCGCTTTCGGCGTGCGGCTCCAGCCTCGCACCGAAAAACCGAGCCCGGCCAGTCTTCTCGCACAATCGGTACCGATCGCACCCAAACCCATGATGCCGATACGTCGCATCGCGGTGTGGGGCAACGGCAGCTCTTCCCAGCGGCGTTCGCTCTGGAAGCGCTGGTAAACGTCAAAGCCACGATGAAAATGCAGCGCGGCATAGAGCACGTACTCGCTCATCTGCTCGATCATGTTCGGGTCGACCAGCCGGGCGATCGGCACGTCCTGGGGTAGCAGCGGGTCCGCGAGCAAGTGGTCGACGCCCATGCCCAGCGAGCAGATGAGCTTGAGCCGGGACAGCGTCGCGAGCACGCCATGGGGGGGCTTCCACGCCAATACGGCATCGATGTGCGCCGGATCGCCTATGTTCGGATGGACCCGGAAATCGATGCCGTCCAGCGCCGCGGACAAGAGCCGGCGCCAGAGCTCGGCCTGGTCCGATCGTGGTGTGAGCAGTAAGACGACCATCACGGAGTCAGGCCTCGATCGGGACGATTGGTCGCCACTGATCGACCCGGGAGGCGCACCTCCGCGGGCGTCCTCCGTCCGATGGCCGCTCTTGCGCTGTGCCACGAAGATTGACGCGCACGCGACTTCTCGCGGCACTCATCGCGAGTCCGTTGCTATCGATCTGTTTCCGGACGCGGCCCGTCCTCGCTCGGCGATTCGTGGCTGGCCGGGTCCAACGGACTATCGAGGGGATCCACTTGCTCCGCGGTGCTGGCAACTACTTCAGGAATCGCGCGCGCTTCGTCCACCGTGGCCACTGGCTCGGGCGGCGTCGTTTGCGGTAGTAGAGGCGCCGCGGAGCTCGTATCTACGAGGGCGCCCAAGTCCTCCAGCGGCGGCAACTCCTCCACGGAGCGCAGGCCCAGGTCATCGAGGAACTGGCGAGTCGTCGCGTAGAGTGCCGGGCGTCCCGGAACCTCGCGATGGCCGATGACTTCGATCCATCCGCGTGTCTCCAGGGCCTTCACGATATTCGTGGATACGGTGACGCCGCGAATTTCCTCTATGTCGCCGCGGGTGACAGGCTGCCGATAGGCGATGATGGCCAAGGTTTCGAGCACGGCGCGCGAGTATTTCGGCGGTTTCTGCGGGCTCAGCCGATCGAGAAACGACTGCATCTCCGGCTTGGCGCGGAAACGCCAGCCGCTCGCCACGTTGATCAACTCGACCCCGCGGCCCGCCCAGCTTCCGCGAATGTCTTCGAGCAGGCGGCGAACCGTGTCCACGCCGAGCTCATCGGCGAACAAACGGCGCAGCTCGTTGAGGGACATCGGTTCCTGCGCCGTGAGCAGCGCGGTTTCCAACACTGTCTTGGCCGTCTCGACATCGGCTGCCGAGTCGACGGCATCCGGCGCTTCGGGCTCCTGCGCAAAGAACTCCGCGTTGTTCAAGCAGCCTCCAGCTCGCTACCGTTTGGTCGAACGTAAATCGGTGAGAACGCAGCCTGCTGCGTCAAGTCGATCAAGCCCTCCCTGGCAAGCTCCAGAATCGCGAGAAACGTCACCACCATCTCGGCCACGCCCAGGGCAGGGTCGAACAGCGCCTCGAATGCGACGAACTTGTTATCGCGCAACTGGCGCAGAACGCGCGTCATGCGCTCGCGAACGGACAACTGCTCGCGGCTGATGCGATGGTGCTGCGTGACCTTGGCGCGCGCGATGATGCTTAGCCACGCTTCACGCAGGTCCTCGGGCCGCACTTCCGGCAAGCGAACCGCCGCGGCGTGCTCGATCCACACTTGCACGAGCTGGAAATCTCGTCCGGCCTGCGGCAGCTCGTGCAGCTTCTGTGCCGCCAGCTTCATCTTCTCGTACTCGAGCAGCCGCCGCACGAGCTCCGCCCGCGGGTCCTCGGAGTCCTCGTCCGTGACGCGAGGCTTCGGCAGCAGCATGCGCGACTTGATTTCGATCAGCACCGCCGCCATCAGCAGATACTCGGCCGCCAGCTCGAGCTGATTCGCCCGCATCATCTCGACGTATTCGAGGTATTGGGCGGTGAGCTTGGCCATCTGGATATCGAGCACATCCAGGTTGTGCCTGCGGATCAGATACAGCAGCAGGTCGAGCGGCCCCTCGAAGGTCTCCAGAAAGACTTCCAACGCGTCCGGAGGAATGTAGAGGTCCTCGGGAACGACGAGCAATGGTTCGCCGTGGATGCGAGCGATTGGAGGACTTGGGGCGACCTGAGGCATCGCCGGATTCTACTGCATGTCGCAGTGGACGGGACTGAGCTCGACGAAGGGAGCGCTCGAGACGTCGCGCGGCGACGAGCCGCAGGACGGTTCAGAGCTACGTTCTTCAGAACCGATAGGAGATGCCGATCGATTGCAACAAGAACTCGAAATGGCGCGCCAGGCTCACATGACGCTGCGGTCCATCGAAGAACGAAAGGAAGCAGAAGAAGCCCGTGACCACGATCGAAGGAACGAGCTGACGGCGCACCCAACCCGATCCGGCCCCGCCACGGCGCACGCGCAATTGGGAAACGATGATACCGGCCGCCAAGAGCCCGCAATAGAAGGCATACGTCTGCATGCGGACCACCGCGTCCCAAATCCCGTACTTGGCAATCGTTGGCGTCTGCATGACAAAATGGAACAGGAAGTTGCCGACCCCGGCAGCCATGAACGTCGCAAACGCAATCCGCAGTCGCGGATGGCGCTTGAAGCAGCGCACGAAGGTTGGATAAAAGTAGACGTGAACGAGGATCTCCTTGAAGTAATACACGTACCGGTTCCAGAACTCGGCGACGGTGCGCGCAGACAGCGGGCGGTAGGTGTTGCGCAAGAGCCTGAACCCGGCCAGCCGCGCCAGGGCGATGATGATGTGGCCCATGATCGCCATCAGAAGCAAGCGGTCAGGCAAGTTGGCTAATACGCTGAAAAGACCGAGCGGCGCGGGCACATCCTTGCCCTGCAGGAATCGGTCGAAGGCGAGCTTGAGATCGGGTACGCCAAACTGCTCGTACACGCACCAGCGGAAGGCGGACAGCACACCGCTCAGGAACAACGCCCACACCAGCAGCTTGAGCGCTTTCAGCTGCGTGACCGCAAGCTCTTCGGCCGCGGCGGCCTCGACACTGCGCCAATTGGCGCCCCCCTTGCCCATGGGAACGACGGTTGCCCAGGCGAACGGATTGAACGTCGCCAAGTGAAGCACCATCGGCGCCGGCTGGCGCTGGCGCTGGTTCATGAGTGCGTAAGCGAGATACCAGAAATACGCGGACCAGACGCTCAAGAGGCTCCACGCCGCCACCTGCAGGTGGTCATCGAGCACGCCCGAAGCTGCCAAAGCGAGCAGGGATGCGTACACGGCGTGCTGCCAAAGGACTGGCGTACGCCCGAGCGGATGATCGCGGCATAAGCGCGCAAGGTGGATGAGCAGAATCGCGGACGGAACGCAGCCGATCAACGTGAGCGCTCGAAGGGTGCCGACGTGGAGCGCACCGTAGAGATACTCTTGGCGAAGCACGGTCTCGACGGCGCTGAAATCGAACCACGTTGGATAGCGCGCCAGCAACAGGCCAGCACAGGCCAGCAGGACATGGTGCCGGTAGGGTCCAGCGATCGAGACCAGGGCCGCGGACAGCGTGAGCGCGGCCCACATCCCTTGGCCTCCGACCCAACCTGCGTGCGCATGCAGTTTCATCAGCGCCGCGAATGCGACGAACAGGACGAGCTTGCCGGGGATGGACTGTGCGAACACCACCACCGCCGGATAGGTCTCCAGGGGCGGCAGACGCCATGAGCGCGGGTCGACGCGCGGACGGCGACTCGCTTCGGCGGGCAAGTGCGTGTCAAACGCCGGAGACGACACGGTCGGCGGTCGAAGCTGCAACCAGGGTTACGGTAGAGAAGATCTCAAGCATCGAAAGCGCTTGGAGTCGAAGTCGGCGAATCACGAAAATCAAGAAGCGGGCTGCATCCCGCTGTATTCCCTCGCGCCCAAAAGCTGGCTGACGGCCCTCGGTGATTGTAGCGGCTCTCTAGCCGAGAGCTTGATGCCCGACCGTGTGGCGCGCATGAGCTGCGCGCGGGATTGCAGCCCTCGCTCGCCGGGGGCTTGATGGTGCGGATCGGCGATCGTGCCAGGCGGGGACATGGCATGTCCGCTTGGAGCGTGCCTCAGGGCTACCGGAATGAACAACGCCAGCTCTGGGCTGGCGCTGTTCGACTACTGCGCGAGGCTCGATTACGCGAATGCGCTTCGGCGCAGGGGCCACGCTCGGCGCTGGATGCCGAACATCGCCAGCAAGCCGATTGCGATCAGCGCGATCGACTGCGGTTCCGGGGCCGATGCTCCGCCAGTCGAGCTGATCTTGAATTTCTCAAAACCGCCGGCGGTCGACAGCTCGCCGGACACGACCAGGTAGCGTCCCTTATTCCCCGTCGTCAACGTCCGGGCAGTGGTCCCCATGTCGGTGAGGGTGGTTGCGCTGCCAAATCCGGCACTTCCATTCAACACGGTTCCCGTGCATGAGGAAGCGAGCAAGCAGTAGTTATTGAAATCGAATCCTGTGCCTGTACCGTTGCCGGCCCAGTACTTGAGATCAGGTGCGCTCTCCAATCCCGTACCGGTCGCGATGAACCCGAGCTTGAGCGAAGTCCAATCGAAGTTGTCCACGCCCGCATCGAAAACGAGTACTTCGTCCCTGCCAGCGTTATCGACGGTGTATGTGTCGGGGTAACCGGAATCGGCGCTACCCTTCACGCCCAGGCCCCAGGAGCCATCCGTTTGGACTGCGGCGTCGATCAGCTTCCCAGTCCCGTTGTCGTTGGTTGTTTCATATGCCGTGACCTTAAGCGTCCTGCCGGTCGGCGTGCTGGCGAAACTCAATGCGGCCCCCACTGCGCCAAGGGTCGTACCGAGTTGTCCCAGGTCCCACGTATATTGGACGGCCGACGCCATCCCTGCCGCGGACATCATTGCGGCGCATAGGCTCATACGTAACATCGTCTTTTTCATTGATGACACCCCAGTCTTGGACCGCCGGTTCCCCTGCCAACGCCTGGCCCGGGCCCGCACAGTCTGCGTCGCGATTATCTAAGCAACTTCTAGGCCGACGCACTGCGATAGAATATAAGGAATTGAATTACTGGGCTTAATGGTGGGGAGCCGGGTATGCCCGATGTCCCGGCACGCCCCGACGCGGATGGACTGTAATAAACACCGACAGAGCATCGTTCGAATCCCGCTCAGCCCGTGGCCGCGTGCCTAAGCCATTGATCATCAAATCATTTGCGAACCGGCCCACAGACCGGGCGCGGTCTTGCGAGCAGTTGTTCACGGCCTGGTCGTGACGAATTGCATCGAATGAAAAACGCCGGTCGCCAGCCCCCGTCGCGTACCGCCGGCGGATGGCTGGCGTGGGCTCGATCCGAACGTGTGGGTAAATCGTCGCCGTCGACGAGGCCCGCCCGGCCCGAAGCTCACAGCTTCGCCGCAAGTCCGCGCGCCTCGGCGATCTGTGGAAAGGATTTCCCCGCCGCAAGCAACGCATGCAGCTCCGCCTTCGCGCGGGCGCGATCGCCGGCCTTGACCAAGGCCATCACGAACTGAAACCTGATCTCGGCGTTATCGGGATCGAGCCGCACGGCGTTTTGCAGGACCTGCATGGCTTCGACCAGCTTGCCTTGGCTGAGGAGCGCAGCGCCCAATGTGGCCGCGATCACCGGATCCTTCGGCCGAACCTGAAGCGCCTGCTGGGCGTAATCCAACGCCCTTGGGTCGCCTTGGCGCACCAGCGCGTCCGCCAGATTGTTCAATAGCCGGTAGTCGCCCGGGGCCCGCTCCAGCAGGGCGAGGTAGAGCGGAATCGCCTCAGCGCTGCGCCCGGCGCGCACCAATGCATCAGCCGCATAAAACTGGACCAACGCGTCCTTGGGATGCGTCTTCACCCAATCGAGTATCGCGTCGAGCGGCGCCTCCCGATCGAGAACTTTCGACTCGGCTTGGTGCAGGCGAATCTCCAGCTCTGCGGTGGGTTCGATCTGCTTGCCTCGGCGGAAGGCAAGCAGCGCTTGTTTGAGATCGCCTTGAGCGAGCCTGATTTCGCCTTCCAGCAGTATCCCGAGCGATCGGCCAGGGAGCTGTTTTTTCGCTTGCTCGGCCACGGCGAATGCCTCGCTATACTGCTTTTCTTGCAGCAAGAGCGCCGCCAGGAGGGAATACGTACGCGGGCCTCCGGGACCAAGCGCGAGCGCTTCCTGAAGCGTGACGATCGCAGCCCGGCGCTGGCCGGAGGCATTCTGGACATCCGCTAGCTGTAGCCGTCCCGGCAGGTAACGGGGCCGCATGTTCACCAGCGAGGTAAATGTCTGCGCCGCGCCGTCGATGTCCTTGGTTTCGAGCTGTAGTCTGCCGAGGAGCTCGGCCGCTCCGGGATTCAGCAGGTCCGCTTCGCGGGCGCGGCGCGCCGTGGCGAGCGCCGCATCGATCTGGCCGGAGCGTCGCTGCATCTCGGCCAGCAAGAGCTTCGCCGCGGTACTTTGCGGATGATCGTCAACGGCGGCCTGCACGCGGGAGAGCGCCCGCGCGACCTTGCCTTCGGCGCCATCGAGCCTTGCCAGCGCGAGCGAGGCCTCCAGATGACCGGCGCTCGCTTTCAGCACAGCTTCCAAGCGCGCGCGCGCCTCGTTCGCATTACCGCTCGCCACGGCCTGCTCGGCGAGCTTCGCGGCCGCCGGGAAATACCCCGGATCGAGCTTCAGGGCCGCCTCATGGCTCGCTCGCGCTCGGGCGGAGTCTTTACGCAGCGAATAGGCAAGCCCGCGCAACCAATGCGGCTCGGGGCTCTTGGGCAGGCTGCGCTCGAGCTTGTCCGCGACCGCCAAAGCCTCGTCGATGCGGCCCTTGGCCATCAGCGTCGTCGCCAGGCGCCGGTACGGCAATGGGTCCTTGGGCTGCAAGGCAACGGCTTTCTGGAATTCGGCGATCGCGCTGTCCCCGGCGCCGGATGCCAGTTGCGCCGCACCGAGGCTGGTCAGGATCGATGGGTTCGACGAATCGAGCCGCGCGGCCTTGTCGAGCAACGCTCGCGCGCGTTCGGCATTTCCCGTCTGGAGGTACGCTTCCCCCGCGACCAGCAGAAACCCCGGGTCCTTGACGTCCAACTCGGCCAGCGGGGCAACGATCTCTACCGCCGCCTGCGCTCGCTGTTTACGCAACAGCACGATGGCCAGCATTTTTCGCGCTTGGATATTGCCGGGAAACTTGGTGAGATAGGCGGTGAAGGCATCCTGCGCTTGCTCCAGATGCCCGACCGACAGGCTCAGCATGCCGGCCAAGTACACGCTCGGCATATGCCGCGGCACGGTACTTAGCACCGACTGCAGCAAATCGCGGCAATCGTCGTAGCGCTTTTCCTGCAACGCCAGTACGGCGTTCGCAAAACCCAGCAGATGACTCGACGGCGCGATCGCACGCGCTTTGCGCAACTCCTTGCGCGCCTCCACCAGGTCGTCCTGGCTGATCAAGGTAATCGCGCTGCTCAGGATGGCTTCCAAGGAACCCGGCGCGAGGGACTCCGCCACGCGATAGGCGGCCATGGCCTCTTTGGGTTTGTCCTCGCCACGCAGTAGATCACCCTTGGCAAGCCACGCCTCGACCGTGTTCGCATGCGTCGCCGTGGCTTCCGCCAACAGCTTGCGGGCGCGATCGGTATCGCCTTCGGCCATCAATACTCGCGCAAGCCCGGCCATGGCAGGCCCCGGCGATTCGCTCCGCGCAATGCTGAATTGCGTGCGCGCCTCCACCGTATTACCGGCGCCGAGATAGGCGCGTCCGAGCAGCAAAGCGATCGTGCCGCTGGGCACCTTGCCCACCAACAGCTTCGCGTCGCCGAGCACTTTCAGCGCTTCTTCGTGCCGATCGAGGTCGATGAGAACCTGGACGGCGAGCGGCACCGTTTCGACCGGCGAGACTCCCAGATCCTCGGCGCGCTGCAATGCCCCTTGCGCGTCCAGGATCGCGCCCACTGCGATGTACGCCTTCCCCAACAGCAAATGCGCTTCGGCATTCTGGGCATCGCGGCTGACGATATTCTTCAGCAGGATGGCCGCGGACGCATTGTCGCCACGAGTGTGATATGCCCGCGCCTCTTGCATCAATTCCGCTATGGGCCGTTGCTGCTTTTGGCCCAGAAACACGCCGCCAAGCGCGAGCACGAGCGCGATCAGGCCGCCTGCCAACAGGTAGCGCTTTCGTCCCGTCGATGGCGGTGCCGACGGCGCCAAGAGCGTCTCGGGACTCACGAGCGCGCCCACGCGCTCGGCCTTGCGCTGAAAATCCGGCGGCGGTTCGTCACCCAGCAAACTGCTTGGGCTTACCCGGCACACGTCGGGACCGTCCGACCCGCGAGCGGGAACGTTGGCCGGGCCGGCCAGCAAGTCGCTCGGCGAGCCTTTGCTATCTGGATGATTCTTCGGGCCGAATATCGCCAACTGCGCCTCTGCTCAAATGCCTGGATACGGTGCTAGCCACGTGCGTGGGTCAGCCTGTCGCGGCGGATCGCGCGCCATTCTTGCAACGCGGCCACCAAACTGGCACGCGCCGGATGCAAGTTCTGTTCCCCTCCGACATTAACGGTTGTCGCCGTGTGATCTCGAGCAGTTCGTTGTGCTGGCCTCAAGACGGCCTCAACCCCATCGCATCCCTCACGTCGCGCATCGTCTCTTGCGCGAGCTTGCGCGCGCGCTCGCGCCCGTCCGCAATGATGCTGTTCAACAACGTCGGATCCTTGAGATAAGGCTCCACCCGCTCGCGCATCGGCTGCTGCTCGACGAGAATGGCATCGATTACGGGCTGTTTGCATTGCAGGCAGCCGATTCCGGCGCTGCGGCAGCCGTTCAACACCCATTGCTTGCGCGCATCGTCCGAATACACCAGATGGAATTGCCAGACGGGACATTTTTCCGGCTCGCCCGGATCCGTGCGCCGCACGCGGGCGGGATCGGTCGGCATGGTGCGTATCTTCTTGATGACGGCATCGGGATGTTCACGCAACCCGATGGTGTTGTCATACGATTTTGACATTTTTTGACCATCGGTTCCGGGCATCCTGGCTGCCTCCGTGAGCAATGCTTCCGGCTCGGTGAGGATGATTCGGCCGCCACCTTCCAGGTATCCGAATAGACGCTCACGATCGCCCAAGCTCACATTCTGCGCCTCATCGAGCAAGGCGCGCGCGGACGAGAGCGCTTGCGCATCGCCCTGTTCTTGATAGCGCAGCCGCAACTCGCGGTAGACCTTGGCCCGCCGGCTGCCCAGCTTGCGCACGGCTTCCTGCGCCTTGTCTTCGAATCCGGGCTCCTTGCCGAACAAGTGGTTGAAGCGCCGCGCGATCTCGCGCGTGAACTCGACATGCGGGACCTGGTCCTCTCCGACCGGTACCATGTTGGCGCGATAGATCAATATGTCCGCGCTTTGCAGCAGCGGATAGCCGAGGAAGCCATAGGTGGACAAGTCTTTCTCGGAGAGCTTTTCCTGCTGCTCCTTGTAGCTGGGAACGCGCTCCAGCCAGCCAAGGGGCGTAATCATGGACAGCAGCAAGTGCAATTCGGCGTGCTCCGGCACGTGCGACTGCACGAACAGCACCGCTTGCGACGGATCGACTCCGGCGGCGATCCAATCGATCAGCATCTCGCGGGTATTGTGCTCGATGCTGCTCGGCGTGTCGTAGTGCGTGGTCAAGGCGTGCCAGTCCGCCACGAAGAACAGGCACTGGTACTCGTGTTGCAGCCTGATCCAGTTCTTGAGCACGCCATGGTAGTGGCCCAAGTGGAGATTGCCGGTCGGGCGCATGCCGGACAGGACGCGATCAGCGAACATCATGTTTCGTCGACTTCCCTAATAGCGTGCTCTAAGCAGCGCGGTCGTGCGCGCCTTGTGACTATTCAAGTGGCAAGTGTCCAGCCGAAGCCCTCGGTCTGTCCCTTGCCTTGACGCAGGACCACCACGCTGTCGCCGGTCAAATCAACTACTGTACTCGGTTCGATGCCGCATGATCCGCTATCGAGCACGAGGTCAAGACGCCTATCGAGCCGTTCCCGGATTTCGTCCGCGTCGTTGAGCGGATGGTCCTCGCCCGGCAGTTGCAGCGTGGTGCTCAAGAGCGGCTCGCCCAGTTCCTCCAGCAGCGCCTTTACCACCGGGTGATCCGGCAATCTTATGCCGATGGTCTTGCGCCGCGGGTGCTGCAAGCGCCGCGGAACCTCGCGCGTGGCGGGCAGGATGAAGGCATAGCTGCCTGGTGTGACGCGCTTGATGACTCTGAAACGCATGTCGTCGAGCCGTGCGTACTGCGCGGCTTGCGCCAAGTTCGCGCATACCAGGGTCAGATGGTGGGTAGGCGCAAGCTGGCGGATTTCCCGGATCCGATCCGCAGCCTCCTTGTCGCCGATCCGACAACCAAGCGCGTAACATGAATCGGTTGCATAAGCGATGACACCGCCAGAGCGAACGATTTCGGCCGCTCGCCGGACCAGCCGCGGCTGGGGATCGATCGAATGAACTTGAAGAACCTGTGCCACCGTCGGTCCTCGCTCATTGCACGAAAGCCGCGCGGCGATCGGTCCAAGCGCGCCAAATGGGCTGGCAGCTCGCCGGCAATTCGGGCAACTGCCCGAGGTCGAGCCAGCTCTCGTCCGGCGCGTGGAAATCGCTACCCGCCGATGCGAGCAACCCCGATTCGTTCGCCACCCTGGAGACCGCGTCGACCTGCTCGGGCCCATGGCTGGCCGTCAACACCTCGACCGCATCGCCGCCCAAGGCACGGAATTCCGCGAACAGCGAGCGCAACCGCGGCGAGCGCAGGCCATAACGGCCGGGATGGGCCAGGACGGCCATCCCTCGCGCCTGCCTGATCCAAGCGACGGCATCCGGCAAGCTCGCCCACTGGTGCCGCACATACCCCGCCCTGCCCTCGGCGAGATAGCGGCGAAATGCGGATTTCACATCGCTCGCCGCACCGCAAGCCACCAGGTGACGCGCGAAGTGCGTGCGCCCGACCTGATCCGGATTCGATGCCAACCGGGTGGCGGCATCGAGCGCCCCGCGGACACCCATTGCGTCCAAGCGATCGCCGATCTCCACGGCACGCCGCCGGCGTCCCGAGCATAACCGCGCCAGCCCTTCCGACAGTGCCGCAGCTTGCGGATCGACGTTCAGCCCGACCACGTGCAGCGTGCGGCCGTGCCAGGTGACCGATATCTCGACACCACCGATGAGCTCGACCCCATGCTGCTTCGCCGCATCCGTCGCGGCATCGAGCCCGGCCAGCGTGTCATGATCCGTGAGCGCGAGAACGCGTACACCGCGCGCCGCCGCTCGGTATATCAGCGCGGTTGGACTCAATGCACCGTCGGATCGGTCGGAATGACAGTGGAGATCGATGGAGAGCACGACGAACTTCGTCGATGGGCAGAGCGAATCATAGCAGGCAGGCAATGCCCGCGCGGCAAGTTCGCGCCTCGGAGCGCCCGAGCGCGATCCCGCACTACATGGCGTGGCGCAGCCGGCTCTGTGCCGGCACGTGTTGCGCCAAGAACTCCATCTGGTCGGCCAGAATCCGCCGATTGGTGAGTATCAGGTACTCGGCGCGATTGGGCACATACGGCGCGTACAGCAATTCCATGCCCGCCTGCTCGGGGCTGCGGTCGCTCTTCCTCTCGTTGCACGCCCGGCACGCCGTGACGACATTCATCCATGCATCGCGGCCGCCACGCGAAAACGGCGTGATGTGGTCGCGCGTGAGCCGTGTCGTGCTGAACACTCCGCCGCAGTAGGCACACAGATGCCGGTCGCGATGAAACAACTCGCGGTTGTTGAGCGGCGGGACGTTGTTGAACGAGCGAATCGCCATCGCCTTGCCGCGAATGGCGATGATGCTCGCCGCGCTGATCTCCGATCGCCGGCCCGAGAGGCGCGAAATGCCGCCGTAGATCGTGAACACGGTGCCGCCCAGCGACCAGGCGATGCGCTCCTTGGCATAGTAATAGCAGGCGTGCTGCCAAGTGATCCATCGGTGCGGCACCCCGTGCATATCCAGCGTCAGGATGAGCGGAAAGCCCCCCTGACCCACTGCTGCCGCCTGCGCCGAATTGAGCTGAGCCATCATCGCGCCACTCGAGTTCCGGAAGCGACCGTCTGGCTCTGCTGGCCAACGCGCTTGCCGAGCCCGCGGCGCGCTCCGGTGTAGCCCTCTACACCCGCCGATTTTCGCTGCAATGGTCTCCGGATATCAATAGCTTGGCGCACGAACCGGAGTCGATACCGGGCGGCCGCGGCAAACTCGGCCGGCTTCTGGATAATCCGGATCGGCCGGCCGAGACACGCTGCCCGCGCGCAACCGGCCGGCTCGCAGGCAGCTCGTCGGCAGGAAACCGTGCGCTCACCGATCGCGACCTCGAGCAGCGCCTCGCCACAAACTTCCGCCCAATGGACTCGCACCGGTCTATAATGCGTCGTTTATCCATTTCAACCATAGATCACTCGTGCGACCCGTACCTTTCCGCAGTCGTGGAGCAAGCCAACGGGCGCAACGCCATGGAGCATGACCGCGAACACCGACGCCGATCCAGGTAACGTCCCCACCGCCTTCGCCGAACTGGGCCTGCTGCCCGAGCTTCTGCGAGCCATCACCGAGCAGGGTTACTCCGAACCGACGCCGATCCAGCGCCAAGCCATTCCCCCGGTGCTTGCGCGTCGGGACATCATGGGCAGCGCCCAGACGGGCACCGGCAAGACCGCGAGCTTCGCCCTGCCCATCCTCCAGCTGCTCGCACCGCACGCCAATGCCAGCCCCTCGCCCGCACGCCATCCGGTGCGCGCCTTGATACTGACGCCCACGCGTGAGCTGGCGGTTCAGGTCGAAGCGAGCTTCAGGGCTTACGGCCGGCACGTGCCGCTGCGCACCGCGGTCGTCTACGGCGGGGTCGACATGGACCCGCAGATCCGAGCCTTCCACGGCGGCATCGAGGTCGTGGTGGCGACTCCCGGGCGCCTGCTCGACCACGTGCGTAACAAGACGGCCAACTTGAGCCGCGTCGAGATCCTGGTCCTGGACGAAGCCGATCGCATGCTGGACATGGGATTTCTTCCGGACATCAAGCGCATCCTCGCGCAAATCCCGAAGCAGCGGCAAAACCTGTTGTTCTCGGCCACGTTCTCCGATGACATCCGCAGGCTCGCCGATGAATTGCTGAATCGGCCGATCCTGATCGCGGTTGCCCCGCGCAATACAGCCGCCGAAACCGTCACCCACCAGGCCTATTCGGTCAGCGGCGACGACAAGCGGCGCGCGCTGGCGCATCTGGTCACCAGCCGTGACTTGCGCCAAGTCCTCGTTTTCACCCGCACCCGCCTCGGCGCCAACCGGCTCGCCCGCGGCCTCGAGCGCGACGGCATCAACGCCACGGCGATCCATAGCAATCGCACCCAGGCCGAACGCGAAAAGGCACTGGCCGATTTCAAGAACGGCGAGGTGCGCGTGCTGGTCGCGACCGATGTGGCATCGCGTGGCATCGATATCGAAGAGCTGCCGATCGTCGTCAACTACGAGTTGCCCTATTCGCCCGAGGACTACGTCCATCGCATCGGGCGCACCGGCCGCGCGGGGAGCAGCGGCGAAGCGATATCGCTGGTGGAGCCGGAGGAGCACAAGCTGCTCGCCGACATCGAGCGCCTGCTGAAACGCAGCATCCCGCGCGAAACGCTTGCCCTGGGCGCCGAGCGCGAGCATCGGGATACGCGCAGGCCCCGCCCCGAGGCGCATCCCCGCGCTGAGCACCGCCGCGGCACTTCGACCGCTCGTGAGCCACGCCATCCCAAGCCAAGCACGGTCGCGGCCGACGGGTTCGACTTCAGCAAGCCTTACGAGCCGGCACTGGCGCAGAGCGCAACGGAAGCCCGCGAGCGCGGCAACCCGCAAAGCGTGCGCGCACGGCGTAGCATCACGAAAGCCGTCCTGCTCGGCGGCCACGGCTCGAAGTAACAACGTCGATCGCCGCGGCCGCTGGAGCCGCATTCTATCGGCGCGGGCTTGTCGGCATCGCCCCCCCGACCCCGGCCGCCGCGATGCCGGCCGCGCGAGGGGTTCGCACAGCGAATCGAGATCGGCTGGGTAAGGGACGCCTATGCTGAAGGTTCGTGGCCTCGGCAAGCGAGTCGGCAGCGGCCATGGCGCGCGGGTGCTGTTCGCCGGGGTCGATCTCGACGTCGCGGCCGGCGAGTTCGTGGCGATCACCGGCGAGTCGGGAAGCGGCAAGTCGACGCTGCTCAATCTGATCGCCGGGCTCGAAACAGCCGATACCGGCAGCGTCGCCATCGCCGGGACCGAGCTTGCCGCGCTGCCGGATGCCGCGCGCGCCGCCCATCGGCGCCTGCACTTGGGTTTCGTCTTCCAGGCCTTCCATCTGCTGCCTTATCTCAACGTCGCAGACAATGTCGCGCTGCCGCTGGTGATGGCAGGCTGCCCGGCTCGCGAGCGCATCGACCGCGTGATGCAAGCGCTCGCCGAGGTCGGCCTGGTGCTTCGGCAGGCGGCTCTACCGCGCGAGCTTTCCGGCGGGGAGATGCAACGCGTTGCGATCGCGCGGGCGCTGGTTCATCGGCCCAAGCTCGTTCTCGCCGACGAACCGACCGGGAACCTCGATGCCGACAACGCACAGCAAGTCCTTGCCCTATTGCGCGAGCGGGTGGACCGGAGCCGGGCGGCGTGCATCCTCGTCACGCACTCGGCGTCCGCGGCCCGGCTGGCCGATCGGATGCTGCTGTTGAGCCCCGAGGGATTGAGCGAGCGACGGCGCGATTGATGGCGGCCGTGTTTCCAGCCCTCGCACGCTCGCTCGCGCGCGGCGCCTGGTCCCACGACCGCGGCCGGCTCGCGCTTACCATCATCGCGATCGCGCTAGGCGTTGCCCTTGGCGCCGCGGTCCACCTCATCAACCATTCGGCGGCCGCCGAGCTCGTCAACGCCATACGCAATTTATCGGGCGACGCGGATATCCAGGTCAGCGGAGCGCGCACGGGTATTGCCGAAGACCTCTATGCATTGCTTGCCAAGCAGCCCGAGGTTGCCGTGGCCAGCCCGCTCATCGAGCTCGACGTGGCGCTCGTTCGACCGCGCGGAACGCTGCGCGTGCTCGGCTTGGATCCGTTTCGCGCTCTGGCGCTGCAGCCGGCGCTGCTCGGGGATGCCGGCGAGCGCCTGCTCGACTTGTTGCGACCCGGCAACGTGATGCTCAGCGCCGCGGCGGCACGCGAGCTTGGCTTGTCCGCGGGCGATACCCTGGACGCGCAGTCGGGCCTGCGCCGCGTCGAGCTCAATGTGCTTGCCGTGCTGCCGGTCAACGACGCGTTGCGCCAGCCGCTCGCGCTCATGGACATCGCCGCCGCCCAATGGCTGTTCGATCAGCTTGGCCGGGTATCGCGCATCGAGCTGCGATTGAAACCCGGCACGGACACGCGCAGGTTGCTCGATCGGCTCGCGGGAGAGCTCCCGCCGGGGGTTTTCGCGACCGAGATGCAGATCGCGGCCGAGCAAAGCGTGGCGCTGTCGCGCGCCTATCGCGTGAATCTCAATATGCTCGCGTTGGTAGCATTGTTTACCGGGGCCGTACTGGTCTTTTCCACGCAGACCCTGTCGGCCTTGCGCCGGCGCACCCATTTCGCGCTGCTGCGTGCGATCGGCCTGCCGGCGCGCACGCTCGCGGCTTTGTTGCTGCTCGAGGCGCTGCTGCTGGGCGTGGTCGGCGCGCTTGCCGGCGTCGGCTTGGGCGTGCTCACGGCGCAAGTCGCACTCACCCACGCGGGCGGCGATCTGGGAGCTGGATATTTTGCGCGGATCGTGGCCAGCTTGCATATCGATCCCTGGGGTCTCGGCGCGATCGCATTTTGCGGCGTACTGGCCGGCGGCCTGGGCGGTTTCTTTCCCGCGTTGGAGGCCGCTCGAGCTTCGCCGGCGCAAGCGCTGCGGGCGGGCGATGAACAGCGCGCCTTGCGGCGCCTGCCGCGCTACCTGCCGGGGCTGGGCTTGCTCGCCGGCGCGGCCGTGCTCAGCCTCTTGCCCGCGATCGACGCACTGCCGGTATTCGGCTACGCGGCGATCGCCTGCGTGCTATTGGGCGCATTGATGCTGATGCCGGCATACGCAACCGCGGCGTTGGCGGCATTGCCCGCGCGAGGGCCGCTGCCGCTGTGGCTTGCGCTCCAGCAGCTACGCGGCACGGCGGGCTACGCGAGCATCAGCCTGGCCGCGATCCTCGCCAGCTTCAGCCTGGCGGTCGCCATGCTCATCATGATCCAATCCTTTCGCGGCTCGCTCGACCACTGGCTGCAGGCGGTACTGCCGGCGGACTTGTATGCGCGTGCCGGCGCCGGCGCGAGCACCTGGATCGATCGTGAGCGGCAGGTCCTGCTGCGCGCGGCCGAGCCTGTCGAGCGCGTCGTGTTCTCCCGCTTCGACACGCTGCGTCTGGATGCCGATCGACCTGCGATCACACTGATCGCTCGCGACCTCGATCCGCGCGCTCCCGACGCCTTGCCACTGGTCGCGCCGCAACGCCTGCCTGTCGACGGCAGCACGCCGATATGGATCTCGGAGGCCATGCGCGATCTCTTCGGTCTGGAGGTGGGTGCACGCGTTCGGCTGCCACTGGCCGGGCGCACGATCGATACGACCGTCGCCGGCATCTGGCGGGATTACGTGCGTCAAACCGGCGCCGTGGTCCTCCCGCGCGATGTCTACATTCGAGCCACGGCAGACGAGCGAGCGAACGAAGCGTGGATCTGGCTCAAGCCCCGGCACAGCCCGGATGACGCGTCCGATATCCTGCGCCGAGCGCTTCATGTCGGCGCCGAGATCGAGTTGCGCGAGCCCGCGCGCCTGCGTCAATTGTCGCTGGCGGCATTCGATCGCACCTTCGCCATCACCTACGCGCTGCAAGTCGCGGCCGTGGTGATCGGGCTATTCGGCATCAGTATCGGTGCGAGCGCACAGGCGATCGCCCGCCGCGCCGAGTTCGGAGTCTTGCATCAGATCGGCATGTCGCGGCGGCAGCTTGGACGTATGTTGGCGATCGAAGGCGGCCTCGTCGGCGCGCTCGGTGCTTTGGCCGGCCTGACCGTCGGCGCGGCGATGAGCCTGATCCTGATCCACGTCATCAATCGCCAGTCGTTCCATTGGAGCATGGACATCGATGTTCCCTGGTTCCCTCTGGTTGCGTTGAGCGTGCTCCTGTCCGCGTGCGCCGCAGTTACCGCGGCCGTGAGCGTTCGCCGTGTGCTCGAGGACGATATCGTGGGCGCGGTGAAGGAAGATTGGTGAGCGGGCGCGCGTATCATGCATAGACGGCAGTGGTTGCAAAGCGTGCTCGGCGTGCTGGCGCTGCCCGCTCATGCGCAGTCCGGACCGCAGCCGTTCGCCCCGGTCGTACCGGGCCATGCGCTACGCTTCCCGCGCGATGAAGGCAGCCATCCGCAATTCCGCACCGAATGGTGGTACGTCACCGGCTGGCTGAACGAGCACCGCTCAGCGCTCGGTTTCCAGGTCACCTTCTTCCGCACCCGCCCGCACGTCGATACCGGCAACCCGAGCCGCTTCGATCCGCGCGACATCCTGATCGCGCACGCGGCCGTGTCCGAGCCGGCGCAGGGGCGCCTGCGGCACGCGCAGCGGGTGGCGCGTGTCGGCTTCGGCCTGGTCGACGCAGGCAGCGGCCGGATGCACGTCAAGCTCGACGACTGGCGCCTCGAAACGCGGGGCTCGGCGTACGCGGCGCAGCTCGCCAGCGACGCGCTTGCGCTCGAGCTCCGGTTCCGTCCCACCCAGGCGCCGCTGCTCCACGGCGATGGCGGCTACAGCCGCAAAGGCCCCGAGCCGCGCTCGGCGAGCTACTACTACAGCCTGCCCCAGCTCGAGGTTTCGGGGCGTGTTCGCGCAGGCGAGCGTTGGATCGAAGGCGCGGGCACGGCCTGGCTCGATCACGAATGGTCGAGCGAGTACATGGCCGCGGAAGCGCTCGGCTGGGATTGGACGGGCATCAACCTCTACGACGGCTCGGCGCTGATGGCGTTTCGCATGCGCCATCGCGCCGGCGGATCCTTGTGGGCGGCGGCGACGCTACGCACGCCTGACGGCGGACGCAGCACCTTCGAGCCGCACGCGGTCCACTGGGCGCCTGCGCGGCTGTGGCGCAGCCCTCGGACGGGCGCCGCTTATCCGGTCGCCATGCAGCTCACGCTCGGCGCATCGACCCTCGCCCTCGAGCCGCTCATGGACGACCAGGAGAACGATACGCGCTTGAGTACCGGGGCGGTGTATTGGGAAGGCGCCGTGCGCGCGGTGCGCGACGGCCGCTCGATCGGCCGCGGCTATCTCGAGCTGACGGGCTACGCCGGCGCGCTCAAGATGTAGCACGGCACGCGGCGACCCGTGCCGCGTCGCATACCCGCCGAATCCGCGGCCCGCGAGCGCGTTACGCCGCGCTCGGCGCGCTCGCCGCGGCCTCCGAGCGCTCGAACACCATGCGCGCACCGTGGTAATCGACGACGATGGTGTCCTTCGGGCCGAAGCGCCCCTCGAGGATCTCCTTCGCGAGGGGGTTTTCGATCTCCGCCTGGATCGCCCGCTTCAACGGCCGCGCGCCATACAGCGGATCGAAGCCGACATCGGCGAGCTTCGCCAAGGCTTGATCGCTGACCACCAGGTTCATCTCCATCCCTGCCAGCCGCTTCTCCAGGTAGCCGAGCTGGATCTTGGCGATCGACTTGATGTGCTTCTCGTCGAGCGCATGGAACACCACGATCTCGTCGATGCGATTGACGAACTCGGGCCGGAACTGGGTCTTCACTTCGGCCAGCACGGCAAGCTTGATCACCTGGTAATCGTCGCCGCTCATCTGCTGGATCATCTGCGAGCCCAGGTTCGAGGTCATGACGATCACGGTGTTCTTGAAGTCGACCGTGCGGCCTTGACCGTCGGTCATGCGGCCGTCATCGAGCACCTGCAAGAGCACGTTGAACACGTCGGGATGGGCCTTCTCCACTTCGTCGAGCAAGATCACGGAATAGGGCTTGCGGCGCACGGCCTCGGTCAGGTAGCCACCTTCTTCGTATCCGACGTATCCCGGCGGCGCGCCGATGAGGCGCGCGACCGAATGCTTCTCCATGAACTCGGACATGTCGATGCGGATGAGGTGATCCTCCGAATCGAACAGGAACTCGGCCAGCGCCTTGCAAAGCTCGGTCTTGCCCACGCCGGTCGGGCCGAGGAACAGGAACGAGCCATACGGCCGCTTCGGATCGGACAGGCCCGCGCGCGAGCGCCGGATCGCATCCGACACCAGCCGCACGGCCTCGTCCTGGCCGACCACGCGATCGTGCAGCTTCGACTCCATCTGCAGGAGCTTCATGCGCTCGCCCTGCATCATCTTGGAGACGGGAATGCCGGTGGCGCGCGAGACGACCTCGGCAATCTCTTCGGCGCCGACCTGGGTGCGCAGCAAGCGCGGCCGCGGCGCTTTCGCCTTGTCGCCGCTATCGGCTGCCTTGAGCTGGGCTTCGAGCTGCGGAATGCGGCCGTATTGGATCTCGGACACCTTCTGCCAGTCGCCCTTGCGCTTGGCCGCCTCCATCTCGATCTTCAGCCGGTCGAGCTCTTCCTTGATGCTTTGCGCACCATGGACTTGGGATTTCTCCGCCTTCCAGATCTCCTCCAGATCGGCGTACTGCTTCGCCAGGCGATCGATCTCGCTGTCGATCAGATCCAGGCGCTTGCGCGAGGCCTCGTCGGTCTCCTTCTTCACGGCCTCGCGCTCGATCTTGAGCTGGATGAGGCGCCGGTCGAGCTTGTCCATCTCCTCGGGCTTGGAGTCGATCTCCATCTTGATACGCGCCGCCGCTTCGTCGATCAGGTCGATCGCCTTGTCGGGCAGGAAACGATCCGTGATGTAGCGGTGCGACAATTCAGCCGCGGCGACGATCGCCGGGTCGGTGATCTCGACACCGTGATGCACCTCGTACTTCTCCTGCAAGCCGCGCAGGATGGCGATGGTGCTCTCGACGCTCGGCTCGTCCACTAGCACTTTCTGGAAACGGCGCTCCAGCGCCGCATCTTTCTCGACGTACTTGCGGTACTCGTCCAGCGTGGTGGCGCCGACGCAATGCAGCTCGCCGCGGGCGAGCGCGGGCTTCAGCATGTTGCCCGCGTCGATGGCGCCTTCGGCCTTGCCGGCGCCGACCATGGTGTGCAATTCGTCGATGAAGACGATGGTGCGCCCGCTATCTTGCGCGATTTCCTTCAGCACGTTCTTGAGGCGCTCTTCGAATTCGCCGCGATACTTCGCGCCGGCGAGCATCGCCGCCATGTCGAGCGAAAGCACGCGCTTGCCCTTGAGCGTTTCGGGCACCTCTTCGTTCACGATGCGCTGCGCCAAGCCCTCCACGATGGCCGTCTTGCCGACGCCGGGCTCGCCGATCAGAACCGGATTGTTCTTGGTGCGGCGCTGCAGGATCTGGATGACGCGGCGGATTTCGTCGTCGCGGCCGATGACCGGGTCGAGCTTGCCAGAGCGGGCGCGCTCGGTGAGATCGATGGTGTACTTCTTCAGTGCCTCGCGGCTGCCTTCGGTCTCGGCGCTACCCACGGATTCGCCACCGCGGATCGAAGTGATGGCCTGGTCCAAGGCCTGCTTGGTCACGCCGTGCTGCTTGAGCAGGCGGCCCGTGTCCCCCTTGTCCTGCAGCGCGGCGAGCAGGAACAGCTCGGAGGCGATGAACTGATCGCCCCGTCTTTGCGCTTCCTTGTCGGTGAGATTGAGCAGCCCGGACAATTCCCGCGAGACGTTGACCTCGCCCGCCGTGCCTTCGACCTTGGGCAGGCGGCGGATGCTCTCCTTCAACCCTTCCTTCAAGGCCGGGACGTTGGCGCCCGCGCGTGCCAGCAACGAGCTTGCCCCGCCATCGTCCTGGTCAAGCAATGCGCTCAGCAGGTGCTGCGGTTCGATGTAGGGGTTGTCGTTGCCGACGGCGATGCTTTGGGCATCGGCGAATGCCTGTTGGAACTTGGTCGTGAATTTGTCGAATCGCATGGCTTCCCGGTCCGCTGAATCGTACCCGGTCTAGATGGGGCGCAGCACAGCCATTTCAAGCCGGTTCACCAGCTTGACCAGGCCGCATCACGAGGCAGATCGAGCGCTCCGGCGGCTTGGCCACGACGGGGACATCACGCGGCGTCGAGCACGGCCGCACGCCGCGTCCGGCCGCCCACCTCGGGATACGGATAGAGCATGTTCAAGGCAATGCTTTCGTTCGCGCTGCGAACGATCCGAACGTGCTCGCGGCGCAAATCGCGCGCATGGTGACAGCCGCACGAGTGGGCGATCATGTCGAGCTCCTTGTTCATGTTGCGGCAGTAGTTGGCGACCCGCAGATACTTCTCCTCCACGACCAGCCCGCGCTGCAAGCGCCGATTGTGCGTCGTCACCCCGGTCGGGCAGGTGTTCTGGTGGCAGCGCAACGCCTGGATGCAGCCCAGCGCGAACATGAAGCCGCGCGCGCTGTTGATGAAATCCGCCCCCACGCATAAGGCCCATGCCGCCCTGGCGGAGGTGACGAGCTTGCCAGATGCGACCACGCGTACGCGCCGCTTGAGATCCGCCTCGAGCAGCGCATCGACCACGCGCGGCAAGGCTTCTGCGATCGGCAGGCTCACGTGGTCGGCGAGCGTCTGCGGCGCGGCGCCGGAGCCGCCCTCGCCGCCGTCGATGACCAGGAAATCCGGCGCATACTCGAGCCCGCGCCGCAACACCTGCTCGCACAGGTCGTTGATGAATTCCCAGCCGCCGATCGCGGTCTTGACGCCGACCGGACGCCCGGTGAGATCGCGCACATGAGCGACTTGGTCCAGCAACTGGGTCATGTCGGCGATTTCCGGATGGCGATTCGGGCTGATCGAATCGACGCCTACGGGAATGCCGCGGATGCGCGCGATTTCCTCGGTCACTTTGGCGGCCGGCAGCACGCCGCCTTTTCCCGGCTTGGCGCCCTGCGAAAGCTTGATCTCGAACGCCTGCACGCGCTTGGCGAGCTCCTTGGCCTTGGTCGGGCTGAACTCTCCGCTGGGCGTGCGAATGCCGTACTTGGCCGTGCCGATCTGCATGATGATGTCGCAACCGCCTTCGAGGTGGTAGGGCGCGAGGCCGCCTTCGCCGGTATCCATCCAGCACCCCGCCTCGGCCGCGCCGCGCGACAGCGCGCGCACCGCTGGCTCGGAGATCGCGCCGAAGCTCATGCCGCTGATGTTGACGATCGAGCGGGCACGGAACGGCTGCCGGCAGTAGCCTTCGCCGATCGCCAGCGGCAAGCTGCACTGGCGATCCGATTCCAGCACCGGGAACGCCGCGTTGACGAAGATGATCGAGCCGGGCTCGCGCAGGTCGTTGGTCGAGCCGAAGCCGATGACGCCGCCCTCGTCTTTCGCCTCCCGGTACACCCAGGCGCGGGTCGCGCGGTTGAACGGCATCTCCTCGCGGTCGCCCATGAAGAAATACTGGCGAAAGTATTCGCCCTGACGCTCGAAGAAATAGCGCAGCCGCCCGACCACGGGATAGTTGCGCAACACCGAATGCTTCTTCTGCGTGACGTCCTGGACGAACCACACGACCAGGGTAGCAACCAGCACCAGGCCCACCACGGTCCCCAGGCCGTACGAGATGACGCTCATCATGCTGCTCGCCCTCCCTGAGAAACAATCGCCTCGGCCCGATATAGGCGCTGTTCGAGGCTGGCCTCGGCGAGTCGCCTCTCGCGTGCCAGCACCCAACCTCGCCGCGGGCGGCCTTCAGCGCACGCAGTGTACTGGCGCTCGCGTGCTGCTGTCGACGCGCTTGCCGAGGGTACCGGGCATGGTATCGTGTGCCCCGGACCTGGAAGCCGTAAACAAGCGGCGTTCCCGTTTCGACCTCGCACGATTGAGGCGTCGATCTCGCGCCACAGGGGACACGACATGACGCAGGCAAGCCCATTGGATGACGTTCGCCCCCAAGCGCTGGTCGCGGGCATCGGCGAATGGATCGCCTTCGAAACGCCGCCGCACGACGAACCGCACCTGCGCGCCCTGGCCGAGCTGGCCGCGCACCAGGCCCGCCAGGCAGGGCTGCGGACCGAATTCATTCCGCTCGGCGAGGCCAGGCTGCCGCTGGTGCGGATCGTCGCCGACTCCCCGAGCGCCCAGAAGGCCGTGCTCGTCCTCGCCCACTACGACACCGTTCATCCGCTGGGCAGCCTCGAGCGAAACCGGCCGCGAATCGAGGGCGAGCGCATGTTCGGCCCCGGCAGCTACGACATGAAGGCGGGCGCTTATCTCGCGCTGCAAGCCCTTGCCGCCCTGTACCGTGAAGCACCGCCCGCACGCCCGGTGGAGCTGTTGCTGGTGCCGGACGAGGAAACCGGCAGTCGCCTGTCGCGAGCGACGATCGAGGCGCGGGGGCGCGATGCGGCCGTTGCCCTGGTCGCGGAGCCGGCCCGCAGCGGCGGGCATTGCGTGACCAGCCGCAAGGGCACGGGCTTCGTGCAGGTGACAGCCATGGGCCGCCCGAGCCACGCCGGCGTGGAGCATGCCAAGGGGCGCAGCGCCATACGCGAGATCGCCCACCAGGCGCTCGCGCTCGAAGCCATGACCGACTATGCGCAAGGCATCACCTTCAATGTCGGGCGCATCGAAGGCGGCACCAACCGTAACGTCGTGCCCGAGCGCGCCAGCCTGCTCGCCGATTTTCGCGTCGTCACCTCGGACCAGGCCGAGCGCGTATTGCGCCTGGTCGGCGCGTTGGCGCCGGTGACCGAGGACGTGAAGCTCGAAGTGCAGGCGGGGCTGAATCGTCCGCCCTTCGAGCGCGCTCCGCATGTCGAGGCGCTGCTGCGGCAGGCGCAGCGGGTTGCCCTGAGGAGCGGGTTTCCGTTGGATGAAGCGCCGCTCACGGGCGGCGGCAGCGACGGAAACTTCACGGCGGCACTCGGCGTTCCGACCCTCGACGGGCTGGGCGCCGAAGGCGACGGCGCCCACACCTTGCACGAGCACATCCTGGTTGCGAGCCTGCCGCAGCGGCTACGCTTCTGGCATGGGCTGCTGCGCGATCTCGCTTGGGATGCGAGCAGCTAGAATAGCGCTTCAGGGGGGAGTACGCCATGGATCTGACCGCCGAGATCGAGCGCAACGTCGCCGCCGCATTGACCGAAGACGTGGGCAGCGGCGACCTCACCGTGTTGCTGATCGCCGCCGCTGCGCGCGCGAGCGCCCGCGTGGTCTGCCGCGAGCAGGCCGTGTTGTGCGGGTCGCCTTGGTTCGACGCCTGTTTCCGCCAGCTCGATGCGAACGTGAGCTTGACGTGGCACGCGCGCGACGGCGATCGCATCGGCGCCAACCAGACGCTGTGCGAGATCGATGGCGGCGCCCGCACGTTGCTCACCGCGGAGCGGACCGCGCTCAATTTTCTCCAGCTTCTCTCGGCGGTGGCAACGCTGGCGCGCAGCTACGCGGACGCGGTGCGGGATACCGGGGCGACGATCGTCGATACGCGCAAGACCTTGCCCGGCTTGCGGCTCGCGCAGAAGTACGCGGTGCGCTGCGGCGGCGCATCCAACCACCGCACCGGCCTGTACGATGGCATCTTGATCAAGGAAAACCACATCGCCGCGGCCGGCGGTATCCGCCAAGCCTTGGCCGCAGCCCGCAGGGTCGCCCCGCCCGGTATCTGGACCCAGATCGAAGTCGAGACCTTGCCGCAGCTCGACCAAGCGCTTGCGGCGGGCGCGACCATGGTGCTACTGGACAATTTCGACCTCGCTCGCATGCGCGAGGCGGTGCGGATCAACGCCGGGCGCGCGCAGCTCGAAGCCTCCGGCGGCATTACGCTCGACAACGTGCGCGCCATCGCCCAGACCGGGGTGGATCGCATATCGATCGGCGCCCTGACCAAGGACGTGAAAGCGGTCGACTTGTCGATGCGCTTCGGCCCATGAGCAGCAAGCGGCCGAGCGCGCGGCGCGCAGTCCGATGAGCTACGATGCCATCGTCGTCGGCGGCGGCCTGGTCGGCGCCGCGATCGCCTACGGGTTGTGCCGCGAGGGGCTGCGACCCGCGGTGCTCGATGAAGGCGACGTCGCCTTGCGCGCCTCGCGAGGCAATTTCGGCCTGGTCTGGGTACAGAGCAAGGGCCTCGGCAATCCCGCCTACCAGCGCTGGAGCCGCAGCTCCTCCGCGCTTTGGCTGGAGCTCGCCGCCGCGCTGAAGAACGAAACCGGCATCGGCGTCGGCCACAGCCGGCCGGGCGGCGTCGCGATCTGCCTCACGCAGGAAGAATTCGCCGCTCGCGCCCGCATGATGGGCGAGATGCGCGCTCAGATGGGCGACGAAGGCTTCGACTATCGCATGCTTGATCACGGCGAGGTCAAGGAGCTGCTGCCGGGCATCGGCCCGCAGGTGGTGGGCGCGTCCTGGTCGCCTTACGATGGGCATGCCAATCCGCTCTACACCTTGCGCGCGCTGCACGCCGCGATACGCGCACGCGGCGGTCACTACATCGCCGAAGCAAAGGTGGATGCACTCTCGGTCGAGGGCACGACTTTCAGCGCGGATACGGCCAAGGGCCGCTTTCAAGCGCCGCGCTTGGTGCTCGCCGCTGGCCTGGGGAACGCCGCGCTCGCTGACGCCGTCGGCCTGTCGATTCCGGTCTTTCCGGTCCGCGGCCAAGTCATCGTCACCGAGCGCATCGCCCCGCGCCTGCGCATGCCGACCCTCATCCTGCGCCAGACCGAGGAAGGCTCCATCATGATCGGCGAATCGCGCGAGGAAGGCCGCCGCGACGACCAGACAGGGATCGACGTCGTACGCAGCCTCGCCGCCCGCGCCATCAAGACCTTTCCGTTCCTGGGCTCGGTTCGCATGCTGCGGACCTGGGCGGCGCTCAGGGTGATGACCCCGGATGGCTTTCCGGTGTACGAACAATCGCAGCGCCATCCCGGCGCATTCGCGGCCACCTGTCACAGCGGGGTCACCTTGGCGGCTGCGCACGCGTTGCGCTACGCCAAGCACGTCGCCGCGGGTGCGCTGCCGGAAGACTTCGCCCCATTTCACAGCAGGCGTTTCCATGACTCTGTACCGAGCGCTTGACGCCGAGCCGCGCGAGCACCTCGACATGACCATCGAGGGTCGGCGCGTCCTGATTCCCGCCGGCATCAGCGTCGCGGCAGCGCTGCTGCATGCGGGTATCATCCCGAGCCGAACCGCACCCGCCGGCGGCGCGCCGCGAGCGCCTTATTGCATGATGGGCGTGTGCTTCGAGTGCCTGGTCGAAATCGATGGGGTCCCGAACCGCCAGGGCTGCATGGTCAGCGTCGCAGCCGGCATGCGGGTCCGCCGCCAACTCGGGGCGCCGGTCTGCGAGCCATGAGCGCGGCAGCCGATCTCGTCGTCGTCGGCGCCGGCCCAGCCGGCATGGCCGCGGCCATTCGCGCCGCGGAGCTCGGCTTGCGCACCATCGTGCTGGACGAGCAGGCCGAGCCGGGCGGTCAGATCTATCGCGCGATCGAGCGGGTGGCGCGCGAGCATCCGCAGCGGCTGGCGATCCTCGGCGAGGATTATGCCGCCGGGATCGCGCTGGTGCGCGCCTTCCGCGATGCCAAGATCGACTATCGGCCGCAAGCGAGCGTGTGGCAGGTCGAGCCCGATCAGCGCGTGTTCGCCTCCACGCCGACGGGCACCGAGTGCGTGCAAACCCGCCATCTCGTGATCGCAACCGGGGCGATGGAGCGACCGATGCCGCTGCCGGGATGGACGCTCCCCGGCGTCATGACCGCCGGGGGCGCGCAAATCCTGCTGAAGAGCGCGGGCCACGTGCCGGCCGGACGGGTGGTGATGATCGGTACCGGTCCGCTGCTGTTGTTGCTCGCATGGCAGCTCATGCGAGCGAACGTGCCGATCGCGGCCATCCTCGATACCGGCAAGGCGGACGCGCCTGCTCGAGCGCTGCGTCATGCCGGCTCGGCCCTGCGCTCAGCCGCGTACCTGCGCAAGGGATTCGAGCTGGTGCGCTCGATCAAGGCCGCCGCCATTCCCTGGCTCAAGGACATCGCGGACATCGAGCTCAGAGGCGACGCGCGCGTGCGCGAAGTCGTCTATCGGCGCAACGGCGCGACCCATAACCAAGCCGCCGATCTCGTCCTGCTGCATCAAGGCATCGTGCCCAACGCCAACCTCGGCTGGGCGCTGCGCTGTGAGCACGAATGGAACGAAAGCCAGCGTTGCTTTCTGCCTCGTACCGACGGCTGGGGGAGCAGCTCGCTGCCGCAGGTCCAGTTCGCAGGCGACTGCGCGTCGATCGCGGGCGCGCGCGCCGCCGAGTACGCCGGCGCGCTCGCAGCCTTGGAAGTCGCGCACAAGCTGGGCCGAATCGATCGCACCGAACGCGACGCCCGCGCCCGCAGCGCACGTCGCCAGCTCGCCTCCGAGCGCCGGATCCGGCCTTTGTTGGAAGCGCTGTACCGGCCGAACGACCCGCATGTCGTGCCAGCGGACGACGCGGTGATCGTATGCCGCTGCGAAGGTATTACCGCCGGGGAAATCCGCGCCGTCATCAAGCAGGGCTGCCCGGGACCCAACCAGATGAAGGCGTTTCTTCGTTGCGGCATGGGACCGTGCCAGGGACGCATGTGCGGGTTGACCGTCACCGAGCTGATCGCCCAGGGTCGCGGCATGTCGCCCGCCGAGATCGGCTACTTCCGCATACGCCCGCCGATCAAACCG
Organism: Burkholderiales bacterium; assembly: GCA_020848435.1. Taxonomy (GTDB): domain Bacteria; phylum Pseudomonadota; class Gammaproteobacteria; order Burkholderiales; family WYBJ01; genus WYBJ01. Next base: position 28,193 of record JADLAC010000038.1, on the reverse strand, counting down.
CTGCTGTTAGGAGAGCTGGCCGCCAGCGACTCGCCCGCCGATGCGGCCCTGCCCGCGGGCCACGGCTCGCAACGAGCGGAAACAGCGGCTGCCAGCGATGCGGCTGTGGTTACGACGCCAATGCCGCGCTGACGCGCTCGCTGCCATAGTCGGCTTCGGCCGCTTCCCTGGAGATTCGACCGTCGCGAAGATCGCGCGCGATGGCCTCCAGGCCGCGTTCGGCGGGCGGGCCGAAGCCGGCGCCGCCGGGCGTTTCGATGCGCATGGAATCGCCGGGTGCCAGCTCGACCCGCGCGACCTTGGAAAAGAGCGTCTTGGCCTGCGCGGTGCCGTAATTCTGGATCAACCGGGCGCGGCGTCCGTCGCGCCCGCCGAATACCCCGGTGGCGACACCGACGGTATGGCTGTCGGAGCGCACGGAGAAGATGGTATTCGGCACCAGGGCACGGATCTGGCGCGCGATGCCCAGGCCGCCGCGATGCCTGCCGGCGCCGCCGGAATCTTCCACCAGCGCGTATTCGTCGACGCGCAGCGGGTACTCGTTCTCCAGCGCTTCGACTGGAAGATTGGACGTGTTGGTCACGTGCACGTGTACTGCGTCCATGCCGTCGGCGTCGTAGCGCGCACCCGATCCACCGCCAAGCGTCTCGAGATAGACGTAGTCGCCCTGGCGGCGCGCCAGCTCGCCGGAAAAGACGATCGCCGGCACGACATCGTTGCCGGAAGCCATCACCTGTTGCGGCGGTAGCAATTCGCGAAAGGCGCCAAAAATCGCGCCGCAAACCTTCTGGCACGTGATCGAACGCGCGCCCACCGCCGCCGGCGGCTTCGGATTCACGATCGTGCCGAGCGGCGCATGGATGCGCACGGCCTCGAACAGGCCGGCGTTCGGCCACAGCTCCGGATCGAGCAGCGCCTTGATCGAGTAGTACACGCACGCCCGAACGGCATTGAGCGGCACGTTCATCGCCCCGCGCGCCTGCGCGCCCGAGCCGGTGAAATCGATCTCGAGCTGGTCGTTCTCGATGCGCACCCGCGCGTGGATCGGGACCGGCTCGCCGCCCATGCCGTCGTCGTCGAGATACTCCGTGAACGCATACTCGCCGGGCTGGAGCCGCGCGATGCGGTTGCGCATGCGCCGGCGCGTGTACTCGATTACGTCCTCGACGGCAGCGTGCACGGCGTCGATGCCCATCTGGCGTATGAGCTCGTGTGTCTCCTTCACGCCGCAGGCATTGGTCGCGATCTGAACCCGCAGGTCGAGCTTGCGCTCCTCCGGATCGCGGGTATTGACGCCGATCAGCTCGAGCAGCTCGGTATCCAGCCGGCCCGCCTTGCAGATGCGCGTCAGCGGCAGCCGTATCCCTTCCTCGAATATCGAACGCGCGCCGCCGGCGATCGAGCCCGGCACGGCGCCGCCCACGTCGGCATGATGACCGATGTTGGCCGCGAAGAATTCGACCCGGCCGTTGCAGAATACCGGCGTGATGACGGTGATGTCGGGCAGATGCGTACCATTGGCGAGATAGGGGTCGTTGCAGATGAACGCGTCGCCTTCGGCGATGGCCTCGACGGGAATACGCGCGATCAGCGCCTGCATGCCGCCGTCGAGCGAGCCCAGGTGCAGGGGGATCTGGGTGCCCTGCGCCACCAGCCGGCCGCGCCGATCGAACAAGGCCACCGAGCAATCGCGCCGCTCCTTGATGTTGGTCGAAAACGAGGAGCGCACCAGCGTGTTGTTCATGTCCTCGGTGATCGACATGAGCCGGTTGCTGAAAACCTCCATCGCGATCGGATCGAAGCCCCCGCGTCGCGGTCCTGCGCCGCGGGGTGACTCGCGCTCGTCGGTGTTCATCGCTCGGCGCTCGCAACCTGCACGATGATGTTGCCGATGCGATCGATGTCGGCGCGGCGGCCGGGGGCAAGCGCCACGGTCGAGCTCATTTCCTCGATCACGGCCGGGCCGGCGATGCGCGTGCCGGCGGCGAGCCGCGGCCGTAGATACACCGGCGTATCCACCCATCCCATGCGCTGGCCGAAGTAAATCCGGCGCTGCCCATGGCGGGCCGACGCCAGCGATCCGCCGCTCGAAAGCTCGGTCAAGGGCGCCTTCGGCACCGCGCCGAGCGCCTGCAAACGGCAATTGACGATCTCCACCGGCTTGCCCTGCAAGGCATAACCGTACTCGCGCTCGTGCACGAGCGCAAAGTCGGCCAGAAACCGATCCAGGTCCGCGGCGCGGCCATCCGCCAGCGGCACGATCACTTCGAAGTTCTGCCCTTCGTAGCGCGCGTCGATATGGTACTTGAACGCGCGATCCGATTCGCGCACACGCTCGCGCTCGAGCCAGGCGAGCGCTTGCGCGTGCATCGCCGCGAACAGCTCGGCTGCCAGTACCCAGCTCGCGGGCTCGGCGATGGCGATGAGGCTGCGCACGAAATCGAAGCTCACGTCGGTGAGCAGCATGCCGCGCGCGCACATCGTACCGGGCTCTTGCGGCACGATCACCGCGGGGATAGCGCATTCGGCGGCGACGTCGATCGCGTGCAACGGCCCAGCGCCGCCATAGGCGAACAGCGCGAACGCGCTCAAATCGTAGCCTCGCTCGGTCGACACCGCCCGTATTGCCCGCCCCATGTTGGCATTGGCGATGCGGATGACGCCCTCGGCCGCCTCCTCCAGGCTCAAGCCCAGGGGTGCCGCGACCTGGTCGTGCAGCGCGCGGCGGGCGCGCTCTTCGTCGACGGCGAGCCGGCCATCGAGCAGCGCGACCGGATTGAGCCGGTGCAAGACGATCTGCGCGTCGGTGATCGTCGCCTGCGTTCCGCCGCGCGCGTAGGCCGCGGGTCCAGGATCGGCGCCGGCGCTGCGCGGGCCGACTTTCAACGCGCCCGCATCGTCGATGGCCGCGATGCTGCCGCCGCCGGCGCCGATCACATGGATGTCGACCATGGGCGTCTTCACCGGATAGTCGGCGATCGAGCGCAGCGAGCTGAACAGCGGCGCGCCCGCCACGACCAGCGACACGTCGGTGCTCGTTCCGCCGACATCGAAGGTCACCAAGCTGGGAAAATCGACCGCCCGGCCGATCGCAGCCGCGCCGACGACACCCGCGGCCGGTCCAGACAGACAGGTGCGCACGGGAAAAGCGCGTACCGCGCGAACCGACATCAGGCCGCCATTGGAATGGATGGTGAAGGGCTCGGCGGCGATGCCGAGCGCGCGCACGCGATCGAGGAAGCGATCCAGATAAGTCTGCATGCGCGGGCCGACGACCGCGTTCAATGCCGTGGTCGACAGCCGCTCGAACTCTCGGAACTCGGGCAATACCTCGCTCGACACGCTGATGTAGGCTTGCGGGAACAAGCGCTCGATCGCGGCGCGCGCGCGTTGCTCGTGCAGAGGATTGCGATAGGCATGGAGAAAGCAGATCGCGACCGACTCCACCCCGGCTTCTTTCAGCTCGAGCACCGCGCGAGCGAGCGCGCCGTCCTGCAGCGGATGCAGTACCTCGCCGCGCGCATCGATGCGCTCATCTACCTCGATCCGATGCTCGCGAGCGATCAAGGGCGGCGGCTTGCCGTGCCCGTAGTCGTACAAGTGCGGGCGCACCTGTCGCCCGATCTCCAGCACGTCGCGGAAGCCGCGCGTGGTCAACAGCCCCGTGAAGGCGCCTTTGCGCTCGATGACGAGATTGGTCGCCACGGTGGTACCGTGGCCGATGTGCGCGATCTGCGCCGGCGCGAGCTGATGCAGCCGCAGCAACTCGGCGATCCCGCTCGCGATCGCTTCCGAGGGGTCCGCCGGGGTCGAGGCGACTTTGTGAAACACGACCTGCCCGTCGTGCTCGTCGAGCAGCGTGAAATCGGTGAAGGTGCCGCCAACGTCGATGCCGATGCGATACAACCGTGACCCCGCGTATCAATCGAGCTTGATGCCGGCCTCGCGGATGACCTTGCCCCAGACCGCGTTGTCCTTGCTCACGCGCGCGGCGAACTCGCTCGGGCTGCTGCCGACCGGCGTCAGACCTTGCAGCACCATGGTTTCGCGCAGCTTCGGCTGGCGCACGATGTTGCCGATCTCGCTGCTGAGCCGCGCCACCAGCTCCGTGGGCGTGCCCGCGGGGGCGAACAAGCCGAACCAGACTAGCGCCTCGTATCCCGGCAAGCCGGTCTCCGCGATCGTGGGGACCTCCGGCGCCACTTCCGCCCGCGTCAAGCTGCTTACGCCGAGCACGCGTACTTTGCCCGCCTTCATGTAAGGCAAGGTCGTGAGCACCACGTCGAACATGAGCGACAGATGGCCGCCCAGCAGATCGATCATCGCGGGGCCCGTGCCCTTGTAAGGCACGTGCACCAGGTCGATCTTCGCCATCGACTTGAACAGCTCCATCGCCATGTGCGAAGCGCTGCCCTGGCCGGCCGAACCGTAATTGAGCTGGCCCGGTCGCGCGCGCGCGAGCGCGATCAGTTCCTTTACGCTGCGAACCGGGATGGACGGATGAACATCCAGGAACTGCGGATTGTTGGCCACCTCGCCGATGGCGATGAAGTCGCGCAGCGCGTTGTAGGGCAGCTTGCTGTACAGATGCGGCGCGACCGCGTGCGTCGTATTGGTGCCCATCAGCAGGGTATAGCCGTCGGGCGCCGACTTCGCCACGTACTCCGCGCCGACGACGGCCCCGCCGCCGGGCCGGTTCTCGACGATGACCGGGCCGCGTAAGACCTCGTTCAGACGCTGGGCGATGTTGCGCGCCAGGATATCGGTCGATCCTCCCGCCGCGAACGGCACGACGATGCGGACCGGTTTCGCGGGATAAGCGTCGGCAGCGAGCGCCATACCGCATTGGAGCAGGCAAGCGGCTGCCCATGCCACCAGAATACCTCGACCGACCATGAGCGCCTCCCAACGCGCAAGACCATGGCGGGATTCTCGCACAAGCGCGAGCGCGACGGTTCCCGTCCTGGCGCGTCGCGTGTCGAGGGACGCGCGGCACCGGCATCGCCGGGAGTGGGATATCGGGCTACCCGTGGGCCACGGGGTGATCTCGCTCCAGGCCGAGCATGAACTGCCGCGGTGTATCATCCGGAGCGATCAAACCTACGCGCAGCGCGACGGCGTCCGTCGCCCCAGCGCCTCCCGGGAGCCCACGCATGGCCGCCGAGCCGGACACCAAGATCATGGCCTTGTTCTGCGACTTCGAGAATGTCGCGATCGGGGTACGCGATGCCCGCTATCCCAAGTTCGACATCGAAAAGGTGCTGGAGCGGCTGCTGCTCAAGGGCAACATCGTCGTCAAGAAGGCGTACTGCGACTGGGACCGCTACAAGGAATTCAAGCAGGACATGCACGAGGCCTCATTCGAGCTGATCGAGATTCCGCACGTACGCCTATCAGGCAAGAACTCCGCCGACATCCGCATGGTGGTCGATGCGCTCGACCTGTGCTACACCAAGGCGCACGTCGACACCTTCGTCATCATCAGCGGCGATTCGGATTTTTCGCCCTTGGTGAGCAAGCTACGCGAGAACAACAAGCTCGTGATCGGGGTCGGGGTGAAAAATTCGGCCTCCGATCTCCTCATCGCCAACTGCGACGAGTTCATCTACTACGACGACCTGGTCCGCGGTCAGCACAAGCGCAAGCCGCGCAAGAAGCCCACGGCCAGCGCACCCGCTCAGGCCGCGGCCGCGGGCACCCCCGCGGCGGTGGCCGGCGACGAGGAAATCGAGCGCAAGCAGCAGGCGATCGACCTGGTGATGGAGACCGTGGAAGCGTTGTTTGCCGAGCGCAGCGCGGACGAAAAAATCTGGGGCTCGATGGTCAAGCAGGCGCTGAAACGGCGCAAGCCCGGTTTCAACGAGTCGTACTACGGCTTTCGCTCGTTCAGCAAGCTGCTCGACGAGGCCGCCGCGCGCAAGCTGCTCGATCTCGAGGAAGACGAGAAATCGGGTGGGGTGATCATTCGCGGCTTCAATCCCGACTACTGAGCGCGCACTTGAATCCGTGCAGGCGCCGTGCCAGGCAATCGAGCGCGACCAGCGCCGCGTCGACCGTGTAGGGGGCATCACCGGCGAGCTCGCCCGCAACCGCTTCCAGGCTCGCACGGCGGAATTCCGCCACCTCGCCATCCTGATTGATCGGGACGAATTCGGCCGCTAGGAATAGATCGTAGGCGTGGATCGTTTCGAGATGCAGGCCCTCGGCCACTTCGCGCGCCACTCGCAGCGCGCCGGCCGGCACGGCTTGTCGAGCCAGCGCGCTCGGAATGCCTGCTTCCTCGGCAGCCTCCTTGACGAGCGTAGCTTCGACGCAGCTGCCGCTGGCAATGCCGCCGCCCACCATGTTGTCCAGCATGCCGGGGTCGATCGCCTTGTCGGCGCTGCGCCGCCCGATCCACATGTCGATGCCCGCGCCGGTCCGCACCAGGCCGTTCAGATGCACCGCCTTGGCCGCGAAGCCGAAGAAGCGCACGGCCGAGCGCTCCAGCGCGAAGGCCCGAGCGGCGCCGTCGGCGGCGATGTCGTAGCTTTCGTCGCGCCATTTCGAGAGCAGGCCGCGCGTGGCCAACGAGGCGGCAACGCTCGCCATCGCTGCTGTGCGTGCCTCGAAGGTCCCAATCTCGGGACACAGGCTGATCGAATCCTCGCCGATCGCCAGGATGCCGCGATAGGCCTTCAGATAGGGAATGTGATCGCGGCGGACGAAGCCCAGTACCGCGCCATCCGCGACGAAGCTGAGGAAGCGTGCACGCTCAAAGCGGCGGGCGGCGCGAACGCGGTCCTCTAGGCTCAAGGCGCGGCGCGCCTGGGGCGCTACTTCGCGGCGCTCACCGTGATTTCGACCAGCGCAGCGGGCGAAAACAGCGCGACCCCGCCGATGCAGGTGCGGGCGGGCGCGGCGCCGGGCGCGGTCCAGGCATCCCAGATTTCGTTCATGGCCTTGTAGTCGTCGATCGACTTCAGATACACCGTGGCCGTCAGCAGCCGCGACTTGGCGCTGCCCGCGCGCTCGAGCATCTTGTCGATATTCGCCAACACTTCCCGGGTCTGCTGGCGGATGTCCGCCTTGAGGTCATCGGCCACCTGGCCGCAAAGGTACACCGTACTGGCGTGGACCACGGCCTCGCTCAGGCGCTTGTTCACTTCGATACGCTCGATCGGCATGCTCGACTCCTTCGATTCGTGTTGCGCTGGATTATTGCAAGCCAGCCGCGCTGCTGACAACCCGCCCGCTCGCTCGACGCTGCATACACGTACGGCCGAACCGGGGTCGGACCAGGGTCGATCCCTGCTTCGAGCGTCCGCGCGTCGATCGTCACCAGGTCCTTCGTAATAGCCCATCGCGTAGCACCATTGCCGTATTCAGTGCGCGCTTGCGCTCTGCTGCAATGGCGTCCGGATGGCGATCGCATGGCGCGCCGTAAACGACGCGCGAGCCGGCGCAGACGGCATCCAAACCCTATCCACGAGGAGCACTGTCATGAGGAAGATCGTACTACCGGTAGTTCTGCTGTCGGCACTGTATGCGAGCGCGGGGTTCACCGCGGAATCGGCGGGGGGAAACAAGGCCCAGACGACGCGCATGAGCCAGTGCAGCACCGAAGCGAAGGAAAAGGGTCTGAAGGGCGATGCGCGCAAGGATCACATGAGCCAATGCCTGCGCGGCTCAGGCACACAGGCGGCAGCCAAGGAGTGCACCGCGCAAGCCACGGAGAAAGGCCTCAAGGGAACCCGCCATAAGGAGTTCGTGAGCGATTGCATCAAGACCAGGAGCACCGGTGCGAACGTCGGCCAGGGCGCCGCGGGCAGCGAGGCGGGAGCGTGACGCTCAGCTCTCGTCGATGACGACACAGTTGCGGCCGCTCGCCTTGGCACGGTACAAGGCGCGGTCCGCACACTGGATCAGGTCGTCCAGGCTCCAGCCCGCGCGCCATTGCGCGATCCCGGCCGAAACGGTGACCTTGACGGTGGTGCGTTGCGCGACCGAGGTCTGGGTCTGCTCGCACGCGAGCCGGAAGCGCTCCAGCGCCGCGACCGCCTCCTGCAAGCGCGTCTCGGGCAGCAGGACAGCGAACTCTTCACCGCCGTAACGCGCGACCAGATCGGTGGGCCGGAATTGTTTCAGCAGCAGCCGCCCGACTTGGGCGAGAACCCGATCGCCCACCTGGTGTCCGAACGTGTCGTTGACGCCCTTGAAGCGATCGATGTCCAGCATCGCCAGGCAGACCGCGAAGTCGCCGCGCGCGCAACGATCGATTCGACGCACGAACACCTCGCTCAGCCAGCGGCGATTGTGCAGTCCAGTCACCGGATCGACGTCGGACAAGCGGCGAAGATGCGCCTGCTGCTTGAAGCTCTCCAACACCGCCACGTTGTTGCGGCGGATGCGCTCCGCGAGGATATGCATCAGGTTCAACGCCAGCGCGGGCTCCTCGGCCATCAATTCCCATAGCTGCGCCGCATTGGTGACCAGCAGCCTGGAGGGCTCCAGCGCGATCACGGAGGCCGAGGCCGCTTCCTCGTCGATGATGGAAATCTCACCCACGCATTCGCCGGGCTCGACATGGGCGACCGGAATGTTCGCGTCCGCGTCGAGATAGATCGCGAGACGCCCGGAGAGCAGAAGATAGATGAGCGCATTGCGCTGGCCGAGCTCCAGCAGCACCGCCCCGCTGCGCAGGCAGACTTCGCCGTTGGGTCTCAGGCGCTCGAGCAGGCGCTGGCGCGAGACGTCGTGAAACAGCCTCGAGCTGGCGAGCGCATCGAGCTCGGCCGCATTGAGCTGCGTGCGCGTGCTGCCGGCGGCCGACTCGGCGGCCGCCATTGAGGGGGAAAGCATGTCCACGGATGCCCGGATATCGACTGCCGTGCCACGGTAGCACGGGCAGATCCGAGCCAAAGCGCGGATTAGCGGCGCAAAGCCCGCCTCAGCGCAGAAAGTCGCGCACGTCGGGTTGCTCGTGCAACCGCCAGATACGGGCGATCAGGACGCGCATTTCTTCCTCGCTCGCCGCGTTCGCGTGAGCGGCGAGGCGCAATGCCTTGTCCTCTAGCTCGGGGCGCGAGAGCGTATTGTCCGGATCGCCCTTGGGCGTATCCACGCGCTGGAACAGCGTGCGCCCGTCGGTGGTCTCGATTTCGACCTTGCCGATCCAGCGCTTCGGATACGCGCCGTCGACTTCGGCGTCGAGCTTCATCCTCACCTTGTCGTGGAAATCACGCAGGCGCCGGTCGCGTAGCGCATCGTCGGTGAAGTCGGCGAGCCCAGCGCGTCCATGCAGCGCGATATTCGCCAGCACAAAGCCCATGGAGAACTTCGATTGATGGACGCTCTGTGGATCGGTGACCGGCCCGAGCACGTCGATCGCGCCCTGGTGCACCAGCGCGGTCACCCGCGCGACGTCGGTCGGTTTCAAGGCATGCGCGCGCATCGCGGCAAGCAGTGCATCGGCCGCCGGATGGGTATGGCGGCACGATGCGTGGTACTTGAAGGACGTTTCCGCGGTCGCCCAGCGGCTTCCCAAGCCGTCGACCAGGCGCGTCGGATCGGCGTCGCTCGACATGCCCGCGGCCATGCCTTGAGCACCTTCGAGTATTCGCGCCGCCCCTGTGAATCCGGCGCGCGCGATGTAGGCGGCCATCAAGCCGTCGGCGGCGGCCTTGGCCGTATGGAGCTGCTTGGAATCGGCCGCATCGCGCAGGAACTCCCACAGGCCGGCGGCCATCGTGCCGGCCGAGCCCAGGCAGTGGTTCATGCGGCTCGCATCCAGACCGAGGAGGCGGCCGACGCCGGCCGCCGCCGCCAGTTTGCCCGCGGTGCCGGTGGTGTGAAAAACCTTGTAGTGCGATCGGCCGAGAAACTCGCCCACGCGCACGCCGCATTCGTATCCCGCGACGGCGGCCACGATCAGGTCCCGGCCGCAGGCGCCTATTTCCTGCGCCGCCGCCAACACGGCGGGAAACACCACCGTGGCCGGGTGCAGCACGGAGCTGTTGTGCAAGTCGTCCTGCTCGACGAAGTGCGAGGCCGCGCCGTTCACGAGCGCCGCGAACAACGGCGAGGTGCGAGCGCGCGATGTGAGTATTTCGGCCGTCCCCTGGGCCGGCCCCATCGAGCGCGCGAATTGCTCCAGGACCAGCGTAGGACGGGCCCCCTTGCCCGCGAGCGCGGAGGCGAACCAGTCGAGAAAGAGGTCCTCGGTGCGCTCGACGACCGCCGCGGGGATCGCGCCGTAGTCGAGCGATGCCAGGAACTCCGACAAGAGGCGGCTGGGCTGTTCGGCTTCCCGCGCGGCGCCCTGCTTCAACGGGATTTGCATGACTCGCTCTCCTTGTATTCAAGCCGACAGCCGGCGGGCGAAATCGCGCGCGCTCATGCGCTCGACATCGAGCACCGCGGCACGGATTTCGCGCGCACGCGCCGGCGCCAGCGCCAGGGTCGCATTCTCCATGAACTTGTCCGAAATATCGGCCGCGCTCAACGCCCGCTCACCCGCGCCCCGGTTCACCGGCTCGTGCTGGCGCACCGTGCGCCCGTCGCTCAGCGTGACTTCGACGCCGCCGGAGAAGTATTTCGGGAATGTCGATTCGGGATCGGCCGCGCATTCGACTCTCGCGGCCAGCGCGAGCGTGGCGGCATCGCCGAGCGCCTCGGGGAGCAGCTCCGCGAGCCCGAAGCGGCCCCGCAGCAAGCACGTCGCCACCACGTATTGCGCGCTGAACTTGGCGTCATACTCGTTTGCCGGGCGCTTCTTTTCCTGCTCCGGCTCGGCGACGATGTGCAAGGTCGAGCGTGGCAGCAGCACGCGCACGCTCTTGATCGAGGCCGGATCCGGCGCATGGCGGCGGCGGATCTCCAGCGCGGCATCGGCGCAGGCATGAATGAAGTGGCAGATCGGAAACGGCTTCACCGCCGTATGCGCGACCTCCCATACTTCCCCGAGCCGGGCGACGATCTTGCCGTAGTCGATGTGTTCCGCGCGCTCGTGCAGGTGGCTGCGGAACAGGCCGAAGCGGCCCTCGTAAGGCTCGCTCGGGCCATGGAAGCCCGCTTGCGCGAGGTAGGCTGCCGTGACGCCCGCGAGCCCGGCCCAGCCCGGATGGACGCGCTTGTTCCATGCCCCCTCGTCGAGAAACTGCTGGCTCGCCGCGGCCGTGCTCCCGGCCAATCCCTGCGCGCACACCAAGGCACGCTCGCTCAGTCGCAGCAGCCATCCCGCCTGCAGCGCGCAGGAGAAATGCGCCGCGATGCCGGTGGGATGAAAACCGAAATCATGGAAACCGTGGTCGGCCGCGACGCCGATCCGAGTCACGACTTCGACGCCCAGGATGTAGGCGGCCAACAGATCCCGGCCGCTCGCGTCGAGGTGCTCCGCCATGCCGAGCGCGCACGGCAAGGCGCTCGCGGTCGGATGAACGATCGCTTCGACGTGGGTATCGTCGTAATCGAGCCCGTGCACCAGCACCCCGTTCATCACCATGGCATCGCGCAGCGGGAGCTTGTGGGGCAGGCCCAGCACCGAGCAAGTACCCGGCCCCGCGAGGCCGGATAGACCCGTCAGGACGTGATGCGCGAAGGGATAGCGCGTCGATGCCAAGGCAATCCCGACCGCGTCGAGCACCAGTAGCTTGGCGCGTTCCAGAACGGGTTGCGGAATGTGCTCGTAGTCGTAGCGGCCGGCGAACTGGGCGAGGGTGCCGGCGATGGGTTCGGTCGGGCGCGAGACCGCGGCCGTCTTGACTTGTGAGCTCATGGGCGTGTGTCCTGATAATGGTGTGTTGGAGAGCGCCAGTGGCCTACCGGCGCATCCCCTGTAGATATCGTTTCTGGCCGTCGGCAAGCTTGTCCGGTTGTACGGCGCTGACCCCCCCCTGCCGGCGCATCTCCCACCGTGCCTCGCCGCACGCGAGTTCTTGCGGTTTGTACCGCGCTGCCCTGCCGCCGGCGCATCCCTCGCGGCAGCGTGCCACGCACCGCCCGCACGCCAGCGATTCTACGTCAGCTTTGACACCCGTAGAAGGATAATGCATTGTATGTATTGCATCTCGCTCGGTCCATGCAGAGGGTCGTATGCCACGTATCCCGCGCCCCCGTAACGCGCTCGCCATGCTCCGTCATGTGCCGAGCGGCACGAACCGTATACTTCGCACCCCGCTTACGGAGACACGGCCATGAAAACGCGTGTGCGGCCGCGGCGCGATGCCGGCCCGGCGGTATTCCACACCAAGGAGGAATACGTCGCCGACTTTTTGCGCGAGGGGATTCTGTCGGGCGAGATCCCGCGCGGCATGCGCTTGAAGCAGGCCGATCTCGCCGACGAGCTGGGCTTGAGCATCACGCCGGTGCGCGAAGCGCTCAAGCTGTTGGCGGCCGAAGGCTATGTGCTGGGGGCGACGCATCGCGGCGCGATCGTCGCCCCGTTCGAAGTCTCCACCGCCTCGGAGGTGATCGAGCTGCGCACGCTGCTCGAGACGCGGCTTACCATGAGCGCGATGCGGCGCATGACCCTCGGCGAGATGGAGCAGATGCAGCGCCTGGCGCAGGAGTTCGAGCGCGCCCACGAAGCCGGCGACCGCAATGCCGCGCGCGGCGCCAACTACCGTTTTCACCGTTATCTGTACGCCTTGGCGCAGCAGCCGCTGAGCTTTCATTTCGTCCAGGTGCTGTGGGCCAAGTACCCGTTCGACATCATCAACCAGATCGGCGGGCGCGTCGGCCGCGCCGCCGCGGAGCATGCACGCATCATCGATGCCGTGGTCTCGCGCAACGAGCAGGCGGCGGCGGCCGCCACCCGCGATCATATCTATGCCGGCTGGGACGAGCTGAAAGCGGCGATCGATGCCGACCCGGCGCTGGCCAATCCGGCTGTAACGCGGGCCGCGGCATAGCCCGCCTTCGATCCGCCCCGACCCCCTACTCGACATTTCCCGCGAAAGGAGCCCTCATGAGCGCAGCTGCCATCTACCTCGTGCTCGACATGGAAAACGAGCTGGTGCATCCGAACGGCGCCGCGGCCAAGGGGCCGTTCGGCTCTCAAGTGAAGGAGCGCGACATCGTTGCGCGCACGCGCACAGCGCTCGCCAAGGCCCGTGACGCGGGGCTCAAGATCGGGTATGTGCGGGTCGGGTTTTCGCCCGATTACCGCGAATGTCCGCCGGCATCGCCGATATTTTCAGCCGCCCGCGCCAACGGCATGTTCAAGCTCGGTACCTGGGCGAGCGAGATCCACGCCGACATAGCACCGCGCAGCGGCGACTTCGATATCGTCAAGCACCGCGTGAGCCCTTGGTACGGGACATCGCTCGAACCGATCCTGCGCGCGAACGGTATCGGGCGCATCTACTGCTCTGGCATCTCCACCAACGCGGTCGTGCAAGCGTGCGTGCGCGAAGGACACGATCGCGACTACGAAATGATCATCATCGAGGATTGCTGCTGCGCCATGTCGGCGGAAGAGCACGCGGCCTCGATCGCAGGTCTCAAACGCTTTGCCGTCGAGATCACGACCAGCGCGGAAGTCACGTTTCGCTAGGAGCCTGTCGGCCTTGACAAGGAGCATGCCCATGCGAGTCGCATCCAGATCACTGACCCGAGAGCAGGACGGCATCTCGGGCTTTCTCGCCTACCCGGCCGCTGCGGCGCGCAAGCCGGGGATACTGCTGCTGCATCATGCACACGGCGTGACTGCCGACCTGAAATCGACCGTGGTCGACCTGGCGCATCTAGGCTATGCGGCGCTGGTTCCGAACCTGTATCACATGCTGGGCGAGCCCGCGCAGAGCCACATCGGCCGCGGCGCCGAGCTTCAGCAGCGGCTCAACGACGGCGAGTTCTTGCGCGTCATCGGCGATTCGTGGCGCTATCTCGCGCGCCGTGCCGACGTGGACCCGACGCGCACCGGCGTGCTGGCGCACTCGATGGGCGGGCGCTTGGCCATTCCCTTCGTCGCCGATACTCCGGAAGTGCGTGCATTGGTGCTTTACTACCCGTCGATCCGCGACGAGATCGAGACCGAATTGCGGCCGCGGCACGCATTCGATCTGGCGCGCACGCTGAAGTGCCCATCGATGATGATCTACGGCGGGCTCGATCACATCGCCGGCGCCGAGACGCGCCGGCGGCTATGGGAGAGCTTTCAAGCCAACGGCCAGGCGTTCGAGTGGCATTTCTATTCGTACGCGCGCCACGGCTTTGCCTCGCCGGATTCGGAGGGCTATCAGCCCGAGTTGGCGGCCATGGTATGGCCGCTCGCCACCGGCTTTCTCCATCGCGCGCTGGTCGAGCCGCCGCTGGCCTGACGCGGCGAGCGCGGCGCGAGGACTTTGCCGATCCTGCCGCGCGTGTGACAATTTCGGCCGCAGCCAGCACATCACACACCCGCAATGAACCAGCCGCTGAAGATCGCCCATACGTCGGATGTCCACTTGCACGACGGGCCCGACGCCGAGCGCGTGCGCGAGGCGTTCGTCCATGTCGTCGATGCAGTGCTCGATACGCAGGCGCAATTGTTCCTGATCGCGGGCGACCTGTTCGATCACACGCGCATCAAGGGTGACATCATCGATTTCGTATACGAGCAGCTCGCGCGGGTCGCCTGTCCCACAGTCATCATTCCCGGTAACCACGATTGCTGGGAAGAGCGCTCGGTGCTTCAGCGCATGGATTTTCGTCATGCCGGGCACCACGTCACGCTGCTCGACGACCCGGAAGGCATGCGCGTCGAATTCCCCCGATTGCATGCGACGGTATGGGGCCGCTGCATGCTCGACCATGCGCCGAGCAATCGACCGATGGCGAGCGCCCCGCCGCGCACCGGCAGCTACTGGCACATCGGCATGGCGCACGGGCTATACGTCGACTCCAGCGAGAGCGAGCGTTCTTCGCTCATCACTGCCGAGGAAATCGAGGCGTCGGGATTCGACTACCTGGCGCTCGGCCACGTGCACGTGCATCGGCAGATGCGTCATGGCCACACGCTGGCCTGTTATCCCGGCGTGCCCTCCGCGCACCTCGGCACGCGCGACCGGGGATGCATGGCGATCGTCGAGCTCGCTCCAGGCAAGCGAGCGCGCGTGACCGACCATGCGCTGGGGGCGAGAGCACACAAGCATGAGGCCCTGGTGTCCTGAGCCCGGGGTTCGTCGCTGTTATAGCCAAGCGCGCAACCGCGGCTGTGCGGCGGACTTCGGATTCCGGCCCCTATGCGGACGGGCACTCATCGCCGCCCGCTAGCCCACCGGACGGCTGATGCGCTAAATCTGCCACCTGCCGGCTCCGCCGCCCTGCGCCAAGTCAGCCCACGGCCAGGAAACCCGCCACGCTGCGCGCAAAGGCCTCGGGCTGATCGGTGAAGAGCGCGTGCCCCGCGCCCTCGATGCGCTCCACGCTGCACCGGGGCATGGTCGCTGCCAGCCGCGCTGCAAGCTCGGCCGTCACCACCTGGCTCAAGGCGCCATATTGCAGCAGCGTCGGCACTTCGATCGAACGCACGCTCTCCCACAGCGCATCGGCGTCGGTTGCGCTGCGCCGCCGCTGCAACAGCGCAGGATCGTATTTCCAGGTGTAGCGGCCGCCATCGATGCGGCGCATGCCACGGCGCACGCTTTCCTCGACCAGATGCGCCGGTGCACGCGAGAGCAAGCGGCCGAGGTATTCAATCGCTTCCTCGTGGGTGTCGAAATCGCGCGGAGGCGGCGTCTCGGCAATGCGCGAGATATCGGCTCCGCGCCCGGCGCTCGCCCGTCCGGGCGTGATGTCGACCAGCACCAGGCGCTCCAGCTCCTCGGGATGCCGGCTCGCGTACAGCATGCACACGCGCCCTCCCAGCGAGTGACCGACCAGGGTGAAACGGCCCAGCCCTCGCGCCTGCACTACCGCGCGCAGATCGCGGTAGAAGTCTTCGAGCTCATAGCATTGCCGTGCACACCAACCGCTGTCGCCGTGCCCGCGCTGATCCACGGCCACGATATGCAAGCGGTCGTTGAAGCGGCGGCTGAAGTCGTTCCAAACGTGGGCATGCAAGCGGCTGCCGTGCACCAGCAGCAGCGGATGGCGGCCGTGGTTGCCCCAATCCAGATGGTGCAGCCGTATGTCGTCGCGGACCACGAAGTGACTGCGCGCGGGCTCGATGCTCATGGCGGAATTCGAAGCGCTGATGGCGATGGCCAATGCTAACTCAGGCGCTGCTCGGGCGCTCGAGCCATTCGATGATGGCGGCCGTCATCTCGGTCGTATCCGCGCTGCCGCCGAGATCGCGCGTCACCTTCCCGCCTTCGCGTAGCACGGTGCCGAGCGCTGCTTCGACTCGGTTCGCCGCGACGCTCTCGCCGATGTAGCGCAGCATCATCACCGCCGACAATATCATCGAGCTCGGATTGGCGCGGTTCTGACCGGCGATATCGGGCGCGCAACCGTGCACGGCCTCGAACATCGCGCAGTCGCGGCCGATGTTCGCCCCGGGCGCCACACCGAGCCCGCCGACCAGGCCGGCGGTCAAGTCGGACAGGATGTCGCCGTACAGGTTGGGCAGCAGCAGGCAGTCGAAGCGCTCGGGCCGAATCACGAGCTCCATGCACAAGGCATCGACAAGGCGCGCATCGACGCTCAAGCCCGGGTATTGCGCCAGCGTGTCCTGGCAGGTCTTGAGGAACAGCCCGTCGGTGAGCTTCAGCACGTTGGATTTATGGCCGATGGTCACCCGCTTGCGACCCGTGCGCTGCATGTAGTCGGCCGCAAAGCTGGCCATGCGCTCGCTCCCGGCGTGCGTGATGCGCTTGATCGCCTCGGCCGTATGCTCGTCCACCATGCGCTCGGCGCCGATGTAGAGATCCTCGCTGTTCTCGCGAAAGAGCACGATATCGACACCTTGGTAGCGCGAGCCGATGCCCTCGAATGTCTTGGCGGGGCGCACGTTGGCGAACAGCTCGAGCTCGCCGCGCAGTGCAATCGTCGGACCGGGATAGCTTCGCTCCTCGATCTCGCCGCCGGCGCGCCGCGCCCGGCGGGTGACCCTGAACCGGCCGCCGAAAGTATTTCCCATCGGCCCCTTCAACGCCACGCGGTTGCGCAATACCGATTCGAAGACGGCTTCGGGAACCGCTTCGCCGGTGCGCTCCAGCGTCGCCATGCCGGCGTCGAGCTGCTGCCATTGCACGCGAGCGCCGCTCGCATCCACCACGCGCCGCGCGGCGGCGGTCACTTCCGGGCCGATGCCGTCGCCCGGAATGAGGGTGACGGTCGTCATGGCTTGCGCTCGCCCTTGGCGAAGCTCCTGGTCTTTTCCTTCCAGGTGTCGCTCAGCATGCAGCTCAGCCAGGACTCGGTCTCGAGCACGAGCCCGGAGCTCAGGCCGGTCTCCTGCGTCGCGTTGATCGCGAGCTTGGCCTGCATGACCGCGATCGATGGATTGTTCGCTATGGCGCGCGCGGTTGCGTTCGCCTCCGCCATCAACGCCTCGTGCGCTACCACGCGACAGATCGCGCCGATTGCGAGCGCCTCGGCCGCGTTCATGCGCCGCCCCGACAGAATCAGCTCTTTCGCCTTCTGCACGCCGATCAGCCGCGCCAAGCGCTGGGTTCCGCCCGCACCCGGGATGAAGCCGTGCGTCACCTCGGGCAGGGCGAACACGGCGCGCTCGGACGCAATGGTGATATCGCAAGCGAGCGCCATCTCGAAGCCCCCGCCCATGCAATACCCGTTGATCGCCGCGATGGTCGGCTTGGCGAGGTTGGCGAGTAGCCCCGCCCAGCGTGTCTGGATGTGGCGCCGGTAGCGGTACATGCTGTCGGTGGTCTGCTCGCTGCGCTCCTTCAGGTCGGCCCCCGAGCAAAACGCCCTGTCGCCGGCCCCCGTGACCACGATGACGCGAACGTCGTCGCGCGTATCCATCCGCGGGAAAAGCTCCATCAGTTCGGCGCGCAGGGCGTAATTGATCGCGTTCATCGACTCGGGCCGGTTCAGCGTAACGCATGCAATCCCCTCGCCCACCTGCAAGCGATACAAACCGTCGTGTTCCAGCGTAGTCATGACTTGGTCCTCGTGAGAAATGGTGCGTGTGCCTTCGCGGTCGATACCGCGCCACCTTTCCCCATAGCCGCGCGTCCTCGGTCGCGACCGGCACGGCATACCTGCCGGGCAAGACAAGCGCTGGGGCGCGGATTGGTCGGCCGGAACCGCGGCTCGCGGGCGACCGCCAGTGCTCGTAGCGGACCGATCGCGGTGCCGGCGTATGTTAACCAATCCCCGCCGTAACCGAACCCCGGCGATTCAGGCTGAAGCAGCGTCCGTGCGAGCGGCAGGTGCCGCGGGCCGCCGGGCTGTGCTATGGTCGCCCGCGACCTCGGATGACAGCGTGCCGCAATCCACTCCACCACCCTCGCCGCGCGTCGCGCCAGCTCCGCGCGGCACGCTCTGGAACGTGTTCTTTCCGTTCGCCTGCGGCTACTTCTTCTCGTTCATGCTGCGGAACATCAACGCCGTGGCGTTTCCCGAGCTGGTCGCTGCCTTCGGTCTGGGCCCCGATGCGCTCGGCGTGCTCACCAGCGCGTATTTCCTGGGCTTCGCCCTGTTCCAGATTCCACTCGGCATGCTGCTCGATCGTTATGGCCCGCGGCGAACCAACTCGGCGCTGCTGCTAGTGGCCGCGGGCGGGGTATTCGTGTTCGCCTCGGCCACCGAGCTCACCATGCTCGTGGCCGGCCGTGCCCTCATGGGGGTGGGCTTCGCCGGCTGCCTCATGTCGTCGATGACCGCCTTCTTGCTGTGGTTCGAACGCGCTCGCATGGCGACGCTCAGCGGCTGGATGCTCGCCGTCGGCGCATGCGGCGCATTGGCCGCGACCGCCCCGGTGGAGATCGCGCTGCGCACGCTCGACTGGCGCACGCTGTTCTTCACTCTGGCCGTCCTGGTGGTCGCTGCCGGCTTCGTCATTCGCTGGCGGGTGCCCGAGCGGCGCGCAGCCACGGCCGCGATCGATTGGCGAGCGCAGTTTCAAGGGCTGGCCGCGATCTATGCCGCGCGCGATTTCTGGCGGATCGCACTGCTCGCCGCGATCACCCAGGCCGGCGCGCTTGCCCTGCTCGGACTGTGGGCCGGTCCCTGGCTGCGCGATGTCGCCGGGCTCGAGCGCGCGGCCATCGGGCAGCATCTTTCGATCGCCGCGGTGTCGTTCGGGTTGGGCGGGGTCGTATTCGGCACGCTGTCCGAACGGCTCGCGCGCCGGGGCGTGAGCGTGGAATCGACTTATCTGGCCGGCTGCGGGGCAACCGCCCTCGCACTGCTGCCGCTCGCGCTCGGCATCACGCTCTGGCCCGCGCTCACCTGGTGCCTGTTCATCGCCTGCGCCGCGGCGGGCACGCTCGCTTACGCCGTGCTCACGGCGCGCTTTCCCGCCGAGCTGACCGGCCGGGTGCTGACCGCAGTCAACGTGCTCACCATGGCGTGCGCGTTCGCGTTCCAGGCGGGCGTGGGCGCCGTCATCGGCGTATGGACGGCGGTCGATGGCCGCTACGCAGCCCAGGGCTATCGCGCCGCGTTCGGCGTTGTCCTGTTATTGCAGGTCGGGTCGCTGCTCTGGGCTGTCCGAGCAGCACGGTGGCAGCGCAGGCGCCCGGGGTAGGCGCGCGCGCCTTCATACGTGAAAGGGCGTTTGTTATACTTCTTAGGTTTCGCACTCGCCCAACAAGAACGTCGTGGCGACCGCGTTCCCGAAGGTTTCGTGGGGCGAACCGGCGCCGCGACCTCGATGAACGATTCAGCTTGCCTCGCGCGCGGCCGGCGCAACGACCGTAGACAGGAGCATCCCGATGAGCCTCAACCTTTTCAACACCGAGCAGGAATTCAACTACGGCGCCGGCAAGCGCGGCAAGTATCATTCGTTGCCCGCGCTAGAGCGTGCCGGCGTGGGCAGGATCTCGCGCCTGCCGGTGTCTCTGCGCATCGTGCTCGAGTCGGCGCTGCGTAACTGCGACGACAGGAAGATCACCGAAGCCCACATCCGCGATCTTGCTTCCTGGACGCCGAAAGGTGCGCGCACCTCCGAAGTGCCGCTGGTGGTCGCGCGCGTGCTGCTCCAGGACATGACCGGCGTGCCGCTGGTGGTCGACTTCGCCGCGATGCGCGAAGCAGCAAAGAAGATGGGCAAGAACCCCGAGATCATCGAGCCACTGTGTCCGGGACACCTCATCATCGATCACTCGGTGCAGGTCGACAACTACGGCTCGCCCGATGCGCTGACGAAGAACATGGAGATCGAGTTCAAGCGCAATCGCGAGCGCTATCAGTTTCTCAAGTGGAGCGCGCAAGCGTTCAAGACCTTCCACACCGTGCCGCCCGGAAACGGCATCTGCCACCAGGTCAACCTGGAGTACGTCTCGCAGGTCGTGTGGCAGAAGGACGGCATGTTCTATCCCGACACCCTGGTCGGAATCGATTCGCACACCACCATGGTGAACGGTCTGGGTGTGCTCGGATGGGGTGTGGGCGGCATCGAAGCCGAGGCCGCTATGCTGGGTCAGCCGATGTACTTCCTGCAGCCCGACGTGGTCGGGGTGCACCTCAAGGGCAAGCTTCAGGACGGCGTCACCGCCACGGACCTGGTGCTGCGGATCGTGCAGCTCTTGCGCGAGAAGAAGGTGGTGTCCAAGTTCGTCGAGTTCTTCGGCGCGGGCGCGTCATCGCTGGCGCTGCCGGATCGCGCGACCATCGGCAACATGGCCCCCGAGTACGGCGCGACCTGCGGCTTCTTCCCGATCGACGAGACCACCTGCGAATACCTGCGCATCACCGGGCGCGCCGATGCCGCCGAGATCGCCAAGGCGTACTACCAGGCGCAGAACATGTTCGGCATGCCGAAGCCCGGCGACATCGACTACAGCGAGCTGATCGAGCTGGATCTGAGCACTGTAGTGCCGGCAGTGTCCGGTCCCCGGCGCCCGCACGACCGGCTGGATCTGCCCGCGCTGAAGGGCAAGCTGGCGGAGCTCATGGGCAAGCCGATGGCCGAGGGCGGCTACGGCAAGTCGGCCGCCGCGCTGAGCGAGCGCTTCGAAACCAACTTGCCGGGGATCGATATCGGTCATGGCGATGTTCTGATCGCCGCCATCACCTCGTGCACCAACACCTCGAACCCAGGCGTGTTGCTCGCTGCCGGCTTGCTGGCGAAGAAAGCGGTCGAGAAAGGCTTGAAGCCGCATCCGCGCGTCAAGACCTCCTTGGGACCGGGCTCGCGTGCGGTGGAGAGGTATCTCGACAACGCCGGCTTGCAGACCTACCTCGATCAGATCGGGTTCAACGTGGTCGCCTTCGGCTGCACCACCTGCATCGGCAACAGCGGTCCTCTCGATCCGGCGATCGAGGAGGCCGTGACCAAGAACGACATCGTGGGCGCCGCCGTGCTCTCCGGCAACCGCAATTTCGAAGCGCGCATCCACCAGGCCATACGCGCCAATTTCCTCGCCAGCCCGCCGCTGGTCGTCGCCTTCGCGCTCGCCGGCACGGTCGACATCGACATCTCCAAGGATCCGATCGGCAAGGGCAAGGACGGGAAGCCCGTGTACTTGAAGGACATCTGGCCCTCCACCGCCGAAGTGGCCGCGGTGATGAAGTACGCGACCGATCCGGAGATGTTCAAGAAGGTATTCTCGGCTTTCAAGGAAGGCAACCCGATGTGGGACGAAGTCCCGACCTCCAGCGGCGCGACCTTCCAATGGGATCCGAGCTCGACCTACGTGCGCCATCCGCCCTACTTCGATGGCTTCACCATGGAGCCGGGCAAGGCCGCCGACATCAAGAACGCGCGCATGCTCGCGATGTTCGGCGACTCGATCACCACCGACCACATCAGTCCCGCGGGCGGCATCCGGCCGAGCGCGCCGGCGGGACGCTACCTGCAATCGCAGAGCGTCGGGATCGAAAACTTCAACACCTACGGCGCACGCCGGGGCAACCATGAAGTGATGATGCGCGGCACCTTCGCCAACGTGCGCATCAAGAACCTCATGGTGCCCGGCACCGAGGGCGGGGTCACGGTGTACGCTCCCTCGGGCGAGCAGACCAGCATCTACGAAGCGGCGATGCGCTACAAGAAGGACGGCGTGCCCACGGTGGTGTTCGGCGGAGAAGAATACGGCCAGGGGTCGTCGCGCGACTGGGCTGCGAAGGGGCCGCAGCTTCTCGGCGTCAAGGTCGTGGTCGTGCGCAGCTTCGAGCGCATCCACCGCGCCAACCTGGTGTTCATGGGTGTGCTGCCGCTCGAGTTCAAGGCCGGCACCAGCGCGCAGTCGCTCGGCCTCGACGGCTCGGAAGTGTTCGATTTCACCGGGCTGGAGCAAGGCATCACGCCGCGCCAGGATGTGACCATGACGATCCGGCGCAAGGACGGCGCCAGCCGGCAGGTTCCGCTCACGCTGCGAATCGACACCCCGATCGAAGTCGATTACTACCTGCACGGCGGCATCCTGCCCTATGTGCTGCGGGAGCTGATCGCGGCGTAGCGGGACCGTCCGCGGCAGAACCAGCGCTCCGTTCCGCGGCGCCGCTGGCGCAAGCCGCGGCTGCCGCGACTGGGCAGCGTCCGAGCGCGAGCACGCGAAGACGTCGGTGGTAGTCACTGTAGGCAGAGGGGGGCTTCCTTTACCGAGCTGGGGCGACTCGTAGAGTCCACGGTGACGGACGCCCCCGCCACCGCCGCGGAGGGCTTTCCTTGCCGCGCCGCGAGGATCGAGGCGAACTTGTTTGCGCCGCCCCGGTCTGTCAACATGCCGCGCCCGCGCGCTCTGCCGGGTATCGACCCCGTTGCCCAACACGCCGTCGAGAGGGCTGCATGAACGCCAAGGTCAGGAAATCGGATGCCGAGTGGAAGGCACAGCTCACCCCCGAGCAGTACGCGGTGACGCGCAATAAGGGTACCGAGCGTGCATTCACGGGTGAGCACTGGAACAACCACGCCAAGGGTCGCTACCGCTGTGTGTGCTGTGGCGCCGCGCTCTTCAGCGCCGACGAGAAGTTCGACTCGGGCAGCGGCTGGCCGAGCTACTGGCAACCGATCGATCCGGCTGCCGTGCGCACCGAGGAAGACTTCAGTCATCTCATGCGTCGTACCGAAGTGCTGTGTGCGAGCTGTGACGCGCATCTCGGCCATGTTTTCGACGACGGCCCTGCGCCGACCGGGCTGCGCTACTGCATCAATTCCGCCGCGCTCACCTTCGACGCTGGCGCCTGATGCGAAGCTGCACCGGGGGACTCGCCCTGCAAGCTCGGTTGTGTTCCCCGGGGTGAGCCGTCATAATGCCGCGCCATGAAGTTTCTGTTCGATATCTTCCCCGTATTACTGTTCTTCGCCGCGTACAAGACCGCCGATATCTACATCGCCACGGCGGTCGCCATCGCCGCCACCTTCGTCCAGATCGCCTGGGTGTGGTTGCGTCATCGCAAAGTGGAGCCGATGCTGTGGCTGAGCCTCGCGATCATCGTGGTATTCGGCGGCGCCACCTTGCTATTGCACGACGAGACCTTCATCAAGTGGAAGCCGACGGTGCTCTACTGGCTGTTCGGTGCGAGCTTGCTGCTGGCCGAGGCCGTCTTCGGCAAGAACCTCATCCGCGCCATGATGGGGCAACAGATCGAGCTGCCCGATCGCGTCTGGTCCAAGCTCAACTTGAGCTGGGCAGGCTTCTTCGCCGTCATGGGCGTGCTCAATCTATATGTCGCTTACAACTTCCCGACCGATACGTGGGTCGACTTCAAGCTGTTCGGCGGCACCGGGCTCATGCTCGTGTTCGTATTGGCACAAGCCTTCACCTTGGCGAAGTATGTCGAGGACAAGGGCCGCGGGTGATGCCCCCTTTCGCCGCCGCTCGTACTGCTCGCCTCATCGCCACCCGCCCCGGCGGACTCGCCCCCACAGGCACTGCGCTGCATTGATCGCGGCTTCGGCGAACCCTTACGACGTGACCACCGTCCAACAGATCGAACAGTGCTTGGCGTCTCTCGAGCCCGAGTCGATCGAGCTCAGCGACGATTCTGCCAGCCATGCCGGTCACCCCGGTGCGAAGTCGGGCGGCGGCCACTACCATCTGACGGTGGTATCTGCGCATTTCTCGGGCAAGACGGCGCTGGAGCGTCATCGGATGGTGTATCGGGCGCTGGCACCGTTGATGCGGCGACAGATTCACGCGCTTGCGCTCAGAACCTTCGCCCCCGGCGAATTTTGATGTCTCTATCGAAAGCAAGAGGATTGTGATGAATACGCGTTCGACCCTGCTCCTCGCCGCACAGCTCGCCACGCTGATGTTCGTCTCCCCGGCCGGGGCACAGGACAAGGCCGCCTCCCCCTCCCCCACCAACGGCACGCTGGCCACGGTGAACGGCAAGGCGATTCCTCAGACCAAGCTCGAGCTGCTGGTGCGCGAGCGCATCGCCCAAGGGCAACAGGATTCTCCCGAGCTACGCAGCTTCCTCAAGCAGGAGCTGATCAACCGCGAGGTCATCCAGCAAGAGTCGCTCAGGCGCGGTCTGGACAAGAATGCCGACGTGCAGGTGCAGCTCGACATGATGCGTCAAGGCGTGCTGGTCGCGGCCTTCTTGCAGGATCATCTGCGCCGCAACCAGCCCAACGACACCGCCCTCAAGAGCGAGTACGAGCGGATCAAGGCACAGCAAGGCGACAAGGAGTACCGCGCGCGCCATATCCTGGTGAAGACCGAAGAGGAAGCGAAGGATGCGCTGTCACAGATCGCCAAGGGCGTGAAGTTCGAAGCCGTCGCCTCGGAGAAGTCCCTCGATACGGGCTCCAAGGGCAATGGCGGCGACCTCAACTGGGCGCCGCCCGCGCGCTATGTCAAGCCGTTCGCGGATGCGCTCACCAAGCTGAAGAAGGGCGAGACGACCAAGGCTCCGGTGCAAACCCAGTTCGGCTGGCACGTGATCCAACTGCAAGACGAGCGCCCGCTCAAGATGCCGTCGTTCGACGAAGCGAAGAACCAGCTCGTGCAGATGATGAGCCAACAGGCGCTGCAAAAGGTGGTTGCCGATCTGCGCTCGAAGGCGAAGATCACGGAGTAACGCCTGCCGGATGCCACATGGCGCGGCGCGGTGCCGTCGGCGCACCGCCTTCTCGCTGCAATTTGCGTGATGCGCGAGCGCGCTTGCCTGGGCAATTACGGCGTGCCGCCGCCTTCATGCGGCAACCCGATGAAGGCCGTCGGCCAGACATCTTGCCGAGTCGCTGTCTATCGGCGCGCCGCCGCCTTCTTGCTGCAACCTGTCGATGTTCTTGACAGTCACGGCGGCCCGTACGCCGCTGTCGGCCTAGCGCGCCTCGTGCCTGGCAACGGCACGGTGCTTGCTTGCGGCAATCCGGGCAACGGAACTGGCTAGCTCGACACCGACGGTGGACGCCGGGCCGGCTGGGTGTGGCGCAACGTCGGGGAGAACCGCATGGCAAGTATCGTACTGGCCGCGTTGCTGTTGTGGTCGTGGGCGGCGCAAGCCGCGTTCGTCGTCGAGGAGTATTACGACTCCGGCACCAATACGGGCTACCTCGGGGTCAAGAACACTGAACCGACCGCCGTGGTCGCCTTCGCCGTCGCGAACGACACCCTCACCGCGGTCGATGGCAGCCACGAGCTTTATCGGGTCTGGGCAGCCGCGTTGATCAGCGAAACCAATTGGGACTTGCAGAAGACGCTGTTCGAAGGCGTTATCGGGCAGCCCATTCCGGCCTTCGGTACCCTTTTTCCAGGCTATGAGAAAGCCGCGATCTACTGGGCTCACGACATCCTGACCCCGGGCGAGCAAGCGATCGTCGCCGGCTTGAGCTGGGAGCCGGGGAGCCTGCGCCTGCGCGACCCGGTGAATCAAAGCTCGCCGGCCTATTTCAGCCAGCCGATCCCGTCTGGCGACGATGCCACCTATTCGCACCTCGGACTGCTCGGTTTCTATTTCTATGCCGACGCGCCCGCCTCGCCGTTCGTCGCCCTGACGCAGGACTTCCGCTTGCTCCAGGGAGAAACGGTGCTGGTCGCGATTCCCGAGCCCAAGGCGATGTTCCTGATGCTGGCCGGTCTCGCACTGCTCGGCGTGCGAAGCTGGAGGCGTGCGTAGGCGGCGACGCCGCGCTGACCGAGTGCGGTAGCAGCGGAGGCCGCGCTCAAATCGGATCTGTGCCGATGCGTTTGGCGACCGGATAGCCGAGCACGCCGTTGTGCGCGAACACGTAGGCGTTGGTGCGTAACGGGTCGCCCGTGACCGCGATCATGATATCGGCGGCTTTCTCGACCACGGGCACCATCCGGTTCGGATCCTCGGATTCGGCGAATACTTTCGGCGAGCGGCCGGCGCGCACCTCCTCGGCGAGGTTCCACAGCGGCTTGTAGTTCCAGTCACGTAACTGGCGCTCGAGCTGCCATGCCGGCATGCGCGCGTGCTCGAACAGGTAGCGCTTGGTATCGTCTTTCGTCCAGCCTGCCTTGGCGATGATCTCGGCGAGAATCGGCGACAACAGCACGAGCGGGCGTTCGGTGCCCGGCGCGCTGCCGACGGTGAACGTGAGCTGCCAGTTGATCTGGCGCTGGAGCGAGTCGGCGAGATACGGCATGATTTCCTGCGGCGTCGAGCCCGACACGTTGGCGATCAGGTTGCCGCCCGTATAGCGCGCAATGGTCACGGTATCGTCGGCGGCCGAGAAACCCATTTCGACATTGTTCGGCGCCCAGCCGATCGCGCCGAGCACGTCTTCGTTCTCGGCCAGCACGACCCGCCAGGTATTGCCGAACGTCGCCTTGTCGTTCTTGTGCGGCAGGAAGCCGGCGACGTTGCGCAAGTACAGCCGCCAAAAGCGCCCGATTGCGGTGTTCGGTTGAAAGCCGTCGCGCAGCACGCCTTGCGTGTAGTTGAAACCCAGGCGCTTGACGATGGGCCCGTTGAGGATGATCAGCGTCTCGCCGCCCGGTGTATTGCCGCTGTGCTCGACGCCGTAAGCGGGATCCGCCATCGCTTCCACCAGCGCGACCAGGATCGGCATGTACTGCGGCTTGCACCCGGCCATGACGCCGTTGACGGCGACGCTCCATACGGTGG
The DNA here is from genome assembly GCA_020848435.1 of Burkholderiales bacterium. Taxonomy (GTDB): domain Bacteria; phylum Pseudomonadota; class Gammaproteobacteria; order Burkholderiales; family WYBJ01; genus WYBJ01. The sequence goes on along the minus strand of JADLAC010000038.1, from coordinate 1,115 downwards.
CGGCGCGGCTGTCGGGAAGAATCACGCCCAGGACCTCTCCGGCAGCGCGCGTGGTGTGGCGCAGGAAGGTCTCGACAGCAGCACGCGTCGGCGGCACGATCGGCAAGCCGTCGCTCCACTCGCGCTCGATGAACTCGCGGTTGATCTCCGCGAAAGCCCCGGAACAGACGATGTCGCGCGCACCGGGTTCACGCTCGATTTCGGCTTCGCCCTGCGCCGCGGTCAGGTTATCGATCACGTGTGCCAGGGTCACATCGAGGATGTTGCGCCGCAGCTGCTGCGCACTTTGCGCACCGGTGTGCCCCGGTACGAATGCGAGCGGCAGCTTCATGCCCAGGCCGATCGTGGTCGCGGCCGCCTGACCCATGAAACCCTCGCACACCAGCGAGGAGGACGGCACACCCGCTTCCTCGCACTTCGCCGCAGCCCGCAACACGGCGGGCGTACAGCTTCCTCAACATCCCATGCCGGAGATGACCGCATCGACGCGCAGCTCGCGCAAGCGCCGCGGCAAGTCCGCCACCAGGCTGCGTTCCTCCTTGCCGTGGGTATTGCCGAACTCCCGCCAGCTTATGAAACGGACACCGGGATAACGCGCCTTGAGCCCCTCTTCCAGTGCATCGAACACCTTGTCACCCTGGAACAGGTAGTCCCAGAGCTGGGCGATGGTCTTGCCCTCGAGCGTCTCGAGCCGCGGCGCGAGCGCCTGCTTTTTCATCTGCCGCGGGCTGCGCGGCCACACCACTTCGTAGTACCCATCGTTCAGGGTCGTGCTCACTTGGAATCTCCTGCGTGTGCCCGGCGTGATTATGCGCTGCCGATGCCGATGAGAGAATGCCGGTTGCCTGGACCACGCACAGCCGCAGCAGCCGCTTCTATAAATCCGCCGGCAGCGGTACAGTCGCGCTGGATCCCAGGAGCCTGTCGGACTTGATTTCGCGCGATGCGTTGTGCCCACAACGCGCGCAGGCAAGGCGCTCGGTGCAGGCCAATATCGGGAATATTGGCAAGCCGAGCAACGCCGCATGCGCGCGTTGTGGGCGCAACCCGAAGGGACGGGGCGATTTTCGCGCATGGCGGTGTCGAACGACTTGCCGATAGTCTCGCTATCGGCT
>JADLAC010000037.1 GCA_020848435.1 Burkholderiales bacterium | reverse complement strand
GCGCAGGGCTAGGAGGACGACGCAGCCGATAGCGAGACTATCGGCAAGTCGTTCGACACCGCCATGCGCGAAAATCGCCCCGTCCCTTCGGGTTGCGCCCATAACGCCCGCATGCTGCGTTGCTCGGCTTGCCAATATTCCCGATATTGGTCTGCACCGAGCGCCTTGCCTGCGGGCGTTGTGGGCACAACGCATCGCGCGAAATCAAGTCCGACAGGCTCCCAGATGACACGCTTTGTAGCGCGTCCAGCCTTAACGCCACATTAACGATCGGTTCAGCGTCCGTTCAGAGGCGCTGCGCCATAGTTGCCGCACGTACCTTTCAACCGCCGAGGCGCCAACATGAACCCACGCTACTCTGCCGCAGCGGCTGCGCTGCTCTTGTGTTTACCCGCGACGAGCCTTGCCGGCCCGCGCGAAGACCTGTTGCAGCGTTACGCCGCCGAAGCGAAAAGCGCAGCAGCTTCGTTCGCCGGTTTCTCCGCCGCGCGCGGCGAAGCGCTACACACGCAGAAGTTCGCCGGCGGCAAGCCCGACACTGCGGCCTGCACATCCTGCCACGGCAACGACCCGCGCGCCGCCGGCCGAACCCTTGCCGGCAAGCCCATCGACCCGGTCGCCGTGTCGGCCGCGCCAGCACGCTATACCGATCCGGCCAAGGTCGAAAAATGGTTCAAGCGCAACTGCACCGAGGTGCTGGGCCGGGAGTGCAGTGCGCTCGAAAAGGGCGACTGGCTCAGCTACGTGATGCAGCGCTGATCCCCGCGACCGTTTGGAGAACCGATCATGACCAGCTCTTACCGTGTTGGATACCCGATCATCACCAGCCCTTACCGTATGCTCGCCATCGCCGCGCTCGCCGTGACGTTCACGGCAGTCCTGCTCGAACGCGCCTGGGCCGGCGGGCACTTCTATCCGCCCGTGACCGACCCGCTGGTACGCGAGGAATGCGGGAGCTGTCACCTCGCCTTCTCGCCCTCGATGCTGCCGGCCGCGTCCTGGCAGCGCATGATGCGCGGGCTGTCGAATCATTTCGGCGACGACGCATCGGTCGATGCGCAGATCGCGAGCAGGATCACGCGCATCCTGGTCGACAATGCCGCCGACGCGGGTGGGCGTCCCTATGGCGAGAAGCTCCTGCGCGGCGTCACCGGCGCCAGCGCGCCGCTGCGCATCACCGAGCTGCCCAAGTGGGTGCGCGAGCATCGCAAGGTGCCGCAGTGGGAATGGACCCACAAGGACGTGCGCACCAAGGCCAACTGCCTCGCCTGTCATGCCGGCGCCGAGCGCGGCTACTACGGCGATTGAAGCAGCGGCTGCGGATCATTCCTGAAAGGACGTTGCTGCGATGACCACGAACACCGTGCTGGCCGGATTTCTAGCTATCGTCACCCTCGCTTGGGCTTGGGATCCGGCATCGAGTACCCTCCCCGCTGCCTCGCTGCCATGGCTGCTGCGCCAGCAGGCGTTGTACCTCTCGGGCCTGTATGCCATTGCGCTCATGTCGCTGGCGATGGTGCTCGCTACGCGCCCGGTCTGGCTCGAACGCCCGCTCGGCGGCATGGACCGTCTGTATCGCCTGCACAAGTGGGCCGGCATTCTCGCGGTCGCTTTCGCCGCGGCGCACTGGCTGATCGAGATGTCCGACGATGTGCTCAAGGCACTGGTCGGCCGCGAGGGCCGGCTGCCCAAAGAGCGCTACGCGGGCCTCCTTGAAGTGTTGCGCGATCTCGGCGAGGACATGGGCGAATGGGCCATCTACGCCATTCTCGCCATGCTGGCCATCACGCTGTGGAAACGCTTCCCTTACGGCATCTGGCGCTATCTCCACCGCGCCATGCCGGTGCTCTACCTGATGGTTGCCTTTCATGCCGCCATGCTCGCGCCGGCCGGGTACTGGTCGCAGCCCGTCGGCTTGCTGCTCGCTCTTCTGCTCGCGGCGGGCAGCGTCTCGGCCGCGCTGTCGCTCGCCGGTTGGATCGGCCGCCATCGGAGCGTCGAGGGCACCGTCCTGGCAGTCACGAGCCGGGCGCCGGACATCACCGAGGTCGTGTGCGCGTTGGCCCACGGCTGGAAAGGCCACCGCGCGGGCCAGTTCGCATTCATCACCTTCGATGCGACGGAAGGTGCGCATCCGTTCACGATTGCGAGCGCGGACCGGGGCGACGGCAAGCTCACGTTCGAGATCAAGGCGCTCGGCAACTATACCCGCGGCCTGGCGCAGCGTTTGCGCGCCGGACAACGGGTGCAGGTCCAAGGCCCGTATGGCCGCTTTCTGCTCGCGCGTCGCGACCGGCGTGCGCAACAGGTCTGGATCGCCGGCGGGATCGGCATCACGCCCTTCATCGCCTGGCTGGAATCGCTCCAGCCACACCCGCAGGAGGCGCCCGCGGTGGACCTCCATTACTGCACGCGCGACCGGCTTACGGATCCGTTCGTGGCGAAGCTCGAGGCCTTGTGCGCCGGGTTGCCCCGCGTTCGGCTCCACGTCCATGGCAGCGTGCAAGGCGAGACCCTGACCAGCGAATCGCTCGCATCGATTGCCGCCGGCACCAAGCGCACCGAGATCTGGTTCTGCGGTCCGCGCGGTCTCGCGCAGGCGATCAGGCGAGGACTCGAGCGCTCGCGCCGCGGGCGGCTACGCTTCCACCAGGAGGCCTTCGAGCTGCGGTAGCCGGCAAGAACCGGGAACGGCGCGCGCGGTCGCGGCCGTCTACGGAACTTCCCCGTCGATGTAGAAGCGCCACGCGCTACATATCGATCGCCTGGGCGCTTTTCGCCTGTTGCCGCAGCACGAACTTCTGGATCTTGCCCGTGGAGGTCTTGGGTAGCGGGCCGAACACGACCGCCTTGGGCGCCTTGAAATGCGCCACGTGCGAACGGCAAAACGCGATGATCTCGGCTTGTGTTGCGCGGGCGCCTTCCTTCAATTCCACGAAGGCGCAGGGCACTTCGCCCCATTTCGCGTCCGGCATGGCTACCACCGCCGCGGCCATGACGGCGGGATGGCGGTAGAGGGCGTCTTCGACTTCGAGCGAGGAGATGTTCTCGCCCCCGGAGATGATCACGTCCTTGGAACGGTCCTTGATCTTGACGTAGCCGTCGGGCTGCACGACGGCGAGATCGCCGGAATGGAACCAGCCGCCGGCGAACGCTTCCTGGGTGGCCGGCTCGTTCTTGAGATAGCCCTTCATCGTGATGTTGCCGCGAAACATGATCTCGCCCATCGTCTCGCCGTCGGCGGGCACGGGCTGCATGGTGGTCGGATCCATGACCGTCATGCCCTCTTCGAGCGGATAGCGCACGCCTTGGCGGCCGTTGCGCTGCGCGCGGTGCGGCAGGTCGAGCGCTTGCCATTGCTCGTGCTTCGCGCACACGGCCGCGGGTCCGTAGGTCTCGGTGAGCCCGTAGACATGGGTGAGGTCGAAGCCCATGGTTTCCATGCCTTCGATCACCGCCGCCGGTGGCGCCGCTCCCGCCACCAGGCAGCTCACCGTGTGCTCGATACCTGCGCGCAGCGCGGCGGGCGCATTGATGAGCATGTTATGGACGACGGGCGCGCCGCAATAATGGGTCACGCGGTGGCGGCGGATCTGATCGAACACGCCTGCCGCGTCGATCCGGCGCAAGCACACGTTGGTGCCCGCGACCGCGGCCAGCGTCCAGGGGAAGCACCAGCCGTTGCAATGAAACATCGGCAGCGTCCACAGGTACACGGCGTGGCGCGGCATGTTCCACACCAGCGCATTGCACACTGCGTTCAAGTAGGCGCCGCGATGATGGTAGACCACCCCCTTGGGGTTGCCCGTGGTGCCCGAGGTGTAATTGAGCGCAATCGCGTCCCACTCGTCCGCGACCGGCACGCCGGCAAAGCCCGGATCGCCGCTCGCGAGCCATGCCTCGTACTCGATCGAACCGATGCGGCTGCCGCCCTCGTAGGACAGGTCGTCGACGTCGACGACGAGCGGCCGGGTCTGCAGCATCGCCAAAGCCTTGGCCATGATGGCCGAAAACTCGCCGTCGACCACCACCGCCTTCGCCTCGCCGTGCTCGAGCATGAACGCGATCGCCTCGGCATCGAGGCGCGTATTGAGCGTGTTCAGGACCGCACCGGCCATCGCCACGCCGAAATGCAGCTCGTACATGGCCGGGATGTTGGGCAGCATGGCGGCGACCGTGTCGCCGGCGCCGAGGCCATGACGGGCGAGCACCGACGCCAGCCTGCGGCAGCGGGCGTGCGTCTCGCCCCAGGTGAAGCGGACGTCCCCGTGTATGACGGAGAGGCGGTCCGGATAGGTGCTCGCGGCCCAGTCGAGCAAGGTCAGCGGCGTGAGGGGGGCGAAGTTGGCCGCATTGCGGCCGAGCCCGGACTGGAAGGGATTGGGACGCGACACGAGCGACTCCTCCTGCGATGCTGCTTTCCGCGGCCGCGTGCGGCCCGCCGCCAGCGGCTACCCCATAGCTCGGCGAGCGCGACCCGCACCCACGGCAGATGCAGTGGCGAGATCTCCTCGCGCGTTTTCGTCGTCAATCGCCGGACGTGAATATGATCATGCAACCCGAGGGGGCTTGCAACCGCGACCGCGCGCGCCGACGAGGCGGCGCAGGCATTGGCATGCTCGTGTCCTACGAGCGCACCCAGGCCACCGCCTGGTCGATGCGCGTGACGGCATGCACCTCGATTCCCGGCGTCGGTTGCCTGGGCGCATTGGCCGCCGCGATGACAGCCTGCTTGAATCCGAGCTTGGCCGCTTCCTTCAATCGCTCCTGGCCGCGCTGCACCGGGCGCACTTCGCCCGCCAGGCCGACTTCGCCGAACACGACCAGCTTGTCCGACAGAGGCTTGTTCTTCAGCGACGACACCACGGCGAGCAGCACCGCGAGATCGGCGGCCGGCTCGCTGATGCGCACCCCGCCCACCGCGTTCACGAACACGTCCTGATCGAAGCAGGCGATGCCGGCATGGCGGTGCAGCACGGCGAGCAGCAAGGCGAGGCGGTTCTGTTCCAGTCCGACCGTGAGACGCCGCGGATTGGGCGCGTGCGCCTCGTCCACCAGGGCCTGGACCTCGACCAGCAGCGGCCGCGTGCCTTCCTGCGTGACGCAGATACACGAGCCCGCGACCTGCTCGCCGTGGCGCGAAAGAAATATCGCCGAAGGATTGGTGACGCCGCGTAGGCCCTTGTCGCCCATGGCGAAGACGCCGATTTCGTTGACCGCGCCGAAGCGGTTCTTGATGGCGCGCACCAGGCGGAAGCTCGAATGCGTATCGCCCTCGAAATAGAGCACGGTGTCGACCATGTGCTCGAGCACGCGCGGGCCGGCGATCGCCCCTTCCTTGGTGACATGACCGACCAGGACGATGATGGTGCCGCTCGCCTTGGCGAAACGGGTGAGCTGCGCCGCGCACTCGCGCACCTGCGCGACCGAACCCGGCGCCGACTGGAGCTGGTCCGAATACAGCGTCTGGATGGAATCCATCACGGCTACCGTCGGCTTGACCGCGGCCGCCGCGCCAAGAATCTTTTCCACGTTGATCTCGGCGAGCACCCGGGTCGAGGTCACGTCGAGCGCGAGCCGCTTCGCCCGCAAGGCCACCTGCGCCGCGGACTCCTCGCCACTCACGTACAGCACCGGGTACTGGGCGCTCATGCGGCAAAGCGCCTGCAGGAGCAGCGTCGACTTGCCGATGCCGGGATCGCCGCCGATCAATACCACGGCGCCGGGGACGAGCCCGCCGCCCAGCACGCGATCGAACTCGCCGATGCCTGTGGCCAGGCGCGCTTCTTCCGTCGCCGCCACCTCCGAGAGCATGACGATCTGGCTCGGCTGCGCCAGCCCGGCAAACCGCTTCGGCACCGCCTGCTCCGCGATCGACTCGACCAGCGTGTTCCATTCCTGGCAATGCGGGCACTGGCCCTGCCACTTGAGCGTCTGCCCGCCGCACTCGGTGCACGCATACAGCGTCTTGGCACGAGCCATAGCGCTATTCGCGTTCGACCACGGGCACGCGCGCAGCCAGCGCACAAAATAGCTCGTAGCTCACGGTGCCGGCCGCGCTCGCAACCTCGTCCGCCGGCAGGCCCTCGCCCCAGAGCGTGACGGGGCTGCCGCGGTCGGCCTGAGGAATGCCGGTCAAGTCCACGCACAGCATGTCCATCGAGATCCGCCCCAGGGTCCCGGTTCGAACGCCCGCCACCAGCACCGGCGTGCCGGTCGGTGCGTGGCGCGGGTAGCCATCGGCGTAGCCGCAGGCGACGATGCCGATTCGCATCGGCCGCTGCGCGACGAAGGTCGCGCCATAGCCGACGGCATCACCGGGACTCAGCTCCTGCAAGCCGATCAGCTGCGAGGTGAGCGTCATCGCCGGCAGCAAACCGAGCGCCGCGGCGCTCACACCCGCGAACGGCGAAGCCCCGTAGAGCATGATCCCAGGCCGAATCCAGTCGCCATGGGCTTGCGGGTGACGCAGGATAGCGGCCGAGTTCGCCGCCGAGCACGGCAGCCGATACTCGCGGGTGGCGCTGCCGAAGCGCTGCCATTGCTCGCCGATGCCGCGGTCGTCGTCGGCGCAGGCGAAATGGGTCATGAGCGTCAACGAGCGCACTTGCGCCTCGGCGCGCAACGCCGCCATCACGCCCTGCAACATCCGCGGCACGATGCCGAGCCGGTTCATGCCGGTGTTGAGCTTGACGAAGACATCGATGCGCGCGCCGCCGGGCAGAGCCTTCAGCAAGCCCAGTTGCTCCGGGTCGTGGATCGCACAGGCGAAGCCGTGCTCGGCGGCGGCACGCAGCTCGTGGCAGTCGAACACTCCCTCCAGAAGCAGGATGGGCTGGCGATAGCCCGCCTCGCGCAAGCGTACCGCGTTGTCGATTTCGAGAATGGCGAAGCCATCGGCGGCCGCGAAGGCGCGTGCCGATCGCATCAAGCCGTGGCCGTAGGCATTCGCCTTGATCACCGCGAACGTGCGGGCATGGGGCGCCGCTCGCCGCGCGACGGCGAGGTTGTTGCGCAGAGCGGCCAGGTCGATGCTGGCTTGAATGGGCCTCGGCATGGGCCAAGGATAAAGCAATCGCAACGCAGACCGGAACAGCCCGTAACGCCGCTACGCGAGCGCGATCTGTTTCATCCTGGCGGTGGCGTAATCGACGAACGCCTGCAGCCGCCGGGTGCGAAACTGCTCCTTGAGGCTCACCCAGGATAGGATGCGTATCAACTTGGGCTCGAGCGCGATGGCGAGCAGCGTGCCGAGCCGCAGCTCCTTCGGAATGGTGGCGCGCGAAACGATGGAGAATCCCAGTCCCGTTTCGACCACGCTCTTGATCGCGACCGTGCTGCCCAGCTCCATCACCACGTTGAGGTCCTCGGGCGGGATGCCGTGCTGGCGGAAGTAGCGGTCGGCGAACTCGCGCGTGCCCGAGCCGGCCTCGCGACTGATATACGGCTGGCCCAGGAGCTGTTGCGGTGTCAAGCGGCGCAGCCGCGCCAGCTCGCTCTTCGGCGCGCAGATGACGACCAGCTCGTCCTCGCAGATCGCCTGAGTCTCTAGGCTGGCCAGGTGCGAGGCCGATTCGATGAAGCCGAGATCGAGGCTGCGATCGGCCACCCTGCTCTCGATCAGCTCCGAATTGCCGACGGTCAGATGCATCTCCACCCGCGGATGAGTCTTCTGAAACTCGCCGATCACCTGCGGCAGGATGAATTCTCCGTTGGTTAGGCTGGCGCCGATGGCAAGCGGCCCGGCGACATCGCCGCTCATCTCGGCCATGCGCTGTTCCAGCTCGTGCGAGAGCTTGAGGATACGTTCGGCATACTGGTCGACCAGCTCGCCGGCGGAGGTGAGGCGGATGCGGCCGTGGTTACGGTCGATCAGCCGGGCGTTGAACTGCTCTTCGAGCTGCTTGACCTGGAAGGTGACCGCGGGCTGGGTCATGCACAAGGCTTCCGCCGCCTTGGTGAAGGACAGGTGCTTGGCGACGGTATGGAAAACCTGGAGACGGCGGTCAGCCATGGCGGGTGTTATGCGGCCGCTTTGAACGGCGCGTGTATTACGAGCTCGTCGTAAGGCGCCCGAACCCCGCCGCTGTCATCGCGCTCGACGAGTCCGAGACGCTCCAGCGCCGTCACAGTACCCGAGTCCATCCGGCCGCTCGACGCTCGCGCGTGGTAGCTGCCACAACACGAGCTCGATGAGCAGTTCACCGCGCACGAATCGCCGGCGGGACCACTCGCCGCGCCTTAGCCATATGGCGCATGATGACATAGCGCACCCTATGGCGGCAACCGCCATACCCGCCGGTGCGCGGGAGACGGCTGTGCCGGTCTCGGGCGCGGGAACCTGGCGATATTCTCCACGTAGGCCCGGCGCATATGCACAATCTGGACACGGCGGCGCGAAGAAGAACTGACCGACCACCGGCTGGCGTATTCGACCTTTGTGGTATAAAGGCGCGCGATTTGCTCTGCCCACGGCAACCCCTGGTCGAACACTAGATCACCGCTGCGGTTCCGGAACTCTCGATGCCGATTTTTCATCAGGCCGGCGTTGCCGTGTCGGCGAGCGCGCTGCCCTCCGCGCGCTGCAAGCACTGATCGTACCGATGCCCGCCGGCTTCTATACCATCATGGCGGCGCAGTTCTTCTCGTCGCTTGCCGACAACGCCCTGCTGGTGGCTGCGATCGCGCTGCTACATCAGATGAGCGCGCCCGACTGGCTGCCGCCGTATCTCAAGTTCTGCTTCGTCATCTCGTACGTGGTACTCGCCCCGTATGTGGGCGCGTTCGCCGACCGGCTGCCCAAGGGGCAGGTGATGCTGATAAGCAACAGTATCAAGATCGTCGGTTGCGCGGCCATGCTGGTCGGTATCGATCCGTTGATTGCGTATTCGCTGGTCGGTCTGGGCGCGGCCGCGTATTCGCCGGCCAAGTACGGCATCCTGACGGAATACCTCCCGCATAGCCGCCTGGTCGCGGCCAACGGCTGGATCGAGGGCCTGACCGTGAGCTCGATCATCCTCGGCACGGTGCTGGGCGGGGTGCTGATCGCGCCCAATGTCTCCGGCTGGCTGCTCGCGATCGATGTGCCGCACATCCAGACCGGCGTCGACACGGCCGCGGAAAGCGCGATCGCGATCGTGACCTTGTTCTATGCCGTCGCCGCGGTGTTCAATCTCTATATCCCGCGCACGGGCGTGCCGATCAAGGCGCTGCCCTCCAATCCGTGGGCCACGCTCAAGGATTTCACCGGCTGCTGCGTGCGGCTGTGGCGTGACAAGCTCGGGCAGATCTCGCTCAGCGTGACCACCCTCTTCTGGGGCGCGGGCGCCACCTTGCAATTCATCGTGATCGCGTGGGCCGATGCCGCGCTCGATTACAACTTGAGCCAGGCGTCCATTCTCCAGGGGGTGGTCGCGGCCGGCATCGCGGCCGGCGCCGTCATTGCGTCGATACGCGTTTCGCTCGATCAAGCGGTGCGCGTGATTCCGCTCGGCGCCGCGATGGGCATCATCGTGATCGGGATGGTGTTCGTGCGGGAGGTGTGGCTGGCGATACCGCTGCTGGTGATGATCGGCGCGCTGGCGGGCTTCTTCGTCGTTCCCATGAACGCATTGCTCCAGCACCGCGGGCATCATCTCATGGGCGCCGGGCGTTCGATCGCCGTGCAGAACTTCAACGAGAACGCGAGCATCCTGATCCTGATCGCCGGCTATTCGACCCTCATCAAGCACGGCACGTCGATCTACATGGCCATCGTCGTCTTCGGCCTGTTCATCACCGGCACCATGATGCTGGTGCGCGCATGGCACCTGCGCAACCTGCGCTTGCATGGCGACGAGCTGCAAGGGCTGCTGGCGGTGGCCCGGTCCGCCCATCACTGACAGGTGCCGGCGCGATCGCGCTCAGCGCCTGAGCTTGAGGTAGATCTCGGGCAGGCGCCGCGGCAGGCTGTTGATGTGATCGAGGACGAGATAGTGGCCGCGGCCGAAGATCTGCGGCAGGTACTCGTTCGCCAGCGTGTCGACGGTGATGCAATACGGATGCACCCCGCGCGCCACCGCCTCCTTCACCGCCATGCGGGTGTCTTCGTGCAGGTAGCGCCGGTCGCCGCCGTCGTCGTAGTCCTCGGGCCTTCCATCCGAGACCAGCAGGAGCAGCCGCCGCCGCGACGAGACGCCGTTGAAGCAGGCCGTGGCATGACGGATCGCGGTGCCCATGCGGGTGGCGAGCCGGCCCGACAGCCCGCCGACCTGCGCTTTCACCTCGATGCTCCAGGGCTCGTCGAAATCCTTGATCCGGTAGTAGGCGACGTTGTCGCGATACTTCGAGCAGAAGCCGGCGATGGCATAGCTGTCGCCCACCATTTCCAGGCTCTCGGCGAAGAGCAGGATTCCGGCGCGCACGCGATCGACCAGGCGGCCGCGCCCCTCGGGCAGGAGCTGCATGATCGAGGTGGAGAGATCGGCGAGCAGGATGACGGAGACTTCACGCTGCTTCAGCTCGCGCCGCCGGTACACCGTGGCCTCGGGCGACATCCCGGCTTCGCGCTCGGTGACATACGAGATCGCCGCTTCCAGATCGATGTCCTCGCCCTCGAACTGCCGCCGCCGCGGCGCGAGCCGCGTGGGCTTCTGCGATTGCAGCGCCTGCTTCAGCTTTTTCAGGGCGATCGCATACTCCTGCTCGAGACGGCGCGCTTCACCCAGGTTGGATTCCGCCAGTTTCTTCTCCTGAACCCACGCCCAGTTGCGTTTCAACCGCTGCTCGCGGTAATCCCACTCGGGATAGGGAATGCCCTTGTCCGAGCTGCCGCCCTTGCCCGCTTGCTCTTCGGCGCGGCGGCGGGAGCTGCCGACACCGGTGGTGGTGCCGGTGCCGGTCGCTTGCTGCTCGTCGGTCTCGGACGATTCCTCGCGCTCGCTCTGGCCCTCGGCAGATTCGCTCTGCTCCTGGTCGCCCGCCTCCTGCTGGTCCTGGTCGCCTTCGCCCTGTTCGCCCTCGGATTCGCCGCTTTGCGCATCGGTGGAACGCTCGCGCGGCTGGAACGCGCGCGACGCGTTCGGCGAGCGACCCGGCAAGTAGGCGAGCACGGCCGCCTCGCGCGAATCGATCTCGGGCAGGTGGGCGATGGAAAACAACTTCAGCGCCACTTCGAAGGCGACGGCGATGCCGGCTTGGGGCGAGAGCACGCTCGCCAGCAGCGCCTGCTCCTCGGCGCTCAGCTCGTTCGGCTGGCCCAGCGCGAGGCGCAAGCTGTCGAGCGCATAGCGGTAATAGCTTCCGGCCGGATCGGGCGGCACGCCGAGCGCCTCGCCGGCGCGCAGCATGCGCTTCAGATGATTGGGCACGTTGCGGCCCACGGCAGCGTCCACCCGCAGATCTTCGACCAGGTCGAACAAGAGCTTGAAGCGCTGCGCGTCGTCGCCGAAGCGCGCGAACAGCGGATCCATCGAGATCGGATCGCCGAGATTTGGCACGGGCAGGCCGGAGAGCTCGAACATGCGCCGCACGTCGTCCGGGTCGTACGAGCCGTGGATCATGCTGCCGGCGGAATGCAATATGGCGAGGACGGTTTCGTCCTGATCGGTGAGCACCGGCGGTAACATGAGACTCTGCCCATCGCACTCGATGAAGGGGCGCCCCTTCTCCGGCGTCCAGGCGCTTTCCTTCAGCTCGATGGTCTCGCCGAACCACACTTCCACCAGCAACGACAGCAGGCGCGAGCGCTCGACCGGGCGGAATCCGGGCAAGCTGTCGAGCAACAAGCGCAGGCTCTCTTCGGACTCGAGCCGGAAATAGGCTTCGCCGCGTGCGCGCCCGGCCTGCATGATGTCCGAGCCGCGCATGGCCCAGGGCGTGACCGCCTGGGCGCCGAGCAGGTTACGCACCCGCAACGCGCCTTGCAGGTAGCTCACGAGCATCAGGTGACGCGATTCGTACAGCTCCTCGGCGCAGTCGAGAATCTGCTCGATGCCGGCGACGCCCTGGCGGCCCGACAGCTCACGGACCGGGACGGCGAAATAAGCGCGGCCCGAATCGAGGTGGCGCTCGCACCAGCGCAGGCCGAGCTCCGCCCAGCGGCGCTCGCCCGCGTGGCCTAGAGCTGCGTACGCGGCCGGCAATTCGCGCATGAACGCTTCGACCGCTCGGGCGCATCCGGGCCAGCGCGTGAACGTGGCGGCCTGCTCGGTCCAGGGCAGGACTTCCTCGGAGGCGGACTCGGCCGCGGCGCTGCCTTCGATGAATGCCCGGGCGCTATCGCGATCGTGCGCGCTCAGCTTGCGCGCAGCTTGTAACCACGAGGCCGTGACCGCCTCGCCGTGGCGCGCGATGGCCGGTATCACCGCTGCGGCGGCCCGGGCGGCATCGACGCTCAAGGCGCGCAGCGCCGCAAGGGCCTCCTCGATAGCCGCTGGCTGGCTCACTGCCTACCCCTCGAACGATCGCTCGTAATGCCGCTCGCGCGCGAGCGCGCTCATTCGAAATGCGCGCTGATGATTTCGCTCAGCGCGGCGGACAGCTCGATGTCGTCGGTCATCGGATTCACCATGGCCGCACGACATGCCTCCACCGGCTGCAAGCCCGCAATCATCAGGTTGGCGGCGTACACCAGGGCACGCGTCGATGTCACCTCGTCCAGGCCGTGATCCTTGAGCCCGCGGGCCTTGCCGCCGGTGGCCACCAGCTTGGTCGCGAGCTCGAGCGAGACTCCGGGCACTTCGTTCATGATGATCTTGCGTTCGATTTCCGGCGTGGGGAAATCGAAGTTGATGCCGACGAAGCGCTGCTTGGTGGAGGGCTTGAGATCCTTCAATACCGTCTGATAGCCCGGGTTGTACGAGATCACCAGCAGGAACTCGTCGTGCGCGTCGATCTCGACGCCCTTCTTCTCCAGCGTGAGCTGGCGGCGGTGGTCGGTGAGCGAATGGATCACGACCGTCGAATCGGTGCGCGCCTCCACGATCTCGTCCAGGTAGCAGATGGCGCCCGCTTTCACCGAGCGCGTGAGCGGGCCGTCCTGCCAGACCGTTTCGTTGCCTTCGAGCAGGAAGCGGCCGACCAGGTCGGAGCTGGTCAAGTCCTCATGGCACGACACGGTCACCAGCGGGCGCTTCAAGCGCCATGCCATGTACTCGAGGAAGCGGGTCTTGCCGCAGCCCGTAGGACCCTTCAGCATCACCGGCAACTTGCGCCGGGCGGCAGCTTCGAACACGCCCACCTCGTTGCCCTGCGGCTCGTAATACGGGGCAGCGTCGGTACTGCCGGGCCGCTGCACGATGTCGTGCTCGACCCCACGCTGTCGGTTCACACCATTGTTCATGAAAACCCCTCAGAGATTCGGCCCATGGCGCCCAGGCAGGGCTCCACCCGCCAAATTGTACGCATCCGGCCTCGGCTTGAATACGCCGCGACGGGGGGCGGGCAGGCAGCGCGCCATGCACCCGCTTGCGCAGCTCCGGTCGTAACGAACATGCGAGCTCCGCCCGGCGCCCGCTGGCGTTCAAGTCTCCAGCGGCAGGCGCACGGCCTGGCCGGTGTCGGCCGCGCGCTGGATCGCGATGGTGGTCGCGAGATTGATGCGCGCCTGCTCGGGCGTGGTGTGGACGCACTCGGCGCCCGTCGAGAGATGATCGAGCCAGGCGCGGGTCTCGTTGCCGAGCGGGCCCCAGAAGTTGCCGAGCGCCCATTCGCCGGGGGTGTTGGCGCCGAGAAACGCCATGTTGACGGTGTGATCGGGCATGTAGCCGTGCGGCACGCCCTTCTCGGAGAACATGAGCTGGTCGGTGTGGTCGTCGTCGATGATGAGCGAGCCGTCGGCGCCGAGCAGCTCCACCCGGTCGGATTGGCCTTGCGCGGGGTACAGCGTCGGCAACGTGTAGCTCACGCCGAGGTTGATGACCGCCCCGTCGGCGAACTTGACGATGGCCCAGGTCATGTCGTCGACAGCGTGACCCAGCGGCTCGAACACCACGCCTTTCTGCGAGCGCGCCACGACCTCGACGGGCGGATTGCCTTCCAGGAACCAGCACATCAGGTCGACGTAATAGGTGAGCACGTCCAGCACCGGCGTGGCGTGCGGATCGCGTTTCAGGATATTGAGCGCCTGGGCGCGGGAGTTGTAGACGCGGGCGGTGCCGCCGATGATCCGGCCCAGGCGAGCGCGCACGATCTGCTCCTTCGCGCGCAGGAAGCAGTCCTTGTAGCGGCGGCTGTAGCCCACGCGCAAGCTCCCGCCGGTGTCGCGCAGCGTGGCGAGGATGTCGTCGGCGTCGGTCAGCGATAGCGCCAGGGGCTTTTCCACCAGGATGGGCTTCCCGAGCTCGAGCGCCTTCTTGATGGCTGCGCCATGCTCGCCCTCGGGCGTGGACACGATCACCGCGGTCACCTCCGGGTGGGCGATCATTTCCTCGTTGCTCCCCGAGTACACGCTCGCCCCCGCTTGCTCGGCCAGGGCACGGGCACGTTTCGGATCGAGATCCGATACGGCCAGAAAGCCGACCGCCGGATGACGCGCCGCGAGGCGCGCACGCAAGCTGCCGATGCGCCCCGAGCCTATGACCGCGATTCCGATCCGCTTGCGTTCCATGTCGATTCCTTTGCTGTGCGTATCTCGCTCGTGGCCGGCAGATCGATCGGACGCGCGAGCCCCGCGAAGGATCGTTCGCGCCCCGGAGTTCAGCGTCGCGCGACCGGTTCCTCCACCGGGAGCGGACGCGCCCGGCGCTGCCACATCAACCAGCACGTCGTGCCCGTCGCCAGGAGCAGGAACGGTATCGAGCCGTAATTGACCGCGTGCCAGCCGCTCTTGTTGAGCAGCAGCCCAGAGGACAGTGACGACACCGCCATGGTCACGAACACCATGAAGTCGTTGGCGGCCTGCGTCTTCGCCCGCTCCGCCGGCGAATGGCATTCGGTGAGCAGGGCCGAGCCGCCCACGTACATGAAATTCCAGCCTATGCCGAGCAGGAACATCGCCACCCAGAAATTGATCACCATCGTCCCCGCAAGCGCCGCGAGGATGCATGCGAACATCAGGACGATGCCGGTGAAAATGACGTTGAGCACGCCGAATCGCTGGATGAGCGAGCCGGTGAAGAACGAGGGCCCGTACATTCCGATCATGTGCCAGGACAGCACGAAGGCCGCGTCGTCGAAGTGATGGTCGTGCGCGTGCATCGCGAGCGGCGTGGAGGTCATCATCAGGTTCATGATGCCGTACGAGAGCATCGAGGACAGCACCGCCAAGATGAATACGGGCTGGCGCATGATTGCGCCCAGCGGCCGGCCCGAGCTCTTGCGCTCATGCTCGGACAGCTTCGGGATATCGAGCCGCGACAAGATCAGCATGGCCAGCAGACAGACCACGCCGAGCGATAGGTAGGAGCCGAGATAGGTGTAGTCCGCGACGGCCACGCGAGTGTGCTTCGCCAGCTCGGGGCCGACGATGCCGCCGGCGAGCCCGCCGGCAAGCGTGAGCGAAATCGCCTTGGCGCGAAACGACTCCTGAGCCGCGTCGGCGGCCGCGAATCGATAGTACTTGCCGAATGCCGTATTGCAGCCCATCAGGAACATGCCCGCGCAAAGCAGCCAGAAGCTCGCCAGGACGATGGCGTAGCTGCAGATCGCCGAGCCCACAACGCCGAACGCGGTACCGGCCTGGAACCCGGTGCGCCGGCCCATGGCCCGCATGAGCAGCGACGCCGGAATGGTCGTGAGCGCGGACCCCAGCACGTAGGCGGTCAGGGGAACGGTGGCGAACGCCTTGTCTTCGGCCAGCGCGAATCCGGCCAGACCGGTGACCGAGATCATGGTGACGCCGGTGATTTGCAGCGTTGCTTGACAACCCGACAGAACGAAGACGTTGCGATATTGCTTTTGCATTTCTCTGGCGCGCGCGCGTGGGATACGAGTATGCGCGCCGCGAGCGCGATGCTCCCTGCAATTGCTGCCGCGGCACGTGCCGACCATACCGCAGCCGTCCGCTGCCGGCAATGCTTGTTCGCAACACGAACACCGCTGCCCGGCGGTGCGCTCATCGCTCAATGCGCGGGCACGCTCGCCGCCGCGGGGTCGTGGCTGCGCGTGGCGGGCGCACCGCCAGGACCTGCGACCTGTGGCGCATCCATACGGTCTACAATCCCCGGTACGACGTAGCCGCGTGATCATCTGCCGGAGGACCGCCACCGTGATCGGAATGCAGCATCTGATGTCATTGTTGTCGCCCCACGCCGTCGCGCCCGGCACAGCCGGTGCGGCAGCGGCCACGCGCACGACCGTTCTATTCGCAGCCGTCGGCGCGGTCCTCAGCCGCTATGACGTCGATGCCGAGAATGCGATGCTGACCCGGCGCGAATCGATTACGCTGCCGGCCGACGTGCAATACGCGTGGCCGCATCTTTCGCGCAAGTATTTCTACGTCGCCTGCAGCGCGAGCGGCCCCGGGCCCAACAAGGGCGTGCCGAGCACGGAACACTACTTGAGCGCATTGCGGATCGATCCTGCCTCGGGCGCGCTCACGCCCCACGGCGATCCCATCCGCCTGCCCGCGCGCCCTATCCACATGACGCTCGATGCGGGCTCGACCCACGCACTGGTCGCTTTCAACGAGCCGAGCGCCCTTCGGGTCTATCGCATCGACGCCGACGGCACGCTCGCCGGCGAAGTCCACCAACCCGCAGCGGTCGAAGCCGGCATCTACGCGCACCAGGTGCGGGTCACGCCGAACGGCCGGCGCGCGATCCTGGTCGCGCGCGGCAACCGGCCGACAGCAACCAAGCCGGAAGAACCGGGCGTGCTGCTGGTATTCGACTATCGCGACGGCGTGCTCTCCAATCCCGCCCGCATCGCGCCGGGCGGCGGCTACGGTTTCGGCCCGCGCCACCTCGATTTTCATCCGACGCGACCCTGGGTGTATCTGTCGCTCGAGACGCAGAACAAGCTCGACATGTTCCCGCTGGACGGCGACACGCTCGCCGCAGCACCGGCGTTTCGCAAGGAAACTCTGGCCGATCCCGGCATCAAGCTATCGCGTCAAGCCGCCGGCACGGTGCACGTCCATCCGAACGGGCGCAGCGTCTATATCGCCAACCGCGCGAGCGAAACCGAGCCCTTCGGCACCGGCAAGGTGTTTCGAGGCGGCGAGAATACGCTCGCGGCCTACGCGATCGACCAGGACAGCGGGGAACCTGTGCCCATGCAGCATATCGACACCCGCGGCATCCACTGCCGCACCTTCCATATCGATCCGAGCGGACGCCTGCTGGTCGCCGCGCACATCCAGGGTTTGCCGGTGCGCGAGGGCGCGGGCATTCGCGACGCGCCGTGCTGCTTGTCGGCGTTTCGCATCGACCAGGCGGGCAAGCTCGAGTACGTGCGCAAGTACGATGTCGACACGGGTGGCAAGCTCATGTTCTGGATGGGCATGGTGACGCTGTGACGGCCAAGCCGGGCGGTATGCATCGGGGGAACGAGCCAAGGACGAGCGCATGAACAAGGACGAAGTGCTGCAAGCCATGCAACAGGAGATCGGCCGCGAGTCCGAGCCCGGCGAATGGTTCGTCGTCGACCAGGATCTCATCAATCGCTACGTCGCGATCAGCGGCGAAGACGTCTGGATCCACACCGATCCGGAGCGCGCGCGCAAGGAAACCAAGTACGGCAACACCATCGCGCCGGGCAATCTCGGCATCGCGCTCATGCCCAGGCTGAGCAACGACACCTCCGTCTACGGCCGCTACCCGCGGCGCTATTCGCTCAACCAGGGATGGGACCGGATCCGCTACCTCGCGCCCTTGACGGCCGGCTCGCGCATCCGCAGCCGCTCGAAGCTGCTCGCCGTCGATGCCATGCCCGACGGATCCTTGCGGGTGCAATTGGAATACCGCATGGAGATCGAGAATCAGGACAAGCCCTGGGTCAGCGGCGTCAAGGTTGGGCGCTTCTTCTACTGACGCCGCATGCAATTCGGTCGAGCTCGAGCAGCGAGCGGGTCGCCGGCAGCGAATGGAAAGCCGACCGCACAGCGTGCTTGCGCACGAGGGCCGCTAGCGCACGTCGCGATGCCGGAATGCACGACACGGCCCGCACAACCATGACACGAGCCATCGCCATCGTCGGCACGGGCGCGATCGGCGCAAGCGTAGGCGCCGATCTCACGCGCGCCGGCCACGATGTGACGCTGCTCGATCAGTGGCCCGCCCACGTCGAGGCGATGCGCTCGCGCGGGCTGCGGGTGGTCATGTCGGACGACGACTTCGTCGCGCCGGTGCGTGCCTATCATCTCTGCGACCTCGCCCGCATCGATCCCGCCTTCGACATCGTGATGCTGGCGCCCAAGTCCTACGATACACGTTGGATGGCGCAGCTGATCGCGCCCTACCTCAAGTCCGATGGCGTGGTGGTCGGATTGCAGAACGGCATGAATGACGATGCCATCGCCGCCATCGCCGGGTGCGGGCGCACCGCAGGCTGCGTGGTCGAGCTTTCGGCGGAAGTGTTCACGCCCGGCGTCGTGATGCGCAATACCACGCGGCAGGCGACCTGGTTCGGCTTCGGCGAATACGACGGCGCGATCACGCCGCGGCTGCGCGAGATCGAGAGTCTCATGCGCTGCACGGCCAAGGTTTCGCTCACGGCCAACATCGCCGGCGCGAAATGGACCAAGCTCGTCAACAGCTCGATGATCCTGTCGGTGTTCGGCATGCTGGGGCTGCAATCGTGGCAGGCCACCGACATACCGGAGGTCTTCAAGCTCTGCATCCAGGTCGGCCGCGAGACCATGGCGGTCGGTGCGGCGCTCGGCCTTACGCTGGAGCCGATCTTCGGCTTCACCGCCGAGCAGATGCTCGGCTCCACCGACGAGACCGTGGAAAAGCTGCTGCGCGCGGTGCTCGGACACCTCGGGCCCAATGCGCGCAAAGCACGCGGCGTGGTGCTGCAAGACTACCTGCGGGGCCGGCGCACCGAGGTCGATTGCCTGACCGGGGTGGTGGTGGCGAAGGGCCAAGCCGTCAACGTGCCTACGCCCGCGAATGCCGCGGTCGCCCAGGTGAACGCGCGCATCCGGGCGGGCGAGCTGCGCCCGCATCCCTCGAATCTCGCGCTGGTCGAGGATATGCTGCGTGGCGCCGCGCCCGCTTGAACCCCAGTTTGGAGACGGCCGTGAAACTTCGATCATTGCGAGCGCTCGTTACGACCTGTCTCGGTACGTCGTGCTGCCTGGCCGCGGCGGCCGCTGCCCAGTCGGGCGCGCCTGCGGATTATCCGCGCAAGCCCGTGCGCTTGATCGTACCGTTTGCTCCCGGCGGACCGGTGGACGTGGTCGCGCGCAGCATCGCGCCGAAGATGGGCGAAGCGCTCGGCCAGCAGGTCCTGGTCGACAATCGCGGGGGCGCGGGCAGCGCGATCGGCAGCGAGCTCGCGGCGAAAGCCCCGCCCGATGGCTACACTATCCTGATGGTATCGGGCAGCTACGTCATGAACCCCGCGATGGTGAAGAAGCTGCCCTATGATTCGGTCAAGGACTTCGCGCCCGTCTCCCTCATGGCGGAAGTGCCCTCGGCGCTGGTCGTGCATCCGGTCCTGCCGGTGCGCAACGTGGCCGAGCTGATTGCGCTGGCAAAGGCGAGGCCAGGCGAGCTCAATTATTCCAGCCCGGGACGCGGCACCCTCGGCCATCTGGCGGCGGCACTGTTCAGCTCCATGGCAGGCGTGAAGATGGTCCACGTCGCCTACAAGGGCGCCGGACCCGCGCTGGTGGACTTGATCGCTGGCCACGTCCAGCTCCTGTTCGCCGCGCTGCCGGGTGTCGTCCAGCAAACGCGCGATGGCAAGGTGCGGATGTTGGCGCAGACGGGCAAGACCCGTTCCGCCTCGATGCCCGAGGTGCCTACCGTCATCGAATCGGGGCTGCCCGGATTCGTCGTCTCGAGCCCGTTCGGACTGCTCGCGCCGGCGGGCACCCCGCGACCGATCGTCGATCGCGTGCGCAACGCGCTGCTCGCTGCGTTGGACGATCCCGCGGTCGGCAAGCGCCTGCTGGGGCTCGGCGCCGAGCGCGTGGGCAGCACCCCCGAAGAGCAGGAAGCGCAGACCCGCGCCGAGATCGCGAAATGGATCAAGGTGACGCGCGAAGCCGGCATCGAGCCGCAGTGAATCGCTGCGCTACCGCGGCAGGTCCAGCTCGTCCGCCGCATCCGCGGGTGCTGACCCGCTGGTCGATTCGTCGCACCCGCCAAAGCCGAATCGCCTCCGTCAGTTGATCGGTATTCCCGCGGCCTTGATGATCTTGGCCCACTTCGCCACCTCGGCGTGCAGGTGATTACCCAGGTGCTCGGGCGTGGAGCTGCCGGCGTTGACGCCCGTGCGCGCGAGCTTCTCGCGCATGTCGGGCTCGGCCAGCGCCTTCACGATCTCCTGGTTGAGCCGGGTAATGATGGGCTTCGGCGTGCCCGCGGGCGCGAACAGCGCGAACCAGATGCCGAATTCATAGCCGGGAACGCCCGCCTCGGCCACCGTCGGCACATCGGGGACCGTCGGCTCGCGCTTGGCGCCCGTCACCGCCAGAATGCGCAGCTTGCCGGCCTTGAGGTGCGGCACCGCCGTCGGGTAGGCGGGAATCGAAAACGCCACCTCTCCGGTCATGATCGCGATCATGGACGGTCCGCCGCCCTTGAAGGGGATGTGGTTCAGCTTGATGTCGGCGGAATACTCGAGCAGCGCCATGGCGAGATGCGCGGCGCTGCCTATCCCCGCGGAGCTGCAAGCGAGCTTGCCCGGCTGCTTCTTGGCGAGCGCGATCAAATCCTGCATGGACTTCACCGGCAGCGTGTTGCCGACGATGACGGCATTGGGCGTCTCGCCGAGCAGCGATACCGGCGCGAGATCCTTGAGCGCGTTGTACTGCTTCTTCGCATACATGGTCTCGTTGACGGCCAGGCCTACGTGCGGCACGAGCAGGGTGTAGCCGTCCGGCGCCGCCTGCGCGGTGAGCGCGGCGCCGATGGTGCCTCCGCCGCCGCCGCGGTTGTCGATCACGACCGTCGCACCCAGGCCTTCGGCGAGGCGCTGGCCGATCACCCGGCCGATCAAATCGCTGGTGCCGCCGGGCGAGAACGGCACGATCAAGCGGATCGGCCGCTCGGGCCATGTTTGCGCCTGCGCGCTCGCCGTAGCCAAGAGCCCCGCGCCGAGCGCTATCGATAACCGCACAGCTTTCACTGCATTACTCCTCGCGAGTCGTCTTGGTCGCGCGCCTGCGTCGGCGCGAGCTCGCATCGTGGTGCAACGCTGCTTTCGCTGCGATGCCGTTTGCCATGGATGACGCCTCAGCCGAAGTGAAGCTTCAGTCCCGGCTCCGGCCAGCGCAGCATGCCCAGTTGGCCGCTGTCCGACAGTGTCACGTATGCCGTGCGCATGTCGGGGCCGCCGAAACAGATATTGGTGGGATAAGTGCCCGGCATCTTCTCGCTGCGCACGATCTCGCCGGCCGGGGAGATCTCGGTGATCTGGCCGGCATTGAGCGTCGCCACCGCGACGTTGCCGCTCGCCATCACCGCGAGGCTGTCGAAACGGGCATTGCCGCCCAGCCCCGCGATGATCGTCCCGCTATGCGGCGCGTGCTCGCTCTTCGGTTTCACCTTGCCCGGACCGTGCACCTCGAAAACCCACAGCCGCGCCCCTTCGGTATCGGCCACGTAGAGCGTGCGCCCGTCGGGCGAGAGCCCGCACCCGTTGGGCGCCAGCATGGGATAAGCGATCTCGACCACCTTCGAGCCGTCGGGCAAAGCGTAGTAGACCCCGCCGTTGTCGCGCCGATGCGGATAGCGCTTGCCCATGTCGGTGAAATAGAAGCCGCCGTCGCGATCGAACACCAGGTCGTTCGGCGCCGACAGCGCGCGCCCGTTCACCTCCTGGTAGAGCAGCGTTGCCGCGCCGGTGTTCGGATCGATACGCTGGATCGAGCCGCAGCGGTAGTCCGGGTGCGGCCCGAGCCCCGCCCAGTGGCCTGCGGCGTAGCGGTTGCCGCCGTTGTTGCACAGGTAGAAGAAGCCGTCGGGTCCGATGGCGAGTCCGTTCGGCCCGCCGCCGCATTGCGAGAAAACGCTTACCTTGCCGTCGGCGCCGATGCGGGTGCAGCGCTGATTTCGAACCTCGGTCAAGACGACCGATCCATCGGCGCATGCCACCGGGCCTTCCGGAAAGCCGAGCCCCGACGCCAGAATTGTCACATCCGCCATGCTCGCCTCCTGTGGCAAAGGGTCGATTCATCGCCTGCGCGCGCTCAGCGCGGCTCGATCCACGCGCGGTGCGCAGCACGTGTCGCCTGCGCTACATCTTCTCCATGACCGAACGCGCGAAGCGCGCCATCACCTCGTAGCGCTGCTCGAACGGGGGATGGAACGTGATCTGCTTCAAGCCGTCGCCTTCGAGCTGGCGCAGCCGCTCCACCAGCTCGGGCGGCTCGCCGATGATGCACAGCGCGCGCACGATCTCGGGGGTGATGAAGCGCGCCTCGGCCGGATCCAGCGTCGCGTAATGACTCGCGTGCATGGAGAGATGCGCATCGGCACCCGCGCGGCTGCGGCGAAACGCCATGTACTCGTTCCAGACCGGACGCACGTAAGGCGGCGGCTCCTCGCCCGTCTCGCGCTCCCGATCGAACAGGTAATGGAAATTGGTCATTACCGCCGGGCCGATTTCGCCGATCACCCGCGCCGAAGTGAGCGGCTCGCCCGGCTCGAGCATCAGCACGTTGACCAAGGCCGCGGTGTGAAATCCGGCCGCAAGCTCCCGTCCCGCCTTGGCGGCGCCGCGGCGCACATGCGCCATGATCTCGGCCATGGTGCCGGCACGGGGAATTGCGGTGCACAGTCCGTCTGCGATCTCGCCCGCGAGCGCCAATCCCAAGGGGCCGTTGGCCGCCACGTGAACCGGCGGCGGCGGATCGAGTCGGATGGGGTCGTGCTCGAGCGCGGTGAAGCGGATGGGATGCGCTTCGCCGCCGAGCGAATAGGCCACTTCTTCGCCGTGCAGCAGCGCACGCACCACGCGCACGTACTCGCGCAGCGCTTTGACGCCAGTAGGCCGCTGCCCCAGCATGCGCATGGCGGTATTGCCAGTGCCGAAGATCGCGAAGGTGCGCCCGGGCGCGAGCGCATTGATGGTGGCGATCCCGTTGGCTGCCTCGGGTGCGAGGCGCATGGCGCATACGGCGACGCCGCAACCGAGCTGAATAGTGCGCGTCTTCATCGCCACCGCGGCCATGGTCGCGAACAGATTCGAGCGCAGCAGCGGCGTATCGGTCACCCAGCAGCGGGTGAACCCCAAGCGCTCGCCGTGCTGCGCGTAATCGAGCGCCGAGATGTGGCCGACGCTGACGCCGAATTCCATCGCGCTAGTCCGCTTTAATGCCGTGTTCCTTGATCACCTTCGCCCACTTGTCGACGTCCGCGCGCAGGAACTCGGCGAACTGCTCCGGGGTATTGGCGACCGGGAAGGCGCCGACGCCCGCCAGCCGTTCAATCGATTCGGCCGACCTGATGATCTTCACCAGCTCCGCGTGCAGGCGATCGACGATGGCCCGCGGCGTGCCGGCCGGGGCGAGCAGGCCGTAATAGGTGCTCGATTCGAACTTGGGAAAGCCGGATTCGTGCAACGTCGGCAGCTCGGGGAATAGCGGCAGGCGCTCCAGCGCGCATACGCCCAGGGGACGCAGCTTCCCGGCCTGGATATGCGACAGGAATACCCCGGTATTCGCGAACAGCAGATCGGTTTCGCCCCCCAGCATGGCGGCTACCGCCGGCCCCGCACCCTTGAAGGGAACGTGCAAGACCTTCATGCCCGCCTGCTGCGCGAACAGCACCAGCGCCAGGTGCCCGCCCGAGCCGTTGCCCGAGGACGCCCAGTTGATCTTGCCGGGGTTGGCCTTGCCGTAGGCAATCAGATCCTTGATGCTCTTCGCCGGCAGCGACGGATGTGCGACGAGCAGGTTGGGCACGATGACGAAATTGCTGATGGGTGCGTAGTCCTTGACCGGATCGTACGGCACCTTGCTGAAGAGCAGCGTGGGGAAGGTGTGGGTATTGCCCGAACCTACCAGCAGCGTATAGCCGTCGGCGGCGGCCTTGGCGACATATTCGCCCGCGATCAGCCCGCCGCCGCCGCCACGATTCTCGTACACGATCGCTCGGCCGAGCGCCTCGCCCATCTTGAGCGCGATCGGGCGCGCGATCACGTCGGTGCCGCCGCCCGCGGCATAGGGAATGACCCAGCGTATGGGCTTGCTCGGGTAAGCGCCTTGCGCGAACACCGGGGACACACCGATCACGGACACGAGTGCGACTGCCGTCGAGAGATTCACGCTAGGCTCCCGTGGTAATGCGTCATTGCTTATCGGTGAGCTGCACCAGCACGCCGTGGCTCGATTTCGGATGGACGAAGACCTGCGGACCGCCTTCGCCGATGAGGGCGACGCCGCGCGCTTTCATGCCCTGCGCCGCCCGCGCGACATCGTCCACCTTGAACACGATCGAGTGTATACCCTCGCCACGGCCTTCGAGCGCCTTGCCGACGGCGGAATCGGCGCGGGTCGGCGAGACGACCTCGATGAAGGCGCCGTCGGCGAGCGGGAAGAACGCTTGCTTGATGCCGAGCGCGGCGCTCTCCGCGGTGCGCTCGAGCGTGAGTCCCAGCGCCTGATACGCCGCGATGCCCTGTTCCAGGTCCTTGACTCGTACCACGATGTGATGCACGCGCTGCAATGTCATGATGGTCTCCGCTCGACTGCGATGAGATTCGAAGTATCGCCCGTATGGGGTCCCGCCTACAAACGGGCGGCGATCGCGTTGCGCTACGCCCCAGTGGTCAACACCGTGCTCCGGTGCTCCGGGTTCAGGTCTTGCACGTCGCACCGGGCGGCGATCCGGTTGCGCTACGCCCCGGTCGTCAACACGACCTTGCCCGCCACCTTGCGTTGGGCGAGCGCATCGAGCGCATCGGCGGCGCGCTCGAGCGGATAGGTCGCGAACACGTGCGGCTTGATCTTGCCTTCGGCGAACCACTGCCACAGCGTGAGGGTATTGCGGCGATGCCGCTCGGGCTCGCGCTTCGAAAAGGCGCCGATCCATACGCCGACGATGCTGCATCCTTTGATGAGCGGCAGGTTGAGCGCGATCCTGGGAATCTCGCCGGCAGCGAAGCCGATGACGAGAAAGCGCCCGCCCCAAGCCATGTCGCGCAAGGCGAGCTCCGAGTAGGCGCCGCCGACCGCATCGTAGACCACGTCGATCCCCTTACCGCCGGTGAGCGCCTTGACGCGAGCGCGCATGTCCTCGCTGGCGTAGTTGATGGTTTCGTCGGCGCCGTGCGCTCGGCATACGGCAAGCTTTTCCTCGCTCGAGGCGCATGCGATCACGCTTGCGCCGAGCGCCTTGCCGATCTCGACCGCGGCGAGGCCCACGCCGCCGGCGGCACCGAGCACCATGAGCGTTTCGCCGGCGCGCAGATTGCCGCGGTCGGCGAGCGCGTAATACGACGTGCCGTAAGCCGACGAGAGGCCCGCGGCGCTCGCAAAGTCGATCGAATCGGGCAGCGCCACCAGGCGCTCCGGCAGGACGTTCACCTCTTCGGCAAAGCCGCCGTATTCGGTTTGCACGCTCACCCGGTCGCCGGGCTTCCAACCCTGCACGCCGGCGCCGATGGACTTGATGACCCCCGCGACCTCGGAGCCCGGGATGAAGGGCAACTCCGGCCTGGTCTGGTACTTGCCCTGGATGATGAGCGTGTCCGCGAACTTCACGCTCGCCGCCTTCACGCTCACGACCACTTTGCCCGGCTCGGCCACGAGCGCCGCGCGCTCCTCGACCACGAGCGATTCCGGGGGTCCCCAATCCCTGCACACGACGGCTTTCATGCGGCTACTCCTGTGATGATTCTCGAGCGCGTGGCTGCCCGAGGCACGCACGCGGGTG
This sequence comes from Burkholderiales bacterium, assembly GCA_020848435.1. Classification (GTDB taxonomy): domain Bacteria; phylum Pseudomonadota; class Gammaproteobacteria; order Burkholderiales; family WYBJ01; genus WYBJ01. Next base: position 164,202 of record JADLAC010000037.1, on the reverse strand, counting down.
TACCATTCTAGTGGCATCGCGAAGGTTCACGCACAGGAGAGGGTCCATGGCCCAGGTCGGCAGCGGCAAGCACACCTACGAGGTAATCCGCGATTGGCCCAAGCTGCCGGCCGGCGAATCGCTGGGCGTCGTGAGCCGAGTCGTGGCCGATGCGCGCGATCGCATCTACGTCTTCCAGCGCAAGGATCCGCCCGTGGTCATGTTCGATCGCGACGGCAGCTACCTGGGTTGCTGGGGCGCCGGCGCGGTGAAGGAGGCGCACGGGCTCAAGATCGTCGGCGATGTCGCCTACACTACCGACCGTCCCGACTCGGTCGCGGTCGCGTTCACGCTGGACGGCAAACCGCTGCTGGTGCTGGGCAAGCGCGGCGTGCATTCGGACACCGGCTGCGACGGCCGTCCCTGGCTGGCGTTGCGCGCCGGCGCTCCTTTCAATCATCCCACCGAGATGATCGCCCATCCGAACGGTGACCTCTACGTCACCGACGGCTATCGCAACTGCCGGGTGCACCGTTTCAGCGCCGACGGCCGCCTGATCAAGTCCTGGGGAACTCCGGGCAAGGGCGCGGGCGAGTTCCACTTGCCGCACAGCATCGTGGTCGACCGTGCCGGGCGCCTGTATGTGGCCGATCGCTCCAACAAGCGCATCCAGATCTTCTCGCCAGAGGGCGAATTCCTCGGCATGTGGACCGGCATGGGCGGGCCGAACGACATCGCGCTCGGCAACGATGGCACGTTCTACATCGCCGAGCAGGAGGATGGCGACCAGCCCGCCTACATCTGCGTCCGCGACGGCGAGGGCAACGTGCTCGCCCGCCTGGAGAGCCGTCATATCCATGGCGTCGGCGTCGACTCGCACGGCGACATCTACGCCGGACTGACGGGCGACCACAGCGTCGACAAGTTCGTGCGCCAACGCTAACCCAACTTGCGCAGCTCGAGCGCTGATCGAGTGTGTGACCCCCACGAGAGATCGCATGCTGCTCAACGCGATGTTTCCGACCCGCGACATCGGCAACGATCCCGTCAAGATTCGCGATTGGACGCAAGCGGCTGAAGAGCTCGGCTACGGCTATATCGAAGTCCCGGACCATGTCTTCGGTGCGGCGGCGCGCCAGGGCTGGACGCCGCTATACGACGAGAACGATGCGTTTCACGAGACCTTCGTAACGCTGGGCTTTCTCGCCGCGATCACACGTTCGATCCGTCTCTCCAGTGGCGTGCTCATCGCCCCGCAGCGCCAGACCGGGCTCATCGCCAAGCAGGCCGCCGAAGTCGACGTGCTGAGCAGGGGCCGGCTCCGGCTCGGCATCGGGGTCGGCTGGAACCGCGTCGAGTACGAAGCGCTGGGGCAAGACTGGCACACGCGCGGCGCGCGCCAAGCCGAGCAGATCGAGGTGTTGCGGCGCTTGTGGTGCGGCGATATCACCGATTACCAGGGCCGCTTTCACGATCTGCGTGCGGTCACGATCGTACCCCCGCCGGTGCAGCGGCCGATACCGATCTGGCTGGGCGGCGTTTCGGATGCCGTGGTCAAGCGCGCGGCGCGGCTGGGCGACGGCTGGATGCCCATCATGGCGCCCGATGCGCAGGCCGAGCAGAAGCTTGCGCTGCTGCGTGCCGAGCTCGCGCGTCACGGGCGCGATGCGGCGACCTTCGGCCTCGAAGCCTGGGTGCGGATGCACGATCCGGATCCGTGGCGTTGGGCGGCGGCGGCCGCGGGCTGGCGCAAGCTGGGCGCGCACATGCTCATGCTCTATCCCATGTTTCGCATGCCGAGCTGCGACCAGCAGATCGAGACGCTGCGCCGATTCAAGGACGTTGCAGGCGCATAAGCGCTCGCGCGCGAGGTGGATCGTGATGGCGCACGTCGAATTGCCCGCGGACGATCCCGAGGACCTTGCGCGCTTCGTTCGGGCACACCCCGTCGGTGCGGGCGGCATCATGAGCTCCGGTGTGCGCCCCTCCTCAATGCACGGTGAAACTCACAGCGGACGAATGCCGGCCGTCTTGATGATGCCCGCATAGAGCTTGAGCTCGCGGTCGACCATGGCCGCGAGCTCCTCGCCGTTGCCGGCAACGACTTCGTTGCCGAGGTCGACCAGCCGATCGTTGATCTCCTTCGTGCGCAGCACCCGGATGAACTCGGCTTGCAGCTTGGCGCGTATGGCGTCCGGCGTGCCGCCGGGGACGAAGATCCCCATCCACGTGACGAGTTCGAAGCCGGGATAGTCCTGCGCGATGCGCGGCACCCCGGGCAGTACGGGCGAGGGTTTCGGCCCGGTCACCGCGATCGCGCGCAAGCGGCCCGCGCGGATATGTGCGAGCGGCCCGCTCACGTTGCCGAACATGGTCGCGAGCTGTCCCGACATGAGATCGACGAAGGCCGGCGCGACACCCTTGTACGGCACGTGCACCAGCGTCACCTTGGCCATGGATTGCAGCAGCTCCATGCCGAGATGGGTGGTGTTGCCCACGCCGGCGGAGCCGTAGTTGAGCGCACCGGGATGCGTGCGCGCGAGCGCCACCAGCTCCGGCACCGAGCGCACCGGAAGCGACGGATGGACGATGAGGACCAATTGCGCCGCGGTAAGCCACGTGACCGGCGCGAGATCCTTGCGCGGGTCATAGCCCAGCTTGGGCTGCAACACCGGATTGATGGTGACGGGCCCGGAATTGCCGATCAGCAGCGTATAGCCGTCGGGCGCCGCCTTCGCGACGACTTCCGCGCCGAGGCTCCCGCCCGCGCCGGAACGGTTTTCGACGATGACGTTGTGGCCGAGACCGAGCTGGGGTACGAGGATGCGCGCGATGGCATCGACCGGTCCGCCGGCGGGATACGGTACCAGCAGCCGTACCGGCTTGACGGGATAGTCCTGCGCCGCGGCGATCGCGCTCCACGCGACGAGCGCAAGCATGAGCCGGCGTAGCGTGGGCATCGTCTCCTCCTTCGCGCGGTGGCTCGATCGATTCCACGGCCGGGCCGGCCTTTGCAGCCATGCGCGATTCCTCTTGCGTGGCGATTCGTCCCGCCTGTAGGCCGCAGGGTCCACATTATGGAGCACCGCGGCGTCGCAATTCAAACGAATTGCGACGGATGCCGTGGACAAGCGCGGCGGCAAGCACCGTCGCCTGGGGTACTGCCGTACGGAAATACCCCGGAAGGCACCTTGCGAGGTGCACGCGGCACGGGGGGGGGGCGCCACCGGAACGTCCTGCGCGGCAGCGGGCGTACGCAGCGCGCGATCGAGCGAAGAGCACACCGCTACGAATCGGGCAGAACGAGGTCGCGTGTGTTCGAGGCTGCGCGCCGTTTGCCGTAAGATAGCCCGTCACACATCGGAAGGAAGCTTCATGCCGCTCGACAACAAGGAACTCGGACCGACGCTGGCGCTCGCGCAGTGGGTCTCGACTCTTGCCTACAACGATCTGCCGCGACGCACCCGCGAAGTGATTCGGCTGGCGCTGCTGGATACGCTGGGCTGCGGGGTTTTTGGCTTCGAGACGCCGTGGACGCGAACGCTGCTCGATTGGGCACTGGCGGGCGGCGGCCGGGGCAAGTCACGGGCTTGGGCGCTCGGACGGCCCGGACTGCGCGCCGCCGATGCCGCGCTGGTGAACGGCACCGCGGCGCACGCATTCGAGCTCGACGACTATCACAATTCCAAGATTCATCCGGGGGCGGTGGTGATTCCCGCGGCCCTCGCCATCGCCGAGCAGACCGGGGCGAGCGGCGAGCGCATGGCCGTGGCGATCGGCGCGGGCTACGAAGTGATGATCCGGTCCAGCCTCGCGCTCGAGCCCTCGGCCGCGCGCCTGCGGGGCTGGCACTTGACGGGGGTATGCGGACCCTTCGGTGCGGCGGCGGCAGCCGCCGTCTTGCTCGGTCTCGATCCCGAGCGCACCGCTTGGGCGCTCGGTCTCGCCGGCACCCAAGGCGCCGGGCTGTGGGCGTTCAATGCCGACGGCGCGATGAGCAAGCGACTGCATGCCGGCAAGGCCGCGCACGCCGGCGTGCTCGCGGCCGAGCTTGCCGCTGCCGGCTTCACGGGTCCGACCCAAGTCTACGAGTTCCACGACGGCGGGTTTCTCAAGGCGCATTCGGATGCCTCCGATCCCACCCGCCTCACCCGAGACCTGGGTACCCACTTTCATCTCGAGACGACCGCGGTGAAGCCCTATTCCTGCTGCGGCAGCACGCATGCGTACATCGATGCCGCGCTCGAGCTGCGGCGCCGACTGGGTGGCGCCTGGGATCCGGCCCGGCCGGTGCGCGTGGGCATGAGCAAGGTCGTCGACGTGCAGTGCGGCTTCGACTACGTCCCGAGCACGGCGCTGAACGCGCAGATGAGCTTGCGCTATTGCATCGCCGCGGCGCTCGCGGAGGGCCAGGTATTGCCGCAGCAATTCAGTGCCGACAAGATGCGCGATCCGCGCTTGGGTGCGCTCGCGGCCGCGCTCGAGCTGGTCGGCGATGCCGAGCTGGACAAGCTCTATCCGGCGCACTTCGCCGGCTGGGTCGCGGCCAAGAACGGCACCGACTGGATGCGTGTCGACGTGCTCGACCCCAGCGGCTCCAGCGCGCGGCCGATCGACGCCGCCGGCATCACGGAGAAGTTCCGGGGCATCAATCCGCTACTGCCGACCGAGCGCATCGCCGCCGTGGCACTCGATATCGAGCGCCACAGCGCGCGTGAGCTCATCGATCTGCTGGCCTGCGCCCAGGTCGAATCCGCGGTCGCCTAGCCCGTCTCGGACGACGCGGTCAGGTCGTGCACGTTGCACGCGGCGCCCGGGGTCAGGTCTCAGGCGCCCCGCGGTCAGGTCTCGCACCTTGCAAGCGGCCATACGCTGGCCGCACAAAATCCCACGCTGCAACATGCACGACATCCACGGATATCACCGCGGATCCGGCACAAATCCCACGGCGCGAGGAAATGGCACCGGGTGGGCGTGGTGCGGCGCCGTGGCGGGTATGATGCCGCGCGCCAGCAGGTTTTCGTAGCGATCGTAGTAGAGCGTGATCACCTCGTTCGGCTGCTCGCTCGCACGCCGGAAATCCGTGAACGTGACGGCAGAGCGGGTCCGCTCGCCATGGCCCGTACCGAGCTTCTCCGGCATGCGCGCCGATCCCGGCACGCTTTCCTGCGCGCGCATTTCGTTCGCAGCCGCGTCCGCGGCAGCCGGAGCCTCCGCGCGGTGCGCTTCGGCGCGATCCTCGGACGCTGCGCCTTCCGGCGTGCCTCGCGGCTGGGAATGCGGCCGGGGGCGTGGTGGCGACCATTCCCGGAATACGGCCACGCCGATCACCCCGACATTGGCGGGACGACCGGTGCGTGCGGCATAGCTGTCGGGGAGCGCCGTAAAGTAGAAGGCCGCCACCTCGTCCGCATTCTTGCGCCAGCCCATGATGTCGTAGGATTGCCAGGGCGCGAACACGTAGCCGGTCTGATCGGGAGCCGCGGTCTCGCCACTGACGACGTTGATGCCATCGACCGAGACCACGGCGAGAATGCGCCGCCCGCTGCGATTGACGACCTGCACCGAATAGCGCTCGCCCGGTTGGCCGGCGATGTAGAGCTTGCCGCCGTGCGCATACACCGGCAAGCGCTGCCCGGTCGACCGGCTAAGGACGTGGAGATCGGCAAGCGTACCGGCGAGCGCCGGTGGCACGAAGGTCGCGACCGCCGCGAGCACGGCGAGCAGTAGGCGTTTCATACGAAGCTCCGCTGGTTGAGGGACCTGCGCATAAACGCAAAGCTATGCCGATCGGGTTAAGCCCGGCCTCGGGGGTCACTCGGTGATGTTCTTCTCGCGGATCAGCTTGCCCCACTTGTCGTAGTCGCGCTTCAGCAACTGGGCCAGTTGCTCGGGCGCACCGGACACGGGCTCCGCGCCGGTTTCTATCAGCCGCTCGCGCACCTCCGGCATAGCGAGCGCCTTGCGCACGGCGCCGTTGAGCCGTTCGACGATCTCGCGCGGCGTCTTGGCCGGTGCCAGCAAGGCGTACCAATTATTCGCTTCCACGTTGGCGAATCCTTGCTCGGCCATGGTCGCGACCTCGGGCAGCACCTGGACGCGCTTTTCGCCGGCGATGCCGATCGCCCGCAGCTTGCCGGCACGCAGATGCGGCAGCAGCGGCGTCACGTCGAGGATGATGGCGCTCACCTGCCCGCCCATCGCGTCGGTCACCGACGGCGCCGCCCCCTTGTACGGGACGTGCACGAGATCGATGCCGGCGGCGGCTTTCAGCAGCTCGAGCGCCAGGTGGGGGATGCTGCCGACACCGCTGGTCGCCAGGGTGACCTGGCCCTTGCGTGCGCGCGCGAGTTGCACGAACTGCTTCGCGTCCTTCACCGGCAGCGACGGATGGACCGCGATGGTGCTATTCGCCGCCACCACCTGCGTGACGGGCGCGAAATCGCGCAGCGGGTCGTAGGACAGCTTCGGGCCGATGTGCGGGCTGATGGCCACCGCCCCGCAGGTCGTGAAATACAGCGTGTGCCCGTCGGGAGCCGCCTTGGCCACGAAGTCGGCGGCGATGGTGGCGTTCGCCCCGGCGCGATTCTCTACGATCGCGTTGGTGCCGAGCAGGCCGGGCATCTTTTCGGCCAGCAGGCGGGCCGTGAAGTCGGTCGGACCGCCGGGCGGAAAGCCGACCACGAAGCGGATCGGTTTGGCGCCGAACGATTGGCCGTATGCCGGCGCCATGGTTGCGGCCATCATCATGACGCCCGCGAATGCCGCGAAGCGCTTCATTTTCTCCTCCTCGCTCGAATTGCCGGTTTCCCCGCGCCGTGTGCGGCACCAGGGCTCGGGACACGCCGAAGCGGCTCGGTCGCCTCGAGCGCACGCGCCAAGTGTCGCGGCTCCGGCCCGCCGGCGTCAATCGCGACGGCACCGCGGGGGGTTCACGGTTGTGGTGGGTTAGAATCGCTGCGATTGAACCTCTTCGCGCGCGCCCCGATACGGCGTTTGTCGGCGCTTCTCGCGCTCGATCCATGACCGAGCCCGATCTTTCCAAGCTGCGCATCGAGCGCGGCTCAGCAACGCCACGCCCGGGTCGACCCGGCTGGCGCATGCTCTCGTGGGCGCTCGCGCTGCTCGTTGCCATCGCGGGTTTCATCTATTGGCGCTCCACCGCGCCGCTCGCGGTCGAGCTGCATAGCGTCGGGACCGCCTATCCTTCGCAGGCGTACACTTTGCTCAACGCGACCGGCTATGTCGTAGCGCAGCGTAAGGCCGCGGTCGCCTCGAAGGCGACGGGCCGCCTGGAATGGCTAGGCGTGCGCGAGGGCAGCAGCGTCAAGCAGGGCGAAGTGCTGGCACGCCTGGAGAACCGCGACGTCAGCGCCAAGCTCGAACAGGCCGCCGCCAACGTCACCCTCGCACAGGCGAACCTGGAGCAGGCACAGGCCGAATCGCAGGAGGCCGAGCGCGCATTCCAGCGCTCTGGCGAGCTGCTCGAGCGCAAGTTCGTGTCGCAGGCCGCCCACGATAGCGCCATCGCCCGCCTGGACAAGGCGCGCGCGGCGATCAGCGGACAACGCGCAGCAATCGCGGTCGCGCAGGCCAACCTGCGCGCCGCGCAAGTCGATGTCGAGCAGACTTTGATCCGCGCGCCGTTCGACGGCGTGGTGCTCACCAAGAACGCCAACGTGGGCGATGTCATCACGCCGTTCTCTTCGGCGACAGGCTCGCAGGCCGCGGTGGTCACCATGGCCGACATGTCGACCCTGGAAGTGGAAGCGGACGTATCCGAAGCGAGCGTGGGCAAGGTTGCGCTCGATCAGCCGTGCGAGATGCAGCTCGATGCGCTGCCCGACATGCGCTTTCGCGGCGTCGTCGCACGCATGGTGCCGACGGTCGACCGGGCGAAGGCGACGGTGACGGTGAAGGTGCGTTTCGTCGACAAGGACCCGCGCGTGCTGCCCGAGATGAGCGCCAAGGTCGCGTTCCTGTCCAAGGCGCTTGCGGCCGAGCTGCGCACGCCGCGCACCGTGATCCAGCCCAGCGCGGTGGTCGAGCGCCGCGGCACGCGCGTCGTCTTCGTCTTGCGCGGCGATCGCGTGGTCGAGACGCCGGTCGAGCTGGGCGAGAAGCTCGGCGAGCTGGTCGAAGTGATCAAGGGCGTGACGCCTGGGGACAAGGTGGTCGCGGCTCCGACGCCGCAACTGCACGATGGCGCGCGCGTGGCCGTTGCGGCGCCGAAGAGCTGATCCGCCTCGCACCGAGCGACTCTCGGCATGGACGAAGCTGAGCCCTTCATCATCATCCGCCGGCTATTCAAGGCGTATCGGCGCGGCGGACAGATCGTGCCGGTGCTCAACGATATCAGCCTCGAAGTCGCGGCCGGGGAATTCACCGCGCTGATGGGCCCTTCGGGCTCGGGCAAGAGCACCTTGCTCAACTTGATCGCGGGCATCGACAAGCCCGACAGCGGCGAGCTGCGCGTGGGCGGCATCGACATCACCGCGCTGTCGGAATCCGAGCTGGCCGACTGGCGCGCACGCCACATCGGCTTCGTCTTCCAGTTCTACAACCTGATGCCCGTGTTGACCGCGTTCGAGAACGTGGAGCTGCCGCTGCTGCTGACCCGCTTGTCGCGCGCGCAGCGCCGCGAGCGGGTCGGTCTCACCCTTGCGATCGTCGGGCTGGACGACCGCAAGGCGCACTATCCGTCGGAGCTCTCGGGCGGGCAGCAGCAGCGCGTCGCCATCGCCCGCGCCGTGGTCACCGACCCGGCGTTGCTCGTTGCCGACGAACCCACGGGCGACCTCGATCGGGTTTCGGCGAGCGAGGTGCTGGCCTTGTTGCGGCGCTTGAACGACGAGCTCGGCACGACCATCCTGATGGTCACGCACGATGTCCATGCCGCGCGCTCGGCGCGGCGATTGGTCCATTTGGAGAAAGGCGAGCTCAGCACCGAGCCGATTCAGCTCCGCGACTGATCCGGCCCGCTCGGAATACCCGATGTTCATGCTCAAGCTGATCGTGCGCAATGCGCTGCGCCACAGGCTGCGCACCGGGCTGACCGTCATCGGCCTGCTGGTGGCGGTGCTGGCCTTCGGCTTGCTGCAAACGGTGGTAGATGCCTGGTACGCGGGCGCGCAGGCGGCATCCAATGCGCGCTTGATCACGCGCAATGCCATTTCCCTCGTCTTCCCTCTGCCGCTCAATTACGAAGCGCGCATCCGCGGCATCCAGGGCGTGACGAGCGTCGCGCGCTCGAGCTGGTTCGGCGGGGTCTATCAGAGCCCGAAGAATTTCTTCGCGCAGTTCGCCGTGACGCCCAACTACCTCGATCTCTATCCCGAGTTCGTCCTCTCCGATGCCGAGCGCCAGGCGTGGTTGCGCGATCGCAAGGGCTGCCTGGTGGGCCGGCAGCTCGCCGATTTGTACGGTTTCAAGGTGGGCGACGTGCTGCCGCTGCGGGGCACGATCTTTCCGGGCACCTGGGAATTCGTCGTGCGCGGGATTTTCGAGGGCTCCGATGCGGGCAAGATCACCCGCCAGATGATGTTCCACTGGGACTATCTGAACGAGACCTTGCGCAAAAGCGCCAGGCAGCGCGCCGACCAGGTCGGGATCTACATCGTCGGTATCGAGCATGCCGACAGCGCGCCAAGCATCGCGCGGGCGATCGATGCGACTTTTCGCAATTCGCTCGCGGAGACCCTGACCGAGACCGAGCAGGCGTTCCAGCTCGGCTTCATCGCCATGTCGAACGAGATCATCGCGGCGATACGCATCGTCTCCTACGTCGTCATCGTGATCATCATGGCGGTGATGGCCAACACCATGGCGATGAGCGCGCGCGAGCGCACGGCGGAGTATGCGACCTTGAAGACGCTGGGCTTCCGGCCGGGATTCATCGCCTTGCTGATCGTGGGCGAGTCGGCGGCGATATGCGCGCTCGGCGGTGGGCTCGCGATCGCCGCCATGCCGCATGCGGCAAGCGCGTTCAAGCATTTCGCCGGGACTTACTTCCCGATCTTCGAGGTCTCGAACCTCACGTTAGCATTGCAGGCGGCGTGCGCCCTGGCGATCGCGCTCGCGGCGGCGATCGTACCGGCGGTTCGCGCCGGACGCGTGCGGATCGTGGAGGGTCTGCGTGCGATCGGTTGAGGCGACGCCGCGATGACGATACCGTTGATCTACGTCGCTCGCAACCTGTGGGCGCGGCGCTTGACGACGGCACTGACGGCGGGCGGGCTGGCGCTGGTCGTATTCGTGTTCGCGACGGTGCTCATGCTCGATGCCGGGCTCCAGCGCACGCTCGTCACCACCGGCGAGTACGACAACGCCGTCGTCATTCGCAAAGGCGCCGAGACCGAGATCCAAAGCGGCATCCCGCGCGACCAGGCGGCGCTGGTGGAGCTGCATCCGGCGGTGGCGCTGGCGGCCGACGGGATGCCGCTGGCATCGAAGGAGACCGTGGTACTGATCTCCTTGCTCCGCCGCGGCGACGCCCGGCCGTCCAACGTGGTGATTCGAGGCACCTCGGGCAGAGGACTGGCGCTTCGCCCGCAAGTGCAGGTGCGCGCGGGACGCATGTTCCGCCCCGGGACGAGCGAGATCGTGGTCGGGAGCAACATCGCGGCGCGCTTCGACGCGGCGGCGTTGGGCGGGCGGCTCGTCTTCGCCCAGCGCGAGTGGAGCGTCGTCGGGATATTCGATGCCGGCGCAAGCGGCTTCGATTCCGAAGTCTGGGGCGACGCCGACCAACTGATGCAGTCGTTTCGCCGCCAGGCCTATTCCTCGATGGTCGTACGCCTGGCGAGCACCGGCCGGTTCGAGCGCTTGCGCGCCGACCTCGATGCCGATCCGCGGCTCACCCTGGAATCGAAGCGCGAGCAGGTGTTCTACAGCGACCAGTCGAAGGCGCTTTCCACCTTCATCAACGTGCTCGGCCTCACGCTGTCCATCGTCTTCTCGATCGGGGCGATGATCGGCGCCATGATTACCATGTACGCCTCGGTGGCAAATCGCGTAGGCGAGATCGGCACCTTGCGCGCCTTGGGCTACAAGCGCCGCGCCGTGCTCGCGGCCTTCCTCTGCGAAGCGATGCTGCTCGGCTTGGCCGGCGGCGCGGCGGGGTTGCTGCTCGCCTCCTTCATGCAGCACGCCTCGTTCTCCACGGTGAACTTCCAGACCTTCGCCGACCTGTCGTTTCGCTTCATCCTGACGTGGGAAATCGCCGTGCAGTCGATGCTGTTCGCGCTCGTCATGGGTGTGTGCGGAGGAGTCCTGCCCGCCATCCGCGCCGCGCGCCTGAGCATCGTCGATGCGCTGAGGTCGATGTGACCGCGACAGCCGCAAGCCCATCAGCGCTCGACTCCCGCCGGCGCGCGGCCGCGATACGCGAGGACCGGATATGAGACAGACACTTTCGCGCTGGTCCGCGGCCGAAATCTTCTACCCGGCGGCGGCGTGTTACGCAGCGCTCGTGCTGCCCGTCGCAGTGTTGGCGATGACGGGCAGGACACGGCTGCTGCCGGCGCTCGCCGATCCACTGGTACACGCGCACGAAATGCTGGTCGGCTTCGCCTTGGCGGTCGTGGCCGGCAACCAGCTCGGCAGCGCGCGCGGTCGATTCGTGGCGGCGATGTTGCTGCTGTGGCTCGCGGCCCGGGCGACGTCGCTGTTCGCGCCGACGAGTCTAGTCGCCAACGCGCTCGACGCGGCATTCGCGGCCGCGCTGGCGGCGAGGGTCGTGCCTCGACTGCTCGGTGCGGCGAAGAAGTGGCGCAACCGGGCGCTGCCCGCGGTCATCACCGCCATAGCGTCGGGCGCCCTCGCCTGGGCGTTCACGCGCTATGCCGGCGAGCCCGCGGCGGCGCGCGCGCTCGTCCACGCCATGGTGCTGTTGTTCGCGACACTCATGCTCTTCATGGGTGGGCGCCTCATCGCACCGGCGGTCGCCGGCCAGTTGTACCGCCAGCGCCTGCGCCTCGACGCGCGCGTGCAGCCGCGCCTCGAAGCCGCCCTGCTGGTCGCAAGCGGCGCCGCCGCGGTACTCAGCGTCGTTCCACGCTCGACGGCTATCGCCGCTGGCCTGGCGGCGCTGGCGGGCATCGTCGCGCTCGTGCGCCTGGCGCGCTGGCGCCTATGGCTGCTGCGCGGGCGTCCCGACCTGCTTTGCCTTGCCGCGGGCTACGCCTGGCTCGGCCTGGGTCTTCTTGCCCTGGGCGCGGCTATGGCGATCGGTGCGCACGTGAACGCGGCGATACACGTGATCACGGTCGGCGCCCTGGGCACGCTGACCTTCAGCGTCATGGCGAGCTTGTGGATGAGCAAAACGCGGCATGCGCCGGCACACGCCACGGGCATCGTCTGGGGGACCGTGTTGATCGCGCTCAGCACCGCGCTGCGCGTGCTGGGCGCGTTCGTTCCCGGACCCTGGTTGCTGCTCTCGGCGCTGAGTTGGTCGAGCGCGTTCGGCGTGCTGTTGATCCTGTTCTGGCGCACGCGCCGGCAAAGCCCGCGGCGGCGCGCCGAAGTCGAGTCGGGCGCGTTCGCCGCCGAGCGCGAAAACTCCGAGCCGCGCGCATCGTCACCGACTCGCGGACCCGGCGAAAGCGGATAAAGCCGAGCGCGATCCGACGCGGCGCCACGCCGCGACCGACACCGAATCCGGCGCATTCGCGCCGCAGCGACCACGGGTCAGGACTTGATGCCGGCCTCCTGGATGAGCTTGCCCCAGCGGCTCACCTCGGCCTTGACGTAGTCGCCGAACTGGGGCGCGGTCATGGCGCCGGAATCGAGCGCCTGGGAGGCGAACAGCTTCTTGATGTCGGGCCGGGCGAGCACCTTCAGGATGTCGCCATTCAATCGAGCGACGATTTCGCGCGGCGTGTTGGCCGGCGCCAGCACGCCGAAGAAGCCGACGACTTCGAATCCCGGCAAGCCGGCCGAGGCCATGGTGGGCAGCTCCGGCACCGCGGGCGAAGGCTCCAGCCCCGTGCTCGCGAGCGCGCGCAGCTTCCCGCTTTGCACGAACCCGAGCGAGGCCGATACGTTCGAGAACATGAACGGGATATGCCCGCCGATCACGTCCACCAGCCCGGGCGCCTCGCCCTTGTACGGCACGTGTGTGATCTTGAGCCGCGCGATGGTCGCGAACAGCTCCCCCGAAAGGTGCGGCGTGGTGCCGACACCGCCCGAGGCATAGTTGATTTCTCCCGGCCGCGCGCGTGCAAGCTCGATCAGCTCCTTCACCGACTTGGGTCGAAACGAGGGATTCGCCACCAGGATGAGCACGCTGGTCGCGGCCAAGGCCACGTGCGAGAAATCCTTGACGATGTCGGGAAAGGTCTTGCGCTCGATCATCATCGAGGTCATGAGCGTTTGCGTGGTCATCATCAGCACATGGCCGTCGGGCGGGCTCTTGGCCACGAGCTCGCCGGCGATCTGGCTGCTCGCGCCCGGGCGATTCTCGACCACGACGGATTGCGCCGTCAGCTCCGACAATCCGGGCGCGATCGCGCGTGCGACGATATCCGTTGCGCCGCCGGGCGCGAATCCCACCAGCATGCGTATGGGCTTGGAAGGAAACTTCTGCGCCTGGCCGAATGCGTTTGCCGCGCAGACGGCGAGCGCGATTCCGGTGAGCCAATGCGTGCCTGTCATACGCGTTCCTCCTTCCGTTGGGGTTGACTCAAACCGACAAGCGAGACACGCGTCCTGGATCACGACATCGGCGTGCGCTCGCCCGATACCGTTGGATTCGATTCAAACCGACAAACGATACACGCGGCGCGCGGTGTCGTGGTAGAGCGCGGCCTTCTCCGCCGGCGAGCAGCCCGCGGTGATGCGCTTGAACGCGTTCCATAGCACGCCGTAGCCGCAGGATTGCTTGTCGACCGGAAAGTTGCTCTCGAGCATGCAGCGCTCGACGCCGAAGAGCTCGATACAGGTCTCGATATACGGGCGCCATGCCGCGGCCAGCTCTTCCGACGCGGGCGGCATGTCGCGCAAGTGAAAGTCGAAGCCGCAGTACAGCATGCCGAGTCCGCCGAGCTTCACGCTGAGATTCGGGAACTGCACCAGCTCGCGCATGTGGCCGCGCCAGATGTCGAACACGGCGGCGCGATCGCCGTCGTGCGGCGGGATGCCGAGCAAGCCGCCGGCGTGATTGAGGATCACGTTGGTCGCCGGAGACTCGCGCAGCAGCTCGACCAGGTCGGGGAGCTGCGGGTGGAACTGCCACGATTCGAACGACAGCCCCAGCGGCGCAAGGCAGGCAAAGCCGCGACGAAAGCGCGGATCGAGCACCAGATGCGGCGGAACCCGCAGGCGGCTGAAGTGGGCCGCGTTGCCCGTATCCCAGGTGACGCCGTGGCGTACGCCGCGCAGCCGCCCGTTGCCCGCCGCGATCAGCGCCTCGAGCACGGGACGGGCGCGCTCGCCGAGCGTCAGGTCGGCGTGGCCCACGATACCGGCGCAAAGCCGGCTCTTACCGTAGCGCCCGCTCGCACTCATCGCCGCCAGCCCGTTGACGAATTCGACCTCGCCGACCGGCTTCATTTCCACCGTGCCGTCGGCGCGGTACATCGCCCCGCACTCGATGAACACGGTCGCGACGATGTTGTGCCCGGTCGCGGTATCCTCGATCAGCTCGTCGAGCAGGTAACGGCTGCGCCGGTGGTCCCAGACGTGATGGTGCGGGTCGATGATCGGCAGATCGGGCTCCAGCGCGGGTTCGTGGCGTTGCCTGGTCCAAGCGTTCAGCTCCACCAGGTCTTGCCGATACGCGTTGCCGCGAAACTGGTATGCCGCATGATCGAGTGCCATCCCGACGCCTCCGCAGAAAACCGCCGGGCGCGATCGCATCCCGGCCATCGACCTTTACCCGACCCCCTCGCGGGAGCTTCGGTGCGATACTTCGCATGCTACACCGCTCGCGTCTTGCCATGAGGAGGGAATGTGGTCACGACCAGCCGCCGGATGCCTCTCGCCAGTTTCAAAGTGCTCGATTTGACCGCCCATCGGGCGGGGCCGACCGCGGTGCGCCAACTGGCCGATTGGGGCGCCGATGTGATCAAGATCGAGGCCCCTGGGCCGTCGATCGACGTGACCGGCAGCCGCCGCGACGGTCCCGACTTCCAGAACCTGCATCGCAACAAGCGCAGCCTTACGCTCAACCTGAAGACGCCCGAGGGGCTGGCCATCTTCTTCGACCTCGCCAAGACGGCCGACGTGGTGGTCGAGAACTACAAATCGACGGTCAAGTACAAGCTCGGCGTGGACTACGAAGCGGTGAAGAAAGTCAATCCGCGCATCGTCTACGGCAGCATCTCGGGTTTCGGCCAGGATGGACCGTACGCGGGGCGCCCGGGCGTCGATCAGATCGCGCAAGGCATGGGCGGTCTCATGTCGATCACGGGCCACCCAGGCGGCGGGCCGGTGCGGGTCGGCATCGCGATCAACGACACCTCGGCCGGCATCCTGCTCGCCAACGCCATCGTGCTCGCGCTGCTCGACCGCGAACGCAGCGGCGAAGGTCAATGGGTGTCGACCTCGTTGATCGAAGCCCAGATCTTCATGCTGGATTTCCAGGCGGCGCGCTATCTCATGCGCGGCGAGGTCGCCGGTCAGGCCGGCAACAACCATCCCACCTCCGCCGGCACCGGCATGTTCCAGACGGCCGACGGCTACATCAACATCGCCGCCTCGGGCGACAGCCTGTGGCAGCATTTCTGCAAGGCGGCCGGAGCCACGGACCTGCTCGACCATCCCGACTTCGCCACGGTGGCCGCGCGCGTCAAGAATTGCGATGCGCTCAACGTCCGCTTGGCGCAGGTCATTCGCCGCCATCCGAACGACTACTGGGTCGAAGTGCTGAACCAGGCCGGCGTGCCCTGCGGCCCCATCAATACCATCGACAAGGTATTCGCCGATCCGCAGGTGCGTCACCTGGGGATCGCGAAGCCCGTCGAGCATCCCAAGTACGGGCCGCAGAAAGTCGTCGGCCAGCCGATTCACCTGAGCCGCTATCCGCAGCCCGAGCAGCTCGGGCACACACCTGAGCCCGGCGAGCATAGCGAGGAGGTGCTGCGCGCACTGGGCTACGACCAGGACGCGATCGCCGCACTGCGTGCCAAGGGCGTCGTGTAAGGCGCTTCGCGCGCCCTATCGAGGGCGCGCAGCCATCAACCCGAGGGAGGAACGTCGATGCTCTACGAACTGCGCCGTTACGACGTGGCCGCCGGCAAGCTGCCGGCGCTGATCGATCGCTTCGGCAGCTTCACCGTCGCGAAGTGGCGCGATCACGGCTTTCGCCTGGTCGGCTTCTGGACGCCGCTGCTGGGCGAGAAGAGCAACCAGGTGATCTACCTGTGGGCCTGGGAGAGCTATGAGGAACGCACCCGGAAAAGCGCGACGTGGCGCGCCGATCCGGAGCGCGCGAAGAAATGGGCGGAGAGCGAGAAGGACGGACCGCTGGTGAACCGCGTCTACAACCAGCTGATGGAGCCCACCGCGTATTCGCAGCTCGACAGGGGCGAAGCCTACGGGCCGGATGCATCGAGCCGCGCGCCGTATCTATTCGAGCTGCGCGAATACCAGGCGATGCCGCAGAAGATCGTCAACATCACCGAGCGCTTCGGCGGCTTCACCTGCGAGGCGTTCAAGAAGCACGGCTTCCGCCAGGTGGGCTACTGGTTGAACCGCATCGGCGGCAACGACCACCAGCTGGTCTACATGCTGGCGTGGGAAAGCCTGAACGAGCGCGTGGCCAAGTTCGATACCTTCGCCAAGGATCCCGAGCGCGCGCGGGTGTTCGGCGAAAGCGAGCGCCACGGCGCGCTCGTGGAGCAGGTGACGACAACCATCCTGCGCCCGAGCGCGTTCTCGCCGATGAAGTAACGCCGATCCTTGCCGCGGCGCCGGACCGGACCAGATGGAGTCCGGTGCTCTTGCGTTCGCGCCCGCCTCACCGTAAGGCGGGCATCGCGGTCTGTCCGTCGTTCGAGACCGACCACGCCTGCCCGGCGATCCGCCCGCCTCGCGCGCAGGCGTGGGCCACCACGCGTCGCGCGAAATCAAGTCCGACAGGCTCCTATGGCAGCCTCAGCGCTTGCGCGCCGAATCGAGCGCCGCCAGCACCTTCGGTGGCGACATCGGCAGATCCGTCAGGCGCAGCCCGGTCGCGCTATGAACCGCATTGGCGATCGTCGCCGTCGGCGGCACGATGTTCGCCTCTGCCACCCCTTTTACGCCGTAGGGATGATTCGGATTGGGCACCTCTACCATGATCGCTTCGATCATCGGTACGTCGGATGCCACCGGGATGCGGTAATCGAGGAATCCCGGGTTCTCCATGCGGCCGTTGCGATCGTAGATGTACTCCTCGTTCAGCGCCCAGCCGATGCCTTGCACCACGCCGCCGTGGATCTGGCCCTCGCAATAGCCGGGGTGAATCGCACGGCCGACATCTTGCGCGGCGACGTAGCGCAGGATCTTGACGTAACCGGTGTCCGGATCGACCTCGACGTCGCAGAACTGGGCGGAGAACCCCGGCGCCTGGCCTTCCGCGTTCATCGCTGCCGAGGCCGTAATCGGCCCGCCCGTCGCGGTACGCTTGGCGGCGATGGCCTTGAACGACAGGGGCTCGAATTCGCCGGCGCGCTTGCCCGCCGGCCGGGCATGGCCGTCTTCCCAGATCACGTCGGCACGCTCCACCTTCCACAGCTTCGCAGCCCGCACGCACATTTCGTCGATCACCTTGTTGCAGGCATTGATCACCGTCATGCCGGTGGCGTAGGTCACGCGCGAGCCGCCGGTGGCCTGGGTGTAGCCGACGGAGTTGGTATCGGCGACGATGGGGCGCACGTTCTCGTACGGGATGCCCAAGGTTTCGGCCGCCATGAGCGCGATGGACGCGCGCGAGCCGCCGATATCCGGGCTGCCTTCCGCCACGACCACGGTACCGTCCTCGTTCACGTGCACGGTCGCGCTCGATTCGCCGCCGCCGTTAAACCAATACCCCGCCGCGACCCCGCGGCCCTGGTTCTTGCCGAGCGGGGCCTTGTAGCCGGGATGCTTTTGCAGCGCGTGCAGCGTCTCGGCGAAACCCGCATGGGCGAGCTTCGCGCCCCATACCGTCTGGCTGCCCGGGCGGGCGATGTTCTTCAGCCGGAACTCGATCGGATCCATCCCGATCCGGCGCGCCGCCAAGTCCATCGTGCTCTCGGCGGCGAACGCCGAGATGGGCGATCCCGGCGCCCGGTAGGCGACGGTCTTCGGCCGGTTGCAGACGACGTCGTAGCCGATCGTGCGCACGTTGGCGATGTCATAGGGCGCGAAGCTGCACATGCACCCGTTCATGACGGGCGAGGTCGGAAACGCGCCGGCCTGGTACTTGAATATGCCTTCGGCCGCGACGATTCTGCCGTCGCGCATGACGCCGAGCTTGATCGTCATCGACGCCCCGGAGGTCGGCCCGCTCGCCTTGAACACCTCCTCGCGGCTCATCATGATCTTCACCGGATGGCCGGACTTCTTCGACAGCACCACGGCGATCGGCTCGACATAGACCACGGTCTTGCCGCCGAAAGCGCCGCCGATCTCGGCCGCGTGGCAGCGCAGGTCGCCCACCTTCATCCCGACCAGGCGGGAGGTGAAGGTGCGCACGACGAAATGTCCCTGGCTCGACGACCAGACTTCCGCCTGGCCGTCGGTGTCGAAGCGCGCGAGACAGGCGTGCGGCTCGATATAGCCCTGGTGCACGGGCTTGGTCTTGTAGCTCGCCTCGACGATCTCGTCGGCGGCCGCGAAGCCCTTGTCCACGTCGCCGAGCTTGAATTCGATGCGCTTGGATACGTTCGAGGGCTTGGTCGGCGGGGGCTGCACGCCGCGCGTGATCATGTCTTCGAACAACAGCGGCGCATCGGGCTGCATCGCTTCGTCGACGTCGATCACGTGCGGCAGGACCTCGTAGTCGACTTCGATCAGCTTCAGCGCTTCCTCGGCGATCGACTTGCTGGTCGCGGCCACCGCGGCCAGCGCGTGGCCCTCGTACAGGACCTTTTCGCGCGCGAGGATGTTGCGCGTCATGTGCCAGAAGTTGATCGCGACCCGCTCGGGACCGACATAGTCGAACTTCTGCTCGGGCAGATCCGCGGCGGTGATGACCGCTTTCACGCCGGGCAAGGCTTCCGCCTTCTTGGTGTTTATCGCGCGAATGCGTGCGTGCGCGTGAGGCGAGCGCAGGATCCTGCCCCACAACATGCCGGGCAGCGTGAAGTCCGCGCCGTATTGCGCGAGGCCCGTGACTTTCGGCACGCCGTCCGGACGCACCGGCTGGGTACCGACGACCTTGAGCTCGCGTTCGGGATATAGGACGGTATCGGCCATGGTCAAGCCCTCCGCATTTCGCCGGCGGCGGCGAGCACCGCATCGACGATCTTGTTGTATCCGGTGCAGCGGCACAGATTGCCCGCCAGCCAGTAACGCACTTCTTCCTCAGTCGGGTCGGGCTTGCGTTCCAGCAAAGAGCGCGCCGCGATCAGCATCCCCGGCGTGCAGATGCCACATTGCAGGGCGGCGTGCTCCAGGAATTTCTGCTGCAAGGGATGCAACTCGGTGCCCGAGGCCATGCCTTCGATGGTTTCGATGCGCTTGCCTTCCACTTCGGCGCCGAGCACCAGGCAAGAGCACACCAGGCGTCCGCCCACCGTGACGCTGCACGCGCCGCAGTCGCCGGTTGCGCATCCTTCCTTGGTCCCGGTGAGGTTCAGCTCATCGCGCAGCACCTCGAGCAGCGTCTGCTGGGTCTCGCACAGGAATTCGACGGGACTGCCGTTGAGCGTCGCCGT
The DNA here is from genome assembly GCA_020848435.1 of Burkholderiales bacterium. Lineage (GTDB taxonomy): Bacteria > Pseudomonadota > Gammaproteobacteria > Burkholderiales > WYBJ01 > WYBJ01. The sequence continues at coordinate 144,382 of JADLAC010000037.1, read as the reverse complement.
CACATGATGCTTGGCCATCAGTTCACCTTCCTTGCTCTGTCGAGCGCAATTTGAGCGGCGCGCCGCGCCAGCACGCCCGCCACTTTGATCCGGTACGCCTTGGTCCCGCGCTTATCGTCGATCGGCTTGCAGGCCGCGGCCGCCGCCGCAGCGAGCTTCTCCAGAGCGGCCTCGTCCACCGTGGTGCCGATCAGGGCGGCGCCGGCTTCGGACACGAGCAACGCGCGCTCGGCAACCGCGCCCAGGCTCACGCGCGCCTTGCGGCACACGCCGTCGCGATCGAGCGTCAGGTTGACCCCCGCGGATACGACCGCGATATCCATCTCCGTGCGGGGCGTGAAGCGCAGATAGGCGTCGGCGGAATGCGGCGGCTTGCGTGGAACCAGCAACGACACCAGTATCTCGTCACGCGCAAGCGACGTCTTGCCGGGACCGGTGGCGATGTTCTCGACCCGGGTCTCGCGCCTGCCGCCGGGGCCGATGATGGTCGCCACGGCGCCGGCGGCGATGAGCGCCGGGACACTGTCGGCCGCCGGCGAGGCATTGCACACGTTCCCGCCCACGCTCGCGCGGCCTTTCACCTGGATCGAACCGATCAGCTTGACGCCGTCGATCACGCCCGGACACGCCTTGGTGAAGGCTTCATGTTCCACCAGCGCCATGCACGGCGTAGCAGCGCCGAAGCGAAAGCCGCCGTCATCGGCGACGATGGCGGTCATCTCGGGAATGTCCTTGCAGTCGACCAGCAACTGCGGCTCGATCCGGCCGGTGCGCATCTGGACCAGCAGATCGGTGCCTCCGGCCAGCACCCTCGCCGCGCCTGTCGCACCGGAAAGCAGCGCTACCGCCGCCTCCAGCGTTCCCGGCCTCTCGTAGCGCATCGCGCTCATGTTCGTTCCTCTCGGCACGCGAAATAGTTCATTTTCTACGAGACCGGCGCCCTTGTCATCGCCAATCGGCTGGCGCCGGCAAGTGTCGCGCGACCACGATATGGACTGGCGGCAGCGCGCCCGATTCGCGCCGGCGCTTGTCCCGACAGCATCGACCTGGGATACACTCGCGCCACGATGAACGATTCCTTCGACCCCGCACAAGTCGCGAAGAACGCGTCGCAAGCCGAGAAGGCGCTCGCTTTTTTCATGAGGTTCCTGGCGCGGCCCAAGCAGGTCGGCTCGGTCGCGCCCAGCTCGGGGTTTCTCGAGCGGCGCCTGGTGCGCATGGGTGCGGTGGCTGAAGCGCGCACGGTGGTGGAGCTCGGGCCGGGCACCGGCGGCACCACGCAGGCGCTGCTCAACGCGATGCCGCGGGAGGGCAGGCTGCTGGCGATCGAAATCGACCGCCGCTTCACCGAGCTGGTGCGTACGGAGATCGCCGACCCGCGTCTGATCGCGCACGAAGGTAGCGCCGAGCATATCGCCGGCACGCTCGCGCGGTATTCCCTGCCCGCGCCCGATGTGGTGATATCCGGCATTCCGTTTTCCACCATGCCGCGGCATGTCGGCGAGAGCATTCTGCACGCCATTCGCCAGGTGCTCGCGCCCGGCGGGCGCTTCGTCGCCTACCAGCTGCGCGACCGGGTAGCGGTCCTCGGCCGTGGGGTCTTCGGCTCGGCCGAAATCGCCGACGTCGAGCTGCTCAACATCCCGCCCATCCGCGTCTATTGCTGGCGCAAGTAGCCGGATTCCTCCAAGCTGCCCGCGCCGGTATAGACCCCGATCAGCTCGAGCGGCTCGCTTGCGCTGGTATTGGCGAGGGAATGCTCGACGCCGCGGGAAATGAGGTGCACGTGACCTGCTCGAATCTCGACCCGGTCCTGCCCCACGCCTGCCAGCGCATGTCCGCGGATGACGTAATAGACCTTCTCGCAGCGCTCGTGGCGGTGGACGGGATACGTCGCACCGGGCGCGAGCGTGAGCCAGAACAGCGCATGGTCGGCGCCGTTGTGGCGCCCGATCGGAAAGCGCAAGTCGACGCCGTCAGCCTGAAAGCCCAAGCCAGTGCGCATCGGCTTCACCGCGTCCACATGGACCAATATCCCGTGGCGCAGGCCGGCTGCGCGCGGCATCGCGGTATCGGCCGCGGTGACATTGCCGCGAAATGCGTAGCCCGTGTCTTCGACGCTCTTCGCGCCGACATAGAAGCCCACGACCAGGGCTTCTTCATCCTCTGTTTCGTTGAAAAAGAAATGCTCGGAGCCCCTCGGCATCAACCGGCAATGCCCTGGGCGCACTTCGGTGCGCTCATCGCCCTGGCCGACGACGCCGCGGCCGCGCAGATAGACCGCGATCTCGTCGCAGCGGCTGTGCAAATGTTTGGCGTGGGTCGAGCCGGGGCGGAAGATCGAGTGGAACACCGTGCTGGCGCTGCCGTGCTTGCCCGAGATCGGCAAGCGGAATTCCGAGATCGCCCAGCCCTCGCCCGCGCGCATGTTCTCGGGCGCCACCTCGTCGACGTGCACCAGCGTGGTCGCGGTCATTCGGTGTCAGGTCCTGGGCATTGGGGCATTCGGCGTCAGGTCTTGCACATTGCACGGCGCTTTATTCGGGGTCAGCTCTTGCACGTTGCACAGGATGTAATGCAAAGCACCTAACTGGAACGTGCAAGACCCCACCACGGTGCCCCACCACGGGCGGCTATCGCGGGTGCAACCGGCGCTCGGTTTGCAGCGCGATCTTCGCGATACGCGCGATCACGCTGGAGTAAGCCTGCTCCACTTGCGCGAACAGCTCGCCTTCGGTGGTACGCATGATCCCCTCCAAGGTTTCGCTGAGCGCTTCGAGCGGCGCTTGCGCCGCGGCCAACAAATGCGCGGGGTTGTCGCTCGCAGGCGTCTCGATTGCCTGCGAAGCCTCCGCCGCGGGCGGCAACGGCGGCAGCGCGGCCAGCTCCTCGAGCAACCGAGCGCTGTCGAGATCGCCGAGGGCACGCAGTCGCGCGCCGAGCGCGCGCTGACAAGCCACCACCGCGGCTTCGCGAGATGCAAGTAGCGCGTGCAAGGCGGCGGCCGACGTGATGGCCGGCGCCACGGCAGTCAGAGGCTCCTTCAGTGCGTCGCGCTCGCGATGCCACGCCTGGCGGCGCCAGCGGCGTACCACGGCCGCGTGACGCAGCTCTTCGCGCGCGAGCTGCTCGGCCTGGGCCGCGACCGCCGGGTCGTCGGCCTGTGCCGCGAGATAGCTGTAGAGCGCGAACGCGCGCTGCTCGTTGTCGACCGCGATGGCGAACGCCCGGTACGGCGTCAACCGCGCGCTGCGAGCGACCTCTTCCCAGGGTTTCGACAGATCGGCCGGCAAGCGCCATTCGAACAGCGCGGCCTCGGGCACCGGCTCGTGCAGGGTCGCCGCCCAGCGTGCCACCGCGACCACGTGCGCGCGCTCCTCTTCGAGCATGGTACGAAACGCGGCCGCCGTTTGTGCTTCGCCGCGGCTCTCCATGCTCTCGGCGAGCAAGCCATAGCGCCGCACGGCTTCCTGCTCGATCGCGTTGGCAATGCCCACGAGCGAGGCGAGTGTAATCGGGCCGATATCAGGGTTGCGCTGGAGTAACGGCTCGCGCATCATCCGGGCTCCGCTAGCGACGAAACGGCAGCATCGCGGGACAGGGTTTCACGTCGCAATGATCCCACAATCAGGTCGAGGGCGTTGAGCTTTCGTATGCGCCATACCGCGCTCGCAGTCGTAGCATGGTTTCTTTGCCTATGCGCCGCGGCGGCAGACGCGCAACCCGGCACGGCGAGCACGACGGGGCCCTCAGGCGCGCAATCCGCCGCGGCGAGCCTCGGTGGCTTTCTCGCCAGGGTGGCACCGGGTGAAGTGATTCCGGGCGCGGATCGCTTCGGGCCGGTACGCGAATCCCCGCTCGTCGCGCCGGCGTATCGCGCCGACAAGCTGCTCGGCCACGTCTACCTCAATTCGCAGTACGTGGACGCGAACGGTTACTCCGGCAAGCCGATCCATATTCTCATCGGCCTCGATCTCGAAGGCACCATCGTCGGCGCGAAGCTGGTCGAGCACAGCGAGCCCATCGTTCTGATCGGCATTCCGGAGCGCAAGGTCGTCGCCTATCTGCAATCGTTCGTGGGCTATAACCCGGTCAAGGCCGCCGCGTCGGGCAAAGGCTCGCCGCATCCGGACATCGTGAGCGGTGCCACGGTGACGGTGCTGGTGATGGGCGAGAGCGTCGTACGCTCCGCGGTGCGGGTGAGCCGCGCGCTGCAAGCGGGCGGCGCCGCGCCGGCGCCGGCGGCGCGCGTGCTCGATCCCCAAGCCGGCCCGAGCGTCGATTGGAACGGCTTGCTGCAGGCGGGCGCGGTACGCCGCATGCTCCTCACGGTAGGACAAGTGAATAAGGCGTTCGTCGATTCGGGCGACAAGGAAGCGGCGCAGCGCCCTGAAATCGCGCCGAGCGAAAACACCTTCAGTGACCTCTACGTCGCCCTCGTCTCGCATCCGGCGATCGGCCGCAGCCTGCTCGGCGAGGAGGCCTACGAGACGCTTGCCAAGTCGCTCGAACCGGGAGAACAGGCGATCCTGGTGGCGAGCGGCGGCGGCTACTCGTACAAGGGGCCGGGCTATGTCCCGGGGGACAGCTTCGATCGCATCCAGCTCATCCAGGGCGCCGAGACGATCCGTTTTCGCGACCGTCACCACCGGCGCGTGGCGAGCGTGCACGCGCCCGGCGCGCCCGAGCTCAAGGATATCGACGCATTCCTCATCCCGGCGGACAGCGACTTCGACCCGGTCGCGCCATGGCGGCTGCAGTTGCTCGTGCAACGCACGACCGGCGCGCTCGACAAGGCGTTCGTCGCGTTCGACCTCGCCTACCAGTTGCCCGAGATCTACACCAAGGCCGTGGCGCCGGCAGGTGGCGGCGCGAGCACGGCAGCATCCAGCACGCACGCGGCCCCTGAGGCCCTCGACTCCGGACCGCCGCTGTGGCAGCGCATCTGGTACAGCAGGGCGGCCGCGATCGCCGTGCTGGCCCTGATGCTCGGCGTGCTCACGGTCATCTTCTTCTTCCAGGACTTCCTGGTGAGACGCGAGACGCTCTATCTGCGGGTGCGCTACGCGTATCTTGCCGGCGTCCTGGTCTGGCTGGGGTGGACAGCGCAAGCGCAGCTCTCGGTGGTCAATGTGCTCACGTTCACCACTGCCCTGCGCGAAGGCTTCCATTGGTCGGCGTTCCTGGTCGACCCGCTCATTTTCATCCTCTGGTGCTCGGTGGCGGCGGCGCTGCTGTTCTGGGGCCGCGGCCCCTTCTGCGGCTGGCTGTGCCCGTTCGGCGCGCTGCAAGAGCTGACCAACCGGGCCGCACGGGCCTTGAAGGTACCGCAATACAAGATTCCCTGGCGCGTGCACGAGCGCCTGTGGCCGATCAAGTACATCATCTTTCTCGGCCTGTTCGGCGTATCGCTCGGCTCCCTCGCCTACGCCGAAATGCTCTCGGAGATCGAGCCGTTCAAGACCGCGGTCATCCTGCGCTTCATGCGCGAATGGTGGTTCGTGGCCTACGCGCTTGTGCTGCTGGCGGCGGGACTGTTCATCGAGCGCTTCTTCTGTCGCTACCTGTGTCCGCTCGGCGCGGCACTCGCGATTCCGGGGCGCATTCGCATGTTCGATTGGCTCAAGCGCTATCGCGAATGCGGCAATCCTTGCCAGCGCTGCTTCAAGGACTGCCCGGTCGAAGCGATTCATCCCGAAGGGCACATCAATCCCAACGAGTGCATTTCCTGCCTGCACTGCCAGATGCTGTATTACCACGACCACAAGTGCCCGGTGCGCATTCAGCGGCGCCTGAAGCGCGAGCGGCGCTCGGCCATGGCGCCCGCGCTAGGCGCCGAAAGCGGCGCCGCGGCTGCGGCTCACGCGCAGCGCCCGGCCGAGACCGCGCCGTGACCGCAGTGCGGCGCCCGCGAGATACGACCCGCATGACGGACCCGAGCCACGTGATGGACCCGACCCGGCCGATAGACCCATCCCCGATGATGGACCCGACCCGCTGATGGATCCGACCCGCACGACAGGCACGCGCATGACGAAACACGCCCACCCGCTCGCCATGAAGACGCGCCGTCGATTCCTCTCCATCGTCGCGGCGTGCGCGGCGGCCGGGCCGATCGCACTGGCCCGCGGCATGACGGCGCCGGCCGTGAGCACGTGGCGCGGCACGGTCATGGGCGCGGCCGCGGCGATGACGCTGGTGCATCCGGATCGCGCCAAGGCACGCGCGGCGATCGACGCCTGCGTGGACGAGATCGCGCGGCTGGAGGCGATCTTCAGCCTTTACCGCGCCGACTCGGCGCTGGTGAGATTGAACGCGGCCGGCGCGCTGTACGCCCCGCCGCACGAGCTGGTCGAATTGCTCGCCTTCGGGCTTGCCCTGGCGAGGGCGAGCGAAGGCGCGTTCGACCCGAGCATTCAGCCGCTGTACCGGCTTTATGCCTGCCACTTCGCGCGCGGCGCCGTTCGCGCGCCCTCGCAGGAGGAGATTGCGCGCGTCCTGCGGCGGGTCGATTACCGTTCGATCGAAGTCGGCTCGGATCGCATCCGGCTGCGCAAGCCTGGCATGGCGATCACGCTCAACGGGATCGCGCAAGGCTTCATCACCGACCGCGCGGCGGATCGGCTACGCGCCGCCGGATTCGATCACGTCCTGGTCGACCTGGGCGAAGCGCGCGCGCTCGGACAACGCGCCGACGGCCTCCCCTGGCAGGCCGCGGTGCGCGACCCGCGCGACCCCGCGCGTATGCTGGCGACCCTCGCGCTCGGCGAGGGCCCCGGTGCCTTCCCGGCGCTCGCGACCTCGGCCGGCTACGGCACGACCTTCGGTCCCGACCCGCGGATCCATCACCTGCTCGATCCCTACACGGGGCGCAGCGCCAACCACTACCTTTCGGTTTCCGCGGCGGCCCCGCGCGCCACCCTGGCCGATGGTCTCTCCACCACCCTGTCACTGCTGGCGCCGCCGCGCGCCCATGCCCTGCTCGCGCGCTATGCCTCGGCACGCGCATATTTTGTCGACTCCCTGGGACGCACCGAAGTGGTCCACGTCCCAGAGCGCGCGTGATTCAGTTCACTTGCCGCGGCGTAGCAGCGTGGCACAATCGTGCGGTCGCCGCCACGTGGTTACTGCTTCGGTGCAAGTCATTCGACCGGGAGACAGCTATGACAAGAAGATTCGCCGCAGCGCTCGCAGCCGCCGCATCGATCGGGCTCTCGGGACTCGCGCATGCCGGCTTGGGCGACCTGATTTTCGCCGTGGACTCGAATATCGATGTCGTGGCGACCTTCGAAGGCAACGGCGGCGCGAGCTACACCAGCCTGCTGTTCCTGGACCACCCGGATAACCCGCTGCCCAATATCTTCAACAATCAAGCGACGGCCCCCGGTACGGAAGTGAATCTGGGCACGTTCGCCTCGGGCGAGCTCAAGTTCGGTATCGAGGTCTACCCCGACGGCCTCGGCGGGGACTTGGAAGCCATCTACTACACCGGCCCGGCGAGCCGCAATCCCGACGGCTTTACGCACGCGATCGTCGAGGAGCTCGGGGGCAACACGCTGCGTGTTCGCTTCGAGGATCTCTACGCTACTAACGATACCTACGAAGACCTCGCCTTCACGCTGACCAACGCCATGGCGCTGCCCGTGCCCGAGCCGCGCACCTGGGCCATGCTGCTGGCCGGGCTCGGCGTGCTCGGGCTGCTCGGCCTGTCGCGCAGGCCGGCTCGCCTCGTTCGAGCGCCGCTGCCGGAGAACTAGCCCGGCTATTCCATCGGGCCGCTCCGCAGCGGAACCAACGCGCTGACGGGCTACTTCTTCAGCTCTCTTACCGTGCGATCATCGAGCTTCACCTCGAAGCGGCGCTCCTCTTCGTTGGTGACGTAGAGCCGGCTGCCGTCGGCACTGAGCTCCAGGCGCTTGATGAAAACGTCCTGCAAATCGGCCTCGAGGTCGTTGTTGTAGGACACGGCGTAGACCTTGAGCACCCACTTGCGCATCCCGGTCGCTTCGTCGACCGCCGCGATGTAGCCGCTGTTCTGGTCGAGACCTTCGCTCTTTTCGAAGGTGACGGGCTCGTAGCGGACACCGCCGCGCGATACCGGCGCGACCTCGGGCAGCGGCCCTCGTTTTTCCTGTTCCATGCTTGCCTCCTTTTTGAGCGCCACCGAGGGGCTGCACCCCGCTGCCAGCAGCCCGAGAACCATCACCAGCGCAACCGCGATTCGCATCGCCGCGTCGAGCACTTCGCCGTTTCGCCGGGCCGGCCTGGTGATGTATCCGCGGCTAGGCCTTGCTCCAGACCTTGAGCACCTTGGTCGGGATCTTGTACACCTTGGCTTCTTCGGAGCTCGGCAGGATGCCGTCGAGCTCGCAAGCGAAGTAGCCCCAGCTATCGGCATTGTCGAGGCCGGCGCCGGACGGGAACTTGGTTCCGCCCGGCTTCAGACCGTGAAAGTCGTAGGCGTAGTCGTCAGTCTTCACGATCTTGTGCGAAAGCTCGTGGATGATCGTCTCGACGCATAACCAGCGTTCCGCCGCTTTGGGCTTGCCGGCCTGGTCGAGGAATCCCTTCATGAGATAGAGCACCATCATCTTCTCGGTGGTCTTGATCATCCCGAAGTTCTCCCATTTGCCGGGCTTGGCCCGGTAGGTGGGCTCGTCGGAGAAGATCAGGCTGCCGTTGCAGCAAGCCACACCGATGTTCTTGAAACCGTCGCGCAGCTTGCTGATCGCCGCCGTCATCTCGTCTTTCGAGGGCTCGTCGTCGCCGAACATCCATTTCTTCACCAGCTTCTTGGTATTCGCCTCGACCTCGTTCGCGCCCAGCGCCGCCTGCACCTTGCCGCACACCTTGCGCGCTTGCAGCGCAGCCTCGGCCATCACGGTTCGATGGTCCGCGCTGTAGAGCTCGGCCTCGTCCTCGAGCTTCGCCTTCATCGCCGTTTCGCCGAGGCCGTCCAACTCGTCGAAAACCCATTGCGTATAGCCCTTCGGCGGCGAATAGACCCAAAGCTTTTGGCTGCCGTCTTCGCCGACCAGGTACAGGTGCTTCAACATCTTCAGCGTCGCGGCGCGCTTCGATTCAATGGCGTTGGTACCCTTGGCTGCCTCTATGATCTGCTCGCACGCGGCCTTGCCCTTCGCGGTGCCGCTGGCCTTTTCGCCTTCGGCGATCTTCTTGCGCAGATCCGTCACCACCCTCGCCTTGGCAGCGACCGGGCCATCCTCGCCGGCGAGGAGCGCGCGCGTTTCGACGATCACGTCATCCCAGTCGGTCGGGAAGCGCTCGGACTTCACCACCGTCTGCGCGGCAACATAAGCTTCCGAAAAGCGATCCATGGACATGTCGATGTACTCCATCGGCAAGACAAAGAAGGAGGCTCGTCAATAGTAACCAAGTCGTCCGGCATGCAAGATGTATTTTTTCCGCATCCGCGACCGATCGCTGGCGGCTACACCCGGCCGAAATCGCTGGCATATACGTCATCCAGGCGCGCCAGCACAGCGGCGGGCAGCGGCCCCAGGGCCTGCGCCCGCAACGCTTCGTCGACGTGCTGCAATTCGGCGCTGCCGATGACGGCACAAGTGATGCCGGGGTGGGACAGCGCGAATCGCAGCGCGACCTGGGCGCGGGTGCCGTGCTCGGTACCGATCGCCGCGAACAGCGCGCGCGCCTTGCGCTCGTCCTCGGCCACGCTGGTATCGGAGGTCAGGATGCTTTCGCGCCCGTGCCGTTCGTCCGTGGCGATCACGCCGGCAGCGAAAATGCGAATCGCCATGACCGCCATGTCCTGAGCATGGCAGGCCGCGATGATGCCGGCGAAGCTCTGGCCGGTCCAGGCGGGTGGCATGTCGCGCCCCGCGCTCGGATTGAGCAGGTTGTAGTACACCTGAGCCGAATCGAAGCGCCCGCTGCGAATCACCTCGAGCACGGCGGGCGTTTCGCCGAGAGCGGTGATACCCATATGACGAATCAATCCGCGCGCGCGCAGCCGCTCGAGACCCTCGGCCACCCCATTGCTGCCGAGCACCTGTTCGACCGTCACCACCCGCTCGCCGGGCGTCGCGCCGATGCGGTTGTGAAGCTGGAGCAGATCGACCGACGAGCGCTTGAGCCGGCCGAGACTTTGCATCAGGCGCTGCTCGATCTGTGCCGGGATGTCGCCCGGGTTGGCCACGTCCAGGTTGAACTTGGTGGACAGATAGGGCGTCGCGCCGGACTCGGGCAACAGCCAACCGAGCGCTTCTTCCGATTTGCCCTCGCCGTACTGCGCGGCGGTATCGATCCAGTTGATGCCGCCCGCGAGCGCCCGGCGGATCGCCTCGCGCTTGATTGCATCGTCCTTGCGGATGATGATCCCGCCCACGGCGCCGCCGCCGAAAACGATTTCGGAAACCTCGAGGCCGGTGCGGCCGAAAGCACGGTGTTTCATGCGATCCTCCCACGGTGGAGATGGTTGCGCGCGGCCGTGATCGCGCCCCAAAGCTTGGCCGCGGTCAGGGGCATGTCGAGCGCGCCGATACCCAGCGGACGCAGCGCATCGTGCACGGCATTGCTGAGCGCGCCGAGCGAGGCCGTGCAGCCGGCTTCGCCCGCGCCCTTCACCCCGAGCGGGGTGAGCGTCGAGGGCGTCGGCCGCTCCGCCATGCGGATCTCGCGCACCCAGCCCGCGCGCGGCATGACGTAATCCATAAAGCTGCCGGTGAGGAGCTGGCCGCTGTCGCGGTCGTAGACGACGTGCTCGCCGAATACCTGGCCCGCACCCTGCGTGACCGCGCCATGTATCTGGCCTTCGACGATGCTGTGATTGATCACGACCCCGCAATCATCGACCGCGACGTAAGCTGCGATCTCGGCTTTGCCGGTCTCGGCATCGATCTCGACCTCCGCGATGTGGCAACCGTTGGGCCAGGTCGAGCCGAACGTGCCCTCTCCCCTGGCGCTGAATTCCCCGCGCTGTGCCACCTCGGCCAGAGTGAGCATCCGTGCGCTTTCGCGTTCGCGGAACACCCCATGCGAATAATCGACCTGGGAGGGCTCGACAGCGAATTCCTCGGCCGCCAGCGCGCGCCCGCGCTCGATCAGGCGCTCGGCGGCGATCTTGCATACGCTGCCCGCGCCAACCATGGTGCGCGAGCCGTTGGTGGCATTGCCGGCGAGATTCTTTTCGTCCACCGCCTGGCGCAGCACGACCTGCTCCGGCGCGATGCCGAGCGCGGCGCCGATGATCATCGCCAGGGTGGTCTCGTGCCCTTGGCCCTGCGAGTGCGAGGCCGAGTATGCCGTTATCTTGCCGCCGGCAGCGACTTCGAGCAGGACCTCGTCCCTAGGGGCCGTGCCCGCGCCGCTGGCCTCGATCACCGTCGAAATGCCGATGCCGCGAAGCTTGCCTTGGGCACTCGCCGCAGCACGGCGGCGCTCGAAGCCCGCCCAATCGGCGCGCGCGAGCGCCTCCTCGAGCAAGCCCGGCAGATCCGCCATCTCGTACACCGTGCCGGTCGCCGTGCGGTACGGGAACGCATGCGGCGCAATGAAGTTGCGCCGGCGCAATGCGACCGCATCGAGCCCGACATCGGCCGCGGCCTGCTGCACCAGGCGCTCGACGGCGTAAGCGATGTCCGGGCGTCCCGCGCCACGAAAGGAAGCCACCAGGCCGGTGTTGGTGAGCGCGACGCGAAAACGCGCATGCGCCAGCGGTATCGCATAGACGCCCGTGAGACAGTTGACGATGTTGCGGATGTAGCCCACGCCGCCGGAGGAGACGTAGCCGCCCTGATCGGTGATCCAGTCGAAGCGCAGGGCGAGGAAGCGCCCGTTCGCATCCATGGCGAGCTCGCCCGCACCGATATTGGCGCGGCCGTGGGTGTCGGTCATGAAGCTCTCGGAGCGGCTCGACACCCACTTCACCGGACGGCCCAGGACCTTGGCGGCATGCAAGCTCATGCAGTATTCGGGATAGACGGTGCTGCGCTGGCCGAAGCCGCCACCGACATCGCGACCGATCACCCTCATCTTGGCTTCGTCCAGGTTCATGTAGGCGGCGATCTGCTGCTTCATCGTGTTGATGCCCTGCAGGCAAACGCGAATGGTGTAGCAGTCGTGCGCCTGATCGTAGCTCGACAAGCAGGCTCGCGGCTCCATGGGAGAAGGTGTCACGCGCGTGCAGTCGACCTTGAGGCGCGTGATGCGGTGCGCGCGGGCGAAGACTGCGTCCACCGCCGCCCGGTCGCCGACCTCCAGCTCGAGCGCGAGATTGCCCGGAACGTCGTCGTGAATCCTCGGGGCCTGCGGCGAGAGCGCGTGCTCGGCGCCGATCGCCGCGGGCAAGTCCTGGTAGGTCACATCGATGGCAGCGGCCGCGTCTTGAGCTTGCAGCGCGCGCTCGGCCACCACCATCGCCACCGGCTCGCCGACGTAGCGCACCCGCTCGTGGGCCAGCGCGGGGCGATCGGGTACTCGCGCCTTGCGCCCATCGACGCCGATGAACGTGAGCTGGTGCGGCGCCTTGATGAAGCCGGCACGCACCGCGTCCTCGCCGGTGGCGATCCAACGCACCCCCGGAGCCGAGCGGGCGCGCGCGCAATCGAGCTTCACGATGCGGGCGTGGGCGCGATCCGAGCGCAGAAACACCGCGTGCAATTGGCCGTCGAGATTCCAGTCGGCGGCATACTGGCCTCGCCCCGTGATGAGCCGCGGGTCTTCCAGGCGCAGCGCGCGCATGCCGCCGACGTCGAAGTAGCGTTGTGCGTCCATGACCCTCCTTGAATCCCAGGCGGCCGATTCTCGCACTTGAAGACGAGCCGGTGAAGCAGGCCCGGGAAGGCACTCGGAACAGCGGCACGCTACGTTAGAATCGAGCGCGGTGAGGAGCAGCCGCGCTCCCAGCGCCTCGACGATAACATCTGCCATGAACAATCTGAGTGAAGCGCTCAAGCGCGCGAGCGCCGATATTGTCGAGCGCGCGGTCGCCTTTGTGCCGAGCGTCCTCGGTGCCGTGCTGCTGATCCTCGCCGGCTGGTTGCTTGCCCGCATCACGCGGGCGCTCGCCATGCGAGCAGTGTTGCTGGTCGAGACGCTGGCGGCTCGCATCGGCACCCAGAGCGCCGCCGAACCGCTGCGGTTGCGCCGCGCCTCGATGGTCATCGGCGAGATCGTCTTCTGGACGGTGATGCTGGTGTTCGTGACGGCGGCGACCGACGTGCTCGAGCTGACCTCCTTCACCGACTGGCTGGCACGGCTGGTGGGCTACCTGCCCACGCTCGCCGCCGGCGTGCTCATCGTCATCGCCGGTTACGTGCTGTCGCGCTTCGTCTCCAACCTGGTACTGGCGGCCTCGCCGCGCATCGATGCCGCGCATCGGGCGCTGCTCGCGCGCGTGGCGCAAGTGACCATACTTACCGGCGCCATCCTGGTCGGCGCCGACCAGATCGGCATCCGCATCACCTTTCTCGCCATCTTCGCCGCCGCGATCGGCGGCGTGATCGCCGGCGGCGTGGCGCTGGCCGTGGGCCTGGGTGCACGCGACTACATCGCGAACCTGATCGGCGCGCACTACCTGCGCCAGGCGTTCGCCGTCGGACAGACGGTACGCACGGCGGGTCACCAGGGACGCATCCTGGAGATCACCGCGACCGCGCTCATCCTGGAAACCGCGGAGGGGCGCGTCACGTTGCCAGGACGCATCTACAACGACCAGCCGATCGCCGTGCTCGGCCATCCGAGCCATGGCTGATGCCTCCGACTTGACGCTGGCATTCTTGCGCGCCCACGCGGCCCAGGCAGCCCGCGTGCTCGAAGCCCTGCCGGCGAGCGAGGCAGGCGCCTTGCTTGGCTCGATTCCGCGCGGGCTCGCTGCCCAGGTTTTCGCCGCCATGCTCCCCACGGCGGCGGCGCGCCTGATGAACGTGCTCGACGAGGCCGCGGCGGCCGGCATTCTCGAGGCGGCATCCACGCATGCCGCCGTGTCGATGCTGCGCCATATCCCGGAGCGTAAGCGCTCTCGGCTCATCGCCGGCCTGCCGAGCGCCTCCGCCCTCGCCTCGCAAATGTTGCTCGGATTTCCGGACGATGCCGTGGGCGCATGGACCGATCCGCAGGTCGATGCGCTGCCGCCGAGCATGCTGGTCGAAACGGCGTTGAGCCGCTTGCGCGCGGCCGAGGGCGGCGGGCTCGATGTCGTGTACGTGGTCGACGGCGAGCACCGCCTGCTGGGATGCGCCGGCCTGCGCGCGCTGCTGCGCGCGCCGCAAGACGCCTCGCTTTCGGCCTTGATGCGCCCGGTCGTCACGACCTTGCCCGTGATGATGCCCCTGGCATCGGCACGCTCGCTGCCTGCCTGGGAACGCGCCCTGGCGCTGCCGGTGGTCGAGCACGAGCGGCGCCTGATCGGCGTATTGCACCGCGACGCGCTGACGCGGGCGGTACGCGCACGCGAGCGCTCCCCGGAGGCGCACGGGAGCTTCGCAACGCTCGGCGCCGCGCTGGCGTCGAGCTACTGGCAAGTCGTGTCCGGCTTGAGCAGCGCGACCGTGGCCCTGTTGCCGCCGGCGAAACGCGTGCTGCCCGAGGAACCATGAACGCCCTTGCCGCGGCGGCTGCGCTCGCGCTCGACCGGCGCTATTTCGCCGACTTCCCGCACGAGGCTGCACGCCAACTCGAGAGCCTTCCTGCAGGCGAAATCGCCGCCGTGCTTGCGTCGCACCCGGTGTCCGCGGCGGTGCGGCCGTGGCAGCGCCTGGCGCCCGATATCGCGCGCGCCGTGCTCGCCGAGCTCGAACCGGACTTCGGGCGCCGGCTGTTGAGCGAGGCAGCCCCTGCCGCGAGCGCCGCCGTGCTGGCGCAATCCGACGCCGCCGAACGCGAACGCCTGCTTGCATCGCTCGACCCAAGCGTGGCGCGCGAGCTGTGCGATCTGCTCGCCTATCCCGAGAATGCCGCCGGGCGCTTGATGGATCCCGTGATCAGCCCGGTGCGCGCCGACCACAGCGTCGGCGAGACCCTAGTACGCCTGCGGCAGTTGAAGCGCCGTGGCTTACGCGAGCTGTTCGTGATCGATCATGACGGCCGCTTGACCGGCCGGGTCGAGATCCAGGATCTCGCCATCGCCGAGGCGGCCACGCAGCTCGGCGCGATCGTACGCCCGTTGCTGGCCGTGGCGAAGGAGCTCGATCCGCGCGAAGACGTCGTCGCCATTTTGCAGCAGCAGCCCATCACCGAGCTGCCGGTCGTGAGCGCCGAAGGCCACTTCGTCGGCGTGATTCGCCATGCGGCGCTGATCTCCGCGCTGGAGCAGGAAACGAGCGTCGATATGCAGACGATGGTCGGCGCGAGCCGCGATGAACGCGCGCTGTCGGGCTCGTTGTTCGCGGTGCGCAAGCGCCTGCCCTGGCTTCAGCTCAACCTGCTCACCGCGTTCATGGCCGCCTCGATCGTCGGCGTGTTCGAGAGCACGATCGCGCGCTTCACCGCGCTCGCGGTGCTGATGCCCGTGGTCGCCGGACAATCGGGCAACGCCGGCCAGCAGGCGCTGGCGGTGACCATGCGCGGACTGGTGCTGCGCGAGGTATCGCTGCGCCAGTGGCCGCGCCTGCTGTGGAAGGAAGCCGGGGCGGGCTTCATCAACGGCCTCGCGGTAGCGCTCACCACGTCCCTCGGGGTCTGGATCTGGAGCCGCTCGGCCGGGCTGGTCGCGATCATCGCCTCGGCCATGGTGATCTCGATGAGCATCGCTTGCATTGCGGGGGCCATGGTGCCGATCGTCATGCGGCGCTTCGGCCAGGACCCGGCGACCGCTTCCTCGATCTTTCTCACCACGGTCACCGACGTGACGGGCTTTCTGTCGTTTCTCGGCATCGCGACGCTGCTCTCGGGCATGCTGCAGTGAAGCGCGGCGTCGGTCGCCACTGACCGCTGCGCCCGCCCATCTATAATCGAGACCCGTCCGCAAACCGGCGCCGGCACCGCTTGCGCCGAGTCGACACTGCGCTGAACGTTTTGAACGGGGAGGATGCGTCGATGATTCGCAAACTGAGGACCGCGCGCGACAACCAGCAGTGGATGCTCGATCTCGCGCTCAACATGCGCGGGCGGGTGCAGAACTTCGAGCGCGACGACCTGGAAGTGCCGCCAGGCAAGCGGGCGCGCAACTATCGCATGCTGCCGAAGGTCTGGCGCGAAGCCGCCGAACGCCACGAAGCGCTCGCGCGCAGGGCGCACGCCAAGGGCGCGCATGCATCCGCCACCGCGCACTACGATCATGCCGTCGAAGCCTACCGGATGGCGCAGCACCCGATCTACTTCGACAACCACCCGGTCAAGAAACAGCTCGTGCGCAAGCTCAACGAAATGGTCGACCGGCGCAGCGAAGTCGCCTCCTACCCGATCGAGCGGGTGGAAGTGCCCTTCGACGACGGCAAGACCATATCGTGCCTGCTCCACCTACTGCCGGATCGGCGCAAGGCACCCTGCGTCATCTACGTGCCCGGCATGGATCAGACCAAGGAGGTGTTTCCGAAAGCCGCACACAACATCGCCATCGAACGCGGCTTCCATGTGCTCGCGATGGACGGTCCCGGCCAAGGCAGCTCGAACCTGCAGAAGATCCGAGCCATCGGCGACAACTACGAGCGCGCGGGCGCGGCGGTGATCAGCTACCTGCAGCAGCGGCCCGAGGTCGACCGGCGCAAGATCGCGATCTACGGCATCAGCATGGGCAGCTACTGGTCGCTGCGCTTGTCGAGCTACGATCACCGGGCCGCCTGCGTGGTCAGCTCGGTCGCCTGCTTCAACCCGAACAACACCATCTTCACCCAGTCCTCGCCGCGCTTCAAACAGATGTTCATGTACATGGCGGGCTACGAGGACGAAGAGCAGTTCGACGAGGAAGTCGCGAACAACATGACGGTGCGCGGACACCTTGACAAGATCACCTGCCCGACGCTGCTCGTCACCGGCGAATTCGATCCACTGTGCCCGCTGGAGGACGCGGTCGAGGCGTTCGAAGACCTGCGCGTGCCGAAGGAAATGTGGGTGTTCGAGAATCAGTACCACCCGCTGTGGAGCATTGCCAACCTGGGCGGACTGGATTGCCACGACTACGTGCTCGACTGGCTGCAAATGACCATGATGGGCAGGAAGCTCTCGCGCCGCCACCGCCGGATCGCCTACATACGCGAGCACGGCGACGGTCCGTTCGGCGATTGCTCGTGGACCCCGCCGATCCGGCGCGGACAGGCGTATTTCTGATCGGCGGGCATCCGCCTTGCGCGCCACGCAGCGAAGGGCGAGCAGCCATGGCACAGCCAAACGACCGACTGGACCAAGTAGTGCGCGAAGCGCGGCGCAACGCCGAGCAACGCGCCGCCGGCTATCGCGAGCAGGCGCTGAAAATGTTTCCCTGGGTCTGCGGCGTATGCGCGCGCAGCTTCACGCACGCCAATCTCCAGCTGCTGGAAGTCCACCACAAGAACGGCAACCACGACGACAACCCGCCCGACGGCAGCAACTGGGAGTTGCTCTGCACCTATTGCCACGAGCACGAGCATTCCAAGCTGAAGGATCTGGCTGGGCGCGACGCTGCGCAGCCCGCGTCGGCGCCCGCGACGTTCAATCCCTTCGCCGACCTGAAGGCGCGCCTGGCAGCGAAGAAGTCGCAGTGATCGCGCCAGGATGATTCTCAGAGATCACAGTCTGCTCCAGAGCTCGGAAAGCTAATGGCGATGATGCTGTCTGCACCGCCACCATGAGTGCACCCGCCAGCGAGAACGCGCGTCCCGGCCGTCACGCGTAGCGCCCGCGCTGTGAAACGGGATCGCGAGCGGCACGCGCCTGAAAGGCCGGCGGCGCCATCGTCTTCGCTGCCGGTGCGGGCAGCGTTCACGTGGTAAAGTCCCACGGCGCCGAGTAGCGTGCGTTCGGTCCGGCGCGCAGCCGCCGCCGCAGGCTGGAGGTCGATAGGTACCAGGAGGTCGCTGTCGCGTGCGTTCGGTTCAGGCGCGCGGCCACCGCCGCAGGTAGCGCGCTCGGTCCGCCCACGGCCGATGCTGACGATCAATCGCGATGGAGGAGAGATTCATGATGAGGAGTTGCAGCGCTCGCGCGGCCGTGGCCGCGCTGTTGCCAGCGGCTGGCTTCGGTCTCGCCGCGCAGTCCGTCTGGGCACAGACCTTTCCGATCAAGCCGATCGCCTTCATCGTCCCTTATGGTCCCGGTAGCGGCAACGACCTGATCGCGCGGGTGATCGCGCAGAAGGTGGGCGATTCGATGGGGCACGCCCTGGTGGTCGAGAACCGCTCCGGCGCAGCCGGCGCGATCGGCACCGAGCTCACGGCGAAAGCGCCGCCGGACGGGCACACCATCATGATCGCGAGCACCAGCCAGACTATCAATCCGCACGTGCAGAAGGTCAACTACGACTTGCTGAAGGATTTCGCGCCGGTGATCGTGCCGGCCACGCTGCCGTACGTGCTCGCCGTAGCCACCGCCTCGCCCGCGAAGTCCATCAAGGAGCTGGTCGCCCTGTGCAAAGCCAATCCGGGCAAGTTTAGCTACGCGGGCACCTACGCCTCGGCCTCGCATTTCATGGGCGAGATGCTGAAATCCGCGGGCCAGATCGATATTTCGCTGGTCTCTTATAAGAGCACCAGCGATGCCGTTGCGGACGTGATCGCGAATCGGGTGGGAATCTGGTTCACGACCACCGCCACGGGCATACCGCTGGCAAAAGGCGGGAAGGTTCGGATCATCGGCGTGTCGGGCAAGGACCGGATCGACGTGTTGCCCGATACGCCGACGATGGTTGAAGCGGGCTTCCCGAGCCTCGACGTGGGCGTCAACTTCTACATCCTGACGGCCGCCAGGTCGCCGCGCGCCGCGGTAGTCAAGCTCAATCAGGAGCTCGGCAAGGCGCTCGCCAGCAAGGATGTGATCGACAAGCTGGCAGCACAAGGGGTGGATGCCAAGGTGACTACCCCCGAGGAAGCCGGCGACATCCTGAAGCAGGAAATCGCCCTGTGGGGCAAGGTCGTGAAGGATTCCGGCGTCAAGATGCAGTAACCGCGGGCGCGGGGATCCCGCGCCGCTTCGCCGCTTCATCCGGTCTCGCCACGGGATACCGCGGCCCTCGCGCCGCCCATCCCGACCGCCGCCGTGTGCCCGAGCGCGGGCCCGCGGCGTATCGCGGCGCCGTGCGAAATCACCGCCCGTCGCTCACATCTTGCTCCAGAGCGTGAACAATTGCCGCGGCAGACCCCGCCGCGGCCCTCAAGCGCCCTCGATCAGCGTCGATATTTCCTATGCGGAGAAACGGTTTCGAAGCGCCAGGCGATCGGCGACGTGCGACACCCGCTTGGCCGCAGCCGCTTGTCCTTGGTTCACAGGTTCGACCGTTCGCACGCCATGCCGCCCGCCCAGTCCGACATCTTCGCCACCGCCACGGCCCAGACCCGGGACGCGTACCAGCCAAGCCCTTTCGACGGCATCCTGGAGAGGAGCCGCGACCTCATCTGCGCGCGCCTCGACGAGGCAGTCGCCGTGATGCTCGACAGCGCGCACGAGCTCCTGACCACGCTCATCAAGGAAACGCAGGTGCGCGAAGAGTGGCGGCTGTACGAGGAAGCGCGGGAAGTCGCCACCCAGCAGCGCGAAACCATCGAAGAGCATTTCCGCAGCGCCTACCGGGTGGATTTCCAACGCCGCAGCGACCGCGCGCGCAAGATCGGCAAGCCGTTCGACAAGCTGGCGTATTCGTGCAACGAGCTGGAGCTGATCGGCGAGGACGATTACGACGAGACGCTGAAGTTCAACGACATGGCGCACAAGCTGCGCGGCTACTGCGAGGAAGAGCTGAGCGCCCTCGATCAGCGCGTGGGCGTACTGCTCGGCGATGCCAGCCTCGAGAGCAAGGACAACCCGTTCAGCCCCAACGTCATCTGCGATGCGTTCAAGCTCGCGTGCCGCCAGCTCGAGTGCAGCGTCCCCGTAAGACGCGTGCTGCTCAAGCTCTTCGACGACCAGGTGCTGGACGAGATCCGCTCGGTCTACAAAGCCGTCAACGCCTTGCTGGTGCGCCACTCGATCCTGCCGCAGATCCGCTACAGCGTTGCGCGCGCGGGCGACGGACCAAGCGCCGCCGGCGCTGCAAGCGTCGCCCAGGCCGCCGCGCCGGGCCCGATGGGCGCGGGCGCCGCCCAGGACTTGTTCTCGATGTTGCAATCCCTGGTGGCGAGCAATCCCGGTGCGCGCGCAGCGCCCGCGGGATGGGCCGCGGCGGCTGATGCCGGCGCAGCCTCCGCCGGCGGCATGATTGCGGGGGTGGGGCCGATCGGCGCCGGGATGGCGGCAGGCGGTATCGCTGCCGCCGGTGGCGCAGCCGCGGGCGGGGTGTTCGCCATTCCTGCCGGCCAGAGCGCAATGGCGACCGGCATGGGGTTCGCGGCAGGGGCCGCGACCGGCCCCGTGCTTGCCGACGCAACTGGCGCGGGCACGCCGAGCGCGTTGCCGCTGATCGGCAATCCCGTGGTGTTCCTGCAAGGCACCGAGCTGCTCAGCGCGCTCACGCGCATTCAACGCGGCGACAGCGATGGAAGCGCGGCGGCGACCACGCAAGGTGATGGCGAATCGGCGCCGATCCAGATCCCCGCCGGCGTGGCGCTCACGACCAACGTCTTGCATCAGATCAAGACGAGCAGCGTCGGCGCGGGCATGAACGATCTCGATCGGATGACGCTCGACATCATCGCGATGCTGTTCGACGAGCTGTTCGACGACCCGAAGGTGCCCAACGCGATCAAGGGCCTGATCGGACGGCTACAGATCCCGATGCTCAAGGTCGCGATCGCCGACAAGTCGTTCTTCGCCACCAAGTCGCACCCGGCGCGGCGCCTGCTCGACGCGGTGGGCCAAGTGGCGCTACGCCTGCCCGCCGATTTCACCGATTCGAATCCGTTGTTCGGCCGCCTCGACGCCAGCGTGCAGAAGCTGGTCGAGGGCTATCAGGACAGCCTGGAGATCTTCGCCGCGACGCGCGACGAGCTGCTCGCGATGATGGCCGAGGAAGACGCGCGCATCGAGACGGAATCGCTGAGCGTCACCAGGCAGGCCGAGGAGATGGAGAATCTCGCCCTGGCGCGGGCCGCGGCGCAAAAGGAGATCCAGGCACGCATGCAAGAGCACGCGCTGCCCCCCGCCGTGATCGAGTTTCTCGCCCTGCACTGGGTCAAGTTTCTGCTGTTGGCTCACGTCAAGGACGGGGGCGAGAGCGAGGCATGGCGCCAGGCGCTCGAAGCCATGGATCAGCTCATCTGGAGCATCGAGGTCAAGAAGACGACCGAGGACCGGCGCAAGCTCGCTGCCTTGGTGCCTGGGCTGATCAAGCAGCTCACCTCGGGACTGAAGAGCGCGCAGATCGAGGACGAGGTACGCGACCAGTTCTTTGCCGAGCTGCTCAAGTTCCATACGCAGGCCCTCGGCGCGCCGGCACAAGCGTCGGTTCTGTCCGCGCCTGTATCCGCCGCGAGCACGGAGATGCTCCCCGCACCCTCGCCGATCGCGGCCGCCGCGGCCGAGCCCGCCGGCGAGGCTCCGCCGGCGCTATCGCTCGACTTCACGGCGCCGCTCACGGTCAAGAATCCCTTCGGCGAGGGCGAAGTGCGCGTCGACAATCCGGAGGTCGATCTCGACTTCACCGCGGAGGCTACCGAAAACGCCCGCCTGAAGCGTGAAGCGAGCATTCGCCGCGCCCTCGACAATCTGAAAATGGGGCAATGGATTGAGTTTCACGATCCGGGCAACGAAGGCTCGCGCCGCACCGGCCGCTTGATTTTCATCAGCCCGCGCAAGACCCGCTACCTGTTCGCGACCGACCGCGCCGGCAAGGAAATCATCCAATGCACGCGCGCCGAAATGGGCCGGCGGCTGCGCCTGGGCGAGGCGGTCAGGCTCGATGAGCCGCCGGAGGAATCCCTGTTCGACCGCATCATGAACGGGCTGCTGTGCAAGCTGCGGCTGTCCGGTCGTGCGCCGCTGTTCGCCCAGCAAGGGACCTGAATCCCCGGCCGGTCGTCACAGGCACAGAGAGCCGCGTCCGTTTGCCGCCTGGAGCAGGGCCCGCTGGTCGCGGGCGCGGCGGCGCCGGCAACGGGCGAGCTCGCTAGCGCGGAGCCGCAAGGGATGCGATCGCCCGGCCGCGGCCGCTCAAGTCTTCGTATACACCGGCTCCTCGAATAGCGAGCCGATGGCAACCCTCCTGATGGCTGGATCATCCGCGAGAACGTACAAGACATCGGTCATGAGACCCTCGAATATGCCTCGCAGGCTGCGCGCCCCCGCCTTGTATTCGAGCGCAAGCTCGGCGATCTGCTCGAACACGATAGGGTCGATGGCGAGCTCCACGCCGTCGCTGCGCAAGATGGCGCGAAACTGGTTGTAGATCGAGTCGCGCGGCTCGAGCATGATCCGCACCAGCATCGGCTTGGACAGATCATCGAGCCGCGCGATGATGGGCAGCCTGCCGGCGAATTCCGGAATCAGGCCGAAGCTGCGCAGGTCGCCGGGCTTCACGCGCGCATTGAGGCTGCGCAGCACGCGCGGGCTTTCCTTGCCCGAGAGCGAGATGAAGCCGAAGGCTTGCGAGTCGCGCAGGATGTCATCCAGGCCGACGAAGGCGCCGCCGCAGATGAACAGGACGTGGGTGGTATCGATGTAGGCGCTGCTGCGTAGCCGCACCTGCGAGCCTTCCATGATCTTCAACAGCGCATGCTGCACGCTCTCGCCCGAGGCCGCGCGCGCCTGTCCGCTCGCGGCTTTGAGCTTGTCGATCTCGTCGATGAATACCACGCCGCGCTGCGCGCGCGCGACGTCGCCCCCGGCCTTGTCCACCAGCCGCTGCAGGATGGCCTCGATCTCGTGGCCGACATAATCGGTTTGCGCGAGGGAGGTGGCATCGGCCGTCACGAAGGGCACGCCGAGGATGCGCGACAAGGTCTCGCACAGCAGGGTCTTGCCGGTGCCGGTGGAGCCGATCAGCAGCACGTTGCTCTTCGCGACCTCGACGGCATCGGCGAGCGCCCTGTCCGACTTGCGGAAATGCCAATAGACCGCGACCGCGAGGGTTTTCTTCGCCTCGTCCTGGCCGATCACGTACTGATCGAGCCGCTTGACGATTTCGCTCGGGGTCATAGCCGTAGTGCGTTGGTATTGTCGGCGCGCCGGCGTGCGATCAGGCGCGACGCATGAAATAGATGGCTGCCGCCAACGTCGGCACCAGCACCGCAGCCGCGAGCGCGATCATCTGCGTATGGTCCAACGCCATGATACCCCCGCCCGGTGCCGCCAGCGCGATGCCGCCGATGGCGAGCAGGACGCGCAGCGGCCATTGCACGCGGCCGGCTCGGCCGAGATCGCCGACCAGCATCTGATAGCCCTGCAAGCCGCCGCAGATGAAGACGATGCCCACTGCGGCGGTCGAGGTCACGAGCAACGATTCCCACGCCGGTCCTTCCAGCACGAAGGCCGGATTGAGGACGAAGAAAAACGGGATGAAGTAGATGATCGAGCCCACGCGCATCGACTCCCAGCCGGTTTGCATCGGCGGCGAGCCCGCGATGCCGGCGGCGGCGAAGGAGGCGATGGCCACCGGCGGCGTGATCGAGGACAGCATGCCCCAGTAGAACACGAACATGTGGATCGCCATCTTGTTCAGGCCCGCCTTCTCCAGCGCTGGGCCGACCAGGATCGCGAGGAAGATGTAGCACGCGGTGGTCGTGAGCCCGAGCCCGAGCACGAGGCTGGTGATGGCCGCCATCGCGAGCAGCAGCAGGGCGTTGTTGCCGGCGATGGTGAGCATGTCGTTGGCGAGGCTCGAGATCACGCCCGTCAACGAGAACGCGCCGATCAGCAGCCCGCAGCCCGCCAGGATGCCGACCAGCTCGACGAAGGTCTGGCCGTTGACCTCGAGGAATTTGACCACGGTGCGCCAGCCCCACTTCTCGGGGTTGAAGAGCTGGTTCAATACCAGCAGCAGCGCGGTCGCGTAGAACGGCGCGTGGCTCTCGCGCTTCATCACCAACAACATGAAGACCAGCAGCACGATGACGAAGGCGTAATACCAGCCCTCCTGCACCGACTGCCACAGGCTCGGCAGCTCCTCGCGCGGCAGGCCCTTGAGCTTGTGACGCGCCGCGTAGGCATCGACTTGCATGAACAAGCCGAAGTAGTACAGCAGCGCCGGAATGGTCGCGGCGAGCGCGACCTGGGCGTAGCTCACGTTGAGGAACTGCGCCATGACGAACGCGGTCGCGCCCATCACCGGGGGCGCGAGCACCGCGCCGGTCGAGGCGCAGGCTTCGATCGCGCCGGCGTAGCTCGCGCGAAAGCCGGTGCGCTTCATCACCGGGATGGTCATGGTGCCCGCGGTCAGCACGTTGCTCACGATCGAGCCCGACATCATGCCGAGCAGCGCGCTGGCGAATATGCAGACCTTGGCGGCGCCGCCGCGAAACGTGCCGCACAGGGCGAACGCCACGTTGATGAAGAACTTGCCGGCACCGGTCATCATTAAGGCGGTGCCGAAGATCAAAAAACCGATCACCGTTTCGGCGAAAGCCTGGATCGGTATTCCAAGTAGACTCTCGAGCGAGAGCACGTGGTAGGCGGCGGCCAGATCGAGCGACGACTGGGTGCCCTTCAGCGGTCCAAGCCAAGCCGCGTCGGCGAACAGCGGGTAGAGCGTGAACGGCGCGACCGACAGGACGAGACCCCAACCGCCGGTGCGCCGCAAGCCCTCCATCAGCAGGATCCACATGACGTACCCGGCCCACACGATGGGCGTCGGGGCACCGGCGAACTCCCAGCCCAGCTCGGCCGCCTTGCGGATGTTGAGCAGCAGCAGCAGCGAGGCGGCGAGCGTGACGGCGAACAACAGCACGTCGTACCACGGCACCCGCCGCAACGGGGCGCGCGCCGTGCCTGGGAACACCACGAACACGAACGGCAGCATCACCAGCACCAGCGCGTAGTAATACTCGGTGTTGAGCGGCGTGAAGCCGATGAAGAAGCGCAGGACGAACTGCTGGTTGATGCACAGGAAGATCGTGAGCGCGCTCGCGCCGATCAGCAGCCAGCGCCATACCCCGGCGAGCGAACGGATGCGGCGCGTCTCGGCTTCGAGCGGCGCGGCGGCGTGCGCTTCGGCCAATGCGCCGACCGCGGCGGAAGCGGGAGTCACGAGCCGGCGTCGCGCCGAGAACGTCTCAATCGAAGATCGTTTCCATGCCGGCTTTCTTAAGCGCAACCGCACGCGCCGCCATCCAGCCCTTGCGGAACGCGTCCCTGTCCTCCGGCGGGTTGGTCTTGAGGAAGCCGTTCCACGCCGCCGCCAGCGTCTCCTGGCGCTTGAGCATGGCCTGCTGATGGGCTTCGTGCTCCGGTTTCCACGCACCCGCTTCCTTGATCGCGCGCACCGCGCCGGGATGCAGCGGCAAGACCCAGGCGAGATTCTGCCGCGACAGCTCGAAGCCGTCGGCGCCGGGAGCGGCATCCTTGTACGCGGCATAGTCGATGATCATGGACTTGGTCAAGCCATACACGACATCGGCCGATTGATTGGCATACGCGACGAAGATGGGATAGGGATAATTCGGCAGCTCGATCGGGGCCTGCGGCGTTGCGCCGACGCCGCACGTGGTCTTGTGCGGCGAGTAATACGGCCCGAACTTGCGCAGCCGCTCCCAACCCGCCTTGTCGGCCGCCGGTGTCGGCGGATACACCAGGCCGCGCGGCGAGGCCTCGGCTTCCTTGGCCTGGCCGGAGATGGTCGAGGCGATGCCTGCATCGACCTCGTTGTTCACCACGCCCTTCCACATCGCGCCGTAGCTGGAGAACTCGACCAGCTTGACATCGTTGCGCGTGAGATTGCCGAAAGCGAGCACCGCGAAGGCGTTCTGGTTGAGCGCGGGCGAGCCGACCACCATGCCGACCCGCTTGCCCTTGAGGTCCTTGACCTCCTTGACGCCGGTGTCCTTGGCCGCGCCGAGCGAAATCGCATTGCAGGCACTGGAGGCGAGCATCAGCCCGAGCGGCTGCGGCCCCCATTCCTTGACGCCGAACTCGAACACGCCCTCCTGCGCGAAATAGACGCCGATGCCCATGGCAGAGGCTTGCGCCCGCCCCGCCCTGAGCGGCGCCAGTCGGGCGACGTCATTGCCGGCCGGCAACACCCGTACGTCGGCGCCGTGCTTGTCCTTGACGGCCTTGCCGATCGCAACCGCGATATTGAAACCCGACGAGCCGGTATCGTAAGCGGTGAGCGTGAGCGTCGGCGGCAGCTTGAGGGTCTGCGCAGCGGCCGGGAGAGCGAGCGCGAGCGCGATGGCAGCGACACGAGTACGAACTCCCATGGGTCTCCTCCTTGGCTGTGGTGCTGCTCGGCGCGTACTGTAACCGTTGCCCCACGGCGCGTAAAGCAATCGAACAGCCTCGCCGCCCGATGGGGCACGGCACGCGCTCGTCTTGCCGCGGATAACCCGCCGGCATATGCTGTCCGTACGTACCGATCTGCCAAAGCGGCAGCCAACTCGAGTTGCAGCGGGACCTCGCACGATGGACGATCAGGAGCACTGCCGCATGCCTATTTCCGGTCTCGAAGGGCTCGCCCGCGGCGGCAAAGCGCTCTACGGTGCGCCGCTCGGAATCCTGATGCTCGAGGCGCGCTTTCCGCGCATCGCGGGCGACATGGGCAACGCGACGACGTGGCCCTTTCCAGTGCTGTTTCGGGTCGTGCGCGGTGCGAGTCCGGAGCGGGTCGTGCTGAAGGGCGCACGCGGCCTGCTGCCGGACTTCATCGCCGCCGCACGTGACCTGGTCGATCTCGGCGCTGAGGCCATCACGACCAATTGCGGTTTCCTGTCGCTCTTTCAGCGCGAGCTTGCGGCAGCCGCCGGCGTTCCCGTCGCGACGTCTTCCCTGCTGCAGGTAGCGTGGGTGCAGGCGACGCTTCCCCCCGGAAAACGGGTAGGCGTGATCACCGTGAGCGCGGCCACGCTCACGCCCGCCCATCTGGACGCGGCGGGTGTGCCGCCGGACACGCCGCTCGTGGGGACGGAGGACGGCCGCGAATTCTTCCGCGTGTTGATCCTGGCGGAAAAACAGGACATGGATATCGCGCTCGCGCGCGAGGACATCGTGGCGGCGGGCAGGACATTGCTTGCCCGCCATCCGGAGGTCGGCGCCATCGTGCTCGAATGCACCAACATGCCGCCCTATGCGGCCGCACTCCAGGCGGAGCTCGGCTTGCCCGTCTACGATATCTATTCCATGATTTGCTGGTTTCATGCCGGCTTGCGCCCGCGCGCCTTTCGGTAAAGATGCTCCTGCGCCGGCTCGGCCCACTGGGGAATCGCATGAAAACTTCGAGCGTCGCGCCGGCCGCGATGATCGTGCTGGCGGCTATCGCGGCACCCTTGCATGCCGCGTATCCCGAGAAGCCCGTTCGGATCGTCGTGCCGTTCGCGCCCGGCGGCACCACCGATATCCTGGCGCGCATGCTCTCGCGCGCGCTCCCGGCCGTGCTCGGTCAGAGCGTGATCGTAGAGAACCGTGCCGGTGCCGCCGGCAACATCGGCACCGAGCTCGTGGCCAAGGCGAAGCCCGACGGCTATACCCTGCTGGTCGGATTGATGAACACCCACGTGGTGAATCAAGCGCTCTACCCGAAGCTGCCGTTCGACGGCGTCGCCGATTTCACGCCGATTGCGATGCTCGCGGACGTTGTCACCACAATGGCGATCCACCCTTCGCTGCCTGCCCGGGATGTCAAGCAGCTCATCGCGCTGGCGAAAACACGACCGGGTCAGATCGCGTATGCATCAGCAGGAACGGGCTCATCGACCCATCTGAACGTGGCGGTGTTCGAGAAGCTGGCGGGCATCGAGCTGTTGCACGTTCCCTACAAAGGCGGCGCGCCTGCGGTGCTCGATACCGTGGCCGGACAGACGCAGATGATCATCACCGCCGCGACCCAGACGCTGCCACATGCGAGCACAGGCCGCTTGCGGCTGCTCGGGGTCACCCGCGCCCAACGCGTGGCGATGCTGCCCGATGTACCGGCGATTGCCGAATCGCTGCCCGGCTACGAAGCGCTGGTATGGTATGGCGCGTTCGGACCGGCAGGCCTGCCGAACGACATCACCGCGCGCCTCAACCGGGAAATCAACCAGCTCATGAGCGCACCCGAGACCAGTGTGACCCTGCGGAAGATGGGCGTCGAACCGTTGCAGACGACGCCCGCGGCCTTCCAGAGCAAGCTGCGCGAGGAAGCCGCGCACTGGGCCAAGGTCGTGCGCCAGTACGGCATCAAGATCGAGTGAGGACATCCGCATGGCCACCTACCGCCCGACCCTGAGCGCGACGCGCCACGCCGTCTCGGCAGGCCACCACGCGGCCGCGCACGCCGGCTTCACGATCCTGGAGGCGGGCGGCAACGCCGTGGACGCGGGCGTGGCCGCGGGCATCGCGCTCGGCGTCGTGCACACCGACCTGGTGAATTTCGCCGGCGTCGCGCCCATGGTGATCTACCGCGCCGAGCGGCGCGAGGTCGTCACGATCGACGGGCTCGGCACCTGGCCGCGCGCGGCGAGCATCGACGTCTTCATCGAAAGACACGGTGGCAAGATGCCGCCGGGAATCCTGCGCACCGTGATTCCGGCCGCTCCCTGCGCGTGGCTCACGGCGCTGGAGCACTTCGGCACGATGAGCTTCGGCGAGGTGGCGCAGGCCGCCATCCGGCTCGCGCGCGACGGTTTCCCCATGCACTGGCTGATGGCCGAGTTCATAGCGGCGCACCAGGACGATTACCGCCGCTGGCCGTCGAGCGCCGCGGTCTTCCTCCCCAACGGCAGGCCGCCCGCGGTCGGCGAGCTGTTCGTGCAACGCGACCTCGCGCGAACGCTGCAGTACATGGCCGATCAAGAGGCAGCGCAGCGGCAACGCGGCCGGGGCGAGGGGCTGCGCGCGGCGCGCGACGCGTTCTATCGCGGCGATATCGCGGCGGCCATCGCCCGCTACCACCGCGAGCACGAAGGCTGGCTCACCCTGGAAGACATGGCCGGCTATGACGTGCGCTTCGAGCCCCCGGTGCATACGCGCTTCGGCGAGATCGACCTCTACGCCTGCGGACCCTGGTGCCAGGGCCCGGTGCTGCCGCAAGCGTTGAACATCGTCTCGGACCTGGACCTGCGCGCTCTGGGCCACAACTCGCCGCAGTACATCCATACCGTCACCGAAGCGCTCAAGCTCGCCTTCGCCGACCGCCACCGCTATTACGGTGATCCGCGCTTCGTGCAGGTACCGCTCGATGTGCTGCTCTGCGGCGCTTACGCCGCGAAGCGCCGCGGCGCCATCGATCCGCAGCGGGCCGCGCCGGGCATGCCCGAGCCGGGCGACGCCCTCGGCAGCGGAGCATCCTTCGGAGCGCTGCCCGCGGCGGCGCGCGGCGCATCGAGCCAGGAGCCGGACACATCCTATGTGTGCGTGATCGACCGGCACGGCAATGCGTTCTCGGCCACGCCGAGCGATGCCTCGTCGGCGACGCCGATCATTCCGGGCACGGGCTTGTGCCCCTCGTCGCGCGGCTCGCAGTCGTGGTGCGACCCGGCGCTGCCGGCCGCGGTCGCCCCCGGAAAGCGGCCGCGGCTGACCTGCAGCCCGGCGCTGGCGCTGCGCCGCGGCAAGGCGTTCCTACCGTTCGGCTCACCGGGCAACGACGTCCAGCCGCAGGCGATGCTACAGGTGTTTCTGAACCTCCATGTATTCGGCATGGACGTGCAGGCATCGATCGAGGCGCCGCGCTTCGCGACATACAGCTTCCCGGCTTCATCGGCGCCGCACGCCTATTATCCGGCGCGGCTCAACCTGGAAGCGCGCATTCCGCGTGCGACCGGTGAGGCGCTCGCGCGGCTCGGGCATGACGTGCAATGGTGGCCGGATCTCGAGTGGCGCGCGGGTGCGGTCTGTGCCATCCGCGCCGACCCCGAGCGCGGCACCCTGGAAGCCGGCGCGGATCCGCGCCGGCTGTGCTACGCGCTGGGTTGGTGATCGTGCCTGCATTAAGCCGCCGGGCCTCGCCGACCTGCAGCCGCCGTTACGTCCTGCGCTCTGCCGAGCTGCGGTGCGATGGGCCGGCTCACTGCTCGATCGGGATGCCCGCCATCTGCACGATCTTGCGGGTGCGCGCGAGCTCGGCCTGCATGAATTCCGCCAGTTGCTGCGGGCTGCCGCCGCCCGCCGCCGCACCCTGCGAAGCAAAGCGCGCCCGCAGCTCGGGCGCGCGCAATGCCTTCGCCGTTTCTTCGTGTAAGCGCGCGCGAATGGCCACAGGGGTGGCCGCCGGCACGGCCAAACCCCACCACTGCGTGATCTCGTAGCCGGGAACGGTCTCCGCGACGGTCGGGAGATCC
This sequence comes from Burkholderiales bacterium, assembly GCA_020848435.1. GTDB lineage: Bacteria > Pseudomonadota > Gammaproteobacteria > Burkholderiales > WYBJ01 > WYBJ01. Next base: position 113,933 of record JADLAC010000037.1, on the reverse strand, counting down.
GCATGCGCGGCGGTGCGCGTCGTCCCGGTGGTCGCCAGCGCCCGCAGGCGGCCGCTTTGCAGGTGCGGTGCGGCGGACACCGGCGAAGTGATGAAGACCTGCACCTGACCCGAGATCAGGTCGACCAGGGCGGGTCCTGCGCCCTTGTAAGCGACATGGGTCATCTTCAGACCGGCCAGCGCATTCAGCAGCTCGCCGCCCAGATGCGCCGGCGTGAGCATCCCGGCGGAGGCGAACAGCACCGGGGTGGTACGCGCGAGCTCGATCAGTCCGGCGACGTTCTTCACCGCCAGGCTCGGGGGCACGACGACGATGTTCGCGGCATCGGCCACCAGCGTGATCGGTGCGAAGTCCTTGAACGGATCGAACGGCAAGCGCTTGCGCGTCACCGGCAAGGCGCCGAACATCGAAGCGCCCGTCATGACTACCGTATAGCCATCGGGCAGCGCGCGCGCTGCGATCTCGCCGGCGATTACGCCGCCGCCGCCGGGGCGCGCGTCGATCACGATCGGCTGCCCGGTGCTCTCGGTCATCTTCTGGCCGAGCGCGCGGCTGAGAATGTCCGGCGCGCCGCCGGGCGAGGCGTTGACGATGATGCGAATCGGCTTGGAGGGGTAAGCGCCGGCTGCGTGCGCCACGGGAAGCGGCGCACCGCCCGCTGCGAGCGCGGCCGAGAACGCGACGGCGCACCTCAAGCGGACGCGTCGATTCGCCATGCGTCCTCCTTCGAGACCCCGGGGGGCGGCGTGAAGACGATGTTCACCGCCTGGCGTAGCTGCTGCGGGCCGCCCCAGTGCTCGGCCATGCGCCGCTGGTCGGCTTTCGCCTGCGCGTCGACGGCCTCCGGGTTGCAGACCCGGCGCAGCCGCGCCGCCAAGGCGTCGATCTTGGACACAGCGCCGATGCACGAGCCGAGGTCCTGCGTCTCGTCGGGATCGGCATCGAGATCGTAGTACTGCGAGGGCATGCCGACGTGGTAGATCAGCTTCTCGCTGCGCTGGCGCAGCATGAAGCTGCCCGCCTTGGAGCCCTGCGCGTGGTATTCCGCGAACACCGGCCGCTCGAGGTCCTCGCACCCCGTCATCGCGGGGAAGAGCGAGATGCCGGGAAGCGCGCTGTCCGCCTCGTACGGCGCGACGCCGACGCTCTCCAGCAGCGTCGGATAGAGGTCGACGTGCGACACGAGCTGAGCGCAGCTGCGTGCGCGAGGCAGTCCAGGCCCGGCGGCGATCAGAGGCACGCCTATGGAGCCCTCGTACAGATTCTTCTTGCCGAAGATTCCCTGCGCCCCGAAGAGATCGCCATGGTCGCTGGTATACACCACGCGCGTAGTCTCCAGCAGCCCGAGCGCCTCCAGCGCCTGCAATACTGCGCCGATCTGCTCGTCCAGGTGGGTGATCAAGCCGAAGTAGCCCGCGGCAACGCGCCTGAGCATCCGCTCGTCGGTCATGTCCAGCCAGCCGTCGAGCTCGCGCATGTGCCGCAGCGCCGGATGCTCCGGACGCTCGCCGGGCCGGCAGCTCACGGGCAGCGGCATGCGCTCTTCCGGGTAGAGATCGTACAGGCGCTTGGGCACGCTGAATGGCGGATGCGGACTGACGTAGCCGACGTACAGTGCCCAGGGCTTGCCGGCGCCGGCGTGCGCCCGCAGCCAGGCTATCGTTCGCGCGGTGATGTCGCGATCGTACGTCTGGTAGTGGGTTTCACCGCTGCCCGAGCGATCCGCGTACAGCTTCCAGCGGGCGCCGTCGGTGCAGGGCAGCTCGGCATCGTAGCCTCGCAGCAGGTTGCGGATCGCTCCCTTGCCCTGGTCGAGATGCATCGGCACGATTTCCTCGCAGAAACCGTTGTCGTCCCCACTGCTGCGGAAGTGCAGCTTGCCGATCGCGGAGATCTCGGTGCCTGCTTCGCGCATGCGATGCATCCAGCTCGGGATCCGGCCGTCGTACGCAATCGCGTTGTCCCAGCAGCGGTTCTGGTGTACGTAGCGGCCGGTAGCGAGGCTCGCGCGCGAGGGGACGCACAGCGCGCTCGCGGCGTAGCTGTTCGCGAACCGCACGCCGCGCGCGGCGAGCCGGTCCAGGTTCGGCGTGCGCACGATGGCATGACCATAGCACCCGGTCACCTGGCGGTTGTGGTTGTCGGAGACGAGAAACAGCAGATTGGCGGGAACGGTCAAGAGCCCTCCGGGGCATCGCTGGCGACGCCACATGATGCCATCGCAGGAAGCATTGCTCAAACCGGCGTCACGGCTCTCGGGCACGTTCGGACGGGCATCGAACGGGCGGTTCTTCGCCGCACGCGTCGCTGCCCGCAAGCATGGTCACGGCCATCGTTCTCCAATATGATCGGCGTCCGGCCTTCGACGAAGCAGAAGCTCGACACCCGCGCCATGGACAAGCTCCCCTACGCTCTCGCCACCAACAAGCGTCTGGATCGCTGGCTACGTATCGGCGCCGACGGCACGGTGAGCGTGCTCACGGGCAAGGTCGAGATCGGCCAAGGCATCGTCTCGGCCATGGCACAGATGGCTGCGGACGAGCTCGACGTGGCGGTCGCTCGCATACGCATGGTGCCGGTCGACACGACCCGCAGTCCCGACGAGGGCACGACCTCGGGCAGCCGCTCGGTCGAGGAAGGCGGCACGGCATTGCGCCATGCCGCGGCCGAAGTGCGCGATCTTTTTCTGCAAACGGCGGCGCGACGGCTCGGTGCAAGCCTGGAGAGCTTGAGCATCGACGACGGCACCATCCGCGTGCGCGGTCGCGACGATACGCTGACCTACTGGCAGCTCGCGCCGGAGGTGGATCTCGCCCGCGACGCGCGCGGTGACATCGCGCCGAAACCGGCCGCCGCACTGAAGATCGTGGGCAGCAGCCTCCCTCGTCTCGACCTGCCGGGCAAGCTGTTCGGGGCTGCCTACGTGCACGATCTCGACTTGCCCGGCATGCTGCACGCGCGCGTGGTGCGCCCGCCCACCTACCGCGCGCGGCTCGACGCGCTCGATGCGGCGCCAGCCCAGGCCCTGCCGGGCGTGGTCGCGGTCGTGCGCGAAGGCAGCTTTCTCGGCGTGATCGCCGAGCGCGAGGAGCAGGCGATCAAGGCGGCGCGCGCGCTCGCCGCCGCGGCGCGCTGGCAGGTTCCCGCCGATCTCCCGGATGCGGACAACCTGGCCGAGTTTCTGACCAGCCAACCGACCGACGACGATGTACTGAGCGAAAAGCGCGGTCCGGCGGGCGCAGCGCACATCAGGCTGGAGTCGGTATTCACCCGCCCCTATCTCGCCCACGCCTCGATCGGTCCCTCGTGTGCCGTGGCGCGCTGGCACGACGGCGACCAGCTCGAGCTGTGGTCGCACAGCCAAGGCCCGTATCCCTTGCGCGACGAAATCGCCAAGATCCTCGGCCTCGATGCAAGCGCGATCGTCGTTCGCCACCTGGAGGGTGCGGGCTGCTACGGTCACAACGGCGCCGACGACGCCGCCTTCGACGCGGTGCTGCTCGCGCGTGCCGTACCCGGCCGAGCGGTGCGCCTGCAATGGATGCGCGAAGACGAATTCGCCTGGGAGCCCTTCGGGCCGGCGATGCTCGTGCGCATGCAGGGCGCGATCGACGGCGCCGGCAACATCGTCGACTGGCGCCAGGACCACTATACCAATCGACACATCTGCCGGCCGGGCCGACATCCCAACCCGGGCTTGCTCGCCGCATGGCACCTGGACAAGGGCTACGAGCCGCCGCCAGCCATCGACCTGCCCTTGAGCACGGGGGGCTCCAGCCAGCGCAATGCGATCCCCGGTTACGACTTTCCGAATCAGCGCGTCGTCAACCACACGTTCAAGGCGATGCCGGTGCGCATCTCGACGCTGCGCGCGCTCGGCGCCTATATCAACGTATTCGCCATCGAATCGTTCCTCGACGAGTTGGCCGAACGCGCCGGTATCGACCCGGTGAGCTTGCGGCTGCGGCACTTGCGCGATCCGCGCGCGCGCGCCGTGATCGAACGCTCTGTCGAGCGCTCCGGATGGCAACCCGGCAGCAAAGGCGACGGCCAACGCGGCATGGGCATCGGCTACGCGCGCTACAAAGGCTCCGGCAATTACGTGGCGGTCGTGGCGCAGGTCGATGTCGGCCAGAGCGTGCGCGTTCCGCGCGTGTGGACCGCGCTCGATTGCGGGCGCATCGTCAACCCCGACGGCCTCGTCAACCAGGCCGAGGGAGGCATCGTGCAGGCGACGAGCTGGACGCTCAAGGAGCAGGTCCGCTTCGATCGCAGCCGCATCCTGAGCCGAAGCTGGGAAGACTACCCCATTCTCACCTTCGCCGAGGCACCGCGCGTGGACACCGTCCTGATCGATCGGCCCGAGGAAACCTCGCTCGGCGTCGGTGAAGGCATGGCGGGCCCGGCCGTGGCCGCCATCGGCAATGCGCTCGCCAATGCACTCGGCATACGCGTGCGCGACCTTCCGTTCACGCGCGAGCGCATCCTCGCGGCGATGGAGCGAGCTGGCTGATCGATCTCGCGGCGTCGGATATCACTGGAGCATGTCTCGATGGCAACACACTCTACCTGGTTAGACCAGTTTCCCGGCAACCTGCTATGGTCCAACGCCTGCCTGATGACCAAGGCGATGGCGCCCTACGGCGGATCGGTCGCGCTGGGCGAGATCGACGAAGTCTGCCAGCGCTTGATGGATCAGCAGCACGACCCGGACGCTTGGCGGCGCGAATGGTGTGCCATGGGGGCGCGCCTGGAGCGGGTCGCCGCTCGCGCCGCCGCCGAAGGCCGCGAGCACACCGCGGGCAACTACTACCTGCGTGCCGGCATGTACTACTTCACCGGCGAGCGCTTCGTGCCGCCCGGGCCGCAGAAGCGCGAGATCGGGCGCAAGGCGCTGGAGCTGCATCACGCAGGCCTGCTGCGGCGCTATCCCAACATGGAGAAGGTCGAAGTGCCGTACGAAGGCGCCACGCTGCCCGCGTTGTTCTTGAAAGCGCCCCATGCCAGCGGCCCGGTGCCGACCGTCGTCGTCTTCGACGGCATGGACAACTGCAAGGAAATGAGCGTGCTGTTCAACGGCCTGGAATTCGCGGCCCGCGGCTGGAACACGCTGGCCATCGACGGGCCGGGACAAGGCGAATCGCTACGCCTGCGCGAGCTGTACGCGCGCCATGATTACGAAGTCGCCGGAACCGCGGCCTTCGACTACGTGGCGCAGCGCCCCGAGGTCGACGCCGAGCGCGTCTTCGTCATGGGCTACAGCTTCGGCGGCTATTACGCCGCGCGCGTCGCCGCTTTCGAGCCGCGCTATCGCGGCGGCATCGCGTTCGCCGCGCTGCACTGGGACCTGGCGGCCTGGCAGCGCGAGATCAAGCGCCGCCACGAGCAGGAGCCGAGCAACACCGCCCAGTCGAGCTTCCATTTCCGCTGGATCATGGGCTGCGAGAGCGCGGACGAAGCGATCAAGAAGGCCGAGAAGTTCTCGCTCGCCGATGTGGCATCCAGGATCACCATGCCGTTTCTCATCGTCCATGCCGACGTCGATCGCACCGTCCCGGTGGCATCGGCCTACAAGCTGCACGAAGCGATCGCCTCGCCGAAGAAGCACCTGAAGATATTCACCGCAGAAGACGGCACCCGCTACCACGTCCAGGCCGATAACCGGCAGGTGGCGGTCGACTATATCGCCGACTGGATCGCATCGAATCCGTAGGCGCTGCCGGCGCTCGCCCGGCCAGCGTGGGAATCTTCGCCGGCCGGCCCGTGACGGGGGCATGCAAGACCCGAGCAGTGTCCTGAGTCCGAGGTTCGTCGCTATATGGCCAAGCCCGACAACGGCACCCTGAATGGCAAGAGTGTCGAAATCGGCGCCAGACGCGAAGCGAACCGCAGGCGAGGCTTGGACACCTGGCGAGGATTCGCGACAAAGTATGGCGTCGATTCTCGGCATCTTTGTGCGGCGAATTTCGGACTCAGGACACTATGGGGCGGGCGCGAGAATCCTCCACCGAGCGTGCCTCGCTCTCGTCGGCCAGCGTGAGCGCGCGCGTGACCGCACGGGTCTCGCCGAAGGTCGGCAGATACATCGAGTGTTTGCCGGCCCCGCCGAGCACGATCACCATGATGTCCTCGGCGCGCTCGCACAGCGGCACCGGCGTATCCGGGGTGGCGTGGTCGTAGCGGCCGGGGAAGTTCACCAGCAGGCGGCGCTCGAAATTGCGGCGCGAGAATATCCCCACCGGCACGCTCGCGTGCTCGTACACGAAACGCTTCACCTCGGCCTTCGACCTCTGAGGCTTGCGCTTATACTGGCCGCCGGTCCACGTCGACTAGGGGCGAAGATCATGGCGCATCCCTCGCTGCTCGAACTGACTCGGCTCGCCGGCCTGCCTGCCTCCTGCGCGGACAGCGTCGAGATCGCAGGCACCGACCCGGTCCTGCCGATTCGCTATCGCGTGGCGACCGCGGGTGCCGCGGCCATTGCCGCGGCCGGCATGGCCGCAGCCGAGCTATGGGCCTTGCGCACCGGGCGCCGGCAACAGGTGCAGGTCGATGCGCGTGCGGCGGCGCTGGCACTGCGCAGCTCGCGTTATCTGCGTATCGACGGCGCGCGACCCGCCGAGGACGAAGCCCTCACCGGCTTCTATCCGTTGAAGAACGCGCGCTGGATTTACCTGCACTGCAACTTCTTTAACCTGCGCGCGCGCAACGTGGAGGTGCTCGGCGTGCCGGAGCGCAAGGACGCGGTTGCAGCCGCGGTCGCGACCTGGGGCGGTGATGCCCTCGAGCAGGCGCTGTTCGAGGCAGGCGGCTGCGGCGCGTTCGTGCGCAGCGAAGACGAGTGGCGCGCGCTGCCGCAGGCGCGCACCGTCGCGCAACTGCCACTCATCGACATCGTCAAGATCGGCGAGGCACCAGCGCGGCCGTTGCCCGCGGCCGAGCGTCCGCTCTCCGGGATACGCGTGCTCGACTTGACGCGCGTGCTGGCCGGGCCGACGTGCGCGCGCACGCTCGCCGAGCACGGCGCCGACGTGTTGCGGATCACGGGCGAAGGCATGGCGGATTCCGGCATAGCGGATTTCGATACCGGCCTGGGCAAGCTCTCGGCCTATCTCGATCTGCGCACCGCCGAAGGCGCGCAGGCGCTACAGACGCTGATCGGCTCCGCCGATGTATTCTCGCAATCGTATCGCCCCGGCTCGCTCGCCCGGCGCGGTTTTTCGCCCGAAGCGCTGGCGCGGATGTGCCCCGGCATCGTCTATGTCAGCCTGAGCGCGTGGGGTCATGAAGGCGTCTGGCGCGAGCGCCGCGGCTACGATACGGTGGTCCAGTCCGCCAACGGTTTCGCCTTCCAGGGCAAGGAGCGCGAGCCGCGCTTCCTGCCGGTTTCGGCCCAGGATTACGTCGCGGGCTATCTGCTCGCGTTCGGCGCGATGGTGGCCTTGGCGCGGCGTGCGCGCGAAGGCGGCAGTTGGCTCGTGCGCACGTCGCTCGCCAATGCGGGTCAGTGGATCCGCGCGCACGGGCTGCTGGATCCCGCGCAATACGCGCACGTACCGGCCGAGCTCCCGGACGACGAATTGCGCGCGCTGATGGGCGCCATCGACTCGCCGGTCGGGCGCCTCACGTATCTCAAGCCCGCGGTGCGCATGTCCGAGACGCCGGCCCGGTTCGCGCGGCCCGCCGTGCCGCTTGGGTACCATCCCGCGGCGTGGCCTGCGTGATGATGACGTGCTTCGGCACTATTGCGGGCTCACCGATGCCGAGATTCGCGAGGTCGATGCCTGGGTGCGCCGCAATACCGGCGAGCGCTTCGGTCCCGTACGAAGCGTGCGTCCCGAGCTCGTCTTCGAGCTGGGCTTCGCAGGCATCGCACCGAGCGCGCGCCATCAAGAGCGGCATCGCGGTGCGCTCTCCGCGGAGCTTCTGCGCTGGCGCCATGACAAGCCGGTGACGCAAGCCGACACTTTGGCCGGTCTGCATGCCTTGCTGCGGCGATCGAGACCCGAGGCTGTAACGAGCAAGACCTGACCCCCACCTCCAGTCCCGCTTGGCGGGCACTGCGTGTGCATCGGTCCGGGCATTGGAGCTTGTACCGAGGCTGTCATGCAAACGTGCCGACAGAGGTTGCTGCGCCTGCCCAAGCACCCGACCATCGCGGGCTACTTCTGGTTCGCGTATTTCCTGATCATCGGTCTGTTGATCTTCGGCTGAGAGTGCGTGCGCGTTGCGCGGCGCCCTCGGCAACGCGCGCCCTTCGCGCCGGCGCGTTACGCCAGCAAATCGATCGCCTCGGCGCCGGCATCGCGCAACTGCTCCAGCGCCCACAAGCGTTGCAGGATCTCGTCGCAGCGAGCCGCCGCCAGCGGATGCTTGCTCAGCATGTCGCGAAACTTGCGCTCCACGTCATCCGCGCTCATCGGCCGCTTCGCGTGGCCCGCCGGATACGTCATTTCCGCGACGTGCACCGCACCCGAGCGCGTGACCACGGTAAGCCGGCTCGGCGCGCCTTCCGGGTAAGCCCGGCTCAATGCCGGATCCTCGTTCACCTTGATCCTGTGCATGAGATCGACCACGGCCGGGTCGGTAAAGCGTTCGCTCGCGAACGAATCCGGACCGATCCTGCCGTCGAGAAACGCGATGGCCACGGTGTACGGCAAGCTGTGATCGGCGGTCTCGTGCGTGGTCGGCGCCCAGCGCGAAGGATCGTTGCCCATCATGTCGACCGCGGTGCGGTACGCATCGACCCGGATTTCGGCGATCTCGCTCGCGCGATAGCGCTTGCGCATGTCGAGCGCGAGCAAGACGGCGGACTGGCCGTGATAGCACACGGGCAGGCTCTTGATGTGCGTGCGGCCGATCATCTCTCCTGGGGCGGGCAGATTCCATTCGAAGCGCCCGGCGATATCGAACAGCCCGCACTCGCCCTCGAAAATCGCGCTCGGCCCGGTGAATCCGTCGCGGGCGAGCATGGCGGCGAACACGGCATTGCGTGAGGCGTTCGCACCCGCGCATCCCTTCCAGCTCGACAGCGGGCCGCGCCGGGTCTGAATCATCGCCATGTTGGGCACGAGCGCGAGCGCGATGGCTTCGCCCATCTGCTCGCGCGATAACCCGAGCAGCTTGCCCGCGCCGGCGACCGCCCCCAGCACGCCGTACACCGGCTGGTCCCAGCCTTTCGCATTCCACTCGTGCGCGTTGCACAAACTGCAATACACGTCATAGGCGAGTGCGAGCGCGACGATGAGATCGGCTCCCGAGGCATGCGCCACGTCGGCCGCCGCCAGCACCGCCGCAGCCACGTCGCTCGGGTGTCCCCGCGACTTGCCGAGATACGTGTCGCTGATATCCAGCAGCCGCAGCATGACGCCGTTGGCGAAGGCGGCGAACTCGGGCGTCGAAGGTGTGTCCGCGCCCCAGACCCGCGCCGCCGGCGCGCCCCGGGCGCGTCCCGCCACCGCGCGCGCCATGACGCTCAACGGCTCGTCGTAGGCCCCGAGCGCGCAGCCCAGCGTGTCGATGAGCCTCAATTTGCAGTCGCGCACGCTCTGCGCCGAAAGCTGCGCGTAGTCGGTTCGGGTGATGAAGTCGACCAGACGCGCGGTGGTGGAATCCATGCTTCGCTCCTTGGGTTCGTGCTCGCCTGCGACCGGACTCGCGGCGCGCGCAGTGTCGGAACTATACCCGACCACGCGGCCGAGCTCGATGTCATGGACAATCAAGGACGTTGCGCGCTTGCCGTCTCGGCCGAGCGCGGGAGGCGCAGGGCGAGCGCCTATAATCGAATCACCGCGCTTGCGCGCGGGAAGCGAAGAAAGGCGACCGATGGTTTTCTGGACCGAAGAGCAATTGCGCTCGATCGACAGGATGCTCAATCCACGTTCGATCGCGGTGGTCGGCGCATCGCCCAAGGGCGGCTACGGCGCTCGCCTGCTCAACGCGGTGCTCAAGTGCAAGCAGCGCGTGCGCATCTACCCGGTGAACCCCAACTACACTGAGATCGCCGGCGTCAAGTCGTATCCCGGCGTGAGCGAGCTGCCGGAAGCGCCCGACCTGGTCGGCATCGTCGTCCCGTACCACAGGGTGCTCGACGTGTTGCAGGAAAGCCATCGCAAGGGCGCCGGCGCCGCGGTCGTCATCTCCGCGGGCTTCGCCGAGCGCGGCGTCGCCGCTCGGCTCGAGCTGCAGCACAAGGTGGGTGCATTCGCGCGCGCGTCGGGTCTGCGCATGGCCGGCCCCAACTGCCTCGGGCTCGCCAACGTCAAGGACGACATCTGGGCGACAGCATCGTCGCGCACGCTGGGCGGGCTCACCGGCCCGATTGGGCTGGTGTGTCAGAGCGGGGCGACCGCCTTCGGACCCTTCCTGCTGCGCGCCGTCGATGCCGGCATCGGCTTGAGCTACATCGTCTCGACCGGCAACGAAACAGATCTCGACTTCGCCGACTTTGCACGCTACCTCCTGGACGATCCCGACACGCGCGTCATCGCCGGCTTCGTCGAGGGCTTCAAGGACGTGAAGAAGTTTCTCGCCGTGGCCGAAATGGCGCTCGAGCGCGCCAAGCCGATCGTGCTGATCAAGATCGGCCGCTCCGAATCGGGAGCACGTGCGGCGCAATCGCACACCGCGGCATTGACCGGGGCCGATGCGCTCTACGACGCCGTGTTCGAGCAATACGGCGTCATTCGGGTGCAGGATTACGACGATCTGCTCGAGACGGCGCAGTTGCTCGCCCATCAGCGGGCGCCGAAGAAACCCGGCGTCGCCGTCGTATCGCATTCGGGCGGTATCAGCTCGCTCACCGCCGACATGTGCGGCTTGGCCGGGCTACAACTACCGCCCTTGAGCGATCAGGCGCGCGAGGGCATCAACAGCATCGTGAAGGAATTCGGCTGGGCCGCGAACCCGGCCGATGTCACCGGGTTCTCGCGCAGCGACTCCTTTCCGCAGATCATGCAGCACATGATCGACGAGCCTGAGGTGGGTACCTTGGTGGTAGCCAGTGCTGGCGCGGGCAACCAGGTCGACCAGGTGATCGAGCTGCGCGATCGCAGCGACAAGAACGTCGCCTACTTCTGGACCGCGAGCCGCGGCGACCAGGGCGCGCTGGCGAAGCTAAAAGGCGCGAACGTCCCGATCTTCTACACGCCCGCCAAGCTCGCCGCGGGCTTGCGCAGCCTGCTCGACTACCATGCCCGGCGCGAGCAGCGCGTCGCTGCGGGACCCACGCGGGCGCCTGTGCCTACGCCCGAACAACAGCAGATGATCGAGCGCTTGCGTGCGCTCGGCCGCACCGCTTTGTCCGAGAGCGAAAGCAAGCAGGTGCTCGCCGCCTGGGGCGTCGGCGGCACGCGCGAGCTGCTGGCGAAATCGGCGCAAGCCGCCGTCGAGGCGGCCAAGCGGCTCGGCTATCCGGTCGCGCTCAAGGTCGATTCGCCCGACATAGCGCACAAGAGCGAAGCCGGCGCGGTGCGGCTCGGCCTGACGAGCGCGCAAGAGGTGTCTAAAGCGTACGAGGAAATCTTGGCAAGCGCCCTTCGCCATGCGCCGACAGCGGCCATCTCGGGCGTCCTGGTGCAGGAGATGGTCGCCGCAGCCGTCGAGGTCATCGTCGGGGTCTCGTACGACCCCCAGCTCGGGCCGATGCTCCTATTCGGCAGCGGCGGCGTCCTGGTCGAAGTCTACGACGACGTGACCCATCGTCATTGCCCCATCACCCGAGCCGAAGCGCTCGAGATGGTTGCCGCGGTCAAGGGCTCGAAATTGTTGCGCGGATTCCGCGGCAAGCCGGCAGCCGATATCGAGGCCCTCGCCGACACGCTGGTGCGCGTATCCCACCTCGCGGTGCACCTCGACGGAATGCTCGCCGAGCTCGACATCAATCCGCTGATGGTGCTTCCCGCCGGGCGGGGCGTCAAAGCCGCCGACGCGTTGATAGTCGGGTCGGACCGAGCCAACCGATTGTATTCGCTGAATTCTTGATGCAAATGGCGCAAGCTTTATCAGTTAGGAGATCACTTTAGTCGGCGAAATCGACCCTGTAAGGCGCGGGCGCGTCGCGTAACAAGCTGCACTCCTCATTCCGGGCGATATTGCGTGATCGTCCCCTAAGGCCAAGGTCGTGCTTCATCTTGCAGACAAACGCCTCACCGCCGACTGCTACGGCTTCCGACCAGTAAGCCTCGCGCATTGGGCGATTGTGGGCCAACGCAGCCGCGACCCATTCCCGATGTGCACGCTGAAATTCCTCGACCCGTTCGAATCCGCACGAGTTGCCCAGCTCTGCCAAGTTGATCAAGGCGTAGCGCTGCGGCGGAAACTGGATCTCGCGATACCCGCAATATGGCCATTCGGTGGGGTGGCGCACGGCGCCGGCACGGACCATATTGAGATCGATGTACACCACGCACCTTTGGAGATGCTCTCCGGTCTCGACCGCCGTCGCATGGTAGCGATCTTCCCAGAACGCGCCCTGCCGATTCTTACGCAGGTTGAACTCCTGTGCCGTGCGACCGGCGATGAGCTGCATGCTCCGGACAATGGCATCGCGACCGGTATCCTTCACGAGCAAGTGGACATGATTCGACGTCACGGCGTAGTCGAGGAGGCATAAGCCGTAACGTTTCTTGGCTTCGAACGCCCACGAGAGATATGTGCGCCGATCGCGAGCAAAGCGGAGCAAGAAGCGGCTCTCATGGCACCGATGAGTGATGTGCCAGGTCAGACCTGGCACGAAGCTGCGGTTCGCACGGGGCATAGGGGATTTCCTTGAACCAACGATTATTGCCCCGAAAACGCGCTTCTTAGTCTCCCGGAGGACCGCTTATGACTTCAGTTCTATCTGAAATCAAGTTATTACCTGGGTCCGACCCGGCGACCCGCTTTTCCGCGTCGCGTGCAGCGCAAGCCTCCGCCGTGGCGAGCACCACGATCGCCCATTCGTCGACCGGCACGTCGATCATGCGGCCGTCGAGCGGGACTGCGGCCGTACCGGCAGCGATCCCGGCCGCGAAGGCCGCGCGCACGCGCTTGTTGTAGGCGACCAGCTCGGGGCTGGGCGTGAATGCGGCATTAACCGGCTTTACCCAGCTCGCATGCGGACAGACGGCGCCTTTCATCCCGAGGTTTCTTGCCCTGGTTGCCGCCCCCTCGATGACTTCCGCGCCGTCGTCGCGGGGCCATACGCTCAGCGGGTATGCCATGCCCACAGGGGCGATCCCGGCCGCGGTCGCCTCGACCGCCAGCCGGCCGCGTGCATACACGAACGGATCCAGAGCCTCGTCCGGCTCGAAGCCCAGGCTCATGGCCAGATCCGGCTCGTCGAGGCCCGCCTGCGAGATACGCGAGCTGGCTGCGAATATGGCGCGCATGTCCCATACCGCGCGTGCCGACTCGAGCAAGACGATGAGCGAAAGCGAACCGACCTCGATGCCACGGCTGCGCTCCAGCGTGCTCAGCGCCTCGGCGGCATCCGTTACATCGGCCGCGCATTCGACCCGCGACAGCATAATGCCGCTCAATCCGGGCCAGGCCGCGGCGGCGAGATCCGCGTGCAGAAACCGCCGGTCGGTGCGAACGAAGACCTCGGCGGCGGCACGGCCCGCGACGCCGATCGCATCCTTGATTAGCGCACGCGCGGCTGGCTTGTCGGCGATCGCGACGGCTTCCAGGTCGAGCGTGACCGCATCGGCGTCGTGCCCACACGAATCCGCTACCGCGGCCGCATCCGTGATGGCGACCAGCAGGTTGGAGCGCCGGACGAGAATCGCCATGGCCCTATGTCACGCGCCCAAGGCCAGGGCGGCTTGCGTGCGCGCGACCGCCTCTGCCTTGTCGCGATCGCGCTCGCGGCAAGCCGCGGCGAATTCGATCGTATCGCGCGCACGCGCCGCTTCGTAGGCGTCGATCACCCGGTTTTCGATCTCCAGCCAAGTCTCGCCGCTGGCGATGACGCGGCGATATTGCTCGAGCACCCAGCGGGCATCACGCACATCCTCTTCACCGGGTGTGTAGCCCGCGTTATGGCTCTCGACCACGGCCGGATTGAGCCCGCCCCCGCCGAGATGCAAGCCGCACTTGCGCGCCGCTTCCGCCTGCGCGAATGCCCGCTTGCCGTCGCTCACGCTCCCGGTAGTGTTGGCGACGAAGGGCGCGGCCCGCACGCCCAGGCCGAGCGCGCGCGCGGCAAGCTCGGCTTCACCCTTGACGTACACGAACTGATCGAAGTCGACGAACATCTCCACGCCCAGGTCGCGCGACAAGTCGTAGCCGCCCGTGGTTGCGCCGAACTCTTTCACCCGCCGGCTGGCAGCCGCGATCTCGTACACGTGGGCGACGCCGAGCGCGGTTTCGATGCTCGGATCGATCTCCACCGTGCCGGGACGAATTCCGCGTTCGCGCTCGAGCCGCGTGATGATGGCGTCGAGGCGGCGCACTTCCTCGGCATGCTCGGTCTTGGGATACTTCACCCGTATCAAGCCCGGCCAGATCACGGCTTCGAGATCGGCCTCCACGTAGTCATGGTTGATGCGCGCAAAGGGCTCGGCCCCACCGCGCTCGATTTTCGGGATCGCATCCTTGATGAGGCTGCGGGCATGCGCCTTCAAGTGCTGCGGCACCGAGTCTTCGAGATCGAGCGTGACGAAGTCGCAGCCGCGACGCCAGGCGTTATCGACGAAGCGCGCCGTCACCACCGGCATGGTGAGCCCCGAGCGACGCACGACCGGCCGACCCTTGGCCATGGCTAGCTCCTCGCGTAAGCGCAATTGAGCGCGTCGACTTGATTCGCACGCAAACACATGGCGCCCTTGAAGCCGATCGCGCGGCCGCGGCGGGCTGCGGCGCCGGTGTTCTGCGGCGTGGCGAGCAAGCCGCGGTCCGGCGAGCGCCACCAGGCGCCGATCGGCGTCGCGCCGGCAGCCCCGGCAACGATCACCAGGCGCTGCATGAGATAGGGCAGGAGGTGGATCTCCCCGCAAGGCTCCGGCCGCAGGTCCATCACGAGGTCCGCCCGACCCAGGGTGAGCGTGCGCACGCGCGGGCTCGCTCGGGCGATTTCGTACGCAGCCTGATTGCCGGCCGCCGTCTCCAGCGCAGCCGCGATTTCGAGGCTGCCGGGCAGGATACCTCGGCTGCCCTCGAGCTCGCCGAGCAGCGCGGCGATCTCTTCGACCTGGCTGGGCGTTTGCGCCCGCGCGATCACGACGCCCGCGAGACCCGGCCAGACGCAAGCATGCAGATCGGCGTATGCGAGCAGCGGATCGATCATCACGAAGGCTTCCGCTCCCGCGGCCTGCGCGGTCCCGATCGCCGCCGCGACGCCGAGCCGAGCGGCATGCTTTTCTTCCTCGCGTACCAGCTCGACCAGGTCGAGCACGACGACATCGGCACCGCAACGCGCCGCATCCTCGACCTCGCGTGGCCGCGAGAGCGGCGTGAGCAGCCAGGAGCGCCGTTGCTGATTCATTATGCTCTTCCCTTGCACGCGCGCTGCGCCAGCCCGTTGGTCGAAGGCGTTACCGTGCTCAGTTGACCTGCGCGCCACTGTCCTTGACCACGCGCGCCCACTTGGCCTGCTCTTCGTGCGAGAAGGCAAGAAATTCCTGAGGCGATGCGCTCAGATAAACTTGCCCGCCCGCGCCGCGCAACGCCTTGATGACATCGGGATTGCGCGCCGCCGTGCGGGTTGCCTCGACGATGCGCGTGACCACGGCGCCCGGCAGCCGTTTCGGTCCGGCGAATCCCAGCCACTGGGTCGCATCGTAGCCCGGCACGCCGGCTTCGGCGATGGTCGGAAGATCCGGCAACTCGGTAGAGCGCTTGGCGCTCGACACCGCCAGTGCGCGCAGCTTGCCCGCCTTCAGGTGCGACAAAGCGAGCGCAATGCCGGGGAATCCGACCTTCACTTGCCCGCCGATCAGATCCGCCATCGCGGGGCCGCTGCCCTTGTAGGGGATGTGCGTCAGCTGGAACCCGCCCATGCGCATGAGCAATGCCCCGAGCAGATGCTGCGTGCTGCCGTTTCCCGAAGACGCGAAGTCGATCTTGCCTGGCGCGGCCTTTGCCAGCGCGATCAGCTCCTTCAGCGTCTTGGCTTCCAGGCTCGGATGCACCGCCAGCACGCTGGGTGCGCTCAGCCAGGCGCTGATGTGCGTGAAATCGTCGATGGGGTGAAACGCAAGCTTCGAGCGCAGCGCGGACGAGACGTAGTGCGTGTTGGCGATCAGCAGCAAGGTGTAGCCGTCGGGTGCTGCCTGCGCCGCAAGCTCGGCGCCGAGGAGCCCGCCCACACCGGGTCGATTGTCGACCACGACTTGCTGGCCAAGGATCTCGGACAGCTTCTGTGCGACGATGCGCCCCGGCACATCGGCCGCGCCGCCCGGCGAGTACGGGATGATGAGACGCACCGGCCGGGACGGATAAGTTTCGGCGGCGGCCGCGAAACCCTCCAGCCAGAAAAGCGCGGTCAGCATGCCGGCGCACGTAACCAGCCTGTTCATGGTCGCTTGTGCCTACGACTCGTGCGAAAGTCAGTGAGTCTGCCGCATCGCCCTAGCGCCGGCAAGACATGGTCAGGCATTGGACCGGCGTTCGCAGTTACTGCACATCCGCTACGAGGACAACGCGCAGGCAGCGGCTGCGCCACCCGCTCAATACCCGGGCGCCATCATCGAGAAGCGTTCTGCCGCCATGGCGGCAGCGAGTTGGCGAGCTCCATCGTGTCTCGCGCGGAGGCCGGGTTGACATCGCCACACACCAGGTCGCGATTTTCGTACATACTGGGGATGCTCGAGTGCGCGTCAACTGCCGGCGCGACCGCACTTGCCGTGCGAATCATCGAGCCCAGAGTTACGTAGGTGATTCATGACCGATAGCTCCCCGACTCGCCGGCTCGCTCACTTCGCCTCGACCTTGCGCCTCGCGACCGTACCCGCAGGTGTCGTCATTCGGGCAAAAGAGCTGTTGTTGGATTACGTTGGCCACACGCTGTCGGCTGCCGGAGAGGACCCGGCACGACGACTCATACGTTTCGCCAAGTCGGTCGGTGGCCCGGCCGAATCGCGCATCATCGGCAGCGATCTGGCGGTTGCGAGCCCGTGGGCGGCGCTGGTCAACGGTGCCATGGGACACATGGCGGAGCTCGACGATACGCATCGCGGCACCATGTCGCACCCTGGCGATAGCATATGGGCGGCCGGACTTGCGTTGGCGGAAAAAGATGGGCTTTCCGGCGAGGAGCTGCTGACCGCGGCCATCGCGGGCTACGAAACCGGTATCCGGGTCGGGGAAGCGGTGATGCCGGACCACTACCGTCGAGGATGGCATACCAGCGGCACGATGATGGCCTTCGGCGCGGCTGCCACCGCCGGGCGCCTGCTCGGCCTCGACCCTGAAGCGATGGCGTGGGCATTGGGAACGGCGGGCGCCCAGGCCGCGGGTAATTTTGCCCATCTCAGCGAGCGCGCGATGACCAAGGACTTCAATTGCGGACAGGCCGCGAAGTCCGGCGTGATCGCGGCGCTGCTGGCGCGCGAGGGATTTACGGGACCTACGGATGTCCTCGAGAACCCGCGCGGCTTCCTGGCTCTGTACGGCAGCGCCAACAATCGTCCGGAGCGACTGACCGCCGGCCTCGGACAAGCGTGGAAGACGCTGGAGATCGCTCAAAAGCCGTATTCGGCCTGCCGCTACATCCATGCGAGCATCGATGCGTTACTCGCGCTGCGCA
This sequence comes from Burkholderiales bacterium, assembly GCA_020848435.1. GTDB lineage: Bacteria > Pseudomonadota > Gammaproteobacteria > Burkholderiales > WYBJ01 > WYBJ01. Next base: position 96,205 of record JADLAC010000037.1, on the reverse strand, counting down.
ACGATGCCCGCTTCGGCGCGCGCGATGTCAGGCACATAACGGCGCGAATTCTGAGCACCGGCGCCGCGCTGGTGAACGATCCCCTGCCATGGGAGGGTGACAAAGGGCTCCAGGGTACCCGCTTCTCGGCGCAGTTCAATCTTGCCGTAGCGCTGTTGCACGGCCGGGAGGGATTGTGGAATCTGCTCGACAAGACCCATCCACTCGAGTATCGCGATGCGCCCGAGATCCGCGAGATCATGCGCACAGTCACGGTCATCGCCGACGCCGAATTGGATCGCAACTTCCCCGATCAGTGGTCGTCCATCGTCGAGGTCGAATTGAAGAGCGGCGAGCGCTCGAGCCGGCGCGTCGACTACCCCCTCGGCGAGCCTGAAACGCCGATGGCCGAATCCATGCAGATCGAGAAGTTCAAGCGTCTTACCGCGCTCGCCGGCTGGAGCGAAGCGAAGTCGATGGCTTTCGCCGCGCTCGTTCATGACTGCGAGCGGACTCCGACGCTCGAGCCGTTGCTTCTTCACTTGTAAATCGCCCGAGCCGGGATGTCGCGCATCGCGAGCCAGCGACGCCGCGAATCGACCACACCGGCGCCGATGCTCGGTCCACCCTGGCCATGGGTCGCATCGGCGGCTGCCGGCCGGCGCCATCCCATCAGGGAAAGCCGGGAGGCGCAACGCGGCGCCGCGAAGCATGCTCGTAGGTGGCTGCCACGCGCAACAGCACGTCCTCCCTGCCGGGCTCGGCGCGGAACACCAGCGAGAACGGCAAGCCGGGATCGGCCAATCGCGTCGGCTCATCGGCTTCGACGCCGATGTAGCGCATTGCATCCGCGCTCAATGCGAACTTCGGATCGTACGCGACCTGCACGTATCCCGCCGGGACGAGCACCTCGGTGAGGCCGGCGTTCGGGCCGTATTGCGATTCGTTGCGCAGCTCGCCGATCGGCCCCGGCACCTCGGGACCGCCGATCTTCGCCGGCGGCAGCGGCGTATGCAGCCGCACCAGCACGTCGAGCCGGTTCTCCAGCATGACCATCATGTCCACGCGCCGCAGCAGCTCGCGCAGCATGATGCGCTCGTTGACGCCTTGCCGAGCGCCTAGGGGATTGCGCGGATCGACGATCTCTTCCCAATTGCGGAATGCCGCCCGAGCATCGTCGCCCCAGAACTTCGAGCGCGCATTGAGACTCGGCCAGTCGACCAAGGTCTCGCTGTAGCCGAGCGCGCTCCAATCGGCGGCGCGACGCGACAGATACTGCTTGACGTGATAGCGGAAGGTCGGCGCAAGCTCCTGTTGCTGGACGGTGGCGATGTCGAGACCCGCGGGCGGCGCGACCAGTTCATCGGCGAGCGCGACACAGTAGTCGATCGGCTGCATCGAGCCGGCGCCGAACACCTTACCAGGCGCGAACTCGGTCGGAGCGATCGCGGCCGCGACTTCCGGAAACAGCGGGTCACCGCTCGGGGTGAGCCGGAACAGGATGTCGGGCATGAAGACCGGGACGAGCCGCGCCAGCGCACGGCGGAAGTCGACCGTCATCGGCTCGACCTCGGGGTCACGCTGCCACAGGCGGTGCGACGATTCCACCAGCGTCGCGCCGAGACGTGTGCCGAGCACCGCCTTGATCTCGCGCGAAGCCGCGGTGACGATCGGCTCCACCGCCCTGACAGCGGGGTTCAACATCGACTCGCGCACGATGCCGATACGCATCCCCCGGAGCGACGCCAAGGGCTTGGCATGCACGGCATATCCGCTGTCGAGCACCGCCGAGCGCGGCACGGTCGTATACGGATCGCGCGCATCGTAGTAGCCGTTCACCGGATCCTTCAGCGCATCGAGCACTTGCGCGCAGTCGGCCAGCGTGCGCGCAAGAATGCCGCTGCGGTCGCAATAGATGTCGGCGCCGAGCGCGCCGCCGTCGAAACCGAGCAGCGCCTTGTGCGGCAGGATCAATGCACACGCGTTGTGATTGGCCGGACCGCGGCAGGACGCGCGCGTCTCTTCGCCGAGGCTCACCATGACCAGATTCGCGCTCACCGACACCCCCGATCCGGAGCTCGACCCGAGCGAAGCCGCCCGCGAGGTGTCGTAGACGTTGGACGGATTGCCGCCCCAGCTCGCGCGCTGATAACCGAGCACCGACGGCAACACCTTGCGCGGATGGTGCCGCCCGCCCGGATTGCCGGCGCGCCCGTTGTACTCGGTGTTGACCGCCTTGGCGTAAACGATCGCGCCTTTCTTGCGCAACTGGTCGACCAACGCATGATCGCGCGCCGGAAAGTCGATGTCGTACGCTGCGTCGCCGCCGCCGGTCGTGCGCATGTCCTTGGTATCGAATGGATCCTTGAGCGAGACGACGACGCCGTACAGGGGCAGGCGGTCGAGAGGCGGATTGCGGCCATAGCGCGCATCGAGCGCCGCGGCCTGCTCGAGCGCATCGGGGTAACGGCGAAACTGCTCGCACACCGGCGGTGCACCCGCGGGCAGCGGGCCGAGGTCGGGATGGCGGTCGAACTCCCCCCGGCATGTCACCGAACGCTCGCCGCGGATGTTGAGCGTCGCCAGCGCGTTGAGCGCTCCGGCATCGGGCTTGCCGACGATCATCCCGTACTGCTGCTGCACCGAAGGATCGGATGCGGTCGGCTCCATGCGGCCGAATTCGAGCGGGGCTCCGACATAGCGGTCGAGATCGGGCAGCAGCGTGGCTGCTTTCACCGTCTCCACGGGAAAACGCATCGGTGCGCCGGCGCGCACTGCGCCAAGTGCCGGCGGAACCGGGTTGCCGTCCTCGGTAACGAGCAGACTCGGCACGCCGTTGTAAGCCCGAGCACGGGCGAGATAACGGCGCACGATCTCGACACAGGTGATCTCGCCCGAGCCGATGGCGCGATGCAGTTGCTCGATGGTCGCTTCTTCGAGCTGAAACGGCTCGCGCGGCTGGTCCATTCGCCCACTCCGATCTATTGATGTGTGCGCTGGGTCAGGTGGCGAGCATCAGGGCCGTGCATGCGCGTCCTCGCCGGATCACAAGGTCTTGCACGTTGCACGATTACCTGCTTAGGCGGCAACTGCACCGCGCACGTCCGCTGCAACGTGCGCATGTTCGAAGACGAGCTCGCGCTGCACACATGGTCGCCCCGCCTGCGCCGGTCATCGGTTGTGTGGTCGGATCTCCCACGTCGCAGCGCACACAACCGGTCAGGTCTCCCAAGTGCACGAACGTGAAACGTGCAAGACCTGGCCCCAAGCTATTCAGGGCATCTGGATCTTGCCACCGCCCGGCATGCCTCCGCCGAGCCCGCCCATGCCGCCGCCGAGCCCGCCCATGCCGCCTTGTGGCACGACGATCGACGAGGCGGCTTGCCGGCGCATCTCCTGCAGATCGCGCACCGTGCGCTCGATCGCATCCTTTGCTTCGGGACCGAACTTGGTGGCCGCTTCCGCCAAGCTCTTGGCTTCGATTTCGAACGTGATCGGCAGCGCGCCCACCGAAGTCATCACTTGCGTCTCGCCGATGTACGAGATCGTACGGGTGGTGTCGGGCGCACCCTGCCCGGTTACCGGCGTAAGGCGCCGGATCGTGCCGACGCGCCGATCGGTGAAGACTTCTTCGAGATAGAGCGCAGCCGGGTCCATCTTGGGCTCGGCCAAGCGCTCTTCGGGTCTGTTGGCCATGGTTGTAGCCTCGCTGGTTGCAGTAGACCGTGAAGCGTATCAGAAAGCCACTCGATTCTCACTGCGCAGCCTGCGATGGCGCTGCCGCCGCGCGGGGCTCCAGCGGTTCCACGTGTATGGTGACCGAGGCATTGCTCAAAGCGCCTTCGAGATCACGCTCGATGCGATCGCACAGGTCGTGGGCTTCGCTCACGCGACAAGCGCCCGGCACCAGCAGGCTGAATTCGACGAAGCGCCGCGAGCCGGCCTTACGGGTGCGCAATCCCCGGTAGCTCACCCCGGCCGGCATGCCGGCGCGAACCACGCCATCGATGCGCGCGACCTCTGCGGCGGGCAGCGATGCATCCATCAAGCCGCGCGCGGAGCGGCGCAGCAGATCGACCCCCGTATACACGATGTGCAGCGCGACGCCGATCGCCATGATCGGATCGAGCACGTACCAGCCCGGCGCCAGCATGACGACCGACAGCCCCGCGACGACCACGAGCGAGGTCCACACGTCGGTCATCAGGTGTTTCGCGTCCGCCTCGATGGTGATGCTGTCGTGGCGCTCCGCCACGCTCGCCATGACCCGCGCGGTGGCATAGTTGGCCGCGGCCGCCAGCAGCGAGACGATCAAGCCCGCCCCGAGCTGGGTCAAGGGCATGGGCTGGATCAAGCGCTGAGCCGCGCCGTAGCCGATCGATGCGGCGGCGCCCAGAATGAGGATGCCCTCGGCGCCGCTGGCGAAATACTCCGCCTTGTCATGACCGTAGCTGTGGCCGCTGTCCGCCGGGCGGGCCGCGATCGACAGCGCCGCCAGTGCGATCAGGCCGGCGGCGAGATTGATGAACGCCTCCAGGGCATCGGACAGCAGGCTGATCGAGCCGGTCATGAAGTACGCGCCGAACTTCAGCCCCAAGGTGGCGATCGACGTGGCGATAGACAGCCAAGCCATCTGCCGCGGCGTGAAAGCGGCGAGCTTCATGACTCGTGCGAAGAAAGAACGCCTTGGACCAGGGAAGCGGCATCAGAACCGGCGTACCGGCGACCCCCGCGCGGTGAATAGGCGACGTTGAGCGTTTTCGCACGCGCGTTCACATTGCGATCGAAGAAGATTCTACCCCCGCGGCTGCGGGCTTTCCATTCCATGGCGTTGGCATGGGCGGCCCAATGACTGCTCCGGAGCGGCATTCGCCACGCGCGATCGCGCCTTCGAACGGCACATGGTCGAAGAGACGATCCCCGCTGCGCCGCGAAGCGCTTTTCCCTGCCGCGAGCGTGATGCCGCTGCCGCTACGCGCCGCGACCGCGCTCAATGCTGGAGATCGCGCTGCAAGCGGCGGTATTCGTTGTAGGCGCGCAGCGCGTCCTGCGCTCGCCCGAGCGCCGCGTACAGACGCGCGACGTTGAAATGCGCGTCGGCAAGCTCCGGGTCGTGCCCGAGCGCCGCGCGATACGACTGCACGGCAGCGTCGATACGGCCGAGGTCCTCGTGCAGCACGCCCAGGTTGTACCAGAGCACGCCCTGGTCCGCGCACGTCGCCAAGGCGTCCCGGTAGACTTGCTCGGCTTCGACCATGCGCTTGCGCTCGTGCAGCAGGCAACCCAGATTGAGGTAGGCGTTGAGATAGCCGGGATCGCATTCGATGGCGCGGCGGTAATGCGCACAGGCATCGTCCGGAGCCTCGTCTTCGATCCGGCACGCGCGCTCGAAATACCGCCCGGCCTCGCTCGGGGCTACTGTGGGACGCTCGAGCAGCACCGCGGCGGCGCCGTCGGCGCGGATATCGAAGTCGAGTAGCAGTTGGCCCGTGTCCGCCTGCCAGGCGCTACCGCCATCATGCACCACCACGTCGGCGCCGAGCGCGCTCACCCTGAGCCCGGACAGCGGAATCGACGCCGGCAACGTCGCGCGCAATCGGCGCAGCGACAGGGCAATGCGCCGGGGCGAGATGTTCGACGCGTACAAGGCGCGTGCCGCGCGCAGCACGATGAGATCCTGGAACGCGAAACGGTATTCGCGACCGCGCGCGCGCGCCGGCGTCACGATGCGGTCCTTGACCAGCCGCAGGATGATGTTGCGGCTCAGTCCCGCAAGCTGGATGACCTCGCGCAGAGAATACTCCGGCATGCGTCGGTGCGAGGCTACTTGCGCGCGGTCTTGCGTTGAGGCGGGCTTTCCGCGCGGACGGCGGCGCGCTTGGGCGGCTTGCGGTTACGCGGCTCTGCGGCGGCGGCGCCCGCAGCCTGCGGGGCTTTCTGCTTGCCGAGGCTGGCACGCAGCGCCTGCATGAGGTCGATGACCTGCGCACCGCTCGTCACCGCGGGCGCTGCGGAGACGGCGATCTCCTTGCCCTCGACCTTGCGCTCGATGGCGGCTTCGATGCGCTGCTTCACCGTGTCTTCGTACGCTTCAGGATGAAACTCGCTGCTCGATATCTGCTCGATCAACTGCATCGCGAGCTTCAGCTCGGGCTCGCGCACTTCGGCGGGCGCGATCTCCAGCTCCGAGGATGCACGCACTTCATCGGCGTAAAGCAGCTGCTGCATGACCAGCACATCGTCGGCCGGCCGCAGCAGAACGATGTACTGCTTGCCGCGCGCGGCATAGCGTCCGATCGCGCAGCGCTCGCTGCGGCGCATCGCTTCGGCGAACAGCGAATAGGGCTTGGCGCCGCCTTTGTCGGGCGCAAGGTAGTACGCCTTGTCATAGTACACGGGGTCGATCGCGCCAATCGGCAGGAACTCGCTCACCTCCACGGTCTGGGTGCTGGCTGCCTCCAGCTCGCGCAACTCGTCGGGGCTGAACGTCACGTATCGGTCTTTCGCGAACTCGTAGCCCTTCACCATGTCCGCACGCTCGACCACCACGTCTTCCTTCACGCACAGGTACTGCTGGCGCAAGCGCGAGCCGCAAGCGCGATGCAAGAGGTTGAAGGAGACGCCGCCCGAAGGCTGCGTGGCCGAATAGAGCTTGACCGGGATCGACACCAGGCCGAAAGCAATCGTCAGCGAAGCGATGGAGCGCGCAGCCACGGTGCCCTCCTCGACGCGTGAATGGGCCGAAATGCGCCCGTCCACGCGTGCACGCTGCGTGCCCGGCGCTCCTCGCCGCGTTGGAGGCGCGTCAGAGCAGCACCACCGGCCGGTCGGGCAGCTCGTCGGGATTGTGCTCGCCCGGCGGAAAATGCCGCGCGAGCAGCGCCGTGATCTCGCCGACCGCCTCGATGACGCCGGCTTCGAAGCGGCTGGCGCGAAACGCCGCTTCCATGCGCCGGCAGATGGCATCCCACTCGGCTTGGGCCACGCGGCGGTCGATACCGCGATCGGCGACGATCTCGATGCGATGGTCCACCATCTGCAAATACACCAGCACGCCGCTGTTCCCGTCGGTATCCCAAACGCGCAAGCGGGTGAAGACATCGAGGGCGCGCGCGCGTGCGCTCATGCCGCGCAGCACGTCGAGCGGCTCCAAACCGGCCTCCAGCGCCAGCTTCAGCTCGCCCGAATGCGTCTGTTCGGAGCGCGTGATCGCCTGCTCGATCCGATCGATGGCTGCCTTGGGGAAGGGACGCAGTGCGATCGCGTCGGGAGTGACCAGGTGTTTCAATGCGCGCCGTAACTTCATGCCGGACCTCACCAGCTTCCCGAGGCGCCGCCGCCGCCACCCATGCCGCCGCCGCCGGACCATCCGCCGCCCCCTGACCAACCGCCGCCCCAGGAGCCGCCACCCCAAGTGGTGCCGTGCCGGCCGCCGCGCCGGCGCAAGCCGCCGATACCAGCGATACCGAATAGCGCGGTCAGCATGAATACGATCGCCGCGACGGCGCCGGCTGCAATCACGGAACCGGCGATGAACCAGGCAATCGTGCCGCCCAGCCCACCGGTGAGCGCCGCACCGCCGAGGCGGCCGAACGCGGTGCGCAAGAACGCGCCGACGAAGAACACCAGGGCGAAACCGAGCATCAGCAAGGTTTCCAGCTTGGACCCGTCGCCCCCGCTCGGCCGTGCACCGGAACGCGGCGGCGGCAGCGGCTCGCCTTCGACGACCCCGATCATGCGCTCGATCCCGGCAGCGATCCCGCCGTAGAAATCCTGCTGCTTGAAGCGCGGGGTGATGATCTCGTCCACGATGCGCTTGGCTATGGCGTCGGGCAGCACCCCTTCGAGGCCATACTGGGTCTCGATGCGCAACCGCCTATCCTGCATCGCGACCAGCAGCAACGCGCCGTCGTCGACGCCCTTGCGGCCGATCTTCCACTCGTCCAGCACGCGCCGGGCGTATTGCTCGATCGTCTCGGGCTGCGTGGTCGGCACGATCAGGACCGCAAGCTGGGCGCCCTTGCGCTGCTCGAACTGGGCGAGCCGGGCTTCGAGCGCCTGCCGCTGCTCGGCGCTCAGGGTCGCCGTGAGATCGGTGACGCGTGCATTGAGCGCAGGCACCGCGACCTGCGCCGCCACGGCCGCGGCCAGAGCCAAGCCCAGCACGAACACGAACGTCAGCAGCCCGGCCCGGCTTGGCGACGCCGGGCGCGGGCGCCATACGAAGCTCCGGCCTGGGATGGCGAAGGCCAACGACCCGCTCACCGCGAACGGCGACTACTTCGTGCTGTACTCGGAAGGCACGGCCGCGGGCGGTTTGGGTGCCGGTGCCGCTTGCGGCGCGGCACCGCCGAAATCGACCTTGGGCGGCTCGGCGATCGCCTTCTCGTCCTCGACCCCGAACGAGGGCTTGGTCTTGAAGCCAAACACCATCGCGGTCAGATTGCTCGGAAAGGAGCGCACGGTGACGTTGTATTCCTGCACCGCCTTGATATAGCGCTGGCGCGCAACCGCGATCCGGTTCTCGGTGCCTTCGAGCTGCGCCTGCAGGTCGCGGAAATTCTGGTCGGCCTTGAGCTGGGGATAATTCTCCGCGACGACGAGCAAGCGCGCGAGGGCCGATTGCATCTCGCGCTGAGCGGCCATGAATTTCTCGAATGCCTCGGGATTGTCGATCAGCTCGGGCGTGGCCTGAATCGAACCGACCTTGGCGCGCGCATTGGTCACGCCGAGCAGCACCTGCTGCTCGTGGGCGGCGTAGGCCTTGACCGTATTCACCAGGTTCGGGATGAGATCGGCGCGGCGCTTGTACTGGTTCAGCACCTCGGCCCAGGACGCCTTGATCTGCTCGTCGGTGCTCTGCAAGGTGTTGTAGCCGCAGCCCGACAGGGCGAACACGGCAATCAAAGCAAGAAACGCGAGACGCACACGCATGTTTCGCTCCTCGAGGTCGGCTTGCGCCCGGTAAATGGGACCGATAGTAGCCTAACCCAAGCGCTGGAACACCCTGGTGAGCCAGCCGAAAACCGATCGACCACCCTGGTCGAGCTGCCGAGAGCCGATAGAACATCCGCCTCTGCGCATCCCCGAGCCGCCGGCTGGCGCGACTCGCTGCCCGATCGGCCGCTATTTTGGCCCGAAGTTTGAGCAACTTGTCATCCGTACGGCACAATGCGCGTTTGTTGTAACGACAACCTCCAAGCGCCCACTCATGATCCTCTACGCCAGCACCATATTCCTGGGTGCGTTCCTGCTGTTCCTCGTTCAGCCCATCATGGCCAAGCAGATCCTGCCCTGGTTTGGCGGTTCGGCCGCGGTCTGGGCAACCTGCATGGTGTTTTTCCAGGTCATGCTGCTCGCCGGCTATGCCTATGCCGACTGGACCACGCGGCGCATGGCGCCCAAGACGCAGGTCCGGCTCCACGTCGGCCTGCTGGTCTTGAGCCTGCTGCTCATGCCGATCATTCCGGACAGCGCGTGGAAGCCGACCGGGGAAGAGAACCCGAGCGTGCGCATTCTCGCCATGCTCGGCGTCTCCATCGGCCTGCCGTATCTGCTGCTCGCGACCACCAGTCCGCTCGTTCAAGCCTGGTTTGTCCGCCGCTATCGCGGCGCCTTGCCTTATCGGCTGTTCGCGCTCTCCAACCTTGCCTCGTTGCTGGCGCTGCTCGCCTATCCGGTCATGGTCGAACCGTGGATTTCGACCCGCGCGCAATCGATCGGCTGGTCGAGCGCGTATGCGCTTTTCGTCGCGTTATGCGGGGCTGCCGGCCTGGCCGCGCTGAAATCTACGGCAGCGCCGACGGCCCAGCCCGCGGCCACAGCCGCGCCCATTCCGGACGGTGCGCCGCCCACCCGCTCGCTGCAGCTCCTTTGGCTGCTGCTCGCAGCGCTGGGCTCCTTCATGCTTCTCGCGGTCACCAACCACATCTGCCAGAACGTGGCCTCGATTCCGTTTCTGTGGATCGTCCCGCTCGGCTTGTATCTCGCGACCTTCATCCTCGCCTTCGACCACCCGCGCTGGTATCACCGCGGCTTCTTTATCGCGCTTACCGCGATCGCCGTGCCGGCGATGGCGTACATGTTCGATTCGCTCGCCCTCGCCTATGCCGTGCCAATCTACCTGGTGGGTCTGTTCGCGGTGTGCATGTTCTGCCATGGCGAGTTCTCCCAGCTCAAGCCCTCGCCGCGCTATCTCACCACGTACTACCTGATGCTGTCGCTCGGCGGGGCGATCGGCGGACTGCTGGTGGGGCTGGTGGCGCCCTACGTGTTGCCGGGGCATTTCGAGATCGTCATCGGCTTGATCGCATGCGGGCTTCTGCTGCTCGCGCGTACTTGGTCATGGGGCTGGTGGGCGAGCGGCATCGCGGCCGCGGTCGTCGGCACCACGGCGTGGGCCTCGGGACACGCAATCGAGGATCAGGTGAGTAATGCGCGCGTCATGATGCGCAATTTCTATAGCGCGATCCGCACACGCGACGCCACCGAGCCGACGCGCTTCCGCTCGCTGGTGCACGGCGGCATTATGCACGGCGGCCAGTTGCTGGACGAGGACAAGCAACTCGCCGCCAGCAGCTATTTCGGCCCGACCAGCGGCTTCGGCCGGCTGTTCGCCGCGCTGCCCGATGAGCCGCGCCGCGTCGGCATCATCGGCCTGGGCGCCGGTTCGATCATGGCGCACGCGCGCGCGGGCGACGTGTTTCGCTTCTACGAGATCAACCCGCAGGTGGTCGATCTTGCGTATCGAGAGTTCACCTTCCTCACGGCGAGCAAGGCGACGACCGAGGTCGTGCTGGGCGACGGCCGCTTGAGCATGGAACGCGAGCCGGCACAGCGCTACGATGTGATCGCCGTCGACGCGTTTTCGGGCGACGCGATTCCGATGCACTTGCTCACCCGAGAATCGCTCGCGATCTATCTGCGCCATCTCAAACCCGACGGGGTCATCGCGTTTCAGGCGACCAACCGTTTCGTCGACATCGCCCCGGTGGTGGAACGGCTGGCGGCCGAGCATGGTATGACGGCGGTGATGATCACGGACTATCCGCCCAGCAGCGAAGGCGTCGACTATTGGCTCTCCAGCACCGACCAGATCCTGGTGACGCGCAACCGAGCGCTGCTCGAGCACGAGAAGATCCGCAGCGCCGCGCAGCGCCTGGAGCCTCGGCCCGGCTTTCGCACCTGGACCGATGATTTCAACAACCTGCTGACGGTGCTCAAGTAGACAGCGGTGCAGGTCATCTGATCCTTTTGTCCTGCAGCCGCGACGGCGCCCTGACCATGGTGCGATAATGCCTCGGATGGTACAGCGCGCGGACCAGCAGGGCGGGACAAGCCCCGCGTGGATCCGCCGCAAGCTCGAGGCATTTGCCGGGCTTGAGCCGCGGCGCGTCGAGCAAGCGTGACGCCTCGGGCGCCGGCGCGAGCGCAACAACGCAGGAATACGCCCGGCCAAGCGAGCTCGCGGTCGCGCTCGATGGTCAGCGCGAGCATGCGTACGATCGACGGGAGGACGAGCACACGATGGCACGCCAGCGCACGCATCCTGTAGCGATCCCGGTCGATCCGGCGCACTTGAGTCCCGGCCACCGCTGGCAGCGGCCGCTGCAGGCCCCGGGCGTGAGCCAGGTCGACTTCGAGGAACGGGTCGATTTTCAGCGGCTGCATCGCTACCGCCTCGCGCGCACGCGGCAAGCGCTCGCGGCTTCGGGCTTGGGAGCCATGCTGTGCTTCGATCAGCACAACATCCGCTATATCTCCAGCACGGTGATCGGCGAGTGGGCGCGCGACAAGCTCATTCGCTATACGCTGCTCACCGGCACGGGCGAGCCGTGGGTATGGGATTTCGGCTCCGCCGCGCGCCACCACAAGCTCTACTGCCCGTGGCTCGCCGAAGATCACTGTCTCGCCGGCAATCCCGGCATGCGCGGCGCCATCGGACCGAAGGTGGGGCTGTTCGAAGCGGCCGCGCGCGAGATCAAGGACATCCTCGTGCGCGAAGGCGTGGCCGGCATGGCGCTCGGCCTCGACGTATGTGAGCCCGGCATGCTGTTCGCATTGCAGCAGCAGGGGATCGAGGTGCGCGACGGCCAGCAGATGATGCTCGCGGCGCGCGAAGTGAAAAGCCACGACGAGATCACGTTGCTCAACACGGCCGCGGCCATGGTCGACGGCGTCTACCAGGACATCATGGAGGCGCTCAAGCCGGGCGTGAAGGAAAGCCAGATCGTCGGGCTTGCCACCAAGCGCCTCTACGAAATGGGCTCGGACTGCGTGGAAGCGATCAACGCGATCGCCGGCGAGCGCTGCAGCCCGCACCCGCACAACTTCACCGACCGCCTGATCCGCCCCGGCGACCAGGCGTACTTCGACATCATCCAATCGTTCATGGGCTATCGCACCTGCTACTACCGCACGTTCGCCGTAGGAAAAGCGAGCCCGGCGCAGATCGACGCCTACAAGAAGGCCCGCGAATGGATGGACCGTGCGATCGACATGCTCGAGCCGGGCATGGCGACCGACAAGGTGGCGCTCGCTTTCCCCAAGTGCGGCGAAATCGGTTTCGAAACTGAGATGGCCGCCTTCGGCCTGAACTTCTGTCACGGCCTGGGACTGGGGCTACACGAGCGGCCGCTGATCTCGCGCCTGAATTCGTTCAAGGACCCGTACGAGCTCAAAGCCGGGATGGTGTTCGCGGTCGAGACCTTTTGCCCCGCCGCGGACGGTGTCTCGGCCGCGCGCATCGAGGAGGAAGTGGTGCTCACCCCCGACGGCGCCAAGATCATCACCCTGTTCCCGGCCAAGGAGCTGCCGGTGTCGAACAAGTATTGACTGGGGTCAGTTGTTGCGCGTTGCACTTCGCCGTTCGCTCTCACATCGAGTAGAGGTCAGGTCTTGCACGTTCCAATCGGGGTCCGAGTAGGGGTCAAGGTATTGCGCGTTCCACTTCGCCGTTCGCCTCGCAGAACGTAATATGGATCGAACCTGCAACGTGCAAGACCTGACCCCCAACGAGTGTGCAACGTGCAAGACCTGACCCCGCCTCACCTTGGCGCGCAGGCGCTGCGCGAGCTGGCCGAGCGTTTCGGCGAGCGCTTCACCACCTCCCCCGCGGTGCGCGAACGCCACGGCCAGGACGAATCGTGGCACGCGCCCGCACCGCCCGATGCCGTGGTCTATCCGCAGACCCACGACGAAGTCGTCGCCATCGTGCGCATATGCGCGGCGCAGCGTATGCCGATCATTGCCTATGGCGTGGGAACGTCGCTGGAGGGACACATCGCAGCGCTGCACGGCGGCGTGTGCATCGACATGAGCCGCATGAACCGGGTGCTCGCCGTGCATGCCGAGGACATGGATGCGCGAGTCGAAGCCGGCGTGACGCGAAAGCAGCTCAACGCGCATCTGAAGGACACGGGATTGTTCTTCCCGGTCGATCCGGGTGCGGACGCGACCATCGGCGGCATGGCCGCAACCCGCGCCTCGGGCACCACGGCGGTACGCTACGGCACCATGCGCGAGAACGTCCTCGGCTTGACCGTGGTGCTGGCGGACGGGCGCACCATCCACACGGGTGGGCGCGCGCGCAAGTCCGCCACCGGCTACGATCTCACGCGGCTGTTCGTCGGCTCGGAAGGCACGCTCGGCGTCATCACTGAAGTCGCGGTGCGCTTGCACGGGGTACCGCAAGCGGTGAGCGCGGCCGTATGCGCTTTTCCGAGCCTTCGGGCGGCGGTCGATACGGTGATCACGACCATCCAGTCGGGCATCCCAGTCGCGCGCATCGAGCTGCTGGACGAGGTGCAAGTGCGCGGGGTCAACAATTATTCCAAGACCGACTATGCCGAGGCGCCGACCTTGTTTTTCGAGTTCCACGGCACCGCCGCGGGCGTGGCCGAGCAAGCCCGGCTGGTGGGCGAGCTCGCGCGCGACGAGGGCGGCGCCGATTTCCGCTGGGCCACGTTGCCCGAGGAGCGCAGCCGCCTGTGGCAGGCGCGTCACGACGCCTATTACGGCGGCTTGTCGCTGCGCCCGGGTGCCCGCGGCTACGTCACCGACGTGTGCGTCCCGATCTCGCGCCTGGCCGAGTGCGTGGTCGCGACCAAACGCGACATCGAGCAATCCGGCTTGATCGCGCCTATCGTCGGTCATGTCGGCGACGGCAATTTCCACCTGGTCATCCTGGTCGACCCGAGCGATCACGGCGAAGTCGCGCGCGCCGCGGCCCTGAACGATCAGGTCGTACGCCGGGCGCTCGCCATGGGCGGCTCGTGCAGCGGTGAACACGGGGTGGGCTACGGTAAACTCGAATTTCTCGAGCCCGAGCACGGCGAGGCGCTCGCGCTCATGCGCACGCTCAAGGCCGCGCTCGATCCGCTGAATCTGATGAATCCCGGGAAGCTCGTGCTCGCCGAGGCACCCCGCTAGAGCGCGAGGAAGGGCGATGAAAGGGAGAAGCTTGCACCGCCCATCGACCCTGGTCCGACCCTGGTCCCTGACGTGACGCCATGAGCCTGAGAAAGCGGCGCCGGCGCAGGGACGGCCCTGGCCAGCAGCAGGAAGCAACGGAGAACGACCCCATGACGACCCTCGAGCAAGCGCGGCCGCTGAGCGCAGCCGATGACGATATCGGCCGCGAGAAGCGCCTGCGCATGTATCGCATGCTGCTGGAATTGCGCCTGTGCGAGAAGCGCGCATACGATTTGTTCCTGCAGAACCTGGTGAAGGGCACGAGCCATCTATCGCTCGGGCAGGAAGCCGTCGCGGCCGGCTTCGCCCTCGGCATGCGGCGCGACGACTACACCTTCTGCACCTACCGCGGTCATGCGCACACGCTCGCCCGCGGTGCTGCCATGGCGGGCGTGCTGGGCGAGCTGATGGGGCGCGCCTGCGGCGTGACCGCCGGCAAAGGCGGCTCCATGCATCTCACCTCGGTCGAGCACGGCGCCATGGGCTCGTACGCCATCATCGGCGCGCACCTGCCGGTCGCGTGCGGCGCGGCCTGGTCGGCGCAGTACCGCGGCACCGATCAAGTCACCGTGTGCTTCTTCGGCGACGGCACGACCAACATCGGCGCCTTTCACGAAGCCCTCAACTTCGCCGTCGTATGGAAGCTGCCGGTCGTGTTCGTGTGCGAGAACAATCTCTACATGGAGTACACGCCGATCGGCACGGTCACCGCGGTCGCCCACCCGGCCGCCGACCGGGCGAGCGCGTATGGGCTCGATCCCGTCATTGTCGACGGCAACGACGCCGACGCGGTATTTCGGGTCGCCGCGAAAGCTTTCGAGCGCGCTCGCGCCGGCGAAGGGCCCGCGCTCATCGAGGCCAAGACCTATCGTCACAGCGGACATTCCCGTGCCGACCCGGCCAAGTATCGGCCGCAGGGCGAGTTGGAGCAGTGGCTGCAACGCGATCCGGTCAATCTCTACCGCGAGCGGCTGGTCACTCTCGGCTACCCCGAGCTCGATTTGCGCTCGATCGAGCAAGACACCGCGCGACGGGTGGACGAGGCCACGCAGAGCGCGAAGGCATCGCCGACGCCGGCGTTGGATCTCATTCACAAGGACGTCTGGGCGAACGGAGGCTCGGCATGGCGGAACTGACCTATCGCGACGCCGTCGCCGCCGGCATCGCGCAGGAGATGGAACGCGACGAACGCGTCGTCCTGCTCGGCGAAGACATCGGCGCGGCCGGCGGCGTATTCAAGGCGACCGTCGGCCTGTTCGAACGTTTCGGGCCGCGACGGGTGCGCGACACGCCGATCTCCGAGCAGGCCATCATCGGCGCCGCCATGGGCGCAGCGATGACCGGCTTGCGGCCGATAGCGGAGATCATGTTCTCGGATTTCTTCGGCGTGTGCTGGGACATGATCGCCAACGAAATCGCCAAGACCCGCTACATGACCAACGGCCAGGTCGCGCTGCCGCTGGTCATACGCACCGCCAATGGGGCAGGCTCGCGCTTCGGCGCGCAGCACTCGCAAAGCGTTGAAAACTGGGCGATGGCCGTCCCGGGCCTGAAAGTCGTGGCGCCCTCCTCGCCCGCCGACGTCAAGGGACTGATCGCGGCGGCGGTGCGCGATCCCGATCCCGTGATCGTCTTCGAGCACAAGTCGCTGTACTCGGTGAAGGGCGAGGTCCCCGACGGCGAGGCGCTCGATGCGCTCGGCGCGGCGAAGGTATTGCGTACAGGCAAGGACTGCACGATCGCGGCGCTGGCGCTGATGGTGCCGCGTGCCATGGAGGCAGCCGAGCGGTTGCAAGCCGAGCACGGCATCGAGTGCGAAGTCATCGACGTGCGCTCGCTCGTTCCGCTCGATACACGCACGATCATGGGCTCGGTCGTCAAGACCGCGCGGCTGTTCACGGTGGAGGAGAATCCGCGCTTGTGCGGCTGGGGCGCCGAAGTCGCCTCCCTGGTCGCCGAGGAGTGCTTCTGGGACCTCGACGCGCCGATCGTGCGTATCACCACGCCGCACGTTCCGCTGCCTGCCGCCGACAGCCTCGAGGATGCGACCATTCCATCCGTGGAGCGCATCGTCGATACGGTACAGCGAGCCATGGGCTGAGCGACGATGGACATCCTGATGCCCCAGCTCGGCGAAACGGTGGCCGAGGGTACGGTGACCAACTGGTACAAGCAGGTCGGCGACAGCGTGCGCGCCGACGAAGCGCTGTTCGATGTCGAGACCGACAAGGTCTCGACCGAGGTTCCATCGCCGGTGTCGGGCGTGCTCGCGGAAGTACTGGTTCCCGCCGGACAGACGGTGAAAGTCGGAACGCGACTGGCCGTCGTTCGCGGCGCGAACGAGCAAGCCGCGCCCGCGGGAGGCGCCGCGCCGTCGCATGCGCCGGCCCAAGCAGCCGCCGGCGTGCATGCACCGGCGTCGCAAGTGCGCTCCCTGAGGCTCGAGGCAGACGTCGCCGCACGCAGCGAAAAGCGCAAGCTCTCGCCGGTGGTGCGCCGCCTGCTCGCCCAGCATGGCCTGTCCGCCGCCGGGATTCAGGGCAGCGGGCGCGACGGCCGCGTGATGCGCGACGACGTGCTCGCACATATCGGCCGAGCTGGCAGTACACAGCCCGCCGCGGCGGCCGCGGCATCGCCGAGCCCCGCGCCGCTGCCTGCGGCGCCGGCCGTGGCGCAGGCGACGACAGATTCGAGCATGTGCGGCGCCGGCGAGCGCGTCGTGCCGCTGAACAGCATTCGCCGCCGTTCCGCGGCAGCCATGGCACGCGCCTGGCAGAGCGTGCCGCACGTGCTGCAGGCTATCGAGGCCGACTATTCGCGAATCGAAAGCGCGCGTCGCAGCAAGGGTCCCGCCTGGCAGGCCCGCGAAGGCTACGAGCTCACCTACCTCCCCTTTCTCGCCTGGGCCACGTGCCAGGCGTTGCTGCGCTACGAGCAATTGAATGCCCGCATCGACGGCGATCGCCTGATCGTATCGCGGCGCGTGCACCTCGGCATCGCGGTCGATCTCGCTCACGACGGGCTGGTCGTTCCGGTGATTCGCGATGCGCAGGATCGCACGCTGAGCGCGCTCGGGCGCGAGATCCGCAGGCTGGCGGTGGGCGCGCGTGGCAACAAGCTTACGCCCGACGATTTCTCGCAGCCGAGCTACACGATCTCGAACTCGGGCGTATTCGGAACGCTCATCACCGCGCCCATCGTCAATCCGCCGCAGGTGGCGATCCTGTCGACCGACGGGGTCGCCAAGCGCGCGGTGGTCGTGGCATCGGACGACGGCGACAGCCTCGCCATCCGCCCCGTCGGCGTGCTCGCGCAGTCGTTCGACCATCGCGCCGTCGACGGCGCGTATTCGGCGGCGTTCCTGAAGGAGCTGAAGCGGCTCATCGAGACGCGGGCATGGAGCGATGATCTGCCCTGAGGGAGAAAGCCGATGACATCGACCCGCCTGGTGGACCCGGATTGGCTCGCCCGCCATGCGAACGATCCCGGCGTGTGCCTGATCGAAATCGCCGGCAATGGCCAGGAGCAGCTCCAGGCATACACGGCCGGCCACATTCCCGGCGCGCATGCCTGGCGCTGGAAGGAATGGTTATGGGACGAGCGCCGCCGCGACTTCCCCTCACCGCAGCTGTTCGCGCGGCGCATGGGTGCCGCCGGCATCGGCGAGGACACGACGGTAGTCCTCTACGGCGAAGACATGCAGTTCGGCATCTACGCCTGGTGGGTGTTGCGGCTTTGCGGCCATGCCGATGCGCGCGTGCTCGACGGTGCCCGCTACCTGTGGCGGGCGCAGGGACGAGCGCTGGTTACCGACACACCGGCCGCGCGCCCCGCCGTCGTGCGTAGCCTCAAGCCGCGCCACGACGCCGTGCGTGTCTACCGCGACGAGATGCTCTCGCGCCTGGGCCGCGACGATACGCTCATCCTCGATGCGCGCTCGCCCGAGGAGTATCGCGGCGAGCGCGCGAGCCCGCCCGGCATGCCCGATACCGGCGCCGAGCGGCTGGGCCGCATTCCCGGCGCGAAGCACCTGTACTTCGAAGATCTGCTCGATGCGAACAAGCGCTTCCGGCCGCCCGAGGATCTGCGGCGACTATTCGAAACGCGCGGCGCGGGCGCTGATCGCGACATCATCGCCTATTGCCGCCTGAGCCATCGTGCCACCGTGTTGTACTTCGCGCTGACCGAGCTGCTCGGTATCGAAAACATTCGCATCTATGATGGCTCCTGGACCGAGTGGGGCAACCTGGTCGGCGTCCCCGTCGAGAAGCCGTGACAGGCAAGGCATGCGAAAATGCATCCAGGGTCCCGCTCGTTAGCGCTATTGCAGCGTTGGACAATGCAACGGCAAACGTCGACTCGGGACACCAGGGGAGTCCGTGATGACCACGCATAAGCTCGGCTGGATCGGCATCGGCCGCATGGGTTACGCCATGGCGCAGCTCCTGGCCAAGGCGGGCTACGACTTGTCGGTATGGAATCGCACCCGCGCCAAGGCCGAGCCGCTCGCGAGCTACGGTGCGAAGGTGGTCGATCGACTGACCGACCTCGCCGGCTGCGACATCGTGTTCACCATGGTATCTACCGGCAAGGACGTGAAGGAGGTGCTGTACGGGCCTGCGGGCGTGATGTCCGCCGGCACGGCGCCGCGCGTCGTCGTCGACTCGACGTCGATATCCATCCCCGAATCGGCCGCGATCCGCACCGAGCTCGGCAAGCGCGGCGTGCAGCTGCTGGCCGCACCGGTATCGGGCAATGCCAAGGTGATCAAGGCCGGCAAGCTGACCGTGGTCGCATCCGGCCCGAAGGATGCGTACGACACCGTGTTGCCCTACCTCAACGCCATCGGTTCGGGAGTGACCTACGCCGGCGAAGGCGAGCTCGCGCGCATCGCCAAGATCTGCCACAACGTCATGCTCGGCGTGGTCATCCAGAACCTGTGCGAGATCACGCTGCTCGCGCAGAAGGCGGGCATGCAACGCCACGCCTTCCTCGATTTCCTCAACAACAGCGTTATGGGCTCGATGTTCACGCGCTACAAGACCCCGGCGCTGGTGAACCTCGATTTCCACGTGACTTTCACCCCGGAGCTGCTGCGCAAGGATCTCGATCTCGGGCTCTCGGCCGCGAAAGAGCTCGGCGTGCCGATGCCGCTGGCATCGATCACGCGCGACCTGGTGCAGACCCTGATCGGCAACGGCCATGTCGACCAGGATTTTTCAACCCTGCTGTTGCTCGCCGCGAAGGCATCGGGAGTCGCGCTCGAACCCGAGAACATGCCGGTGGGCGATGGCCTCTCGTAAACCACAAAGTGATTCGTGATGAATTGGCAACCTGAAATCGAAGAGCTGCACGTGCGGGAGAAACTGGGCCGCGCGATGGGTGGTCCCGACAAGATCAAGCGCCAACATGACGGCGGCAAGCTCACCGTGCGCGAACGGGTCGAGGGTCTGCTCGACCCGGGCTCGTTCCACGAGATCGGCACGCTCGCCGGTAAGGGCGAGTACGACCGCGACGGGAGGCTCGTGCGCTTCACGCCGGCGAACCTGGTCATCGGCCGCGGCACCATCGAGGGCCGGCGGGTCGTCGTCGCGGGCGACGATTTCACCGTGCGCGGCGGCGCGAACGATGGCGCCATCAAGGAAAAGCTGGTGATGTCGGAGATGATGGCGCACGAGCTGCGGCTGCCGATCGTGCGCCTGGTCGACGGTACCGGCGGCGGCGGCTCGGTGAAGAACATCGAGATCAAGGGCCACACGCTGCTGCCCGGAGGCTTCGACGGCCGGCGCTGGGACTACATCGTGCGCAACCTCGAAACCGTCCCGGTCGTGTCGCTCGCGCTCGGCTCGGTGGCCGGGCTCGGGGCGGCGCGAGTGGCGGCCAGCCACTACTCGGTAATGGTGAAGGAAAGCTCGCAGATGTTCGTCGCCGGCCCCCCGGTGGTCGCGCGCACGGGGCGCAAGCTCGAAAAGAACGAATTGGGCGGCAGCCACATCCACACGCGTAACGGCGCGGTCGACGACGAAGCATCGAGCGAGGGCGAAGCCTTCGAGCGGGCGCGACGATTCCTGTCGTACCTACCGCCGAGCGTCGAACAGTTGCCCCCGCGCACCGAGCCGAACGACGACCCCAAGCGTCGCGACGAATGGCTGCTCGAAGCGATCCCGCGCAACCGGCGCCAGGTGTACCAGATGCGCAAAATCATCGCCACTCTGGTCGATCGCGATTCGTTCTTCGAGATCGGGAGGCAATGGGGCCGCTCGGTGATCAGCGGGCTCGCGCGCCTGAACGGCTGGCCGGTCGCCATCATCGCCAGCGATCCGTATCACTACGGCGGCGCCTGGACCGCGGATGCCTCGCAAAAGGTGATGCGCCATATCGATCTCGCGGAGACCTTTCACCTGCCGATCGTGCACCTGGTCGACATCCCCGGCTTCCTCGTCGGCCCCGAAGCCGAGGAGACCGCCACCATCCGCTACGGCGCACGCGCGATCGCCGCGCTCATACGCGCGAGCGTGCCGTGGTGCTCGGTGCTCGTGCGCAAGGTCTACGGCGTGGCCGGAGGCGCACACCAGAATGCCGGGCGTTACAACGTGCGCTACACCTGGCCGTCGGCCGAATGGGGGTCCTTGCCAGTCGAAGGGGGGCTGGAGGCGGCGTATCGCGGCGAAATCGAGGCTGCCGCCGATCCTTCCGCCAAGCATGCCGAGATCGAGGAGCGGATCAATCGGCTGCGCTCGCCGTTTCGCGCCGCCGAAGCGTTCGTGCCGGAGGAAATCATCGATCCGCGCGACACGCGCATGCTGTTGTGCGATTTCGCCGACATGGCGGCGCCGCTGCGCCGGCCTGGTTTCATGCGCCAGGGGTTCAGGCCGTAGCCAGAAAGCTCTCGATCACCTGCGCCAAGCGCTCGGGCTGATCGTGGTGCACGTTGTGGCCCGCGTCCTCGATGCGCTCGATCCGTAGATCGTCGATCGCCGCGCGGCGCGCGTCGTAGCCCTCGGGGTCGCGCGCCAGGCGCGCGGCCAGTCCCGACTTCGCACCCTCGATCCAGAGCACGGGGGCCGTCACCTCGCGCCAGCATGCAAGCAAGTCATCGGTCGTGGTCGGCACTGGATTGCTGCGCTTGTGCGCCGGATCGGCGCGCCGCGACACGCTGCCGTCGTCCTCCTGCTTGCCCCAGTGCTGCGCGAGAAAGCGCGCACGCTCGTCGGTTAGCCGCGGATTCTCCGCTTGCAAGCGCGCCGCGAATTCTTCGAAGCTGTCGTACGCGCGCTGCCCGCTCTCGTCCCTCAGCTCCGCGAGCCAGCGCGCGTAGCGCCTGGGCGCCGGATCCTGGCGCCGGCTACCGATGCCGAAGCCTTCGATGTTGACGAACCGCCTCACCCGCTCGGGACAAACACCGGCGTAGAGACCGCCGACGTTGCCGCCCATGCTGTGCCCCACCAGGTTGGCCGGCTGCCCGGGCGAATAATGGTCGAGCAGCGCATCGAGGTCGCCGAGATAGTCCGGAAACCAGTAGCTATCCGCGCCGCTCCATTGCGTCAGGCCGTAACCTCGCCAGTCGGGCGCCACGACCAACCAGTCCTGGCGCAGGGCAGCGACCATGAACTGCCAGGAGGCGGAAACATCCTGAAATCCATGCAGCAGGAATAATCGCGGCGCGCCGGGCTCGCCCCAGGTGCGGCAGTGATACTTCAGAGCGCGCACCGTGACGAAATGCGATTGACTGGGCTTCATGAACAGGTGGCCTTCGAGTTTCGACCGTGGCGGGAATGCTAGCATGGGCCAGCCCAAGGCGTACGAGCGCGCTTGGCGCCGCGCGCGCCGCTGGCGATCTGCTGAATGCCGCTATACTGGTGTCGCCGCATCGAAGTGTGTCGGCGACAGCGTGGAGGTTAGAATTCATGCGAGCGATGCTGACGGCAGTGGTGTTGGGTGTAATGGCCGCGGCGAGTTGCCTCGCTCAGGCCCAGCCTTATCCCAGCAAGCCGGTGCGGATGATCATTCCCTTCCCGCCGGGCGGCGCGACCGATCTGCTCGGGCGCTTGGCCGGGCAAAAACTGAGCGAGCGCCTCGGCCAGAGCGTCGTCGCGGAAAACCGAACCGGCGGCGGCGGCAACATCGGCGCCGAATTCGTGGCGAAGGCGGCGCCCGACGGCTACACCATCATGGTGGCCGGCATCCCGCACGCGATCAACATGAGCCTCTACAAGAAGGTCAGCTACGACTTCGCTACCGACCTCGGCGCCATCAGCCAACTGGCCACCTTCCCGAGCATGATCGCCGTGCACCCATCGATGCCGGTGACGTCAATGAAGGAGCTGATCGCGGTCGCACGCAACAGCCCGGGGACGCTGAACTATGGCGCGAGCCCCGGCTCGCCGAATCACCTGGTCATGGAGCTGATCGGCGTCATGGCGAACGTAAAGCTGGTCCATATCGGCTACAAGGGATCGGGGCCGGGCATCATCGACCTGATCGGCGGCCACTTGCACGTCTCTTCGATCGGCTTCCCCGGTGCGATGCCGCACGTGAAAGCGGGGCGGCTGCGGCCCATCGCCGTAACCAGCATCAAGCGCTCCAGCCTGCTGCCGGAGCTGCCGACGATCGCCGAGTCCGCCCTGCCGGGTTTCGACGTCACCTCCTGGTACGGCATCTTCGGTCCGGCCCGCATGCCCGCGGAGATCGTAGCGAAGCTCAATGCCGAGCTGCGCTCGCTCATGGACAGTGCCGACATCAAGAGCAAGCTCGCGGGGGTCGGTGCGGAGGTCGAGACCAATACCCCCGAGGCGTTCTCACAGCTCGTGCGCTCCGAGATCGCACGCTGGGCCAAGGTGGTGAAAGCCTCCGGCGCTACCGTCAACTGATTCGCGCAAAGGAGCAGCGCAGGTGTTCTCGCTGCAAGGCAAGCTAGCGCTCGTCACCGGCGCCTCGCGCGGCCTGGGCTGGGCCATGGCGCAATCGCTCGCCCAGGCCGGCGCGCACGTCGTGCTCAATGGACGCGAGCCCGCGACGCTCGAGACGCGCCGCGCCGAGCTCGAGGCGAGCGGCTGGCGCGCGGAGGTCGCGCCCTTCGACGTGACCGCTCACGCCGAGGGCGCCGCGTGCATTCGGGATCTCGCACGGCGCCATGGCCGCTTCGACATCCTGGTGGCCAATGCGGGCATCAACCGGCGTGGCGCAATCACGGACCAGCCGATCGAAGAGTTCCGGCGGGTGCTCGAAACCAACCTGGTCGGCGTATGGGCACTCGCCCAGGAAGCGGCGAGGGTCATGATTCCACGCCGCCGCGGTCGCATCATCGTGACGGGCTCGATGGCGGCGATGATCGCGCGTCCGACCTTGTCCGCGTACGTCGCGAGCAAGGGCGCGGTGCACGCGCTCGTGCGCGAGCTCGCCATCGAGCTGGGGCCGCACGCCATCACGGTCAACGCCATCGCGCCGGGCTACTTCGCCACCGAGCTCAACACGCCGCTGGTGCGCAACGAGGAGTTCAACGGTTGGATCTGCAAGCGCACGCCCGCGGGACGCTGGGGCGATGTGGCTGAGATCGGACCGGCCGCGGTCTTTCTCGCCTCGGACGAGGCCTCGTATGTCAACGGCCACGTTCTCAGCGTTGACGGCGGGTTTTCGGCGGCGATGTAGTGAGCGCGAATGCTGGCTCTAGCCGGCAACGGACACGGGCAGTCCAGCGCGGCTTCGCGCAGCGACGCGCGGTAAAAGCGCAAACTCGGAGATTTCCATGAGCACAGCAGCGCTCGAAGCCTTGCCGCCCTACCGCGTTCGGACCCACAACGCCTCCGAGCACTCCGAGAACCGGATGCACAGCGACGACGTCGCGCGCCAGTTCGGCTTCGAGGGCGCGCTCGTGCCCGGGGTCACGCTGTTCGCGCACATGACTCGGCCGCTGGTCGAGCGCCACGGCGAAGCATGGGTGGGTAACGCGATCGCGGAGGTGTCGTTTTCCAAGCCAGCGTACCAGGGCGATGCCTTGACCGTTCGAACGAGCGTGGATGCGCACGCACAGGGCTACGCGCTCACGTGCACGAACGAGGAAGGCGTGGAGCTTGCACGCATGATGGCCCAAATCCCATCTGTGCGCCCCGCCGTGGACCCGCGTGCCGATATTGCACCTTCAGCGCCGATCCGCGAGCGGCCGATCGTATCGTGGGCGCTGATGGAAATCGGCAAGCCCTTTCCCGCGCTCGCCTGGGCACCCGCCCGCGCGGACAACGTACACTGGTGCGACGACGTGCGCGACGACCTCGCGCTCTATCGCGAGGGCGCCTCGCCCCCGCTTCATCCCGGCTTGGTCCTGCGACAAGCCAACTTCGCCCTGCGCAATCGCTTCGCCATCCCCGCATGGATCCATACCGGCAGCCGCATCGTGTTCCACGAGGTACTGCGGGTCGGGCCGGCCTACGAGGTCCGCGCCATTCCGGAAGAAAAATGGCAGAGAAAAGGGCACGAGCTGGTGCGACTGTACGTCGCGATCCGTGCCGGCGGCAGGACGCTGGCCGAGGTGATGCACACGGCAATTTTCAATCCGCGCCGAGCGGGTGAGCGTCCTCCCGCGTAGTGCGCCGATGGCTTATGCCGCTGGGCCGATTGTGCCGGCGCTCGCGGCGGCATAGACTGCGATTCAACCGGCCGTTCACCGGTCCAAGTGCGCACGAGGAAGCACGCCGTGGATCACGCGTCATCGAACCCGCTCAAGGAGCTCACCGAGAAGGTTGCTGCCGACCTCGCCGCCGGCGCCACCGAAGCGTGGCTGGTCTTCCCGCAATCGAAGCGTTTCGCGTTCTACGGTAAGGAAGGCAGGCTCGCACAGACGGCATCCGCGATCGATTTGGCCGACTTGTTCGACTGAGCGAGGAAAGACGACCATGAACGATCCCAACAGCGCGCGTGTGCGTCTGAGCGTCGACGCCGCTCGCACGCTGGCGCAGAAGGCGCTAAGCGCCGGCGGCCACGGCTACGGCGGCGAAGACGCCCGTATCCTGGCCGACCACATGATCGACGCCGCGCTCTGCGGTTACGAGTATTCGGGCTTGCCGAAGGTGCTCAATACCATCGAGCACCCGAAGTGGCGGCGTCCGCGCAGGCCGATGAAACCGCTGCGCGAGACCGATCTTTCGCTACTGTTCGACGGCGGCAACAATTGCGGCATGCTCACCATGTATCATGCGAGCCGCGCCGCCATCGACAAGGCGTCGCGCCATGGCATGGCGCTGGTCGGCGTGACCAATACCTGGGTCAGCGGGCGCAGCGCGTATTACGTCGAGATGATCGCGCGCGCCGATCTCGTCGGCATACACACGGTGAGCGCTGCAGCCCAGGTCGCACCGCCCGGCGGCGCCAAAGCCGTGCTCGGAACCAATCCGATCGCCTTTGGTTTCCCGACCGTGGGCGAGCCGCTGGTGATCGACATGGGTACCGCTGCCTTCATGTTCACCGACCTGCTGTTCCGCGAGCGTCTGGGGCTGCCCTTGCCGGAAGGCGCAGCGATCGATGCCGACGGCGCTCCGACGCGCGATCCGGCACGGGCCCGCGCAGGCGCGCTGTTGCCGTTCGGCGATTACAAGGGCTTCGCGCTCGGGCTTGCCATGCAAGCGCTGGGCGTATTGGCCGGCTCCGGCTTCAACGCCGCCAAGGATTACGGCTACCTCGTGATCGCGATCAAACCGGATCTCATGATTCCGCTCGCCGACTTCAAGCAGCAGATGTCCGAGCTGATCCAGCGGATCAAGGCGACGCCGCGGCGCGAAGGGATCGCCGAAATTCGCATACCCTCCGAGCGCTCGTTCCGCGAGCGGGCGCGCGCGCTGCGCGAAGGCATCGAAATCGATCGAGCGATTTACGATGCCCTTGCCGCGCTCGGCGCCTGAGGCGCGTGGCTGCCACGATGGTCAAGCACCCGCGCACCCGTACCCTGCGCATCGGTGCCGGATCGAGCTATGCCGGCGATCGGATCGAGCCGGGCGCCGACCTCGCTCGCCGCGGCAGGTTGGATTATCTCGTCTTCGAAACGCTGGCCGAGCGCACGATCGCTCTCGCCCAGCTCGAGCGCCTGAAAAACCCCGCTGCCGGCTTCAACGAATTGCTCGACGATCGCTTTTACGCCGCGCTGCCCGCGTGCCGCGAACATGGCACGCGGATCGTGACCAACATGGGCGCGGCCAACCCGCTCGGCGCCGCTCGCCGCACGCTCGAGATCGTGCGCGAGCTCGGCCTGGGGCCGATGAAAGTCGCGGCGGTGCTCGGCGACGACGTGCTCGAGTACTGCCTGCGTCACCGCGACACGCTGGCCATGATGGAAAGCGGCGCACCGCTTGCAAGCTACGCGGGCGAGCTCGTTTCGGCCAACGCGTATCTCGGCGCCGACGTGATCGTCGCCGCGCTCGCCCAGGGTGCGGACATCGTCATCACGGGGCGCGGCGGAGACTGTTCGCTTTTCCTGGCGCCGATGGTGCACGAGTTCGGCTGGCGGCTAGACGACTGGGACATTCTGGCTAAGGGACAAACGGGCGCCGACATGGTCGAGTGCGCGGCCAATGTCTCGGGGGCATTCTTTGCCGACCCCGGCTACAAGGAGGTTCCCGACCTCGCCAACCTCGGTTACCCGCTGCTCGAGGTCGAGGCCGACGGCACGATCATCGTCACCAAGCTGGAGGGCACGGGCGGCATCATCAATCGCGCGACCTGCGCCGAGCAGATGCTCTACGAGATCCACGATCCGGCGAGCTACATCACGCCCGATGTGGTGGTCGATTTCAGCGCGGTCGAGCTGGATGAGGTCGGCCCCGACCGCGTCCGCATCTCGGGCGGGCGCGGGCGGGCTCGGCCCGATCGGCTCAAGGTCTCGGTGGGAGTGAAAGAGGGCTGGATCGGCGAAGGCGAGCTGACCTTCGCCGGCTTGGGGGCGCTCGATCGTGCCAAGCTCGCCGAGGCCGTCGTGCGCGAACGCTTCCGCATTGGCGGGATTCGCATCGAGGAGCTGCGGGTCGATTACATCGGCATGAATTCGCTGCACGGTGATGCTTCTCCGCTGCCCGCGTTGCCACCTTACGAAGTGAGGTTGCGCGTCGCCGGACGCACGCGCGAGAAGCGCGACGCGGTGAAGCTGGCGAACGAGGTGGAAACGCTGGTCAGCAAGGGACCGGGAATGTCGTCGTTGCCGCGCAAGAGCGTGCGCGAGATTCTCGGTATCGTGTCGGTGCTGATTCCGCGCGAGGCGATTACGCCATCGGTGCAGATGCTCGAGGCCGGATGATGAAGCGATTCTACTTGCGCGAGCTTGCCCACGCACGCGCCGGCGACAAGGGTGATACCAACAACATCGGCGTCATAGCGTACCGGCCCGAGTACTACCCCGTCCTGCTCGCCCAAGTCACGCCGGAGGCGGTCAAGCGCCATTTCGGCACACTGGTGAAGGGGCCGGTGAGCCGCTACGAGCTGCCGAAGGTGTGCGCGCTCAACCTGGTGCTCGAGAACGCCCTGGGCGGTGGCGTGACGCGCTCGCTCTCGCACGATCCCCATGGCAAGTCGTACTCGGCACTGCTGCTTTCCCTGCCGATCGAAGTGAACAACGATATCGCCGCCGAATTGGAAGCCGCTGGGCGCAAGCCCCTGCCCTAGTGTCCTGAGTCCGAAATTCGCTGCACAAAAGATGTCGAGAATCGACGCCATACTTTGTCGCGAATCCTCGCCAGGTGTCCAACCTGGCTGCGGTTCGCTTCGCGTCTGACGCCGATTTCGACACTTTTGCCGCTCAGGGTACGGTCGTAGTGTCGGTCGCTCAAGCAACGAACTTCAGACTCAGGACACTAGAGGAATAAGCCGATGCGATACTTGTTTCTTGCACAGGCAGCATTGATGCTCGCGCTCACCCAGGCGTGCCTGGCGGGGGCGGCGGACGGCTACCCGAGCCGTCCGATCCGCATGATCGTCGCATTCGCCCCCGGCGGTGGCACCGACATCATCGGCCGGGTCGCAGCCCAAGGCATCGCGGCCGCATTTGGCCAGCAAGTCGTGGTCGACAATCGTCCGGGCGCGGGCGGCAATATCGGCACCGAGGTGGCGGCGCGTTCTGCTCCGGACGGCTACACGCTCATCATGGCCGGTACCGGCTCGCACGCGATCAACCCGTCGCTGTACGCGAAGATCCCCTACGACGCGCTGAAAGACTTCACGCCGGTGAGCCTGGTGGCCTCCACGCCTTACCTCATGGTGGTGCATCCTTCGGTGCCGGCGAAGTCGGTCAAGGAGTTCATCGCCCTGGCCAAGGCGAAGCCCGGATCGATCAACATGGCCTCCTCGGGCAACGGCGGCATGCCGCACCTGGCGGGCGAGCTGTTCAAGCTGTTGGCCCAGGTGCAGATGACGCACGTGCCTTACAAGGGCACGGGCGCGGTGTTCCAGGACTTGATCGGCGGGCAGGTGCAGGTGTTGTTCGGCGACATCGTGGCGACCTCGCCGCACGTGAAGTCGGGAAAGCTGCGCTCGCTCGGCATCACTTCGCCGCAGCGCTCGCCGAATCTGCCCGAGTTCGCGCCGATCGCCGAGATCGTGCCGGGGTACGATGCGGTCGGCTGGTTCGGCCTGTTCGCGCCGGCCGGGACGCCGCCGGCAATCATCGCGAGCTTGAACCAGGCGATCCGCGCGCACGTGCAGCAGCCGGACGTGAAAGCGCGCTTGAGCGGGCTCGGCGCCGACGTGGTGGCGAGCAGCCCCGAGGCCTTTGGCGCCGCGCAGCGCGCCGACCTCGAGCGCTGGGCCAAGGTGATCAAGGCAGCCGGCGTGCGCGTGGAGTGAGGGCCATGAATACGGCAGTGCCGCAGCCCCGAGCGTTACCGCGCGAGGTGACCCGCGCGCTGGTCGAGCGCGCGCTGGCGATCGACTACGCGCGCCTGCCCGAGTGGGTGCGCGAGCTGGCGCGCCATTGCATGCTCGATTGGTTCGGCGTGACCTTCGCTGGCATGGACGATCCGCTGGTCGACCTGCTGCTCGACGAAGCGCGCGCCGAAGGCGGTCGAGCGAGCGCCACCATCGTCGGCCGCGGCGCGCGCTCGACCCGGCTGCAAGCGGCCCTGATCAATGGCACGGCCTCGCACGTGCTGGACTATGACGACGTCAATCTCAACATCAACGGCCATCCTTCGGCGGTGCTCGTTCCCGCCGTGCTGGCCGTGGCGGAAGAGGTCGATGCCGACGGCATGGAGGCGCTGGCGGCCTTCGTTGCGGGGTACGAGTTCGCGTGCCGCGCGGGCCGGCTGGCGGCGCCGGGGCACTACCTGAAGGGCTACCATGCCACTTCGACGGTGGGCGGATTGGGTGCCGCCGTAGCCTGCGCGCGTCTGCTCGGCCTCGATGCCGAGCGCACCGCGATGGCCGTGGGCATCGCCGCGACCCAGGCGGCAGGCTTGAAGGCGATGTTCGGCACCCAGTGCAAGCCATTCCATGCGGGCATGGCCGCGCAAAACGGTGCGCGCGCAGCGGCGCTGGCGGCGCGCGGCATGCAAAGCCGCGCCG
The DNA here is from genome assembly GCA_020848435.1 of Burkholderiales bacterium. Taxonomy (GTDB): domain Bacteria; phylum Pseudomonadota; class Gammaproteobacteria; order Burkholderiales; family WYBJ01; genus WYBJ01. Next base: position 66,220 of record JADLAC010000037.1, on the reverse strand, counting down.
ATGCCCTGGAGTGCGCGCAAGGCTTCGCGGCCGTCATGAGCCCGGATTTCGAGCCCGCCGCGGCGCTGGACGATCCCGACAAGTTCTACATCGCCGACAATCTCTTCAAGTACCATGCCGCCTGCTACGGGACGCATTCGGCGATCGAATGCGCGCGCGCCTTGCGCGCCGAGCACGGCTTCGCCCCCGATGCGATCGAGCGCGTGGTCGTGCGCGTGGAGCGGGGCGCGGACGCGGTGTGCAATATCCCGAACCCCCGCACCGGGCTGGAGGCGAAGTTCAGCCTGCGCTTCACCACCGCGCTGGCCCTGTGCGGGCGCGATACCGGCGAGCTTGCCGCGTATTCCGAAACGAGCGCGGCCGATCCGGCGTTGGTAGCGCTGCGCGACCGCGTGCAGGTGGCCCTGGTCGAGGGCTGGCCGATCATGCAGACCGAGGTCGCCGTGACGCTGCGCGACGCTCGCACGTTCACGCAACGTTGCGATACCGGCATTGCGAGCACCGATTATCGGCAACAAGGCAGCCGCCTGCACGACAAGTTCGTGCGCTTGACGCGCCCGCTGCTCGGTGCCGAGCGCTGCGCGCGCCTCAGCGAGCTGGTGCAGGGCATGGACAAGGCTCGCGTGCGCGGGCTGATGGCCGTAGCGGGAGAGGCGGTGCGGCGATGAGCGAGTCGGACGGCAGGCGCGCGAGCGCTGAAGGTATCCAAACGCTGCTCGCGTGGGCGACGTCGCTGCGGCCGGACGGCATTCCGCGAGCGGTGCTGCGCAAGGCGGTGCTCATCATCGCCGACGATATCGCCGCGGCGATCGCGGCGCGTGACGAGCCCGAGGTCGTACGCGTGCACGCGCAGTTGCGGCGTGATGGCCCCCGCGCGGAAGCGTCGCTGTTCGGCGCTGCCGGGACGCGCACCGATCGCATTTCGGCTGCGCTCGGCAATGGCATCGCGGGAAGCTGGTGCGAGCTCGACGAAGGCTACCGGCTCGCCGCTTGTCATGCCGGCTTGTACACCTTGCCGGCGCTGCTGGCCGAAGCCGAAGCGCGCGGTTTGAGCACCGGCGAGGTGCTCTTTGCCGCCGTCGTCGCCTACGAGGTGACGGCACGGTTCGCACGCTGCTGGGTATTCCCGGCCCCTGGACTGCATCCGCACCCGCAGAGCGCGGCGATCGGTGGGGCCATCGCCACGGCGCTCGCGCGCCGTTTCGACGCGCGCCGCACTCTCGATGCCGTGAGCGCGGCCGCCACCTTGATCACGGCCGGGGACTACCAGCACGCCATCGACGGCGCCCTGGTGCGCAATGTCTGGGCCGCGGTCGGCACCAGCAACGGCATGCGCTGCGCGGACTTCGCCGAGTGCGGCATCGGCGGACACGCCGGCAGTGCCTATGCGATCTATACCGAGCGCTTGGGGCAGGCGCCGGCGCCCGAGGCGCTCACCGAAGCGCTCGGCGCGCAATGGGCGATCACGCGCGGCTATCACAAGATCCATGGCTGCTGCCAGTCGACTCATTCGGCGGTCGAAGCCATGCTGGCCGCGCGCGCTGCCATGCCGCCGGGAAGCGGTGCGAACGATATCCGCCGGGTGGTGCTCGATACGCATCGGCCCGCGATGACCAATCCGCGGCCGGCCACGACGCTGGCGGCGCGCTTTTCGTTCGAGCACGTGCTCGCCACGGCCCAAGTGCACGGCCACGCGCGGGCGGAAGCGTTCTCCGCGGCGACGCTGACCGATCCCGTCATCGCCGGCTTGCGCGAACGGATCGAATTGCGCCGCTTCGAGCCCGCGCTGCCGCGGCCCAACGACCGACCGGCGAGGGTCACCCTGGAGCTCGCCGGCGGCACCTCGATCACGCGCGAATGCCTGAGCGCGGCCGGCGGTCCCGACCGGCCGTTCGACGAGGCCGTGATCCTGGAGAAGATTCGGGACATCACGCACGAGCCGTATCCGCGATTCAATCCAGTGTTCGAGGCTTTGCTCGCGCTCGATCCCGGCGAGCTCGCGCGGCCGTGGCGCGCCGTGGTCGAGGCGTTCGCCGCCGGAGCGAAGTGACATGAGCACGTCGGCCGCCATTCGCGAGGCCGTCGAGCAGGCAATGCCGTTCGCCGAATCATTATTCGATCGGCTAAAGGCCAACACGGCCGATGGTGCGGGTGTGAGCCGCGAGCCGTATGGGCCCGGCGAGCAATATGCGCACGACCTGATGGCGGCGAGCGCGCGCGAGCTCGAGCTCGGCGTCGAAAGCGATCGCGCGGGCAATCTCTATATGACGCTGCCGGGACGGGACCGCAGCTTGCCGGCGTGGATCACGGGCTCGCATCTGGACTCGGTGCCGGTGGGCGGCAATTACGATGGCGCCGCCGGCGTGATCGCCGGCCTCGCGGTGCTGGCCGCGTTTCGCCGCCATGGCTTCACGCCTCTGCGCGATGTGATCGTCATGGGCGTGCGCGCCGAGGAGCTGGGGAGCTGGTACGGCGGCAACCACCAGAGCCACATCGGCAGTCGCGCCGCGCTCGGCGTGCTGCCGCCGGCGGAGCTGCAAGCGGCACGCCACAGCCGCAGCGGCCGAACCTTGGCCGATCAGATGCGCGCGGCGGGTTTCGATCCCGACGCGATCACGAACGCCGCAGCGCGCTTGTCGCCCGAGCGCTGCCACGGCTACCTGGAGCTGCACATCGAGCAAGGTCCGGTGCTCGAAGCGCGGGGTCTACCGGTCGGCATCGTCAGCGGGATTCGCGGCTCCGCGCGAGCCCGCAATGCACGCTGCATCGGCGCCTACTCGCACTCGGGCGCGGTGCCGCGCGAATATCGCAGCGACGCGGTGCTGGCGACGGCGGCGTTGTGCGTGGGGCTGGACCAGGCATGGAGCGCCGTGCAGTGCGCCGGCGGCGATCTGGTATTCACCGTCGGCAAGCTCTATACCGATGGCCAGCAACACTCGCTCACCAAGGTGCCGGGTGAGACCTGGTTCAGCATCGATCTGCGCAGCCAGGAGCTGGCGACGCTAGAACACATGACGCGGCAGGCCCGCAGCTTGGCCGAGGCGATCGGGCGCGAGCGCCGGGTACGCTTCGATCTCGGCGCGTTCGATCTGTCGCCACCCGCCACCATGGACGCGGTGTTGCGCGGTGCGCTCGGCGCCGGTGCGCAAGCGCTCGGCATCGCGGCGCACGAGCAGCCGAGCGGCGCCGGCCACGACGCCCAGGATTTCGCCCAGGCCGGATTTCGCGCCGGGATGATTTTCGTGCGTAATGCCAACGGCAGTCACAACCCGCACGAGGCGATGGCCATGGCGGACTTCTGCCTGGGGACGCAATTGCTGGCGTGGATGCTGTTGCGCTGAGACCTTGGCTTGCGTGAGCGCCGCGGTGTGTCCCGCACGCGCGCGGCGACCGACTGCGCCGGGAGCGGCCATCGTCACGGCGCGCTTTCGATCGCCCAGCTCGATCTGCTGCCGATCCCGCCGTCTCGTGACGATTACGGACCGATCACCACGCCGCCGCGAGCAGCGCTTCGATGTCCTCGGGCCGATCGATCGGCCGCGGATTGAAGGCAAGTCCCGGTTCGGCGAATACGCGCGCCGCAAGCTCCTGCAACCGATCGCGCTCAAGGCCGAATTCGCGTAGGCGGGTGCGCAAGCCCGCGCGCCGCGCAAGCTCGTGCAAGCGCGTGGCGATAGCGGCGATCGAGGCATCGGGCAGCTCCATGGCCGCGGCCATGCGCGCGGTTTCCGCCGGGCACTCGGCGAGATTGAACGCAGCCACGTGCGGCAGCACCGCTGCATTGGCCTCGCCGTGCGAAATCCGCGCCATGGGCGCGAGCTTGTGGCAGATGGCGTGATGCAGCGCGGTGCGGGCGTTGACGATGGCGGCGCCCGCGAAATAGGCGCCGATCAGCAATTCGTCGGCGCTGTCGGCGCCCTCCAACCGGCTCGCCAAGCCATGCCAAAGGCGGCGCAAGCCTTCCTCGGCGAAGAGCGAGGAAATCGGCGTGCGCGCCTTCGAGTACAGCGCCTCGACACAGTGCGCAATGGCGTTCATGCCGGAACCGAGCAGGATGTCCGTCGGCGCATCGACGATGAGCTCGGGGTCGAGCACGATCGCGCGCGCGGCGAGCGCGGCGTCGCGGAAGATGAGCTTGTAGGCATCGGCGCGGGTCAGGCTGAACCCCGGCGTGACCTCGGCGCCCGAGAGTGTGGTCGGCAGCGCCACGATCGGCAGCTTGGGCGCGCTGCTGTGGGCTGCGGTGATCGAGCCTTGCTCGCGGCGCATCGCGAAGGATTCGATATCGCTGCCTTCCGCCACGGCGAGCGCGATTCCTTTCGCCAAGTCGGATGCGCTGCCTCCGCCGAAGCTCACGATCGCATCGGCGCGGTGGGCTCGGGCGAGCTGCGCGCCCTCGATGGCGGCATGCAAGGGCGCATGCGCTTGTACGCCGCCCCAGACCCGCGCCGCAGCGGCGCCGAAGCTCTCGGCGAGCGCCTGCACCGCGCGCGTCGTTTGGGCGCGGGCGCTGCATACGATCAGCGGCCGTGCGATCCCGACCTCGGCCAAGGCTCGCCGCAGGTCCGCAGCCATGCCGCGGCCGAACAACACGCGCTGCTGAGGAAACCAGTGGGTGAAGGGTATCATTGGCGGCGGAAAGGAGAGGACCTCGACCGCCGGATCATATCGCGTCGCGTGTGCGCTGCGGCACGATGCCGCGGCGGCGGTTCGACCCATCGCTCGCATGACCCAACCCATGGGTATCCTGATCTCGTCCTTCGACTTCTCGCCGGTCGCGGAGGACGAGTTCCACGATTGGTACGATACCGAGCACATCCCGGAACGGCGGCGCGTGCCGGGATTTCTCCAATGCCGCCGCTGGCTCGCCGTGGATCAACGCAAGGTTTCGCTGACGGCCTACGAGCTGGCATCGGTCGACGTGTTACGTACGCCGGCGTATCTCGCCATCGGCTACGACAACAACTCCGCGTGGACCCGCCGCGTCGGCTGGCGTTGCATCAAGCGGCTTCGCTTCGAAGGCGAGCAGTTGGCTCCCGGCTATCGGCTCGCGCCCGAGCGCGCGCGTGCGCTCATGGTGCTGGCGGCCAACGTAGCCGCTGAGGCCGAGGAAGAATTCGCCCGCTCATGCGAACGCCATCATTTGCCATCGGTGTCCGCCGTCGCGGGTGTGCAGTGCGCGCGCTTGTTCCGGGCGACGCAGAGCACGCACAAATACGTCGTGACCTACCACCTGGACGAGCCGGGCGTCACGCGCACGCTCGCGTGGCGGCGGGCAACGGAGGATTACTGGGCCGGCCGGTTTCGATCCAGCTTGCGCGATTGCCTGCACACGTCGTGCGTGCGCTACGAGCGCAGGCAAACAGCCACCGGCGCGATTTCGTGCCCATAGCGGATGCCGCATCCATAGGAGAGCGCAGCCATGTTTACCCGCATCGATCACGTCATGATTTGCGTGCCCGATCTCGAGCAGGCAATCGCGCAGTACCAAGACCTCGGCTTCAACATCCATCACGGCGGCAGCCATCCCGGCAAAGGCACCCACAATGCGATTGCATTCAACCAGGACGATTACGTCGAGCTGCTCGCCATTCGCGATCGCGACGAATGCGAGCGTGCCGGTCAATCGTCGCGCAGCCATGACGGCGGCCTGGCGCGCTTCATCGGTGCGGGCGGCGGCATCCGCTACATCATCGTGCAGAGCGATGCTCTCGAGGGCGACGTGGCAGCGATGCGCGCGCGTGGCGTCGATGTCAGCGAGGTCGCGGACGGCGCGCGCCGCACGCCGGCCGGCCTGGAGCTGCGCTGGAAGGTGGCGCTGCTCGGTGCGGCCAATCCGTTGCCGCTTCTTTTCATCCAGCATCTCACGCCGGTCGAGCTGCGCCGCGCCCAAGTGCCCGGCGGCGGCCAGCATCCGAATGGCGTCCAGGGCTTGGAGCGCGCTTACATCGTCACATCCGATGCGCCATCCGCTGCCGCGCTCTATGCCCGCGTCCTCGGCATGCCGCAGCCGCCGCTGCAGAAGGGGACGGTCATCATGTCCGACATGGCCGTATTCCAGATCGGGCCGACGGGTCTCGGCATCGCGCAGCCGTATGCGCCCGGGCCGGCGTCCGAAGCGCTGGAGCGCCGCGGCCCGGGTCCGTTCCAGGCGCTGTATCGCACTGCGAGCATGCAAGCCGCCGCACGCTGGATGCACGACCACGGCTTACCGCCATTACCGCGCGGGGTGCGCAATACCGGCGAGCAGGCGATGCTGGCGCCCCCGGAGCTGGCGGGCGGCGCGTATATCGGCTTCGTCGGCAACCCCTGACGCCGTCACGTCAAGGGTGCAGATAGTCCCACAGTCGAGAGGCGCGCTCGACGATCGCATCCACGTCTTCCGCGAGCACATGGCGCGTGGCGACCAGGGTTACGGCCGCGTCCCGCACGCGCGCGAGGTAGGCGTCGCGCGAGCCGTGGCGCTCCTCGATCGACGCTCGCGGATCGGCGTTGCGTTCCCGCGCGAGTCGGGTCGGCGCGAACGCGAGCGTCGAGCCCATCATCTGCATGAGATCGCCCGGCGCGCCGTGATCGGGATGGCGCGGGTTCCAGCCGCAATAGGTCGCGAGCGGGACCAGCAGCTCGGGCGGACGGATGCCTGCGATCTCGTTGCCGTCCGGGTCGAGCTTCGAGACGTAGGTGCGGTAGGGCGCACCGAGCGCGGCCGGATAGCGCGCGATGCCGCGATCGATGTCGGGCCCGAAGTCGAGCCGTAGCGGACGAATGACGCGATCGGGGAAGCGCACGCCGGGCAAGGTACGGAAGAAATCGGCGGTCGCTTCGGCGGCGATCGCCGAACCGTCGGCCAGGCGAGGATAAGCGCTCGCGGGCGGCGCCACGTCTTCGCTCACCCAGCGATCGAGGTTCACCAATGCCGCGCGCATGAGCGGCGCATAGTCGACCACGTTGAAGGGCCGCAAGCCGCGATCGCCGGTATTGGGATCGGCATCGAGCGGCGGCAAAGTGCCCGGCGTATGCTGGGTTCCTGCCATGGCGTAGATACGCACGAACGGCGGCGGCTCGACATCGCACGCGCCGTCGACATCGGTATGGATCAGGGAGGCGTCGCCGCGCCAGTACTCCGCGGACGAATTGATGAGGAAGATGCGCGGCGGGCGAGGACGTCGCGCCAGGCGCGCGAACAGCTCGCCGGCGGTGAATGGCGGTAGGTCGCCGACTGCTTCCTTCGCATTCAGCGACGGCTGGCCGAAACGCAAGTTGAATTCGCCGCGCCGGCCGCCCGCGATGTGGGGAATGACGCCGTCAAACACCGCGCGCTGCTGCTCGTCCTGGTCCAGGCCCAGATGGAGCATCTGCCGCAGGAACCGTCCCGTCTGCGATACGCCCAGGGCATACGCCCGCTCGATGCCGCCGCGGCAAGGATTCGCGCCCTCGTCCCAGCGCAGGTAGGCCGCGCAGTCGCGCACGGCAAGAAAGCCCAGGCCGACGATCGGCGGATTCGCCGAGCGATAGATCACGTCGTAGATCATCCCTGGCGTGAAACCGTCCTTGAGCTCGATGTGGCTTGGGTCCGGGAAGCGCCACGCGCCGCGCGGCACTTCGACGGCCGCCGCGCCGCCGTGCTCCTTGACGAAGAGGCGCGCCGCGGGATCGTCCAGGTCGACGCTCGGGTTGGGAATGTGATAGCGATCGGCGAGCGGCAGGCGCTGCACCCGCTGGTTGGGGCGCATCTCGCAGCGCAGGAATCCGACCACGCCTTGCGCGCGCGGGGCATCGAGCGCCATCAGGCCGTCGCGGCGCGGCACGTCGATCTGCCAGCCGATCCACGCCAGCGTGTAGCCGTGGCGCATCAGGAAGCCGTTGCCGAAGTCGGCCGCGGTCGATGGATCGGGCACGCGCGGCGCGCTGTTGAGCATGCCGAGCGCGACCTTGCGGCCTCGATTCACGCAATCGAGCAGCAGCCGGCCGTTGCCGCGCGTCATGTCGGCCGGTTTCAACAGGTAGAAGTCGGCCGAGAATTCCACTTGCCCGCGCGCATTGCGCGGCGCGTGCTCGATATCCGTGATGCGCTGGTGCAGTGCATCGAGCGGGTCGACCGCGAAGCGCATCGCGCCGGCGAGCTTTTCATACGCGCCGGCGGCGCCGAACGCCGTGCCGTCGAGTACCGGCGCGCGGTGGCTGATCGTAAGGTCGATAACCATGCTCGAAGCCTCCTCGGTTGCGCGCGGCGCGTTGGATTGAGAGGAGCCACATTACCCGCGGCAGGATGGCGGCGCAACCGGCTTGGCGTAGACCTCCGGGCGGCGAGCGAAAGCTACTGCGACGCGCCGTGGGCACGCAGAGGGTCGAGCAGTGCGAGCACGGTTGCGGATGGACGCCTACCGATCGTAAGACGCCGCCATTTTCGACTCCGCACTGCGGGACGCTGACCTCGGTCCGACCCGGGTCCGAACCTGGTCCCGCTCGTATTGACGCCTCGCACAGCGCGTCGGATCATGCGGATTGAACGAGTCTCGCCTATGGCGCCGGAATGCCGCTGCGGCGCCGATCGCAAACCCGGAAGAAGGAATCGCGCCGTGTCGTCTCGCCTCGTCTGCTCGTTGTCGCTGTCGTTGCTCGCCGCGGGATCGTGGGCGCAGTCCTATCCCGCGAAGCCGGTGCGCATCGTCGTGCCGTTCTCACCCGGGGGATCGACGGATGTCACTGCCCGTATCCTGGCGCAGAAGCTGACCGATGCCTGGCGCCAGCAGGTGATCGTCGACAATCGCGCCGGCGCGGGCGGCAACATCGGTGCCGAGGCGGTCGCGAAGTCGCCGCCGGACGGGTATACCCTGCTGCTCGCGACCACCGGCGTCATGGCGATCAACCACAAGCTGTACCGGACGCTGCCCTACGACGCGCTCAAGGACTTCGCGCCGGTGACTCAGATCGGCGCGCTGCCGCTCATCCTGATCGTGCATCCGTCGCTGCCGGCCAGATCGGTCAAGCAACTGGTCGCCATCGCCAAAGCCAAGCCGGGCCAGCTTTCGTACGCATCCTCCGGTGTCGGCAGCGCGACCCACATGACTTCCGAGCTCTTTCGCCTCATGGCCGGTATCGACATGGTGCACATTCCGTACAAGGGCAGCGGCCAGGCGATGGCCGATCTCATCAGCGGCCAGGTCGGGGTGGCCTTCGACCAGATCACGAGCTCGCTGCCGCAGGTGCAGACCGGCAAGCTGCGCGCGCTGGCCGTGACCAGCGCGAAGCGCTTCGCCTCGGTGCCGGATCTGCCCTCGGTCGCCGAGGCGGGGATAGCGGGCTACGAATCGGTATCGTGGAACGGCATCGCGGCCCCGGCGGCGACACCGCGCGATGTCATCCAACGCATTCAGGAACAGGTTGCACGCGCGCTGCAGACGAGCGACATGAAGGAACGCTTCCTGCGCGATGGTATCGAACCGATCGGCTCCACCCCGGAACAGTTCGGCGCGCATATTCGCTCCGAGCGTGCGAAGTGGGAAAGCGTCGTCGAGCGGGCGGCCATCAAGCCGCTCTGAGCCTGATCGAACCCGTGCTGACGGCAGGCGAACCGATGCACGGTGGTGTCCAGCGCCCGCGCTAGCGACCGCGCTGGTATCCTGCATCATCCAATACGACGCAAGGGAGCCGCGATCGATGGACCTCATCATCCGCAACGCTCGCCTGTCCGACCGCGACAGCGACGAGCTGCTCGACATCGGCATCCACGGCGGACGCATCGTCGCCGTCGGCCGCAACCTGGGCGAAGCCGTGCGCGACTTCGATGCGCAGGAGCGCCTCGCCTGTCCCGGATTGATCGAATCGCACATCCACATCGACAAGTCGCGCATCATCGATCGCTGCGCGCCGCAGGAACGCAGCAAGTTGAGCCCCGTGGTGGGCGTCGCTCCGTTGAAGCCGAGCATGAGCGTAGAAGATGTGCGCGAACGCGCGGCTCGCACGCTGAACGCGTGCATCGTGCACGGCACGACCCGCATGCGCACCCAGGTGGAAGTCGATCCGGGCATCGGCATGCGCGGATTCGACGCCGTGCAATCCCTGATCGAAGAATACAAGTGGGCGATCGACATCGAAATCTGCGTGTTTCCGCAGGAGGGCCTCACCAACTATCCCGGTACCGACGAGCTGCTGGTGGCAGCGCTCAAGCGCGGCGCGAAGCTGATCGGCGGTGCGCCCCGTTATGATACCGATGCGCGCGCTCAGATCGAGCGCATCTTCGAGCTGGCGCGCGAATTCGATGTCGATATCGACGTCCATCTCGACGTGGGTCCGAGCGCCGCGTCGATGGACGTGCACCGCGTGCGCGAGCTGACCGAAAGATACGGCCGCGGCGGACGGGTCGTGGTGGGACACATGGCGAAGCTGTCGCTGCTGCCCCCGGGCGATCTCGCCGCCATCGCGCGAGGGCTCGCCGATGCCGGCATCGCGGTCACGGTGCTGCCGGCGACCGATCTCTTTCTCATGGGACGCGACCAGGACCACAACGTCCGCCGCGGCGTAGCAGACGCCAATGCGTTGATCCATTACGGCGTGAATTGCTCGCTGTCGTCCAACAACATTCTCAACCCCGCGACCCCCTACGGCGATTGCTCGCTCATCCGCATGGCGAACCTCTATGCCAACGTGCTGCAAGTCGACCGGCCGGCGCATCTGCGGGAGTGCTTCGAGATGCTCACGACGCGCTCCGCGCGCGTTCTCAACTTGAACGATTACGGCTTCGCGCCGGGATGCGCCGGCGACGTGGCCATATTCGATGCGCACACTCCGGAGCAGGCGATCGCCGAGGTCGTGCGGCCGATCGCGGTGTTCAAAGCGGGCAAGCAGACGGTGCGCTGGCATGCGCCCGAGCTGCTGCGACCCTGATGGCCTTGCGTGCGGGAGAGAACCGATGAAGCGACGCCTCGTCCATCTCGTCGCGCTCGGCTCGCTGATCGGTGCGAGCGGCGTCGCGGCGCAGCCGTATCCGGCCAAAGCCATCCGCGTGATCGTGCCGTTTCCGCCCGCCGGAGCGGCCGATCTGCTGACGCGCACCATCGGACAGAAGCTCGGCGAAGCCTGGAGCAGGCAGATCATCGTCGACAATCGACCGGGTGTAGGCGGTAACCTCGGCCTCGAGCTGGCCGCCAAGGCGCCCGCCGACGGCTATACCGCGGTCATGGCGGCGACGACCACCAACGCCATCGGCATGAGCACCTACGCGAAGCTCGGCTACAACCTGGAGCGCGATCTGGCGCCGGTGACGCTGGTGGGCAACGTGCCGCATATCCTCGTCTCGCACCCGTCGTTGCCGGTGAACAACGTGACGCAGCTGATCGCATTGGGCAAGGCGAGGCCGGGCGAGCTGGCATTCGCTTCGCAAGGCAACGGCACCCTTTCCCACCTGGAGCAGGAGCTGCTCAAGATGATGGGCGGCTTTACCGCCTTGCATGTGCCCTACAAGGGCAGCGCGCCTGGACTGGCGGATCTCATCCCGGGCAACGTGCAGCTTTTCTTCGACAGCGTGCCGTCGTCCTTGCCGCACATCAAGTCCGGTCGCATCCGCGCGCTCGGGGTCGCATCGAGCCGGCGTTCGCCCGCGCTGCCCGAGGTCGCGGCGATCGGCGAGGCGCTGAAGGGTTTCGAGGCCGATTCGTGGTTCGGTATGCTCATGCCGGCCGGTACGCCGCGCGAGATCATCGCCCGCTTCGATGGCGAAGTGCAGAAGGTGCTCGCGACCCAGGAGGTGAGGGAGCGGCTGCTCGCGGTGGGCGGCTTCGTGCAGGCGGGGGGGCCGAACGAGCTGGCCGATCGCATTCGCGAGGATGTCGCGAAATGGGGCAAGGTGGCGCGCGCGGCCAACGTGAGAATCGAATGATGCGCGAAGCTCATCGCGAGGCCGCCGAGCGTGTCAGCCAAGCGCGCCTGTGGCAACGGCACATGGCGATGGCGCGCATCGGCGCGATCGCGGGCAACGGCGTGAATCGGCCCGCGCTGTCGGACGAGGACATCGCGGCGCGGCGCCTGTTGATCGAATGGGCCCGCGCGAAACGCTTCGAGATCGGCGTCGATGCCATAGGCAACTTGTTCGTGCGCCGTGCCGGTCTCGATCCGACAGCAGCACCGGTCATGACCGGAAGCCACATGGACAGCCAGCCGCGCGGCGGGCGCTTCGATGGCATCTACGGCGTGCTCGCCGGGCTGGAAGCGCTGGAGGCGATCGACGAGGCGGGGGTCGTGACTCGCCGGCCGATCGAGCTGGTCGCCTGGACCAACGAGGAGGGCGGGCGATTCCAGCCCTGCACCATGGGCTCGTCGGTCTACACCGGGGCGCGCAAGGTGGAAGACTTCCTCGACGTGACGGACAACGAAGGCACGGTGCTGCGCGAGGCGCTCGCACGCACCTTGGCCGCGACCCCGGAGCTGCGCGAGCATAACTTCAACGCGCCGGCCGCGGCCTATGTCGAAGCACACATCGAGCAAGGGCCGCTGCTCGAGCAGCAAGGCAAGACCATCGGCGTCGTCACCGGCATCCAGGGCTTGCGCTGGTTCAACGTGGAAGTGTTCGGCAAGACGGACCATGCCGGGACGACACCGCTCGCGCTGCGCCAGGACGCGCTGCGCGATGCGATCGCGATCATCGATACACTGGCCCGGTTCGCGCGCGACCCGAGCGATGTCGTGCGTTTCACCGTCGGCCGGATGCTGGTGACGCCCAACTCGCCCAACTCGGTCGCGAGCCACGTCTTGTTCTCGGTCGATCTACGGCATCCCGACCCCGCGACCATAGACAGGTTGGGACGAAGCGTCGAGCCCCTCGCCCGCGACGCGGTGCGCCAATGCACGCTCAAGGTCACGCCCACGCTGCACGACGATCCGTGCGTCTTCGACGCCGGCGTCGTGGCCGAGATCGAAGGCTGCGCGCAGGCGCTCGGCTTATCGCATATGCGGCTGCCTTCAGGCGCGAGCCACGACGCCATGTACATGGCCCGCGTGTGCCCGACCGGGATGATCTTCGTGCCGTGCGAGCAAGGCATCTCGCACAACGAAGCGGAGAATGCCAAGCCCGCGGACCTCGCCGCGGGGGCGCGGGTGTTGACCGCGGCGCTGCTGGCGCTCGCGGATCAGTGAGCGCTCAGCGTTCGAGAAGGCGCACGCTGCGGGTACGGCGCGCTAGGACCCGAGGGACGAGCGCATCGTAGGGCGACCGGTTCGTCGCGATAGACCGCGGCCCGAGGCTCGTCAGTCAGACCCTGGCCGGAGGCTCCCCAGCCCCGTACCAGGGCCGGACCAAGGTCGAACCAGGGGCCAGTTGTTGTCAGTTGGCGGGCGTCACTTCCGCCCCTACGCGTTCGACGATCAGCCGGTAATGCTCGGGCCGGCGATGGGCGGCAAAATCGAACATCGTGCGTTTCAAGTCCTGCGCGAGGTCGATGTCGCAATTGAAGCAGATCACCTCGTCTTGTTCGGTGGTCGACTTGGCCGCTATCTCGCCGCTGGGTGCGACGATCAGCGAATGACCGAACATGCGAAAGCCGTCTTCGACGCCGCACTTGGCTGTTTCGACGAGCCAGATGGCATTCTGGAACGCCATCGATTGCGCCATGATCAGGTGATGGTGCACGCGCAGGGCGGGCGGCTCCGGATAATGCAGGTTCTCGGTCGGGGTGTTGAAACCCAGCGCCACCACCTCGGCCCCCTGCAATGCAAGCACACGGAAGGCCTCGGGCCAGCGCCGATCGTTGCAGATCAGCATTCCGGTGATGGTGTCCATGAAGCGCCAGACGCGAAAACCCAGATCGCCCACCTCGAAGTACTTCTTCTCGAGATGCTGAAAGGGCGCGCCCGGTTTGTGCTCGGCGTGCCCGGGAAGATGGATCTTGCGATACTTGCCGATCACGACGCCGTCGGGACCGACCAGGATCGAAGTATTGAATCGGCGAATGCGATCGTCCGCGGCGATCAGCTCGCCATACCCCAGGTAGAAGCCGACGCCGAGGCGTTTGCCCTCATCGAACAGAGGCTGGGTCGCGGCCGAGGGCATGGCGGCCTCGAAGAAGCGCCGGTCGACCTCGGCTTGGTCCTCCAACCACCAGCGGGGAAAAAACGTCGATAGCGCGAGCTCGGGAAAAACGACGAAGCGGGCGCCCTGGCCATGCGCCTCGCGCATGAGCGCGACCAGCCGCTTCACGGCCGCCTCGCGCGAATCGGTGAGACACAGCGGACCGAGCTGCGCAGCGGCGATCTTCATGTGGCGGGCCATGAGCGGTCTCCTGGCGTCGTTGACCAATCGCACCGAGCTGCCTGCACCTGCCCGCGGACGCCCAAGGGATGACTAGGCCGTCGTGCACGATCTCGCGCCCATAGTATCGTCTTCGCTCGGCCGCGGGTCAGGTCGGGTGCTCCAGGCGGTGTTCACGGCAGCGGCATTGGTGTTACAGTCGAAACGTAGGACCAAGCAGACGCATGAGGTGAAGGAGACGAGGTCGATGACGCAAGCCAGCGTTCAATCACTCAATATCAACGACCGCAAGCGTTATTCGGCCACAGCCAGAGTCAATCAGCCGCTGCTCGGCTCGAAGGACCTGGCGACGCGGATGAATTGCTACGAGCCCGGCCAGGTGACGCCGGTGCACGTCCATCCCCATGACGACGAAGTCATATTCTGCGTCGAAGGCCGCGGTGCGATCACGTTCGAAGCGGGCGCCGAAGTGCCGCTTATGCCCGGCAGCCTGGTGAGCGTGCCCGCCGGGTTGGTGCACGGCATCAAGGCGGCGACCGACAGCCGCATGGTGGTCATCTACACCACCAACGCGGGCTACACCAGCGTGCGGCCGGATCCGAATTCCGCCGATGCCGCCATCCCCTTGCCTGGCGAACGGCGCGATGGCTGAGCGCCTCGGGCGCGTTGGTGCCCTTGCATGCATGAGCCCGGGCATCGCCGGCGCGCTGCTCGCGGCGGTAGCGGGCGTCCCGGCGGCACACGCACAACCCGCAGTGCCGTCGTATCCGCAACGTCCTATCCGCATGCTCGTGCCGTTTCCCGCGGGCGGGCCGACCGATATCGTCGCTCGCACGATCGCGCAGCGGCTCACCGACCTGCTCGGCCAGACGATAGTCGTCGATAACCGCGGCGGCGCCAACGGCGTCATCGCGCAAACGCTGGCGGCGCGCGCTGCCCCGGACGGTTACACGCTGTTCGTGCACTCGGTGGCCTTCGTCGTGAACTCGATGATCTACAAGGTCCCGTACGACAACGAGCGCGATTTCCAGCCGCTGACGCTGGTCCAGAGCTTCCCGCTCATGCTGGTGATCCACCCCTCGGTCGCGGCCAACTCGGTGAAAGAGCTGGTCGCGCTGGCGCGCGAGCGGCCGGGCAAGCTGTTGTATTCGTCCTATGGCCAGGGCAGCATTGCCCAACTCGCGGCCGAGATGATGAAAACCGCGGAGACCATCGATATTACGCACGTGCTCTACAAGGGCGCGCCGCAAGGTTTGGGCGCGGTGGTCGCGAATGAAGTCCAAGTGAGCTTTCCCAGCTTCGCGACGGGCGCGCCGCTGGTGAAGCAAGGACGCCTCAAGGGGCTTGCCGTGACGTCGCGCAAACGCAGCCCGCAAATGCCCGAGATGCCCACGATGATCGAAGCCGGGGTGCGCGATTTCGAAGCGACATCCTGGTTCGGCAGCTTCTTTCCCGCCGGCACGCCGGCAGCGATCGTGAACCGCATGCACCAGGAAACGGTGAAGCTGCTGAGAATCCCGGAGGTGAAGGCGAGCTTCGAGGCTCAGGCGTTCGAGATCATCGCCGCCGGTCCGTCCGAATTCCGCACTTTCATCCGCAACGAGCAAGTGAAATACGCGAAGGTCATCAAGGCAGCCAACATTCGAGTCGAGTGAGGCCGGTCGGGTACTCATCGTTCGGGCGCGAGTGCGAACCCATGACGGCGCCCGCGCAGCGCGCTTACGACTGGCCGCGGGTTGCAAGTGGTGCCCGCGGGTGGGCGCTTCATGGGCTGTTTCCTATTCAGGTGGTACTGCCTTGAGGCACACACCGCGGGTGAGGGCTTGGGTCACGGCATGGCTGATGGCAGCATCCGCCGTGGCGGCCGGCGAGGCGCTCACCGACTGCACCGACTGCCCGCAAATGGTGGTCGTGCCCGGCGGCAGGTTCGTGATGGGTGCAGCGCCGGGCGAGGAGGCACGCGAAGGCTTGGCCGCGTCCTTCGCCGGGCGCAGCGAGCCGCTACGCGAAGTGCGCGTGAAGCCGTTTGCGGCCGGCAAGTTCGAAGTGACGCGCGGTGAGTACAGGCGCTTCGTCGAGGCGACCGGCCGCGCGGGCCGCGGTTGTTTCGTGTGGGCGCGTGCGCAATTCGAGCTCGATCCGAACAGGAGTTGGCTCGATCCGGGCTACGCTCAGGACGATTCGCATCCCGCCACCTGCGTGAGCTGGGAGGATGCCCGCGCTTACGCGCACTGGCTCGGCCTACAGACCGGCCGGCCTTACCGATTGCTCACCGAAGCCGAATGGGAATACGCGGCGCGAGCGGGCACGCTCACCTCGCGCCACTGGGGGGACGATCCGAACGCGATCTGCAACCACGTCAACGGCGCGGATGCGAGTACGCTCGCAAACCTCGCCGAGGCAACCGACTGGCACCTCGCGCGCTGCAACGATCGTTACCCGTATACCGCGCCGGCCGGCAGCTTTGCGCCGAATGGCTTCGGTCTGCACGACATGCTGGGCAACGCCGGCGAGTGGACCGAGGACTGCTGGAATGGCGACTACCACGGCGCACCCGTCGATGGCCGCGCGTGGACCGGAGGCGACTGCGCGCTGCGCGTGGTGCGCGGCGGCGGATGGAACGAGGGGCCCTTGGGCTTACGTGCCGCCTATCGCGTCGGCAGCCCGACGACGATACGGCTCTACAGTCGAGGCTTTCGGATAGCGCGCGATCTGTAGATCGCGGCGGGGTGGCGCGGGCGCACGCGCACCCGATCATTCCACGCGCATCTTGGCGAATCTCACCACCTTCGCCCACTTGTCGATTTCGCTGCGTAGATAGTCGCCGAAAGCTTGCGCTGTGCCACCGATCAGTTCCGCGCCGTCCGCGCCGAGGCGCTTGCGCAATTCCGCCGACGCGAGGACGCGGTTTGCCTCGGCGTTGATGGTCTGGAGGATCGGGTGCGGTGTGCCCGCCGGCGCCACGAGCCCGAACCACGAGCCCGATTCGAAGCCCGCGACGCCACTCTCCGCGATCGTCGGCAGCTCCGCTGCCGCTTGCGAGCGCTTCGCGCTCGTCACCGCGAGCGCGCGCAGCTTTCCCGAGCGCATGTGCGGAAGCGTCGAAATCATGTTGCCGAGCATCGAATGCACTTGCCCGCCGATGAGGTCGGTCAGCGCCGGCGCCGCCCCCTTGTACGGCACGTGCGTCAGGTCGGCTCCGCTCAAGGTCTTGAACAGCTCCATGCCCAGATGCTGCGGCCCGCCGCTGCCGGTGGATGCGTAGTTGAGCTTGCCCGGCCGCGCTTTGGCGTAGTCGATGAGCTCGCGGGTGGAGTGCACGGGCAGCGAGGGATGAACGACCAGGACGCCCGGCACGCTCGATAACAGAATGATTGGCGCGAAATCCTTCAGCAGGTCGTAGTGCAGCTTGGCGTACAAGCTGGCGTTGACCGCATGCGTAAGCGTCGCTTCGAACAGCGTGTAGCCGTCGGGGGTCGCACGCGCCGCGAGCTCCGCGCCGATGTTGGCGCCTCCACCGGGGCGATTGTCGATCACGACCTGCTGGCCCCAGGTCTCGGTCAATTTCTGGCCGAGCGCACGGGCGAGCACGTCCGCGCCGCCGCCCGGCGGATACGCGACCACGATGCGGATCGGGCGATTCGGATACGGCTGGGCGAGCGTCGAGTCGCTCGCCCCGGTTGCGAGCGCGAGCGTCGCGATGACGGCGGCCGTTCGCACGCCTTGGGACATGAATGGCCTCATAGCCGATGCGTACTGGCAGCGGCGCGCTCGCGGCGATCCTATGCGCGCGCGACCAGAGCGATCAATTGTGCCAGCGTGCCGGGCGCTTCGAACCGGCGCAGCGCTTCGAACAGCGGCTTGGTGTCGCGGCCGAGCACGGGCTCGACCAGCCCGGTGAACTTGGCCTCCATGCTCGGCCAGCTCATCGGGTTGCCGGGATTGCCGCGGGCGAGCGGCACATCGGCACGCAACGTGCGCCCATCAGCAAGGGTCACCTCGACGAAACCCTCGGCGAGATCCGTATTCGGCTGCACGGCAAGCTCGGACTTGGCGACCAAGGCGCGTAGCTTGGGATCACGCAAGCGCGCCTCGGAAAAATCGCGATCGACGGCGGGATAGCCGGACAGGCCGAGCGCGGTGCAGAAGGCGACGCTGAACTTGCCCTCGAGCGGCGTTTGCGGGTCGGGGCGCGCTGCTACGCGCAAGGTCATCGGTGACGCGCCCATGACCACGCGCCGAATCGCATCCGCTTGGACCTTGGCGCTCAGCTCGCGCGCGGCATCGACGCAGGCATGGGTGGCCTTGCAGCACGCATAGGGCTTGTACGCGTTGCGCAGCAGGGCGAGGCCGTCGGTGAACGCCGTCGGCTCGATGCGAAGCGAGCGGTCCTGAACCAGCGTCGCCGCCAGGGCGTTGTCGGCATCGAGCAGATTCGTGGCCGCCTCGAATCCTTCGGCCGCGACTTGCGCCGCGAGTATGCCGTCGATGGCCGCCTTGCCCAAGTGGAAGGGTTTGCTCATGGTGCCGAAGGAGGCATTGAGCCCGCCGGCGGTCGTGCCGGCGACACCGAGCGCGTGCGCGACTTGTGTTTCATCGAGGCCGATGAGCACGCTGGCCGCGGCGGCGGCGGAAAAGCGCCCGAACACCGAGCTGGGATGAAAGCCGAGGTGTTGGAGCTTGCGTCCGAAGCCGCCCGCGCCCAGGCGCGCCGAGATCTCGAAACCGGCGATGAATGCGGCGAGCGCATCGGACTCGCTCCGGCCATGGTGCTCCGCCAGCGCCAATGCGGCCGCCCAGGTCGGCGCGCTGATGTGGCCGGCGCCGTCGGCGTGGGTATCGTCGAAATCCATGCAGTGCGCCATGGTGCCGTTGACGAGCGCCGCGGCCGTAGGCGCCATGGCCGGCCCGAGCAGGATGTGCGCGCTTCCCTGGCTGCGCCATTTCTCGGCCGCCCGGCGCACGGCCAGCGCTGCGGGTTCCCGCGCCGCGCCCAGCGCGACGCCCAGCCAATCGACCAGGCACATCTTGGCGGCGTCGAGCACTTCGGGGGCGTGCTGCCGGCGCGGGGTTGCGGCGATGAAACGCGCTGCGGCATCGCCGATGGGTGTGGGCTCGGACATGCGCTTCTCCTGGGGGGAAAGACCACGTTTTTCGAGTCGAGCAGACCTCAGGGAATCAGAGGGAACAGGCCACGTCTTCCGGGGACCCGAACGCGTCAGGTTCGCTCGACCGGAAAACGTCGTCTGTCCGTTGGTCGGTCCCTTCGAACGCTGGTCTGCCTGCCAGACTCCGGCCTTGTTTACGCCCGCCAATATGCGTTGTCAATCGGCGCGATCGAAGTCGCGCGCGAAGCTGTGCTATCGTTCGTCCCGACTTTGAAGCCCGGGTCGGTTGCGATCGCAGTCGTTCGTTGCTCCTGGACATCGAGGCGCCGGCTGACGGCGGCGGGATGCATCGCTTCGCGCCGGACGCCAACCGATAGGAGCCCGCCAAGACCGACATGAACCACCTGCGCGCCATCCGCCCCAACGCCTCGATCGTGATCGGTGCAGCGATCATGCTCACGATGAGCATCGGCCTGCGCCAGAGCCTCGGTCTGTTCGCGCCGCCATTGACGCGCGACCTCGCGCTGTCGATGTCGGACTTCACCCTCGCCATCGCCATCCAGAATCTCGCCTGGGGCACGGTGCAGGCCTACGTCGGCGCGCTGGTCGTGCGTCATGGCTACCGGCCGCTGCTTTTCGGCGGCGCGTCGCTCTATATCACGGGCCTGCTATTGCTCGCCACTGCCCAGGGCATGGCGAGCGTCATTCTCGGCGCCGGCGTCTGCCTCGGCTTGGCGATGGCGTGCACCGCATCGGCCATGGCGAACTCGGTCGCCTCGCGCGCGGTACCGCTGCACGTGCGCAGCATCACGCTGGGCATGGTGACGGCGGTCGGGTCGCTCGGCGCGCTCATCTCCGCGCCGATCGGCCAGAGCTTGGCCCAGGCCTATGGTTGGCGCGTCGGCATGGGTGGATTGGTCGCCATGGCGCTTTGCATGCTGCCGGCGGCGTGGTTTGCGAGCAAGATCGACCGGGTGCCGTTGCCGCTGACATCCGGCAGCGAGATCGGCGGCACATCGGCGCGCGTGGCGTTGCGGGCGGCGGCACGGCATCCGCCCTTCGTCGTCATGGCTTGCGCCTATTTCGTCTGCGGCATGCAGTTGGTCTTTCTCACCACGCATCTGCCCTCGTATCTCGATCTCTGCGGCATGGATCCGATGCTGAGCGCGCAGGCGTTAGGGACGATCGCCGGCTTCAACGTCGTGGGGTGCCTGTTCTTCGGTTGGGCGGGCCAGCGCTGGAACAAGCTCGCGCTGCTGGGTTTTCTCTACATCGCCCGTTCGCTCGTGCTCATCCTCTATTTCCGCCTGCCGCCCACGCCGCAGAGCACGATCCTGTTCGCGGGCGCGATGGGTTTCCTGTGGCTGGGCGTGAGCCCGCTGATCGCCGGCGCGGTGGCCGACATGTTCGGCTTGCGCTGGCAGCCGATGATCCAGGGCATGGCTTTCGTCAGCCACCAGATAGGAAGCTGCGTGGGCGCGTTCGGCGGCGGGTTGATCTACGACGCGCTGGGTTCGTACGACCTCGCCTGGAAGGTCGGCGTGTCGCTCGGACTCACGGCGGGCGCGGTGCAGCTCGCGTTCGCGCTCCTGCGCCCGCCGTCGAAGCCGCACGGTCTGCCGCGCGCGGCGCCGGCCTAGCCAGACCTTCGACGCCCTGCACTGGCGGCGCGTGTGCGCCTATCAGACCATCGGTCCCGGATGCTTCAGATACACGTCCTTGATGCCGTCGGCCGCCCAGCACGCCAGCATGCCGATGGTCTCGGTCGGACCCTGGGCGGCGTTGTGCGGAAAGGCACTGCCGCCGACCACGAACAGGTTCGACACGTCCCAGGACTGGAGATACTTGTTCACCACGCTGGTCGCGGGGTCAGCGCCCATCACTGCGCCGCCCATGTTGTGGGTGCTCTGGTACGGGATGATGCTGTACTTGGTGGGGATGTGGTGGGCCGCGTGCTTGGCGGGCTTCATCGCTCTTGCGATCTCGATGCAGCGCTGGTACACCCACGCCAGCATCTTCTGCTCGTTCTTGTGCCAGTCGAAGGTCATGCGCAGCAGCGGCAACCCGTTCGCGTCGCGGTATGTCGGGTCCAGGTCGAGATAGTTCTGCCGATAGCTCTGGCACGAGCCGTGGATGCCGATGGCGAACGTGCGCCGGTAATTGTGCGCGACCGCCTTCTTCCACTCACCGCCCCAGCGCGGCGTGCCCTCGGGAACGGGCTTGGATTTGATCGGCGTCGCACCGCTGCTCGCGACGGCGACGTAGGCGCCGCCGACGAAACCCAAGCCGGAGCGATCGATCACGTCGCCGTTCAAATCGTCGATGGAGGTATTGACCATGCCCCCGCCAATGAAGGGATTGAACTCGCGATCGTCGAAGAATACGTGCACCCGGCCGCCGCTCTGGTAAGAGTAGTTGCGGCCGACGACGCCGCGCGCCGTAAGCGGATCGTAGGGCGTGCCGATGCCCGATAGCAGCAACAACCGGGTGTTGTTGAAGCAGTACGTGGCCAGGACGACGAGATCCGCGGGCTGCTCGACTTGCCGGCCGCGGGCGTCGATATAGGTCACTCCGGTCGCCTGCTTGCCGGTGGAATCGGTATTGACCTTGATCACGTTGCAGAGCGGGCGGATTTCGACGTTGTCCTTGCGGTAGAGCGCGGGCAATACGGCGGTCAACGGATTGGCCTTCGCGCCTTGTGAACAGGCGTGGCTGCTGCAGAATCCGCCGCGCTGGCACTGGCCCAGCCTGAGCTTGTACAGGTTGTCGTAGTCTTGCGTCATGGCGGCGGCCGGACCCTGGAAGGGCGTGTAGCCCAACTCGCTCGCGGCCTTGGCGAAGATTTCGCCCTGCGGCGTCCTGCGCGTCGGCGGATTCGGATACTCGCGCGAGCGCGCTCCCTCGTGCGGATTGCCTCCGGGCTGGATCACGCCGTTCAGGTTGCCCGCCTTGCCGCCCACACCGTAGATGTGCTCGAACTGATCGTAGTAGGGCTCGAGCTCGTCGTAGCTCACGCCCCAGTCCTGGCTGGTGCAATCCTCCGGGAAGGCATTGCGGCCGTAGCGTTCGCTGACGCGACTGCGAAACTCGAAATCGTGCGGGAGAAAGCGACGTGCGTTGCAGCCCCAGTGCGCCGCCGTGCCGCCGACGATCTCGCCGGGCTTGAACGAGCCCAGCTCGCGCATCGGCAGCGCCGTCTCGCTCGCGTTGTTGCGAAAGGTGATGGTTTCGCGCGAGAGATTCTGAAAGATGTCGCTGTGGCGATCGAAGCGAAGCTCGTCGTGCACGTAGGGCATGACGAAGTCGTGCTGCGGATCGGACATGCGGCCGCGCTCGAGACAGAGGACCTTCAGGCCGGCATTGGCCAGCTCCATCGACATGATCGAGCCGACCACGCCGCTGCCGACGATGACGGCATCGACGGGCTTCATCCTGGTCGTCGTCATACCTTGCTCCCGCCCTTGTTCAACATGACGTGCTTGGCGAATCCTTGTGCATCGGTCTGCGCCTGCCTGAGCTCGATATCGAGGATGCTCACCGGCTCGACCCGGTAGGGTTGCGGATTGTCTATGTGATCCCGGTAAGCGCCGGAGGCCACCCCCGGAAAACCGATCAGCTTCCATCCCACCTTGTCGCGATTGCCGCCGTACATCGGGTCGGCGAAGTAGCCTTCCTCGGTATTGCGCCAGAGCAGGTCGAAGAACAGCTTCGAGGAGAGCGAAGGCAGCGCGACCTGGTCCGCTTCGAGGGCGCGCAGGACGTCGTCCTGCTCGGACCCTGACAGGAACTCGAAATACCTGTCGTGCTTGGCGCGGCAGTACGCGTTGATCTCGTGGATGCCGATGCGATAAATCTCCTGCGGCGTGAAGCGCGACTGGAAGCCTTGCTCGGGCGTGCCGTCGAGCCAAGGGCCGCAACGGTAGTTGCGCCCGTGGGTGCCCCACATGCTGCACAACTGGCGATCGATGTAGCAGCTCACGCCGGCCGCCTTGGCGCCCGGACCGAGCTCGTCGGTCGGGATCAGCCGCTCGACCGCCGCGTCCAGGAAGCGAACCTCCTGCGGCGTGAGGTAGCCGTAGGCGTTGGGGACTGCGGGCTCGGCCATGCTTGCTTCTCCCTCGCTATGCTCGACGCGCAGGCGGCTCGAACGCGGTCGTGCCTGCGCCCTCGCATTCTAGTGCGGCGCGCGGGTTCGTGCACTGCGCCGGGGGGCGCAGCACCGTCCGCATCATGGACGTTTCGGGGTCGGGTCTTGCATGTTGCAGCGCGTGCCGGTCGCGCCGCCGGGGTCACTCGTCGCGGCCGTGGGCAGCGCGCCCGACCCCGGTCCGACCCCGACCCTGGTCCGACCCCGGTCCGGAGGACCCCGGTCCGGAGGGATCAGCGCCGCGCGCGCTCCGCATTCCAGGCGCGGCGCAGCTGTTCGCACTCCTGCGCGCGGATACCGGTGACGAGCGCCATGCGCCGGCCGGTGAATTCGAGCATGGTTTCCACCGAATATCGTCCCAGGCCGGGCGAGCCGAGGGCAGCATGCCGGCCCCCGAGCACGAGGCAACTGACGTTGGCCTGGATCGTCGCCCAGCAACACATCGGGCAGGGCTCGAGCGAGGAGTACAGCGTACAGCCCGACAGGTCGAGCGTGCGCAGCTTCTGTCCGCCCTCGCGGATGACGAACATCTCGGCGTGGGCCGTGGAGTCGAAATCCGTAAAGATGCGATTTGCCCCCGAGGCGAGCAACGTACCATCGGCGGCCACCAGCACCGAGCCGACGGGCCGGTTGCCCGCGGCAGCCGTCGCGCGCGCGAGATCGAGGGCGATGCCCATGAAGTGATCGTGATCGAGCTCCATCGCTGTGCGCTCCCCGCGGTCGAGTCGGAAGCTTCGTTTACTCGGAAGTCGCCGTATCCGGCGACAACAAAACCAAGCTTGATGCGTTGTTCCCACCGTCGGGCTCGGCGCGCGCCGCGAGCTCGGTTCCGATGGTGCCGCCGGCGCCGGTGCGATTCTCGACCACTGTCTGCTGGCCCCAGCGCTCGGTGAGCTTCTGTCCGATCACCCGCGCCGCCACATCCGAAACGCCGGCAGCGGGGAACGGCACGATGATGCGGATCGCACGCGCCGGATAGCTCTGCGCGCTGCTTTGCTGCGGCAGCACGAGCGCCGCAACAGACACCGCAAGCATGGCGAGGTTGCGCATCATGGGCGACTTCTCCCGGAAGCGATTGTCATGGCGCGGTAGCCATCGAGTATTGACGAATCGATCACCGCGGTCAACCGAAGCGGTAGGTGTGCGAGCGGCGTCTCGGGCGCGAGCCCGACCGTTGACCGGCGCGGGGCCGAGCGCCTAGCATTCGAGCGTCCAGTCGAACAGGAGAAGACGACATGCGACTTTCAGGCGTAGCGCGCACGCCCTACCCGCGCCTTTCACGGCGCTCAGCGCATGACGGTCGAACGACACGGCGCGTCGGCGCTAGGTCGGCATCGGCCATGCGATCCATGGCATCGAACAACGGCCTTGCGATTCAACCGCGCCGGCACCGCGACGAGGTGGCGCCATGACGGCAGCGCAAGCGCCGGTAGCGCAAGCGCCGGTAGCGCTGCGCGAAGGCGAGATCTTCCACGGCCCGTCGAAGACCCTCACAGACGCTCATTTCCTGATGTTTTCGGCGGTCACCGGCGACGTGCACCCCAGCCACTACGACGTCGAGTACGCCAAGGGCACGCGCTTCGGCAAACCGCTCGCGCACGGTCTGCTGCTCGCATCGCTCACCGCCCTCGGCGCTTCCAACGCGCGCGAGCGCATCGACGGCTACGTGCTCATCGAGCAGGGCTCGCGCTTTCTGCGACCGGCCGCGGTGGGCGACACGCTCGCCCCGGAGCTCGCCATCGAACGCGTCTGGCGCGAGGACAAGCGTCTCCTGTGCCGGGTGCAGACCAAGCTCGTCAACCAGCATGGCGAGACACTGCTCGAAGGTTTTCACGTCTACCGCGTGCTGGAAGTCGAAGCGAAGGGATGAGCATGAGCGACGATCGCGAAGCCTTGCACGGCGGCAAACCCTGGTCCGAGAAGTACACCTACGTGCCGGCGGTGCGGGTCGGCAACACGATTCATCTCTCCGGCACCACTGGCACCGACGACAACGGCGTCATCACCGCGCCCGGCGACATCGAGGCGCAGACGCGCCAGATCTTTCGCAAGTTCGAGGCGTTGTTGAATGCGGCCGGCGGGAGCTGCGACGATATCGTCGCGACCACCGACTACGTCACGACGACGCAGAACTATCATCGTACGGCCCGCGTGCGGCGGGAATTCTTCCGCAAGGGTTTTCCGGCGAGCACGGGGGTGATCGTGGCCGGGCTGCTGAGGAAGGATGCATTGATCGAGATCTCGGCCATCGCGGTGCTGCGGGCGCCGGCAAAGTCATGACCGGTTTCTTCGAGGATTTCGTCGTGGGCAAGCGCTATCCCACGCGTAGCCGCACCATTTCGGATGCAGACCACGAGGCGTTCTGCCGCCTGACCGGTTATACCGTGCCGCTGTTTCTCGACGACGCCTATGCCCGCGGCCGCGGGCTGCCGGGGCGGATCTGCCCGAGCCACCTGATCATGTCATTTTCAAGCGCGATGACGGGCGATCTGTTTCCCGACACGGTGATCGCGCTTGCCGCCATCGACAACGCGCGCTTCCTCGCGAGCGTGCGCCCAGGCGACAGTCTGCGCACCGAGTGTGAAGTGATCGAGAAGCGTGAAACTTCGCGCGCCGATCGCGGCATCGTCGTGTTTCGCGACCACGTCTACAACCAGCACGGCGACGAAGTGTTTCGCAACGACAAGACCGTCCTGGTCAAGCGGCGGGCCGCGGCGTGATCGCCGCCGAGCGCTCGCATTACGGGAGCCGCA
This sequence comes from Burkholderiales bacterium, assembly GCA_020848435.1. Taxonomy (GTDB): domain Bacteria; phylum Pseudomonadota; class Gammaproteobacteria; order Burkholderiales; family WYBJ01; genus WYBJ01. Next base: position 39,970 of record JADLAC010000037.1, on the reverse strand, counting down.
CGGCCGATCTGCCAACGCCGGCTCGCCCTGCTGCGGCACGCCGTTGCCGCAATCGCCATGCGCCCCGGCAATACACTCGGGCCAGGTCGGGGCTGCGCGCTATTCGGGCTTGATGCCCGCATCGCGGATCGCTTTATCGAAGCGCGCGAGCTCGGCCTTGATGAAGGCGCGGAATTCTTCCGCGCCGGTGCCCACGCCCTCGACGCCGAGCGCGCCGAAGCGCTCGCTCACGTCCGCGGACTTGACCGCCTGGGCCGCGGCCTGGTTTAGCGCCGCCAGCACGGCGCTCGGCGTCGGCGCCGGCGCGCACAGACCCTGCCAGGTCGTGCCCTCGAAGCCCGGCACGCCGTTGCCGGCGATGGTCGGGATGTTGGGCGTCAGGGGAAACGGATTGCGGGTCGCGATGCCGAGCGGGCGCAGCCGTCCGGCGCGAATGTTGGGAAGCGATGCAGAGATCGCCTCGAACATCATGTGCAACTGGCCGGAGAGCAAGTCGTTCGAGGCGAGCGCCGTGCCTTTGTAGGGCACGTGGGTGATCTGGATGCCGGCCATCGCGCGAAAGATTTCGGCCACCAGGTGCGAGGCGGATCCGACCCCCGCCGAGCCGAAATTGAGCGCGCCCGGCTTCGCCTTGGCCGCCCCGATCAGGTCGCGCACGTTCTTGAAGGGGGAGCCCGGATGAACCAGCAGCACGTAGGGCGAGGAGGACAGTAGCGAGACCGGCGCCAGCACGCGTTGCGGATCGTATTGCATGTTCGGCGAGAGCAGCGGGTTGATGACCACCACGCTCGAGCTGCACAGCAGCACGGTGTGGCCGTCGGGTTTCGCCTTGGCCGTGATTTCGCCGGCGAGCGAGCCGCCCGCGCCCGGACGATTGTCGATCACCACGCTGTGGCCGAACGACTCGCCCATCTTCTGGCCGACGATACGGGCCACGATATCGGCTACTCCGCCCGGCGCGAACGGAACGATCATGCGCAGCGGCCGACTCGGAAAGCTCTGCGCTGGCGCGCTCGTGCTCAGCGCGATAAATGTACAGCCGGCGGCAACGCGCAATGCGCGGCCAAAGGGAACACCTGCCATGGAGCTGCTCGACGTGTGACGCGGAGTCAAATAATAGGCCATGATCGCCGGCGCGGGGAGCGTGAGAGGCTGTTCAAGATCCTCACCAAGGCCGACATGAATCGTCGGCAATTCGCCGCGCGAATTCGCCGAACAGATCCGGCGCGAGCTGATTCAAACCGAGAAGGTCATCCGCGCCGTCGGAATGAAAGCGAGCTGAGCGCGCGCAGTCAAGTCGGAAGGAGGCATCGCGTGGGATGCCCGGCGGGGGCGAAATGAGCGCGCGCAGCTCGCGCGTGATCGACGCTGCCTGGCGCCCAGGGCGCCGGGCAGCATGCGCGCAGCCCGAGCGCGCGTTGGAGCATGGGCTCAATCGACGCGGGCGCCCGCTTGCGCCACCACCCGCGCCCATTTGCTCGTTTCGGCGCGAAGGAAGCGCTCGAAATCCTCAACCGCATTGCCCACGATTTCCTGACCCATTGCGACCATCTGTTCGCCGATGTGGGGCGTCTTGATCACGGCGCTGAGCGCAACGTTCAATGCCTCGACCACGCCGGCCGGCGTCCCTGCCGGGGCCCATAGCCCGTGCCAGGAGCTCGCTTCGAATTCCGGCAATCCGGACTCGATCAGGGTCGGCACGTCCGCCAGCCCGGCAAAGCGCTTGCGATTGGCGACACCGAGCGCGCGCAGGCGTCCGGCGCGGATATGCGGCAGCAGGGCGGGCAAGTCGAGAATCGCGAAATCGACCTCGCCGCCGGCGAGCGCGACGATGGCCGGCGCGGCACCCTTGAAGGGCACGTGCACGGTATCGACCTTGGCGAGTATGCGCAACAGCTCGCCGGCCAGATGAGAGGTTGCGCCGTTGCCCGAGGAGGCGAAGTTGAGCTTGCCCGGTTGGGAGCGCGCGAGCTTGATCAACGCGCCGACCGACGCCGCCGGTACGCTCGGATGCACCACGAGCACGTTGGTACCGAGCGCGACCAGCGTGATGGGCGCGAAGTCCCTCTGTGGATGGTAGGGCAGCTTGCGATACAGGGCGGGATTGATCGCGTGCGTGCCGCCGGTGCCCCAAAGCAGCGTATAGCCATCGGGCGGTGATTTCGCGACCGCCTGGGTACCGATGATCCCGCCCGCGCCGCCGCGGTTGTCGATGAGCACGGGTTGCGCCCAGCGCTCGGCGAGCGGTTTGGCGAGCAGACGCGAGATGATGTCGGTCGGGCCGCCGGCCGGGTACGGCACCACGATTCGCACCGGCTTGACCGGGAAGGCTTGCGCCACTGCTGCGTACGGCGTGGCGAGCGCGCACGCGAGACCGATCGAAGCGGCTGTGCCGGCGATCCAGCCGGGGGTGGGTCGGACTTGATTTCGCGCGCTGCATTGCGCCCACGACGCCCGCAGGCAAGGCGCTCTGCCAAGTGAAGACCTTCCGTCATGCGTGCGCATCGTGCTGTCTCTCGTCTCGTCCGTGCCGAGCACGCAACTTAGCATAGATGCTAACCTCGGCCGACGCTTCCATGCAGGATCACCGACCATGTCAATCCAGCCTGCCATTGCGCCGCGCACCGTGCGCGTCGCCGACCTCGACATCAATTACGACATCGCCGATTTCACCGCGCCCTGGCACGAGCCGCGCACGATCCTGTTGCACCATGGATTCGCGCGCAATCTCGATTATTGGCGGCCGTGGGTGCCGCAGCTCGCACGCGACTATCGCGTCCTTCGATTCGACGCGCGTGGCTGCGGCCGCACGACGGTGCCGCCCCCCGGTTCGGCGTTCACGCTCGACATGCTGGTCGCCGACGCCGTGGGACTGCTCGATGCCCTCGGCATCGCGCAGGTCCATTGGGGTGCGGAAGCTTCGGGGGGAATCGTGGGCTTGGCGGTCGCGCTCGCGCACCCCGAACGAATCACCTCCTTGACGCTGGTCAATACGCCGTTCCAATTGCCGCAGGCGACCAATGATCTGTTCGTGCCGGCCGAGGTGGAACGTCACGGCCTGGGTCACTGGGCGCGCAAGACCTTGACGAACCGCATTCAAGCCGACAAGGTGCCGCCCGGTTGGGTCGAGTGGACGATCCGCGAGTACGATGCGACGCCGGCGCACGTCGCGATCGGGCATCACGACATGTTTGCCGCCGGCAATCTCTATCCGGAATTGAGCAGGATCGCGCAGCCCGTGCTCATCATGGCCGGCACTCAGAGCGCGATAGCGACCAAGGACGCCATGCTCGCGATGCAAGCCCGCATTCCGAATGCGCGCTTGAAGCTCTTCGAGGGCTTCGGTCAGGGCATAGCGTTCATGCTGCCGGAGCAATGCAGCGCCGCGATGCTGGAGTTTCTCGACGAGCTCGATCGAAGCCGCACCGCCTGAAGGCTCGATCGCGATTGCTGCTGTTCCGGCGCACTGCTATCCTCGACCGAGATAAGCAGCACGAGCGTTCCTCGATAATCCGACAAGAGAGTCGCCCCGATGTCGTTCGAGCATACAAGGCGCAGCCTGTTGAAGGTATTGGCCGCCATGACCGCGGGAGCGCTTGCCGCGACCGCGCATGCGGCCGAATCAACCTATCCGTCGCGATCGGTGCGTCTCATCATACCGTTCGCGCCTGGAGGCGGTCTCGACCTGGCAGGGCGCACGATCGCGCCCAAGCTGAGCGCGGCGATGGGCCAAACCTGGGTGGTGGACAACCGCAGCGGCGCCGCGGGTAATCTCGGGGCGGAAGCGCTCGCGCGCGCCGCTCCCGATGGGCATACCGTCATGTTCGGGCTCAATACCCAGCTCACCGCCAATCCGACGCTGTACAAGCTGTCTTTCGATGTCGAGAAGGACTTGCAGCCGGTTACGCTGATTGGGACCTCGGTGCACGTGGTCCTGGTTCATCCGAGCGTGCCGGCGAAAACCTTCAAGGACTTTCTGGCGCTGGCGAAGCAGAAACCGGGGCAGCTCAACTACGCCTCGGCCGGCGCAGGCAGCGCGATCCACATGGCCTCGGAGTTGTTGAAGCTCCGCGCCGGGATCGACCTGACGCACATAGCCTACAAGGGCGGCGGGCCGGCGGCGGCCGCCGTGCTCGCCGGGGAAAGCCAGGTATTGGTCGGCACCTCGGCCTCGGTACTGCCCTACGTGACCGCAGGACGCATGCGCGCGCTGGCGACGACGGGTCCGAAGCGTTCCAAGGTCTTCCCCGATCTGCCTACGGTCGAGGAGTTGGGGTACCCTGGCTTCGACACCAGCCAATGGTATGGCGCGTTCGTGCCGAGCGGCACGCCGGGGGCCGTCGTCGATCGCATTCGCAGCGAGCTGCACAAGGTCTTGCAGCAGCCGGATATCCAGGCCGCCCTGGCGAGCCAGGGCGTCGATCTCGATCCCGGCACCTCGCAGGCCCTGGCCGCGCGCATCAAGACCGAGACGGCGACTTGGGCCGCGGTCATCAAGGCGGCCGGCATCCGGGCTGAATAGCAGGCGGCTCGCAGCGCGCGTAAGAGCGATGCCGCCGAGCGTTTCATCGGGGCAGATGGGGTTTGACCGGCGCAGTTTCGTACTGCCACAGCGGGATGTGGGTTCGCCTGGCGATGCGCCACCGGCCGGCGCTTCGGACCAGCTCGTCGAGGTAGCGCAGTCCGCGGACGCGAATCCGATCGGCCGCGACCACCGTCGCGATGGCAAAGGTATCGGCGCTGGCGCTGTCGCCGCTTGCGCGGATCACGGCATTGGACGCGTTATGGTTGCTCGCGTCGAACGTCCCCATCAAGGCGACGAAGTAGCGTGCGATCTCGGCGTTGCCGGTCAGCGTGAACTCCGAATCGCTGCCGCTATGGTGCGTGGCTACGGCATCCGGCGTGAAGCAGGCCGCGAGGCGCTCTTCCTCGCGTGCGTCCAGCGCGTGGAAGTAGCTCTCGAGCACCTCGCGCACTTGCGCCTTCGCAAGCATCTCGGCCAGCGCGCGCGCATTCGGGGTCAGGTCTTGCACGTGGCATCTCCTTTGGGGTCAGGTCTTGCACGTTTCACTTGCTTGCGCCTGCGATATCAGTGCGCAACGTGACGGACCCACGCATGCCGCCGCGGCGTGCGTGGCGATTCGAGGGCGCACCGCCACCAGCATGACCGGGCGGGCGTTTACCATACCATAGGCCGCCAGGCGAGCCGCGGCGCGGCGCGCGCTTTTCTCGCCGACCGATAAGGAGGAAGCGTGATCAACGTTGTCCGGGTGAACAAGACCAAGCAGGCATTGAAGGCGGGAAAACCGACCGTGGGCGCCATCGTCGCGTCGCCTGCGCCCGAGCTGGTGGAGATCGCGGCGGTGGCGGGTTTCGACTTCGTCACGTTCGACGCGGAGCACGAGCCGCTCGACGACGCGCAGCTCGTCGATCTCATCCGGGCGGCCGATGCTTTCGACATCACGCCCATCGTGCGTGTGCCGAAAGATCCCGATCGTCTCCTGCGGCTGCTCGATGCCGGCGCTCAGGGCGTGCACGTGCCTCGTTGCAGCAGCGTCGAAGACATACGCCAGCTCGTCGAGTGCACGCGCTTCCATCCGCTCGGCCGCCGGACCTTCTATCGGCTCGGACGCGGCGGCAATTTCAGCCATGGGTTGAGCGACGACGAGTGGTCGCGGCAAGCGAACGACGAGCTCCTGGTCATTGCGATGATCGAAGAGGCGCAAGCGCTGCCGCAACTCGACGCGATGCTTGCCGTCGATGGCATCGATGCCATTCACATCGGCCCGAAGGACCTGTGGCAGTCCATGGGGATGCCGCCGAAAGCGCAGGTCGACCAGGCGATCCAGCAGATCGCCGCCGCGGTGCTGCGATCGGGCAAGAAGCTCAGCATGCAGTTCGCGGCGATCGAGGAGCTGGGTCCCCAGATCGCCGCTCATCGCGCTCGCGGTGTCACGATGACGGGCGTGCCGCTGCTCGGATTGCTTTTGAAAGAAAGCTCCGCGTTGCTGCGCACGCTGCGCGGTTCTGGCTAATCCCCGGGGTCCAATTCGCCGATGAACGATTCGAGCAGGCGATTCACCATGCCGGCTGCCTCGAGCTGGGTGAAGTGCCCGACGCCGGGGATCGTTTCGATCCGGGCGTGCGGCGCAGCGCCGCGGACACGATCGAGCCAGGGCGAGCTCTCGCCGGGGTTAAGACACGCGCGCTTGAGCGCAGCTCCCATGTACGTGCTTTGAATGATCATGATCGGCCCCCGCAGCGCGAGCGCGGCGTCCATCCACTGCGCGTCCCAACCGATCATGCGCGGGAACAAGCCCGAGCCGACGGCCGCGGGCGTTTTGCGACAGCGCGCGATGATGGCCTGCGCGCCCGCGTAGGGGACGGGAAACATGTCGTGAAAGCGCTCTTCCGAAAATGCCGCGTAGCCCATTGCATCGATCTTGGCGCGCATCGCCTGCTCGGCGCCCGCCCGATCGCCGAAGCCGGTGCAACTGCCATCGACCAGCACCAGCCCCGCGACGCGCTGTGGATTCAAGCGCCGGGCCTCGAGCACGACGCGACAGCCCATGCTGTGTCCGACCAGGACGGCGGGACCGCGATCGAGCGCGGCGATGAGCGCGGCAACGTCGGCGCCGTAGGTCTCGATGCTGCAATCGTGCGCCGCGCCCGGCGTGCGGCCGTGCCCTCGCAGATCGCATGCCACCACGCAGTATCTGTCCTGCAATGCCGCGAGTTGCGGGCGCCAGTCGGTGAGATCGCAGGTATAGCCGTGGACGAATACCACGCCAGGCGTGCCGCTGCCGTGTTGCTCGTAATGCATGTCGCCGTCCTCGTTCGTCGTGAGTCGCGCGTCTGACGCCAGAGCCACTTGCAGTGTAGCATCGGGCGCTCATGGCGATGTCTTTGCGAGGCACGCGAGACCTCGTGCGCGCGCGGGGTAAGAGGCTGCTCAAGCACGCTGCGAACGAATCGCGCCGCTGCTGCGTCAATGCAACCCGCGCCCGCGATGACGCCCGGACACGAAGGATCGGGTATGAAGCTCGGCATCGTATTGTTCAACAAGGGTCCGCTTGCGAGCGCCGAGAACATGGCGTCGATGGCGATTCGGTCCGAAGCCCTCGGCTTCGACCACGTCGTGGTAACGGAGCATCTCGTGGTGCCGAGGCGGCAAGGCGAGCAAGACCAATACCGGTCTGCCAAGCCGTCGCAGCAAGCGCTCGGTGCGCAGCAGCGGCGCGGCTGGGAAGCCTTGCGCAATTACCACGAGCCCTTGACCACGCTCATGTTCCTGGCCGGGCGCACCCAGCACATTCGGCTCGGCACCAGTGTCATGATCGCGCCCTATCGCAATCCGCTGGTCAGCGCGAAAATGCTCGCCACCATGGATGTTCTGGCGCGAGGGCGCATCTTCTGTGGCGTGGGCTCCGGCTGGTGGCGCGACGAGTTCGAAGCCCTGGGGTTGAGCGATCACTTCACGACGCGCGGATCGCGCACCGACGAATACCTGCGCATCTATCGCGCGCTCTGGGAGCAAGACCCGGTATCGTATCGCGGCCGATTTCATCAATTCGAGAACCTGGAGTTCTCGCCCAAGCCGCTACAGCAGCCGCTGCCGATCTGGGTCGGCGGCAACAGCGAACGCGCCTTGCGCCGGGCAGCGGAGCTGGGCGATTGCTGGCACCCGCTCGCCTTGAAGCGGCCCGGACAACTGGAACCCGAACGGCTACCGGAAATGCGGCGACTGCTCGATCGGATTGCCATGGAGGCGGGGCGGGACCCTGCGCGCGTAACGATTGCACCGCGCTGTAATGCGCGCATCGGACCAGGCGAGAGCAGCTTGGCCGATACGACGGCAAAGCTGACCGAAGTAGCGCATCGGTTCGCGTGCAACGGTGCCGATAGCCTCACGTTGGACCTTCCGGGCGGCACGTGGCAGGAAGCCATGGACCATCTCGACGCCATCGCGCAGCGGGTGCTGCCGCGATTGCGCTGAGGCGAGGCGCGCAGACACTCGTCGTTACATACAGGAGAGATAGCGATGGCATTGAAGCTCAGGGCGGTGTTCGGTGCGGTGCTGTTGTGGTGCTTGCCGTCGCCGGGGTTCGCCCAAGCGGAAAGCCCGGATGCCTATCCGTCCAAGCCGGTGAGACTGATCATCCCGTTCGCCCCCGGCGGGCCTACGGATATCCTCGGGCGCCTCGCCGCCGATATCCTGAGCAAGGAATTGGGCCAGCAATTCGTGCCTTTCAACGTCAGCGGCGCGGGCGGCACGATCGGGGCGATACAGGTCGCCAAGGCGAAACCGGATGGCTATACCTTGTTGCTGGGCACGGCCGGTACCATCGTCAACAACCCCAACATCGACCCGAGCCTGGGCTACGATGCCTTGAATGACTTCGCACCGATCACGCCGCTTTGGACCCAGCCCAGCGTCGTGATGGGGCGCAAGGGCGGGCGCTACTCGAGCCTCAAGGAGCTGCTGGCCGAGGCAAGGCGCCGTCCGGGGCAGCTCAACTATGGATCCTCGGGAGTAGGCTCCTTCAACCATCTGAGCACCGAGCTCATGTCGCTCCTGGCGGGAATCAAGATGACGCACGTTCCCTACAAGGGCGTCGCGCCCGCGCTGGTCGATCTCATGGGCGACAACCTTGACGTGGTGCTCGGCCCGGTCACCAATCTGCTCAGCAACAGCGAGCGCCTGATCGGCCTTGCCATCGCCGCGCCCAGTCGTTCGACGTTCGCGCCGGCGGTGCCCACGTCGGCCGAGGCCGGTTTGCCTGAATTCGTCTACAGCTCGTGGGGCGGGCTGTTCGCGCCCGCCGGCGTAGCGCCGCGCATCGCCGAGCGATTGAGCGTCACGTTTCGCCGCTCGATCGCCGACGCGTCGATCCGCAAGCGGTTTGTTTCGCAGGGCGTCGAACCGGACTCCGGCTCGCCTGCACATTATCGCGAGCACGTCGCGGAGGAATTCAAGCGCGGCCGGCAGCTCATCGATGCCATCGGACTGAAGAAGTAAGGCGTACGCCGCGCTGGCCGATTCACATCCCGGCAATCGCGAGCAAACCGGAGACGCGACATGAGTGGAGTCAAGGCGGGCATCATGCTCAGCAACCAGCAGCGCGAAGGGGCGGACATGGTCAGTGCCCTGGAGGAGCAGCTCGTGATGCTACGGCTAGCGCGCGACCGCGGCTGGGATTCGTACTTCTGCGGGCAGCACTACTTGAACGAGGGCGGCAACCAGGGGCTGCAGATGGTGCCCTACCTGGCTCGCCTGGCCGCCGATGCCGGCGACATGACCCTCGGCGTGGGGCTGCTGCTGGCGCCGCTGCACAACCCCGTGTACACCGCGGAAACCATCGCCACCTTGGACGTGATTGCCCGCGGCAACATGGTCTTCGGCGTGGGCCTGGGCTACCGCAGCGCCGAGTTCGAGGCCTTCGGTGTGCGCAAAGGGCAGCGGGTGCAGCGTTTCGAGGAATGCTTGAGCGTCGCAAAGCGCCTCTGGACCGAGGACAGGGTGAGCTACGAGAGCGACACCTGCATTCTGCGAGATGCTCATCTGTCCTTGAAATGCGTGCAGAAGCCTCATCCGCCGATCTGGTTCGCGGCCAAGCATCCCGATGCCATCCGTCGCGCCGCCGAGCTGGGGGATTGCCTGTATCACAGCCCGAAGGCCACCTTGGCCACCCACAAGCAGCGGCTGACGCTGTACAAGGAGGCGCTGCGCCAGGCGGGAAAACCGTTGCCGCGGGAGAATCCCTGCCGGATCGAAATCTACTGCGCGAAGGATCGTGCTCGCGCGATGGAATGGGGCGCGCCGTATATTTCGGAGAAGTACCGGGCTTACGCGCAGTGGGAGCGCGACAAGGCGATGCCGGAGCGCGAGCGGCTCGACAAGTCGTTCGATGAGCTGGTCCAGGACCGGTTCGTCATCGGTTCACCGCAGGACTGCTGGCGCCAGCTTCAGCCCTACATCGAGCAAATGGGCGTCACCCACTTCGTCTTCCGGACGCACTTTCTCGGCATGCCGCTCGCCAACGCCTTGGCCAGCATGCGCTTGCTGTCGGAGGAGCTGCTGCCGGCGCTGCACGCGGCGAAGCCGCCTTCCCTGGAGCAGATCACCGCTGCCTGAGGTCCCTATCGGCCGCGGCGGCCGCGAGGGCGCCGGCTCTAATCGATCATTATGCCGCTTTCCTTGCGGATGCGAACCCATCGCGCCAGGTCCTGCTGCAATCTGCGCGTGAACTCCTCGGCGGAGTTGGGCAGGACTTCGGCGCCGACTCTGTCGAATGCATCGCGCGTGCGCGGCTGCGCTATGACCGCGTCGACTGCATCGCGCAGCTTCTGCACCGCTTCCTTGGGGGTCGCGGCCGGAATGCCGAGCGTCGTCCAGGTCGAATAATCGTAGCCGCGCAGTCCCGATTCATCGATGGTCGGCACCTCGGGCAGGAGCTTCGAGCGCTGGGGCGTCGTCACCGCCAACGCGCGCAGCCGGCCCGCCTTGATGAAGGGCCCGGACGAGCTGACCTGGTCGAATGCCAGGTGGACCTGGCCGCTCAGGATCGCGACCGATGCGGCGGCGCCGCCTTTGTACGGCACGTGCGTGAACTTGACCTGCGCCATCGACTGAAACAGCTCTCCCATCAGGTGGGTGCCCGAGCCCTGGCCCGCCGATCCCATCAAGAGCTCGCGTGCGCGCGGCTTGGCGAAGGCGACGATCTCCTTGACGTTGCGCACGGGCATCGAGGGGTGCACGAGCAGCGCGCTCGCGACCAGCGATATGCGCGAGGTGTACACGAAGTCGCGCAGCGGCTGGTACTCGATATCGTCGTTGAATACCGGCTGCGCCACGAGCGTGCCGGGCGCGCCGAGGAGCAGCGTATAGCCGTCGGCCGGCGATTTGGCGACCAGGGCGGAGCCGATCCTGCCGCCGGCACCACCGCGGTTTTCGACGATTACCGGCTGTCCTAGGAATTCCGTGAGCCCAGGCGCAATCGTGCGCGCCGTGATGTCGATGTTGCCGCCGGGAGCGAACGGAACCACGATCCGGATCGGCTTGGACGGGTAGCTTTGCGGATAAGCGATGGCAGGGGCGAGCAGGGCCATGCCGCCCAGGGGGAGCAACAAGTTCAAGGTCATCCGCTTCTCCACTGCATGCCGATTGCGACCGGCCACAATGTGTCCTCAACGCAGGCGTGCGTCAAGCATGGCGCGCCCGTGGCGGACAGGTCATACGCAAAACGAATTAAGATGCGTCGTCAAAGATATTGGACGAAGGAACGCGGAAGGATGCATAGTTGCGGATCGGGTGGGAGTGGCGCGGCGGACAGGCCCGGATCGGCGCGTGCGCGATGCGGTAATCGCAAACAGTCGCAACGCGTCGGCGGAGGCGAGTGCCGTTTGCCGCCGATGATTCAATTCTGATTACGACGGCGTTTGATGCGTGGAGATGCGGCATGAAGATCAGGCCATCCGCGGCGCTCGGTCGCGACATTCGATCCGAGGACGCAGAGGGGCTCGCGCGCTCCACCTGGGACGAGGTGCGTGCCGCGATCGAAGAGGGCCGCGCGGACGATGCGCTCCATGGCATCGACTACGGCTGTGCGGAAGCGAAGATGATGCACGATAGCATGTGCTCGTTCGCCGACGACGCGCTCACCCGCCTCGCCGAAGTGGCGGGTGACGGCGAAGTTGAGCGGCTCCTGCGCAAGAGGTACCAGCCGTTGATCTCGAGCTGGCTTGCCAAGACCCCCGACGTGAAGCAATCGCTAGAGCGGGGAATCGAGTTCCAGCGTGGCCATTTCGGCCATACGAGCGTCAAGGAGGAAGCGGACCGCTACGTCGTCACTTGCGATCCTTGTGGCAGCGGCGGGCGCCTCAGGCGCACGAAGAAAGTCGCCCGCGTGAAGGATGCGCACGACTGGACGTGGAACAAGAAGGACGTTCCGTACTATTGCACGCACTGCGCGATCATGTGGGAGATCCTGCCGACGCAGGCGCGCGGATTCCCGATCCGCATCAACCTGCCGCCGGAGAACGACCACGATCCCTGCGTGCACCTGTACTACAAGACGCCGGAAGCCATCCCGGAGCAGTACTTCGAGCGCATCTCCCGCAGCCGGCTGCCGGCCGGTTCGGCGCCCCTGAAATTTCATCCGCCGAAGAAGGTGTAAGTAGGGGGTCAGGTCTTGCACGTTGCACAAGCACAATTGGGGGCCAGGTCTTGCACGTTGCACGAACGATGCAAGGCCTCTGTTGGGGTCACACCTCGGCGCGCTGGTGAAACGTGCAAGACCTGACCGCAAGCACGCAAGCACGAGGAAGGATGTGGTGAGAACGTCGAGATGGAGCATGGCCGGGGTGCTTGCAGGCATCCTCGCTTGCACAGCCGCCCCGGCGGCGGTCGCGCAGAATTATCCGGTGAAGCCGGTGCGGCTGGTGGTCGGATTCACCCCGGGCGGCGTTGCCGATGCCGTCGGACGCTTGGTCGCGCACAATCTCGCCGAACCGCTCGGACAGCAGGTGATCGTCGAGAACCGCGGCGGGGCGAGCGGAGCGATTGCCTATGAAATGGTGGCGAAGTCGCGACCCGACGGTTACACCTTGCTGATCATCGGCGCGACGGCGAGCGTTCTGCCCTCGTTGCGGATCTCGCTGCCCTACGATGTCGAGCGCGACCTGGCCCCGATTGCGCTGGTCGCCACAGCGCCGTTCGTCCTGACGGTGCATCCGTCCGTGCCCGCCCGCAACGTCAAGGAGTTAGTGGCGCTCGCGCGCTCCATGCCGGGCAAGCTGAGCTACGGTTCGGTCGGCGCGGGCAGCCCGCCGCACCTGATGGGCGGCTTGTTCAACCTCATTGGCAAGGTCAACATCCTGCACGTGCCATACAAAGGCGGGGGCGCCAATGCCGCAGCCAATGCGGGCGGCGAAATCGAAATGAGCTTCCTCAGCATACCGTCGCTCCAGCCGCTGTTCAGCGCCGGTCGCCTGAGACCTCTCGCCGTGACCAGCATCAAGCGTTCGACCTCGATGCCATCGCTGCCGACGCTAGACGAGGCCGGATTGACCGGCTACGACTACGCGAACTGGAACGGGGTCGTAACGGCCACCGGCGTGCCGAAGGAGATCGTCGCACGCCTCAATGCCGTGCTGGTGCGGGCCATCGAGACTGCGGAGACGAAGGAATCGCTCAAGCGCCTGGGGCTCGAGGCGCTGACCAGCACGCCGGCGCAATTCGCTACCTACATCCAAGACGAAGTGCGAAAGAACGCCGGCTTGATCAAGGCGCTCGGGCTGCAACCGCAGTAGGATCAACCGGCAGCCCATGCCGGCCGGGCACGAGCCGCACGCTGCGCGAGCACGGGATCGACCAACATGTACTCCGACGACTTCATCCGTAAGCTCAGGCAGGAGGCAGCGCAGTGGGAAGCCGCCCACGCGGCGGAGTTCGAGCGCGAGCAGAAACCTCGCTTCAGCAACGATTCCGGGGTCGACTTGCAGCGCGTATATACGCCGCTCGACCTGGTCGATCGGGGTATCGACTATCTTGCTGATGTCGGTTTTCCCGGCGCCTTTCCTTATGCGCGCGGAATCAGCGCGACGATGTATCGCGCCCAGCCCTGGAAGATCCGCCAGTACGCCGGCTTCTCGAAGGCGCGGGAAACCAACCTGCTGTTCAAGAACCTGATCCGGCAGGGCCAGAACGCGCTGTCGCTCGCCTTCGACCTGCCGACGCAACTCGGCCTGGATTCGGACGATCCGCGTTCCCACGGCGAAGTGGGCAAGGTGGGCCTGACCATCAATTCCTTCCAGGACTGGGAGACGGTGTTCGACGGCATCGACGTCGGCGCCATCTTCGTCAATTCCGTGTCCAACGCCCAGGCGATGGTCACGCTGGCGATGCACGTAGGGGTCGCGCGCAAGCAGGGAATCGATCCGGGAACGCTCAAGGGCAGCCTGCAGAACGATGTCCTGAAGGAATACATCTGCCGCGGCAACTACATCTTTCCGGTGGCCGCCGGCATGCGCCTCGCCGTCGACAGCTTCATGTACTGCATGGAGAAACTGCCCGAGTACTTTCCGGTCAACATGGGCCAGTACCACCTGTCCGAAGCCGGTGCCAGCCTGGTCCACGAGGCGGCGTTCGGTCTGGGCATCGCGATCGCATACATGGACGCGGTGGTGGCTCGGGGCGGGGACATCGACCGGTTCGCCTCCCGGTTCTCGTTCGTGATTTCGCAGGATCACACCGATTTCTTCGGCGAGATCGCGAAGTTTCGCGCGCAGCGAAGGATCTTCGCCCGCACGGTGCGGCAACGCTACGGCGCGAACAATCCGGAATCCATGATGATGCGAGTCTTGAGCACCAACGGCGGCGCCAGCCTCTGCCGACCCCATCCGATCGACAACCAGACGCGCAATGCGATTGCCTGCATCGTGGCGGCGCTCTCCGGCGCCCAGTTCATCGGCTTGCGCACCATGGACGAAGTGCTCGGCATTCCGAGCGAAGACTCCACGCTGGCATCGATTCGCACCCAGCTCATCGTCGGTCACGAGAGCAATCTGACCAGCGTGGTCGATCCCCTGGGCGGCTCCTATTACCTGGAGGCGCTGACCGCGGACATAGAGAAGGAAATCCTGCGGGAGCTCGAGCGCATCGAGGTGATGGGCGGGATGGTGAAGGCGATCGAGAGCGGTTACGTGCAGCGCGTGATCGCCGATGACGCCTATCGTCAGCAGCGGGAGTTCGAGGCGGGCGAGCTGGTTCGCGTCGGCGTGAACAAGTTCGTTGCCGAAAAGCGCGAGGCACACACGATGAAGCCCTACGTGGTCGATCCCGCCGATGAGCGCGAGCAGGCCGAGGCCCTGGCGAAGCTGCGTGCCAGCCGGGATGCGCAACGCGTGAATGCGGCGCTCGATGAGCTGCGCAAGGTGGCGGCGAGCGATCAGAACGTCATGGCGGCGGTCATCGCTGCCGTCGAAGCGTACGCGACCATGGGTGAAATCTGCGGCGCGCTCAAGGACGTGTTCGGCGAATACCGCTCGCCGAGCGTCTTGTGACGCCGGTGGGCAGTGCCCCCGGCGGACTCGCCGATTCCTCGCCCATCGATCGATTCAGGGAAGCTCTCACATGGCAATTCTCAGCTCGGACCACGCTTTTGACGACATCCTCTACAGCAAGCAGGACCATGTCGCACGCATCACGATCAACCGCCCGAAGCAGTTGAACGCCTTCACGGGCGATACGCTGAAGGAGCTGACGCTGGCGATCGAGGACGCGGGCCAGGATCGCGCCATCGGCGTCGTCGTGCTCACGGGCGCCGGCGATCGCGCCTTCTGCGCCGGCGGGGATGTCAACTGGGAAAAGCAAGGGGGGCTCGAACGCCAGGTGCTCGAGCCGTATTCCTTGCACTTGAGCGTCTCGCGCTGCCCGAAGCCGGTGATCGCGCGGGTCAACGGTTACGCCATCGGCGGTGGCAATCATCTCGCCTATTACTGCGACTTCACCATCGCCGCGGAGCACGCGGTATTCGGCCAGAACGGACCGCGCGTCGGCAGTCCGGCCAGCGGGCCCATCGTGAACTACTCCGCGCGCATCCTCGGCCACAAGCGCGCGCGTGAGCTATGGATGCTATGCCGCAAGTACACGGCGGCGCAGATGATGGAATGGGGCCTGGTCAACGCCGTGGTGGCGTATGCCGAGCTCGACGCGGAGGTCGACAAGTGGTGCCGGGAGATTCTCGCCCTCTCGCCCACCTGCGTGCAGGTCCTCAAGGGCTCGTTTGTGGCGGATATCGAGCCGCTGCTCGGAGGCGGCGACGCGATACGCCGGCATGTCCTTAGCCCCGACTTCTACCAGAACGAGCAGCAGGAGGGGGCGCGCGCATTCCTGGAGAAGCGCGCGCCGGACTTCTGGAAGTTTCGGATCTGATGCAATGAATGCGGCACCTGTCGAGCGGCCGATCCGGGTCCTGATCGCCAAGCCCGGTCTGGATGGCCATGATCGCGGGGCCAAGGTCCTGGCGTTGGCTTTGCGCGATGCCGGGTTCGAAGTGCTGTACACGGGCCTGCATCGGAGCTGCGAAGAAATTACCGCCATCGCCTTGCAGGAGGATGTGGACATCATCGGGGTGAGCATGCTCTCCGGCGGTCACTATGCCGCGCTTGCCCGCATCATGAGCCTGCTGCGCGAGCAGGGCATCGACGACATCATCGTGGTGGCCGGAGGATTCCTGCCCGACCCGGAGGAAATCGCGGCGATCAAGGCGCTCGGCGTGCGCGCTGTGTTCGACACCGATACTCGCATGGACGCCGTCATCGCGTTCTTTCGCGAGGTGGTCAGGCAGTCACGTGCCGCAGGCACCGGAGTTGCCGCGGCGCCGCGCGCGCCGGGAGAGGCCGCAAGCCAATGATCGAGTCGATACTTACGCCCGAGCTGATCGAGCGCTACACGCGCTGCGGCGCATGGGGCAATCGAATCTGGCCGGATTACATCGATGAGACCGCGCGCGGCGCGCCGGACAGAACCGCCGTTATCGACTCCCGCGGCAGCATGACCTACGCAGAGCTGAGCCGCCTGATCGATCGGCTGGCGTTGCACCTGGTCGAGCACGGAATCAGGAAGGAGGATCGGTTCGGCATACAACTGCCGAACTGGCGCGAGTTTCTCTTGATGCGCTTCGCCTTGGCGAAGATCGGTGCGATCGCGGTTCCGTTGCCGATCGATTGGCGGCAGAAGGAGGTACAGCACGTGTTGGCGGCAACCGAGGCCGCCGGCGTGCTGGTGCCTCGCGTTCATCACGACCGCGATTACGTGCGCGAGATCCGCGAGCTCGAATCGGCCTGTCCGAGCATCCGCATGATCGTGGTCGCGCGCGCCGACGATGCTCTCGGCCTCGCGTGCGAGCGTCTCGACGCTTGGCTCGGCGATCCCATCGAGCAACGCACCGATCGCTCTGTGCTCGAACGCCTGCGCCCTGACGCCAACGACATCGATCTCGTCGTCACCACATCGGGCAGCACGGCGGCGCCGAAGATGATCGTGCGCACGGCCAACTGTTTCATGGCGACGGCCCGCCAATTCGCTGATCACCGTGGCCACTTGAGCGGCGCGGACGTGGTCGCTGCGATCGCACCGATAGCCCGCGGCATGGGCTATTACGTCGGCGTGGCCGGCGCGATCCTGGGCGGCTCCTCGATGGCGCTGCTCGAGCGTTTCACCCCCCAACACGCGCTGTCCTGGCTGGAAAGCACCCGGGCCACGGTCGCGGTCGCCGTGCCGACCCAGATCGTCAAAATGCTCGAAGCGCCCGATCTGGACCGATACGACCTCGGCAATCTGCGCATCCTGGTCAACGGCGGCGCCGCCATCGCGCCCTCGGTCGCCGAAGAGGCCGAGCGCAGGCTCGGCTGTGTGCTGTTGACCGCCTATGGCTCCGTCGAGGGCGCGACCCCGACGTGCACCGCGCCGGACGATCCGCCGCTGAAACGCTACCGTAGCGTCGGCCGGACCATGCCGGGAATGGAGTTGCGTATCGTCGATAGCGCAGGCGAGCCCTTGCCGGTTGGATCTGCCGGCGAGGTCGTCTACCGTGGCCCCGGCATGTCACTCGGATTCTGGCGCAACGCCCAAGGCTACGCGGCGATGCTCGGGCGTGACGGCTGGTTCCCCAGCGGTGATCTCGGGGTTCTGGACGGCGAGGGTTACTTGACCATCGTCGGGCGCATCAAGGAAATCATCATCCGCGGCGGGATCAATATCAGCCCGACCGAGGTCGAGGGGCTGCTGCAGGAGCACCCTGAGGTCGCGGCGGTCGCAGTCGTCAAGATGCCCGATCCCGTGCTCGGAGAGCGCTGTTGCGCGTTCGTCGTACCGGTGGCGGGAAAGACGGTGAGCGTCGCCTCCCTCGCACGCTTCCTCGAACAGAAGGGCGTGGCGAAATACAAGTTCCCGGAGCGCGCCGAGCTGCGCTCCAGGCTGCCGACGACCCCCGACGGCAGCAAGATCATGCGCAAAGCCCTGGAAGACGAAATCGCGGATCTGGTTGCGCGCGAATCGTCCGCGAGCTTTCCGCGCAGCCACAGCATGACGTAAGTGCCGAACAGGTCAGGGTGACGGCGAAGCCTGAGCACGTCGCGACGCGAGCTGGTCGCGTCCATTGATGCGAAGCCAAGAGGAAACACGATGGCCACACTGGAATTCAACGATCTCAGGCAATACCTGGAGCTCGTCAAGCGCGAGGACCACTTGCGCCTGTACGAAGGGGTCGACTGGGATCTCGAGATGGGTGCGATCACCGAGTTGCAGTGCGCGGTGCCGAACAACCCGCTGCTCCTGTTCGACGCCGTCAAGGGCTACCCCCCGGGCTATCGGGTGGTCTCCAATGTCGTGAACACACCGAGCCGCGTCGCGCTCGCCTTGGGTTTGCCGCATAACGCCAGCAAGATCGAGATGGTGAAGGCGCTGCGCAAGAAGCTGAACGCGATCAAGGGACCGATCGAGCCGGTCGAGGTCCCGCGCGGGCCCGTCATGGAGAACGTCATCACCGGCAAGGACGTCGATATTCTCAAGTTCCCCATCGCCAAGTGGCACCAGCTCGACGGGGGGCGTTACATCACCGGCGGCATGGTCATCCTCAAGGACCCGGACAGCGGCTTCGTCAATCTCGGCTGCTACCGCGTGCAGGCGTTCGACCAGAACGTGGCCACGATCCACATCGTCGATCGCCGACACGGCGCTTTGATCCGCAACAAGTACTGGGAGCGCGGCATGCGCGTGCCCGCCGCCGTCGTTTGCGGGCAGGATCCCCGTCTGTGGTATGCCTCCACCTTGCCGGTACCGTGGGGAACGAGCGAGTACGGCTATGCCGGCGCCTTGGCGAATCGCCCGATCGAAACCGTCAAGGGCATCACGACGGGGCTTCCCGTCCCCGCCACGGCCGAGATCGTGCTGGAGGGCGAGATCCATCTGCCGGGCGGCGAGACCAGGATCGAAGGTCCCATGGGCGAGTGGGCCGGCTACTTCGCGGGCGACAGGTTGCCGGAGCCCATATTCGAAGTGAAGTCCGTGATGCATCGAAATGACCCCATCATCTTCGGTGCGCCGGTGAACATCGGCGCGCACGATTTCTACAACGGTGCGTCCATCATCGGTTCCGCGATGGTCTGGGACAAGCTGGACAACCAAGTGCCTGGCATCCAGGGTCTGTGGATATCGAGCGAGGCACGCAGCGGGATCATGATCATCATCTCGATTCGCCAGCTTTATCCCGGCCACGCCAAGCAGGTGGGAATCGCGGCTACCGGCATCAACGACCGGTTGAACCGCTGGGTCATCGTGGTGGACGAGGACATCGATCCCTCGAACATCGGCGAGGTCTTGTGGGCGCTGGGTACCCGCTGCGATCCGGCCACCGCCATCGACGTGATCGACAACTGCTGGGGGATGCGCTCCGATCCGCTGCTCTCGCCCGAGAAGCGTGCGCGCGGAGAAATCACCGCGTCCAAGGCACTGGTGTACGCGTGCAAGCCGTTCCACTGGATGCACCAGTTCCCCCCGTCGCTCAAGAGCAGCGCCGAGCTGCTCGAGCGGGTGCGCAAGAAATTCGAGCTTTGAGCGGATGGCTTGATGCCATGCGAAAGCTGAACCAAGGATTTGTCATGCAGGCTTGGCTGATGCTCCTCTTGACTTGGACGTCGATCAGCCTCGGCCAGGGCTATCCGACCAGGCCGATCCGCGTCGTGAATACCGTGGCCGCGGGCGGGCCCGCCGAGCTCGTCGGGCGCCTGCTAGGGCAGAAGTTCACCGAGGCCTGGGGACAACAGGTCGTGGTCGATTCGCGTCCGGGCGCGGGGGGCATCATTGGCGCCTCGCTCGTGACGCGCGCCGCCGCCGACGGCTACACGCTGCTGCTCGCATCGGGCGCAACGATGGTTTTCGCGCCGTTGTTGCAAAAGGAAACGCCCTACGATCCGCTAAAGGACTTCGCCTTCGTCAGCATGATCGTCAAGAGTCCGATGGTGCTGGTCGCCCATCCCTCGGTCCCGGCGCGGACCGTGAGCGAGCTCGCGGCCGTGGCGAGGGCCAAGCCGGGCTATCTCAACATCGGCTCGCTCGGTACGGGCAGCACGCCGCACCTGGGGTCGGAGCTGCTGAAGCTGCACGCCGGCATCGACATTCAACACGTGAGCTACAAGGGCGGCGTGGCGGCGGTCACGGCCTTGGTCGCCGGCGAGGTGCAGCTCCTGTTCAACAGCACCGCCACGGCGCTCCCGCACGTCAAGGCGGGACGTCTTACGCTGCTCGGCATCGGTGGGACCAGGCGATCTACCCTCATGCCCGATACGCCCGCGATCGCGGAGACATTCCCGGGCTTCGAGGTGGTCACGTGGTACGGTGTCGTGGCGCCCGCGAAAACGCCGCCGGAAATCGTGTTGAAGCTCAACGCGGAGACCTCGCGCGCGCTGGCGAATCGCGAGTTGGCCGATCGCCTGATCGCACAGGGGCACGAGCCCG
The DNA here is from genome assembly GCA_020848435.1 of Burkholderiales bacterium. Classification (GTDB taxonomy): domain Bacteria; phylum Pseudomonadota; class Gammaproteobacteria; order Burkholderiales; family WYBJ01; genus WYBJ01. Next base: position 19,452 of record JADLAC010000037.1, on the reverse strand, counting down.
ATCCGGGCAGTCCCGAGGACATGCGCGGGTATGTCAAGAGCGAGCTGGCGCGCTGGGGAAAGATCGTCAGGGCTGTCGCCAAAGAGAGGTGAAACCCGACATGCACACGGTGCCCCATGGCTGAGGCGAGCGAAGCCATCCGCCACGACTTTCCCCGGCTGCTCGAGCCGCTGCGGGTAAACCAGGTCACGCTGCGCAACCGCATCGTCAAGCCCGCGCAAGTGCTGGGTTTCGCGGCCGAGGACGGCAACGCGAGCGCGATGCAGCTCGCCCATTACGAGGCGCTCGCGCAGGGCGGGGTCGGGCTGTTGATCGTCGAGAGCAGTTGCGTCGACTATCCGATCGGCGGCAAGGGGGAGAACCGGCTGCGCATCGATGACGATGCGTTCATGCCTTCGTTCTCACGCCTGGCCGCAGCGATCCACGCGCACGCCTGCCCGACCTTTCTGCAACTGAGCCACAATGGTCCGGCCGCGAAATTCGCGAGTATGCCGCCCTTGGCGGCATCGGCGCTGAGCGCCGGCGAGCTGCCCGTATCCGATCCTAGAGTCGCCTACGATCCGCCGCGCGCCATGACGCTGGCCGATATCGAGCGCAGCGTCGAGAAGCACGCCGCGGCGGCATGGCGCGCGAAGCAGTGCGGCTTCGACGGCGTGGAGGTGCATGCTGGGCACTCGTACCTGGTCAACAGCTTCCTGTCGCGAGCCTGGAACCGGCGCGACGACGATTACGGCGCTCAGAGCTTCGAAAACCGGGCCCGATTCGCGGCCGACATCGTGCGCGCGATCCGGGCGCGGGTCGGATCCGATTTCGCGATCGGCATGCGCGTCAACGGCGAGGAGTGGGGCCACGAGCTCGGTATCACCTCCGAAGAAAGCGTGGCATTCGCGACCATACTCGAGCGCGCGGGTCTGGACATCATTCACGTCACGGGTTGGGGCTACGGCTACGGTGCTTATTCGTGGGTGCAATACCCCGAGCAGTTGCTCTACCCCGAGCCGAGCGTGCCGCTGGCACGGCTCGTCAGGAAGCCGGGGGTCATAGCAAGCCGCGCTGCCGCGATCAAGCAGGCGGTCAAGATTCCGGTGATCGCCGTGGGCAGCCTGGGCCCGGCGCTCGGTGAGCGGGTGCTGCGCCATGGTATGGCCGATGCCATCGCGATGGGCCGGCGCTTGATGGCCGATCCGGCATTGCCCAGAAAGCTGCTCGAGGGCAGACCCGAGGACATCAGGCCGTGCATGGCCTGCCTGGAATGCCGCACAGCGTTCGGCAGATACCGGCCGGCAGCGTGCCGAGTCAACGCGGCCTTGGGAAGAGAGCAGGAGTACGCGATACGGCCGGTCGCGGCGAAAAAGCGTGTCGTCGTGGTGGGCGGAGGCCCCGCCGGAATGGAAGCCGCGCGCGTTGCCGCTGCCAGAGGTCATGCGGTCGTGCTCTACGAGAAGTCGCATCGCCTCGGCGGCTCCATGCCGCTGGCGGCGCTGATCAAGAGCACGACCATCGAGGACTTGCCGGCGCTCATCGCCTACTTCGAAACCCAGCTCCGAAAACTCGGCGTGCGCATCATGCTGCGCCGAGAGCTCACGGCGCCGATGGCGCGCGCGCTCAATCCGGATGTCATCATCGTTGCCGCCGGCGGACAGGACGTTTCCCCGCGGATACCCGGCATAGAGCGCACGAATGTGCTGAGCGGTGCGACGCTCGGCCGCTTGGCTGCGCCGTATCTCAGGCTTTTCGGGCCGCGGGTCTTGGGAGGGATGACCCGGTTCTGGCTGCCCGTCGGCAAGCGCGTCGTTGTTGTCGGCGGCTTGTTGCAGGGGTGCCAGAGCGCCGCCTTTCTGGTCAAGCGCGGCCGTCAGGTGACCGTGGTCGAGGAGTCAGCCCAGTTGGGCGAAGGCATTCCCACCGCGATGAAACCTCGCCTGCTGGATTGGCTCGCCGAGAAAGGGGTCACGATGCTTACCCGGGCGCAGTGCCGGGAGATCACGGCGCAGGGCGTCGTCGTGCGCACGAGCGATGGCGGCGTGCAAACCCTGCCGGCCGATAGCGTGATCACGGCTTTGCCGCTGGCGCCGAATCCGGCGCTGGCCGAAGCGCTCGCGGGCGGGCCCTTTGCGGTCCATTCGGCCGGGGACTGTGTGCAGGGACGTACCATCCTGCACGCGATTCACGACGGTGCGCGGGTCGGCAACAGCATTTAGGATTTCGCAATGACGGCTTGCGCGCGCGAGCTTACCGATTTCCTGCATGGCCTCCGCTTGGCCGCGGCGCCCGCGAGCGTGGCCGAGGCCGCTCGATGGGCGCTGCTTGATACGCTCGGCTGCGCGCTTTTCGGTGCGCCGGAGCCGTGGTCGCGCATCATGGCCGCCGAAATGCTGGCCGAAGCTGCGACCGGTCGTTCGACCATCGTGGGTCATCGGCGGACGGTACCCGCGCCGGCGGCGGCCCTGTGCAATGGCACGGCCGCGCACGGCTTCGAGCTCGACGACCATCTCGACGAGGCGATCGTCCATCCGGGTGCGATCGTGGTGTCCACGGCCTTTGCCGCCGCCGAGGCGATCGATGCCAGCGGGGCGCGCCTGTTGCTCGGCATCATCGCGGGCTACGAGGTGTTGAATCGGGTCGGTCTCGCGCTGGGAGTGGCGCCAGCGCAGCGCGGCTATCACAAGACGGCGGTCGCGGGACCGCTCGGCGCCGCCGCCGCGGCGGCCGTGGTGCTGCGCCTGCCGGCGGATCAGCTCTTCACAGCGGTGTGTCTTGCTTGCGCCTGCGCGTCGGGAACCAAGGCGTTCGCGACCGGGGGCGGTGGCGGCATGGAAAAGCGCATGCACGCGGGCCGCGCCGCCGAGGCCGGGCTGCGCATGGCGCAGCTCGCGGCGCGCGGCTTCACCGCGCCGCCGACGGCGCTCGATGGCCGCTTCGGCCTGTTGGACGTGATCGCCGGCGATGGCGCCCAGCCTGAGCGGCTCCGCGCGGGTCTCGGCGAGCACTGGGCGGTCGAGCATGTGTACGTGAAGATCTATCCCTGCTGCGCATGGATCCAGGCCGCGGTGCAGCAGCTCGTGACGATGCGCGGGCCGCGGCCGCTCGCGCTCGACGAAATTGCCAAGGTTCGTGTCGGCGTGTCCGCGTATGCGAAAGCGCAGAACGGGGCGGTCGCTCCGCTCGATACCTTCGGCGCGCAGTTCAGCATTCCCTATTGCTGTGCGCTGGCGCTCATGGGCGACCCCGCGGATCCGGCGATGTATTCCGCCGAGGCAGTCGATGATCCCGATCGGCGCGTGGCCGCGCGTCGAATCGAAATCGTGGTCGATCCGGAAATGGAGGCCGCCTATCCGCGGCACTACGGGGCGCGAGTCGAGCTCGAGCTCGCCAACGGCGAGTGCAAGAGCGGCGCCGTGCTCGATCCGCATGGCATGCCCGCCGACCCTTGTACACACACGGAGCTATTGGAGAAATTCAAGCGGCTCGCCGGTCGCACGCAGCCGCCAGCGGCCGTCGCGAGCCTCATCGCGACCGTGGCTGATAGCGCCCGTTTGCCGAGCGTCCGGGCGCTCGGTGCGCTGTTGCGGGAATAGACGGCGCGCCATGTTCCCCTACTACGGCGAAAGCGCAACGCAGCGCACCCCCGGGTGACCTGCGAAGCTCGGCGTCTACTGGTGCGCGCAGGCCTAGCCCAATGTCATCTGGAATCCGACTTGCTCGCAACCCAGCTCGCGGAAGCGATTGCGCTGGACGGTGAGCCGGTCCTGGATGGCGCGAATGGTAAAGCTCGTCGCGGTGCGTTCCTCGGCTTCCACCAACGCCATGCGCTGGCTCAGGTGCGGGCATTCAGCCTGCGGGGTGTGCGCGAGGCTCGCGATGCGTTGTTGTGCGCGCAGCCTGGGTTCGAGCGCGCCGGCCCCCGGCGCTGCCTCGGCGTGGGCATCGCGCGGCGTGTTTGCTTGTAGCTCGGGTTCGATTCGATCGGACTGCGCGGCCGCAGCGAAGTGCAGCCGCACCGTGTCGGTCTTGCCGGAGCCGGCGCAGGGTGCATCCGTATAGAGGGTCGCGCTATCGGTTTCGCACTTGAAAACGGTGCGGCTGCGCGGCTGAAGATCCTGGGCGGAGGCTGCAATCGGAGCGAGCGCCGATCCCAGGCAGGCCAAGAGTGCTATTTGCAGCGCCGTGCGCGCTGAGCTTGTGTGTGTGTCCATGGCTTGATTCTCGATTCAGATCATTGCAATGACTTCCACGGCTTGCTCCTGTCGGATGTGGCGACCAAGGAATTGCACGACGCATGCCCGCTGCCGAGCGTCGGTGTGTACAACCGAGGCGCTGCCACTGCCGTCGCCGGGAAGCGACGCTGCACGAACAGCGCGTCGGACGCGACCGCGCGGCGCGACGGCGTGGCGCGTGTCCGGCTATCATTGCCATCGGCTCGCGTGCTCGACGCGCAAGGGTGCGTGGTGCGCGAGCTTCGCGCCCAAGCACGGCGTCTGTCTTTCGGATGATTATTCAGAATGAATAGCTTTGCCCGCGGTCTTTTGCTTTTCTCCAGCGTGCTCGCCGCCGGTCAGGCGGCTGCACAGAGCTACCCCAACCGGCCGATCAGGCTCATCATTCCGCTGGGCATAGGCGGCAGCAGCGACGTCATCGGACGCCTGGTGACGCCGCGGATATCGGAGCTGCTGGGGCAGTCGGTCATCGTCGACAATCGCGGCGGCGGCGCCGGCTTGCCCGGGCATGAGCTGGTCGCCAAGGCCACGCCGGATGGCTACACGCTCTTGTTGGCCGCGTCCAATTTCGCTTCCAATCCGGTCGTGTTCAAGAAGCTCCCGTACGACACCGAGAAGGATTTCGAGCCGATCGGGCTGGTGGCGATCATCCCCACGGTGCTGGTCGTCGGTCCCGCGGTGCGCGTCGAATCCGCCAAGGAGTTGATCGCCCTGGCGAAGGCGAAGCCCGGTGTGCTCACCTACGGCTCGGTGGGCAACGGCTCGGGTCCGCATCTGACCGCGGAAGTCTTCCGCGAGATGGCTGGCGTGCAGATCGAGCACGTCCCGTACAAAGGCGCGAGCGCAGCCTTGACCGACCTGGCGGCCGGACGCATCAGCTTCATGTTCGCGACGACCACGTCCTCGCGTCCGTTCGTCACGTCGGGCAGGGTCAAGCCGCTCGCGGTAAGCAGTCAGAAGCGAAGCGTCGCGCTGCCCGATGTTCCTGCGCTCGCGGAGTCCGCCTTGCCGGGGTTCGACGTGAATACCTGGCTCGGCATCCTGGCACCCAAGGGCACGCCGAAGCCCATCGTCGAGCAATTGAATGCGATCCTCATGCAAGTGCTGCAAGAACCGAAGATCGACGAACAGTTCAAGCTCCTTGGCGCGACCTCCTCCCCTGGGACACCGCAGCAATTCAGAGCGCATATCGGGCGCGAGCTGGCGCGCTGGGTCAACCTGGCGAAGACCGTCAAGTTCGAAGTGGCGCACTGAACGCGCAGCCGGCACACCACGTGCGCGTCGCTGCCGGGATGCGTGCTATTGCTCTGAACATACGGATGGTCTCCCATGCCATGCGCATTGCATAGCGACTGGTCAAGCGCCAGCCGCACATTGTTCGCTTGTACGTGCCTGCTGATCGCACCGGTATCCCTCCACGCTCAGGCTTATCCGGAAAAGCCGATCACCCTGGTGATACCGTTCGGGCCCGGCGGGTCTACCGACATCGTGGGGCGGACGTTGGGACGCGGCATGCAAGAGCAGCTCGGCAAGCCCGTGGTCATCATCAACCGGCCGGGTGCGGGCGGCAATGTCGGGGCGGAGAGCGTTGCGCGCGCCGCGCCAGACGGCTATACGCTGCTGTTCGGATCGACCGCGCTGGTGATTTCGCCCGCGATCGGCGCCCACCTGCGCTACGACGTGTTGAAGGACCTCAGCCCGATCAGCCAGATCACCGTCGCGCCGAACGTGCTGGTCGTGCATCCTTCGGTGTCCGTGCGGTCGGTGAAGGATCTCATCGCGCTCGCCCGCGCGCGGCCAGGCGAGCTGACCGCTTCCTTCGGCGGTCTGGGTACCGCCAATCACCTCGGCCTCGCATTGTTCAACGGCATGGCGGGCGTGAACATCATCCCGGTGCCTTACAACAACAATGCCCAGGCCGTGATCGACGTGGTCTCGGGTTATGTCGCGATGGCCATGGTGCCGATGGCGGCGGTGGTCGCGCTGGTGGACTCGGGTCGTCTGCGCGCGCTCGGGGTCACCACGCGTGTCCGTTCGCCGGCGATGCCGCGGGTGCCAACCCTGAGCGAGGCCGGCGTTCCGGGCTACGAGGCGTCGTCCTGGACGGGGCTGCTTGCAACCGGAGGGACGCCAATGCCGATCGTGAATCGGCTACATGCGGCCGTGGTGGCCGCCATGTCGAGCGCAGCGGTAAAGGAGGCGCTGGCCAAGGCGGGCACAGAGCCTGTCGGCGGCTCACCGCAAGCGTTCGCTCGCGCCTTGCGCGATGACATCGCCAAGTACAGCAAGGTCGCGAGGCAGACCGGCATCAAGCCGGAATAGTGCGATCCGCCGCGCGCCGCTCAATCGAGCGGCAGTACCAGCGGCGAAACTTCGATGCCCGAACGGCCCTGGGGATCGCGTTGGCCCACGGTCGCTTCGGCGCGGCGCTGGGCGGATTCCAGCGCAGCCGTCGCGGCGGGTATATCCATTGTGCGTACCTCGCCCGCGGCAAGCACCCGCACGCCATCGACATAGACATCGCGCACCGCGCGATCGGCGGCCGTGTAGATCAGGTTGCGCAACGGATCACGCATCGGCCGCATGTAGCGATTGGTCAAGTCCAGCAGCACCAGATCGGCCTTCGCGCCCGCCGCGAGCCGGCCGATATCTTCGCGGCGAAACGCACGCGCGCCGCCCACGGTCGCAGCGTGGAACACCGCGCTGGTGGAGATATCGTGGATGTCGGCGCTCGCGACTCGCGACAGGATGAGTGCCTGGCGCATTTCTTCGAGCATGTTGTGGGGCGCGCTGTCGCAGCCGATGCCGATGTTCACTCCGGCGCGGAGGTACTTGCCGAGACTATGCATGGTCTGGCCGTAGCGCGAGAACACGACGGGACAATGCGCTACCGTCGTTCCCGTTTCGGCCAGCACTCGCAAATCGGCGCGCTCCGCCCAGTGCGTCCAGGGGTGCTCGTCGATGAAGAGGCAATGCGCTACGGTCGCCCAGGGACCCAGCACGCCGATTTCGTGCAGCCATTGCACCGGGGTCTTGCCGTGGCGGCGCGTCATCTCGTGGAATTCGCTGAGCGTCTGCGCGCCGTGGGTCTGCCACATGAGGCCCCTGTCATGGGCAATGCGTGCGCTCTCCTGGAGCGTGCGGGCGGTACACGTGTCCACCTGCGATGGCGCGATGACGCCCGCGAGTCTGCCGCTCGGATGTTTGCTTGCGGCTTCGACGAGGGCGAGAGAGCGCTCCATGGCCTCGCGACCGACCTTTTCATCCCACTCGTAAGTCAAGTGCGAGCCGCCTTTCACCACCCATTGCGCGTCGCGGAAGGCGGGCGCGGCAAAGATGCGCAGACCCGATTCGACCAGCACGTCGAGCCAGCCCTGCGGCACCTTGTTGGCGAAATCGATCACCGAGGTCACGCCGGACTTGAGCATTTCCCCCAGTGCCACGCGCACGCCGTTGAGCATGCCTTCGTCGTCGGCGGGCCAGAGATTGGTGCGATCGTACAGGGCCGTCATGTACATCTTGGGATTGCCGAGCTCCTCGCGGATGCCGCGCGTGATCGGCTGATTGGTCGGATGGCAATGGATCGCGACCAGGCCCGGCATCACGCAGAGCTCGCTGCCATCGATCTGCGTGTCGAAGCGCCCGCGGTATCCGGGCCCGACATGGTCGATGACATTGGCCGTGAACACCACGTCTGCATCGCGCAGGTAGCGGTGAGCCTGCCGCTTCGCATCCCAGGCGACCACCCAGGCAGCATTGCGAATCCAGGTCGTCGCGCTCATGTCCATTCTCCCGGTCCGAGGTCGATGCTCGAGCGCCATTCTAGAACCCGATACGGCGCGCGCCTCGAGCCAGGCGCGTGCGTTGTGCGCCGTTCGCCGAGCCACGACGGCGTGCCTGGCGCGATCAGCAGCGCTATTGGCTCTGGTAGATCCCCGCGCGCTTGACGACCCGCGCCCATTTGTCCGTTTCGGACTTGAGAAAGGCGGCGAACTGCTCGGGCGTGCTGACCTCGGGGTCGGAGCCGAGCGCGCTCAAGCGCTCGCGCAGGTCGGGGCTGTGCAACGCCCGCGCGGCTTCGCGCTGGAACGCGGCGACGATATCGCGCGGCGTGTTGGCGGGCGCCATGTAGCCACCCCAACCCGTGACGATCATGCCGGGGAATCCCGATTCCGCCATCGTCGGTGTCTCGGGAAACAGGCTCGCGCGCTTTTCGCCGCAGGTGGCGAGCAGCCGCAGGCGGTTCGCGCGGATATGCGCGCTGACGCCGATCAAGGTCGGGAAGGTGAGCGCGACCTGGCCGGAGATCGTCTCCTGGATCGCGGGCGTCGCCCCCTTGTAGGGAACATGCGTGAGTAGCACCCCGGTTTCTGCGGACAGCAATTCCGCGCTGAGATGGCTCACGTTGCCGACGCCGTTGGATGCGTACAGGAGGTCTCTGGGTCGCGACTTCGCCAGGGCCACGAGCGCCTTGGGCGAACGCACCGGCAAATTCGGATGCACGACCAGTGCGATGCTGTTCGTGATCGTCTGCATGACCGGCGTGAGGTCGCGCTGCGGATCGTACGGTAGCGTCTTGTAGACGTGCGGGTTGATCACCAGCACCGAGGTAAAGGCGGCAAGCAAGGTGTAACCGTCGGGTTTCGCCTTGGTGACCTGCTCGATGCCGATGATGCCGTTGGCGCCGGGACGGTTGTCGACGATCACCTGCTGGCCCCACGCCTCGGTCAGCTTGTGCGCGATGGCGCGCGTGTAGGTATCGACGCCGCTGCCGGCAGGCTGAGGGGCGACGATGCGCACGGGGCGTAACGGATAGCCCGTTGAGGGGCTCGCGGCCGGTGATTGCGCCAGTGCGACGCCGGGAACGAGAAGCGCGGCACCGAGAGCCGCGCAAACCGATCTTGCCATGACCCCTCCCCTGGATGAATAGCGTAAGTTTATGCTACTGGTGCGCATCACGAGGCAGCCGGCTTTCGCGCCGGACCTCCTTGTCCGCGAGAAACGGGGACGGAGGAACCATGATTCGGTATCTGAACGAGAGCGACGTCGAGCGTTTGCTAACGATGCCCATGGCATTGACGGCGGTCGAGCAGGCGTTCACCGATCGCGCGCTCGGCCGAGCGCTCGACGTTCCGCGAGTGCGCGCACATATCCCCGAGGGTACGCTGCACATGCTGGAAGGCGCCTCGCCGGATCTAGGGGTCATCGGCTTCAAGGCCTACTATGCCACGCGCGCCAAGGGGACGCGCTATTACCTGAATCTGTTCGACACGCGCAGCGGGCGCTTGGACGCGATCCTGGAGGCGAGCCTGATCGGCATGATGCGCACGGGCGCGGCGAGCGGCGTCGCCACCCGCTACTTGGCTCGCGACGACGCCGCCGTGGTCGCAATGCTCGGTGCCGGCAAGCAAGCCGTGGGGCAATTGGAGGCCGTCTGCAACGTGCGCAAGATTCGCGAAGTGAGAGTCCATAGCCGCGGCATCGAGCGCGCTCGCAGCTTCAGCGCAATGATGTCGCAGCGGCTCGGGGTGCCGGTGCACGCGCTGCCCACCGTGGCCGATGCGGTCCGCGGCGCCGACATCGTGAACCTGGTCACCAAGGCGTCCGACCCGGTTCTGTCCGGCGAATTGCTCGAGGCCGGCCAGCATATCAACGCGGCAGGCTCGAATGCGCTCAGCCGCCGCGAGCTGGACGAGGCGGCGGTGCGCCGGGCCGCCAGGGTGATCGTCGATGCCCGCGGTACCGCGCGCAACGAGTGCGGCGACCTGCTGCCGCTGGTCGAGAAAGGCTTGCTGCAATGGGACAGCCTCGCCGAGCTCGGCGAGGTGATCATCGGCCGCCTGCCGGGGCGCTCGGCCAACGAAGAGATTACGCTCTACGAGTCGCACGGCATGGCGATCCAGGATATCTACGTCGGCGCCCGCGTGCTCGCGCTCGCGCGCGAGCGCGGGGTCGGGATCGACCTGCCGATAGGAGACTGAGACCCGGCGGTTCCGGATCGCTCAGGTCGACCCGGCGGCGAATCCATCCGTTCGATGCCGGTTCGATATCGTCATCTCGACCTGCGTGCGCCGCGATGGCAGCAGTTCCTCGGCTAGCCGCGCGCGATCGTGGCCGAGGCGGCTCGCGTATCGTCGCGGTCAGACCATGAGCGTCCACGCCACGCCGAGCGCACCGCAAGCGGCGATCGTAACCATGACGCCGGCCTTGAAGCGCCACAACGCGAGGAATGCGCCGATGCCGACCGCGGCGCTGAACCAATCGAAGCGTCCTTGCAGACCCTGCGGCCAGAGCACGTGATAGGCGAAGAACACGGCGAGGTTCAGGATCACCCCCACGACAGCCGCGGTGATGCCGGTGAGCGGTGCAGTGAACTTGAGATCGCCGTGCGTCGTCTCCACCAGGGGGCCGCCGAGCAGAATGAACACGAAGCTCGGCAGGAACGTGAACCAGGTGACTACCGCCGCTGCCAGCGTCCCGGCGAGGAACAGCTTGTCCGGGCCGAGTATTTCCTGCACCCAGCCGCCGACGAAGCCGACGAAGGCCACCACCATGATGAGCGGGCCCGGGGTCGTCTCGCCGAGCGCCAGACCGTCGATCATTTGCAGCGGCGTGAGCCATTGGTGGTGCTCGACCGCGGCCTGATAGACGTAAGGCAGGACGGCGTAAGCGCCGCCGAAGGTGAGCAGCGCAGCCTTGGTGAAGAACCAGCTCATCTGACTCAACGTGCTGTGCCAGCCGGTAGCCGCGACGATGGCGCCCAGGACGGCGCACCAAAGCAGCAGACCAACCGCGAGCACTCTGGCGAATCCGCGCCACGTGAAGCGCGCGTGCTCGGGCGCCGGCGTGTGATCGTCGATCATGGCCGCGCCGAAACTCTCGGCAGCCGAGCCGTGGCCGCCACCGGCGGTGAACTTGTCCGGCGCGAGGCGTCCGCCGGCGTAGCCCGCGACTCCGGCGGCGAGCACGATCAGCGGAAAAGGCAGCTTGAGGGCGAAGATCGCGATGAAGGCCGCCGCGGCGATTACCCACAGCATGCCGTTTCTCAATGCACGCGAACCGATGCGGTAGGCTGCGAACACGACGATCGCCGTCACGGCCGGCTTGATGCCGTAGAGCGCACCGGCGACCGCGGGCACGTCGCCGAACGCCATGTAAACCCACGACAGCGCGACCAGGATGAACAGCGACGGCAGCACGAACAGGCCGCCGGCCACGATGCCGCCCCAGGTCTTGTGCATCAGCCAGCCGATGTAGGTGGCGAGCTGCTGCGCTTCAGGCCCTGGCAGCACCATGCAGTAGTTGAGCGCGTGCAGGAAGCGTCGCTCCGAGATCCAGCGCCTGCGCTGCACCAGCTCCTCGTGCATGATGGCGATCTGGCCGGCTGGTCCGCCGAAGCTGATGAACCCGAGCTTGAGCCAGAAGAGAAAGGCCTGGCCGAAGCTGACCGCGGGACGCTCGCTCGCGGAATCGGTCTGCGTAGCCGCGCTTGTATGCCTGATTGCATTGGTCACGTTCGTCTTCTTTCGTGAGGACCGAATGGCGTGCCGGATCCCGTGCTGAGCGTTCGCCTCAGCGAAAGGCGCCGGGGTTCCAGGTATGACGCGCGTCCTGACCGTCCTTGCACCAGAGGTACAGGGCGTCGTAGATCGTCATGCCATGCCTCAGCATCTCGTGATCGTCCGCATAGCGGTGCGATAAGCCCAGCGACACGGCGAGCAATCCGGCGGCCTGCGGGGCGAGGTCGAGGTGTGCGGTGTCGGCGCCGCGTACGATGCCGGCCAATCGGATGAGCGCCGGATCGGTCAGCCGGAAGGTCTCGAGGAAGGCGTCGAAGCTACAGTTCTCGCCCTCGTGCGAGAAGTGGACGCCGGGGATGTCATAGGCGATGGCGTCTTGTTCTACCGCCGTGCGTGTTACCTCGGAAGAGGGCACGTAGAGAAACTCCGCGTCCTGGTCGACGAAGCGCGCAACGAGCCAGGGACAGGCGATGCGGTCCACCTTCGGCCGCTCGCGCGTGACCCAGCGCGTCGCGGCGCCGGCGGGTTTCGCCATGACTTCGCCACCCGCCTGTTTCCAGGCGCTCAGCCCGCCCTCGACGAAGCGTGCGTCGAGCCCGCGCGCGCGCAATGACCCTGCAACGCCCCGGCTCACCTCGTGCCCGTGCACGCAGTACACGACGATGCCGGCGGCCGGCGGCAGCGCGTCGGCCCAGCTGTCGAGCGCCTCGGGATCGCGCCGCAGGGCACCGGCGACCATGTCGGCCGCGGCGAGAAATGCTGGCCGGCGGCGTACATCGATGACCAGAACGGGCGCACCGGCGTCGCGAGCGTCCCGCAGGTTTCGTGGGGTGATGGAAGCGTCCATGACTCTCCTTCGCGCACGCAATCACGCAAAGGCAGCACTTGGACGCGCGGGCGTCTTGAACTGGCGGGGAGTCTGCCGTATCCCCGCCCGGCTATTGTGGGTGAGGCAGCGCGGGGCTGTCAACGCGCTCAGGATGCGGGTGCCAGGATGCCGCTATGGACGTCGGCAGGAAGCGCCGCTCGGGGACTCGGCGCTTCGAGGCTGGTGCATCGGTGGTTACTTGCCCGCGTCCGACGCCAGCTTGCCGGCGTGCGCCCAGTCGGATTTCTTCACGTCGTCGAACACGATGTCGACGGCCTCCGCCGGACAATTCAAGGTACGCGCGGTTTCGCGCGTCACCGCTTCCACGAACGCACGTTTCTGCTCTTGAGTGCGGCCTTCGAACAGCCGGACGTGAATGAACGGCATGACGGATCTCCGATCGGTTGTGGAGTCGAGAGTCTACCAAAGGCGAGCGTCGGCAACGGCCACGCCCGATGGTGCATCAGACTATACCCTCCAGTACCGTCATTTCGTTATCAGGTTTCCGTCGACGCGAAGCTGGGACGATGCTTTCATGGATCGCGCCGGTGTGCGCGCGAGAAGGCTCGGCAATTCCAGCGCCGAGCGCAAACATTGCGCGTCCGGCCCGCCGAGATCCGGCGGCGGTGAGCCTCGCAGCCGTCGCCTCTTCGGTGACGCCTGCCCTCTCGAACGCTCGCCGGCTGGCTGCGCCGTCAGGCGATGTTAGAGCGCAGAAGTTTGCCGGGCGCGGCAAACCGATGATGCGCGGCCATCCCGACCAAGGCCAAGCCCGCCAGCAGCAGCAGCCAGGTTTGCGGCTCGGGAATCGGCGCAGGGCCGTAGAGGTACTGCGCGCCCGCGATGTCGTCGAGCTTCGGCAGGCGCGTGATGGGTGCCTTGCCATCGCCGTCCGGATCCGACCAATAGCACTGCGCGCTGCTCGATCCGCCACACATGAGCGCGGTCGTCACGTCGGTATGGTCGAGGCCCAGCGTGTGGCCGATTTCGTGCGCCGCGAGTCCCTGGAAGTCGTTGCGGTACGCTCCGCCGCCGGGCGGAAACAGATCGTACAGATCGCCTTCGGATCCGGGTGCGACGAAGAACGAAATGTCGCTGCGCGAATTGAAGATCAGATCGCCCTCGAGGGTGGTGCCGCCGTTCGGTGGCGCGGCGAAGCCCACCGCGGCAGAGAATCCGTCGATCTCGAACGCGCCGATGCGGATGTGGCCGAGGCTCTGTCCAGCGGCATAGGAGGCGCCGAAGGGTGTGCCGTCGTCGGTGCCGATGAACTGGAACTGCACGTCGGCGACGGCCGACCAGGCGCCGAAGGCGTTCTGCAGCATCGACAGCGCCGCGGCTTGGCCGCCGACCTCCAAGAAGACGCTGGAGAGGTTCGACGTGCCGTGCATGTAGCCGGGGGCACTGGGATCCAGGCTGGTTCCGTCGGGCATCAGGCTCCAGGTGACGGTGCCGCCCGGAGTTCCGACCGTGTTGCTGCCCCACTTGAGGGCCTGGTCGCCGCCGAGAGAAAAGACGTTGAACGCGCCTGCCGGAGCGCTGACGGTTGCTGCCAGTACGCCCGCAGCGATGATGCTACGAATATCCATGGCGCCTCCCGAAGTCTGTTGCAACGAGCCTCGCAATCTTCCCGTCCGCGTGCAACGCCGACCCCGCCGAGCTTATGTCAGCGCGCGGTGCCTGCTCCAGGAGAGATCTCACATCGATGACGCCGCACGCCTAGCCGAATGCAGGGTGCATCCGCAACCTCGCGTACGGCCTAGGCGAGGTCTCAAATCGCGCGTGCCCGGCGCTGTGACGCCGGCGTGCCGGGCGAGCGCAGGTTGCTTCCTGACGCACGCCATCGCGTTGTCGGCGTCAGTTTATCCATTGCCGCTCATGCTCTTTGTGCGCTCAAGGTGAAGGCACATCGGTCATAGAGATGACGCGATTGCGGAAGTCGACATACTCGTCTCCTGACTTACCGTCGACCTGAGAAAGTCGGTAGAACCTGTTACTCGATGGGCTTTCTCGTCGGCCATGCTGGGCGGACCTGCTCCAATGCAAAGGCGAAGTCAATCTGTAGCTGAGGAATCGGAATCGAGATTGGCACTAGGCCACCTTGACAACGTGCGTCATCAGTGCGCCCAGTCGCTCGGCCGCGAGCTTTACATACTCGGCATGAAGCTCGATACCCAAGTAATTCCGCCCTGTTTCTTCACACACGAGTCCGACGGTACCTGAGCCGAAGAATGGATCGAGCACATAATCGCCCGAACGGGTAGAGGCAAGGATGCAGGGACGGATCAGGGCGGGAGGGAACGTCGCCGCGTGTGGGAGTACGAGTGGAAGGGTGTTCACACTCCACACGGAGCGTTTGTTGCGCCCGTTGACCTCTAGGATGGCGTTCTGATCATAGTAATACCGTTCCCGCTTGCTGAAGAGGAAGATGTACTCGTGCGCTCTGGTGGGGCGGTCTTTGACGCTCTCTGGCATTGCGTTTGGCTTGTGCCAGATGATATCGCTGCGTAGATACCAGCCGTCGTCCTGCAGGCGCAGTGCCAAACGCCACGGGATGCCGAGGAGGTCCTTCGGTTTTAGCCCTTCGGGTGTGTCAGGCCGCACTTCCATGGCCCGTGCAGAGTTCTTCTTGTCGGGAGCGCGCCAGCCGCGATTCCCGCTTGTATACCCATCGCCGACGTTAAGCCAAAGCGTCCCGTCGTCTCTCAACACGCGCTTGACCTCCGCGAAGATAGCGACCAGCCGGTTAAGATACTGTGGCAGCGCCTCTTCTAGTCCAATCTGTCCCGGCAGATCATAGTCGCGGAGGCCCCAATAGGGCGGGGATGTCACAACCGTTTGAACACACTGGTCCGGCAGGTGCGCCAGCACTACGTATGCGTCGCCTTCGATGATGCAAGAGGACTCGATCGCCAAAGACGCAGGCGCGTTGATCTTTGTATGCTTCACGCTAGGCTCCGAGCCTTCGCCCCTTCAGCCTATTGTATCTGGTGCCGCTGGGTTCCCGCCTGACGCCGAACGCAACGATGAGCCGCTAGATCTGATACGCGTGCTTCGACTCCGGCATCAGCGCGAATCGGGGTAGAGGGATTGAGGATTCCGGCGCGATCAGAAAACCGAATGGAAGACCATCGCGCAATCTCGCTTGATCTGATAGCCCAGGGATGGTCATACTCACCCATTTGAGCATGGGCCCGGTGCGCCGGGCTCGGATGAAAATCGATCCTGGAGAAGCGCGCGATGATCGTCGAAGAACGCATGTACACGCTGTACGTCGGCAAGGTGCCCGAGTTCATGGAGATCTACGAGCGCGAAGCCTTGCCGATACTGCGCCATCACCTCGGCCACATGGTCGGGTTCTACATCAATGAAGTCGGCGAGCAGAACCTGCTCGTGCACCTGTGGGCCTTCGAGGACTTCGCGGATCGCGAGCGCCGGCGTGCCGCGCTGGCCGCCGATCCCGCTTGGCCGGCCTACCGGGCGAAGAACCAGCCCAAGATTCTCAAACAGAATACGCGCATCATGCGCGTGCCGGCGTTTTTCGAGCCGACGCTCAAAGCCATGCTTGCCGCCGGAGCAGCGAAGTAGCCGGTCGCAGGCGCATGCGAGGGCGCGATTCGCATCGCGCTGTCGCCGCGGTTCATCGAATCGGGTCATGATGGAAGCGGACGTGGTGGTGGTCGGCGGCGGCGGCTCGGGGCTGGCGGCCGCAATCGGGGCACGCGAGAGCGGGGCGAACGTCGTGTTGCTGGAAAAGAACCCAGCGCTCGGCGGCACGACGGCACGCTCCATCGGCTCCATCAGCGCCTCGGGTACGGCACAGCAGAAGCGTCGCGGCATCGTCGATACCCCCGAGGCGCACTTCGAGGACATGGCGCTGTTTTCGAAGAAATACACCTCGCGTCCGGACAACGATCCTTTACGCCGCGTGCTCGCGGACAACGTTCCCGAGACGGTGAATTGGCTCGGAGCGCTCGGTGTCGAGTTCTTCGGTCCGCTGGAAGAGCCGCCGCACAGGAAGCCGCGCATGCACAACGTCATCCCTGGCTCGCGCGCCTATATCTTCCATCTCGAGCGGCATGCACGAAAGATCGGCGTGCATATCATCACCAGCGCGCGCGCACGCGCGCTGGTGCGTGACGGCGAGCGCGTGCGCGGCGTCGAAGTCGCGCGAGCCGACGGCGCGGTCGAGACGGTGCGCGCGCGCCGCGGCGTGGTGCTCGCGAGCGGGGATTACAGTGCGAATCCGGACATGAAGCGCGAGCTCATCTCGGAGGCCGCGGCCGCCATCGAGCCGATCAATCCCACCAGCACCGGCGACGGGCAGCGGATGGCGCTCGCGCTCGGCGCCCACATCGTCAACGGCGACATGCACCTCGCTGGCATACGGTTCGTCCCGCCCGCGCGGCCGTCCTGGATCAGCAGGCTGCCGCCGTCGCGCTGGCTCACGCGTCCGGCGAGTATCGCCTTGCGCATCGCCTCGCCCTCGATCGTGCGCCGCTTCCTCATGGGCTTTCTCACCACCGTGCTGGTACCGCAGCACGAGCTGTTCGAAGCCGGCGCGATTCTCGTCAACAAGCGTGGCGAGCGCTTCACGGACGAGAAGAACCGGGCCATGCACGACGTGTCCAGGCAGCCCGAGGGCATCGCGTACATCGTATTCGATGCCGCCCTTGCGCGGAAATTCTCGTGCTGGCCGCACTACGTTTCGACCGCGCCGGGCGTCGCCTACGCCTACCTGAGCGATTACCAGAAGTTTCGCCGCGACCTCTATCACCGTGGCGAGACGATCGACGGCCTCGCGTTCGATCTCGGGATGGACGCCGTGCACTTGGCACGCGCGGTTGCCGGCGAAGTGGCTGCCGAGGGTGTGGCGCCCGCGCGGGCGTCGCTGGGAGCTGGGCCGTACTACGCGCTCGGCCCCGTGAAGCTCTACATCAATTTCACCGACGGCGGGGTGGCCGTGAATGAACGCCTGCAAGTGCTCGGTCGCGACTCCGGTCCGATCCCGGGCCTGTATGCGGCGGGCTCGGCCGGGCAGGGCGGACTTCTGCTCAAAGGCCACGGTCATCATCTGGGATGGGCCTTCACTTCGGGACGGCTTGCCGGGCGCTATGCGGCGTCCGAGCAGGTCGCTATCTCCCGCGCAACCGAGCCCGACGTCGCCGCGCAGGCATGAACGCGATCGTGTTTGCCGGCCACGCGCTCGGGCGGCCGATGGTCTCGGCCGTCACGGCGTTCGGCTCACTGGCTTAGACGTGCTGTCCGGCGCACTGAACGTAAGGAATACCGAATGGATCTGGAACAAGGCTTGGACGCGGCGGTCGTGGGCGGGGGCATCGCCGGCATGGTCAGCGGGGTCAGACTCGCCGAGCTGGGCGCAAGAGTCGCGGTACTCGAAAAAGGGAGCGGGCGCTATCCCTGTAATGTGCGCATGACCGGTGGTGCTTTTCACGTCGCGTTTCGCGACGTGATGGAGGACCCCGCCGTACTGCTGGACGCCATGGAAACACGCACCCGAGGCTACGCGCAGCCGCAGCTCGCGCGCGCGCTTGCCGCGGACATCGGCAATGCGGTGCGCTGGCTCAAGACGCGCGGCGTGCGCTTCATCAAGGTCGGCCACGAAGTGCACCGGCAGCACACGCTGGCGCCGCCCATACTGCTCAAAGGGCGCAATTACTGGGAAGGCCGCGGCGGAGATGTGTTGCTGCGCACGCTCGCCCAGGAGTTGGAAAAGCTCGGCGGCCGTTTCGTCACCGGCGCACGCGCACGCGCCTTGCGCATGCGCGATGGGCGCTGTGTCGGCGTGGACGTCGAGCGTGGCGCCGAGCGCATATCCCTCGACGCGCGCGCGGTGGTCCTGTGCGACGGCGGCTTTCAGGCGAACCTCGATCTGCTGCACGAGTACGTGAGCCCCGCACCCGAAAAGCTGAAGCAGCGCGGCGCGGGCAGCGGCATGGGCGATGCGTTGCTGATGGCGCGCGAGGCGGGGGCGAAGCTCGTCGGGATGGATCGGATCTACGGCCATGTGCTCTCGCACGACGCGATGCACAACGATGACCTTTCGCCGTTTCCGATCATCGATTTCATCTGTGCGGCGGGCGTCGTGGTCGATGCGAGCGGCCGGCGCTTTCTCGACGAGGGACTGGGCGGGGTCTACATCACCAATCGCATCGCCGCGCTCGCGGATCCGCTGTCGGCGCTGGTCGTGTTCGACGAAGCGATCTGGAACGGCCCCGGGCGCGAGTTCATTTCTCCGGCGAATCCCTTGCTCGTTTCGGGCGGGGCGACCATGGTGCAGGCGCGCGATCTCGCGGCGCTTGCGCAGCGTATCGGCATGCCGCAGGAAGCGCTCGTACAGAGCGTTCGCCAGTACAACGATGCCGTCGCCTCCGGGACGACGGCGCGGCTCGATCCGCCGCGCAGCGCGGAACGGTACAAGCCGCACCCGATCCAGCAGCCTCCGTTCTATGCCCTGCGGCTGTGTGCCGGCCTCACCTATACGATGGGCGGTATCGCGATCGACGCCGACGCTCGGGTATTGAATGGGCGCGACCAGCCCATCGCCGGCTTGTACGCCGCGGGTTGCGCCACCGGCGGGCTCGAAGGCGGAGAATTCGCGGGCTATGTCGGCGGGCTCACCAAGTCCACGGCGTTCGCGTTTCGGGCCGCGAACGATATCGCGCGGACGCTTGCGGAAAGCCGCGCGCATTAGACTATCCTAGGAGCCTGTCGGACTTGATTTCGCGCGATGCGTTGTGCCCACAACGCCCGCAGGCAAGGCGCTCGGTGCAGACCAATATCGGGAATATTGGCAAGCCGAGCAACGCCGCATGCGCGCGTTGTG